>JBBREP010000025.1:0-35527 GCA_038202885.1 Acidimicrobiia bacterium | reverse complement strand
CCTTGTTGTTGCCCATGTCGAAATGCACGATCAGGCCTTCGATCGGGCGCGCGTAGCCGTTGTCTTCAGGGTATTCGCGCACGAAGGAGATGCAGCGCGAGATCCGGCGGCCGTCCTCGGCGTCGTAACCGAAGGTACCTGCTGGCCAAGGGTCGATCTGTACGTTGTCGATGTCGGTGATACCGCGGCGCGCGAGCGCGGCGAGATAATCGGGATGCTCCTTCGTCGTGAAGATCGCGTTCGCGGCCTCGTGCATCAGCAACGTCGGCCGCATGCCTTCGATCTCGGTCCACTCGACGATGGCGCGTCGCGTGACCGACACGACCGCCTCGATCAGCGTGAGTTCCGGTCCGGGAACGACCTCGACCCGCACCACACGTTCGAACGGCTCGCCCGGGCGCCACGCGGCCAGGAAGGCCTTGTCGGGCTCGTGGAGGACGACGTGCGAGAAGAGAGCGTTCGCCGACACGCGATTCGCGGCGCGGATCGTGTCGACCGCGATCGTGATCTCGTCACCGGTGAGCATCGCAAGTGGATGGTCGACACCTGTGGTCGTACCACTCGGGTTGGTCGTCGTGCTGGACATGCGCCCGAATCTACGGCGCCGCGAGCTCCGCGTGCCTTGTCAGCGCGTATCGATGCGCTGGAACCCTTCAGCGCAACGTCCCTCGGCCAGGCCGGCCATCCCCGCGGTGCGTTGCGACCACTCGCGCAACATCGGCGCGATGGCGTCCTCGCGGCCGACCATTTGACTCGCGTGACAGAGCAGCGCCTCGATCTTGCGGTCGAACACGTCGGTCGTGTCGACGTAACGGTCAGGCTGCTCGCGCGCCATGAGCCAGAGCTCGGGGACCACGTGGGGCGCGAGGCCCTCGTCGTCGAGCAGCTCAGGGAAGGCCCACGCGTTGCGTGCGTCGGGATAGACCGCGCAGATGGCTGCCTCACCGGCCGCGAGATGATCGGGATGGCTCGCATAGATGCGCGTCAGGAGCCGGTCGGGCGATTGGGTCACCACGCGCTCAGGACGAACCATGCGCACGACCCTCGTGAGCGCCTTGCGCAGTTCGAGCGTCGCCTCGACCCGGCCGTCGGGATAGCCGAGCCAGTGGATGTCGCTCACGCCGACCACGTTGGCGGCCGCGGTCTGTTCCTTGCGGCGGATGTGCGCCATGTCGGCCCGCGCGATACCTGTGTCGGCACCACCCGCGTCACCGTCGGTCACGATGCAGTACGACACCTCGATGCCGTGATCGGTCCACGCGGCGACGCTCCCCGCCGCGCCGAAATCGACGTCGTCGGGGTGGGCCGTGATCACCAAGATCCGAGAGACGTCGAAGTCATCGAGCATGCAACCACGGTACCTCGCCACCCAGAGCGCCTCCTGCGCGATGATCGAGGGGATGGCCGAGACCAACCCCGACGCTCAGACCGAGGTGGAGCCGTATCTGGATGCCGCAACGCTCGCAGGGTTGCTCGCCGAAGGCGACCGTCTGCGCGTCGTTGCCGCGCTCGTGCTCGGCGCCGGCGACATCGCAGCCGTGCGCGCCGACACCGGTCTCGATGTCGCAGCGACGGCGCGCGCGGTCCAACGACTCGTCGATGCCGGACTCGTCGAACGATCCGATGATGGGCAACTCGCGCTCTTGTCGGAAGCGTTTCAAGTTGCGGCGCGTTTCGAGGCGATGCGACGCGCACACGCTCCCGAACAACATCCCGACGTGTCGGCCGACGACGCGCGTGTGTTGCGTTCGTTCTTACGCAACGGACGACTCACGCACATCCCGGCGCAGCAGAGCAAGCGACTTGTCATCCTCGAACACCTCGCGCAGCAGTTCGATCCCGGGACGCGGTACTCCGAAAAGATGGTCAACCTGATCCTCGGTCGTTTCCACGCCGACACTGCGGCGCTGCGGCGCTACCTCGTCGACCACGGCTTCCTTGACCGAGACCACGGCGAATACTGGCGATCGGGCGGGCACGTCGACGTCTGATTCGTCACGATGAATATCGTCGATCGTGCCGGTTCGCCGCATCGTCGATGGCAACGACATCTTGACGAAGCGCCTCTTGCATCTCAGTCGCCGGAGGTGCACGATGAAGTTGTCCCGATCCTCACGCCGACACCTTTGGGAGCGGCCGATGCAGGAAACCCCACCGGACCACACACGCGGCAGTCGACCGGCAACGGACAGGCTCCCACCCAGAACGGTGCGCTTCTGCGACCGAACGGGCCACGCGTCGAGCCTGGCCGACCGCCGCCTCCAAGGAAGATAGATCTACAACATCGATGCGCGATGCCCGGCTACGGCCGGGCATCGCCGCGTCGCTGAGAGACCGCGTCCCTGAGAGACTTGGGAACTTCGCGACCGCGCCGAGCGACTGTTCTCCCGGCGCGCAGGTAAGTTGCCCGTGCCTTGGAGGGTTCCCGATGCGGTTTCTACAGCGTGTGGCGACAACCGGTGCGGCGATGGGCGTCGTGATGGCGCTGGCCGCCCCAGCCTCGGCGCATGTCGTCAAGGACGTGGGCACGTACCAGCTCACAGTGGGATGGAAGACCGAACCGGCGTACACGGGCGTGCCGAACGCCGTCTACTTGGCCGTGCACGACGCTGCCGGTAAGGCCGTCGACGACATCGGCGACAAGCTGAAGCTGGTCGTGAGCACCGCGGGCAAGACCTCCGACCCGCTGGAGCTGGCACTCTCGTTCGATGAAGACACCGGCATCGGCAGCCACGGCGAGTTCGACGCGCCCATCATCCCAACCCAGCCCGGCGTGTACACGTTCCACTTCACCGGAGCGATCAACAACCACGCCGTCGACGAATCGTTCACGTCGTCGGACTCGACATTCGACGAGGTCGTCAACCCGACCGTCGCCGAATTCCCCGACAAGACCCCCACCGCTGGTGAGGTGGCCACGAACGTGGGAAGGCTCGGCGCCAGAGTCGATGCAGCCAAGACGACGGCAACATCGGCCGACGATTCGGCATCGTCGGCCAAGACGCTCGGGATCTTGGCCTTGATCGTAGGGATCGTCCTCGGCGGGGGCGCACTGGTCCTCGGATTGTCGGGACGACGCACATCGAAACCGTGACGTGATCCGACGCCACGCCACCGTCGTAGTGGCGTTGGCGATACTCGTGACGCTGCTCAGCGCCACGGGGGCGTCGGCGCACGCGCTGCGAATCGCGTCCGACCCCGACGCGGGCGCCGTCGTCAAACGCGGACCGACTGCGATCACGATCACGTTCGGCGAATCGCCCGACCCGGGATTGTCGTCGATCGCCGTGCTCGATTCGAGCGGTGGCCGCCATCAACTCGGTGCACATCCAAGCGCGCAACCGGGCCGGCCGGCGGTGCTCTCCGTGCGCGTCGCGCACATGGGTGATGGCGTGTACACGGTCACGTGGCGCACCGTGTCAAAGGTCGACGGGCATCTCGCGCAGGGCTCGTTCAACTTCGGCGTCAACGTCACCCCGCGCGCCGCGAGCGCGGTCGTATCGTCGTCCGTCGCGTCGCCGTCGGTACTCGCGCTCGTTGGGCGCTGGCTCTTCGACGCCGGGCTGATCCTGTTGATCGGCGTCGCTTGCGTCGGACTCCTGATGCCCGCGGTTCGGTCACGTCTGGCCGTGCTCGCCGCGGCGTCGTGGTTCGCTGCGTTCGTTGGTTCGCTGACCATCACGACCTCGGCGCGCGCGACGGCGGGGCTCGGGTGGAGCGATCTGTTCGGTCATTCGCTCGGCCATCAGCTCTTCGAGCGGACCGGGCCGCTGCTCGTCGTCGGGCTTGCACTTGCCGTCGCGATCATCGCGATGCGGCGCAGGGACGGCGCGGTCGCGCGCGGCGCCCCATGGTTCCTCGTCGCTGCCTTGCTGGGCGCGATCATCGGTGAGATCCAGACCAGTCACACGGCCGCTACGTCGTCCAACCGATGGTTCGCGCTCGCGCTCCTCGCCGGTCACATCGTGGCAGTCGGCATCTGGATCGGCGGGCTCGCAGCGGTGCTGGTGGGGACTCGCCACCTCGAGGCCGAGGCGCGGGGAGTGCTCGTTCGGCGCTATTCCACCGTGGCGGGCGTGATGCTGCTCGTCGTTGCGTTCACGGGCACACAACGCGCCTACGTCGAGGTCGGGAGCTGGTCGAGCTTCCTGCACGACAGCTTCGGGCGTTGGGTGCTGGTCAAGATCGTATTGTTCTGCGTGCTGGCTTCGCTCGGCGCGGTGAACCGATTTCGCAACGTTGCCGCGTCACACACGTCGGTGCGCGGGCTCGTACGGGTCGGGGCGATCGAGCTCGTTGTGGCCGCCATCGTCATCGTCGCCACCGGATACCTGCAGAACCTCGCGCCGAGCGCGTCGACGACCGCGAACGCGGCGACGCCCTCGATCACCGTCGATGCCGCCGACGCGGGCACGACGACCCGGGTGCATCTCACCATCGCGCCCGGCTACCCCGGCTTCAACGATTTTCACGCCCGCATCGTCGACTACGACACGAAGCGGATCGTTTCCGCAAGCTCGGTGAGCGTGACCTTCGCGCTTCGCTCTCGGCCCGACATCGCTCGATCGCGCCTCGACCTGCGGCGCGCGACCGATGGCACATGGCGCGCCAACGGAGCGAACCTGTCGCTCCCAGGCCGCTGGAACCTCACGATGCTCGTGGCGCGCGACACCGGATCGGTCGAGGTGCCACTCGCCGTGACGACACGCGCGACGCCGCAAACGATCACGTCGTCGGTCAGCCCAGGAAGCCCGACGATCTACACAATTCATGTGGTTGGCGACCGTGCGATCCAGGTGTATACCGAAAAGACGCGACCCGGCCTGTACCAAGTGCACGTGACGTACCTCGACGCGTCGGGAGCCGAGCTTCCCTTGGCACAGTGGCACGTGCGGGCGCGTCGTGACGGCACTACGACGACGCGTAACCTGACCACGCGTCGACTCGACCTGCTCGGCCACCTCGTCAGCGATCTCGAGGCCACAGGCGGGAAGTACCAGATCGACACCGACGCGATCACACACGACGGCGCGAGTGTCTCCGGAAACGTCGACATCCCGCTCCCCTGAGCACCCGAGCCCAATTGAGCACCGACACGCTGTCCCGCTTCTTCGCGATCCTCGCACTGTGCACGTTCGCGGCGACTGCAATCGTGATCGGCCTCGCGCTCACACACCGGCTCCGGCCCGACGCAGCATCGGCGGCACTCCTCGACGGCATCGCGGAAAACGCGCTCTGGCTCGGCGGCATCGTCGCAGCAGTGACGATGGTCGGCAGCCTGTACTACTCCGTCGGCGCGCACTTCGTGCCGTGCGAGCTGTGCTGGTACCAACGGATCTGCGTCTACCCACTGAGCATTGTGCTGCTGCTCGCCGCGTGGCGTCGCGACTTCGGCGTATGGCGCTATGCCCTTCCGCCGGCACTGATCGGGATCGTCATCGCGGCCTACCACACCCAACTACAGGCGTATCCGAAGCAAGCGACGTTTTGTGCCGTCGACAATCCGTGCACGAATCGCTACGTGTGGCAGTTTGGTTTCGTGTCGCTGCCGCTGATGGACCTCGCAGCCTTGACGTTTATCACTGCGATGTTGCTGCTCGCACGCGACAACGAACGTCGTCGCTCGCTCGAAACCACACCAACCTTCGTAGGAGACGGTGCACCGTGAACTCGCGCAAGAAGCCACAAGGCAAAGGTGGCGGGGCTCGCAAACCCGCGCCGCGCCACACACCGCAAGGCCGGGGCGCAGCCAGCCCGGCACGGCGCGCATCGCAACCACAACTGGGATCGTCGAAGTCAATCCGGTGGATCGCGGCTGCTGTCGTCGCCATCGTTGCCATCGCGTTGGTTGTGGCCATCGGTGGCGGCACCAGCACCAAGAAGGACAGCGCATATGGGCGTTCGCCGGCCTCGGCCGCGCTCGTGTCCAAGGTCACGTCCGTACCGACCGCGACGATCGACAAGATCGGACTCGGAAGCGCGACATTGCCGGAAAAGATCTCTGACACGCGCGCTTCGGGAAAGCCGGCAATCCTGTTCATCGGTGCCGAGTTCTGCCCCTTCTGCGCGGCGGAGCGATGGGCGATTGTCAACGCGCTCGGACGGTTCGGCACGTTCTCGAATCTCAGCGTGACGCACTCGTCGATCACCGACGTACATCCCAACACCCAGACGTTCTCGTTCTACAAGTCGTCGTATACGAGCAAGTACCTCACGTTCTCGACCGTTGAATTCGCCACGAATCAACCCGATGGTTCGGGCTACAAACACCTCGAGGATGCGACCGCGGCCCAAGCCGCACTTTGGAACAAATACACCCAGGGCGGCGTCCCGTTCCTCTACCTCGACGGTACGTACTTCTCGGGCTCGACCTACGACGTGGCGCTGCTCCAAGGTAAGTCGCACAACACGATCGCCGACGCGCTATCGGATCCAAACAGTCCGATCGCCAAGGCTGCCATCGGCACCGCCAACGGCATCACGGCCGCAATCTGCACGCTCACCAATGATCAGCCGGCCAGCGCATGCACCGTCCCCACCATCACCGACCTCGCATCACAGCTCTAAGGAGCCGGGCGAAGCAGGCGCAATAGTCAAGCCGGGCGAAGCAGGCGCCCGACGCGGCGATCGCCCAACGCCATTACCGTCAGCCCGGTCCAAGCGATCGCTCGACCGCGCCGGGCGAAGCAGGCGCCATCGTCAAGCCGTGTTGGTTTCGGAGTGATCGGTGTTGGGCACCGGCGTTGCCGCGAGGCGTAGCGCAGCACGCCGCGCCGTGCCTCGCCGCCCGGCGCGATCGCGATCGCGGCGGGGCCACGACGCCGGCACCGCAAGCAACCACACGAGCACGAGGCCGAACACCTCGAGCAGGTGATGGCCTTCCAAGAATGGTGACGTGTTGCCTTCCGCGCTGTCGATAATGGCACCAGCGATCATGCCAGCAGCAAGGGTCGCCGTCATGGGTACGAGGCTGCGCGCTTGTTGCGGACGAAACGCGATCACGAGCAGGGCCACGGCGAACGCCACGCCGAACGCGCCGAGGTGCCGCGCCGCATGGGTGGGCACCCCGCCATCGTCTCCATACACGAGCGCGGGCATGATGAGGACCGCCTCGGCGACGGCCACCACCGCGAGTACGGCTCGCACCGCCAGCCACGCCGGCGCACGATCAATCGCTCGGACCGCGGCGAGGATCTCGCGGGTGCGGTCGCGAACTTCGGGCGCGGAGCGCACGCTCACGGCTCTGTGGAGGGTGGCGGAAGTCGCCTCGAAGGCCCGGCACGCCGCGCAACCCGCGAGGTGCTCGCTGAGAAGGTCGTCGTCGAGCACCGGGTCCTCGCCGTCGAGGCGCGCCGATATGGCTTCTTCGACGCGTTCACACGGTGGCAAATCCCGGCGCACACCCTTCCAGTCGTCCGGCTTGGAGCAATGGTTCCCTCACGGCCCAAACGCGCGCGGGCGAAGCCACTCGCAGCGCCGGGCGAACCAGGCACCATCGGCATGCAAGAATGCTCGGCGATGGATGAGATGAGCCGCCTGGCGCTTGCGGGCGGCGCGGGCGACCACGTCGCGTTGCGGCGCCTCGTGAGCGCCACGCAGCCCCAAGTGTGGCAGTTGTGCACGTATCTCGGGTCGGGCGATGACGTCGACGACCTCGTGCAGGAGACGTACCTGCGGGCGTTGCGCAGTCTCGCGAGCTACCGGGGCGACGCGCCGTTCATCCATTGGCTGCTCCGTATCGCACGCCGGGTGTGCGCCGACGACATCCGGCGCCGCACTAGGACCCGGCGGGCGCTCGGGAGCTTCGCGGTACTGGCTCGGACCGCTACCGAGGTGCCCGACCGGAGCGGCGACGTCGACCTCGATTTGCTCGTGCGACGCCTCGACCCCGAACGCCGCGACGCGTTCGTGCTGACCCAGGTCCTCGGCCTGCGCTACGACGAGGCCGCCGAGGTGTGCGATTGCGCGATCGGCACGATCCGATCGCGTGTCGCTCGCGCCCGAGCCGAACTCGTTCGTTTGGCCCGCGACGCCGACGCCGTCTGACATCTCACAGCAGGCATCTGGCATCAGGCGTGGGGCGCGAGTCGTCGGCGCACCGCCCGGCGGCGTGCAGCGTCAAGCGCGGCCAACAGCGCGATCGCGCCACTCGCAGCCAACAGCAGTGTGCGCGCCGTCGACGCACCGAGCACGACGAGGACCTCGCCGACTCGTGGCACCGTCAGCACGACCTGACCAACGAGCGTGCCGCGGCGCGCCGACCACTGCTCGGATCCGGCGTTGGCGTCGCCTTTTGTCACGACGTTCACGACGTCGCCGCTGACGCTGACCGTCTGCACCCGATGCGTGACCGTTCCGCTCACGCCGATCGCCGAATTGAATGTGACGATCTCGCCGCGGTGAATCTGCTCAACCGGTATCCAATCCGCGATCACGACGTCACCGATACCAAGCCGCGGCACCATCGATCCGGACCGCACCACCATCGGCTGGTAGCCGAGGAACGCCAACAGCAGCGCGACGCCGACCAGCGCCGAAATTGCTGCGACGGCGCCCACGTGGAACCCGACCACGAGGCGACGTCTGATCGTGGTGGGGTTTCGGTCGTAGTGGATCCGCGGCGCAGTCGTCATCACCGGCACTGTTCGTGCACCTGCCGTCAGTCCGGCGGCAGCAAAGACGGCGCGGACCCACGCGACGCGTTCACGGCCGTCGAGGTCGAGCGCCACGCCGGCGGCGCGGCGATGGTCAGCCTGGCGCACGTGGGTGACGCGTCCGCGTACCCTCAGCTCGCTGGACCTTGTGAACCTCACCGACACGGCAACGGGTTCGCCGGACTCCAACGTCAACGACGTGCCGATGACTCCGAGTCCTCGAGGCGACGCGTCGGTGGTGCGCGCCGGTCCGCCGTCGATCGTGGCCGGCACGTCGATGGGCACTCGGTACGTCGAGCGATCCCATCCCCGCGTCCCAAACGACCGCAACGCGAACAACCACGTTGCCGCGAGCGCTGCGAGCGCGAGCCCCGCTCCCACTCCGACCGCCGCGCCGCCAACAGGCCGACGGCGGTCGAGCAACGGGATCGTCGTGACCAGTGTCAGCACGAGCGCAACCCACAGCAGTGGTTCATCGGGGACGCCGAACGGCAACCATCGCACCCGGCGCGCAACCGCCTCTGGAAGCGCCAGCACCGAAGCCGGTAGCCCGTACGCAGCTCCTCGCGCTTCGTCGATGGGGTGCACGCCAACCCCGAACGCCAATCGGCTCGAGGTCCACCGCACGACCGCGAGCGCACCGACGATTGCGAAGAACGTGACGGGCGACACCGAGAGCGGAAGCGTTGCGTTGCGGCCAATGAGCACGAACGCGAACAGCCACATCGCCATCGGGTAGGCGTACAACTCGCGGAGCAGGATTCCTCCGGCAATGAGGCGCGCTCCGAACGCTCCATGCAGGGTCGCGTCGGCGAGGTCAGCGGCGACGCCCCGCTGGCGTCGCGTTTCGGTCGCCCAGAACACCGGCGCGTCAGCAGGCGCGGCCCGAACGGCGAGGGGCTCGGCGAACGTGACGCCGTACCAATCGTCAGCGGCGCGGGAACGTAACCAGCGCCCGTCCGGCCGGCCCGGTTCAAGCGGGAACGAGCGAAGCAGGCTCGTACGCACGATCGTCGCATCGGGCTCCCACGTCACCAACCCGAACTCGCGTGCCGCGGTCCGTGTACGCGCGCTGATCAACTCGCGTTCGCCGGGCGCGAAACGATCATTGTTGAATGCGGGCGCAGTCCCAATGACCCATCCGACACGTCCGCTGAGCAACGCCGCAGCCGTCTCGCATGCATCTCCGAGCGGAAACGCGCTCGCGGAGAGCACGAGGACCGCGTCGGTCGTGATCGTGAGCACTGCGTCGCGCAACGCCTCTGCGATCGTCGGCGCGATGTGCTCATGCACATCGACGTCACCGAGGTCGTCGAGCATGGCGTGGTGCCTCGTGGCCACGACGATGACCGAACCGGCGCGCGCCGCGAGCGCAATGCTCGCGCGTGCGATGTCAACTCGTTCCTCACCAAGGCGCACGACGAACGTGACCGACGCCCGTCCGCGCGATGCTGCCCATAGTCGCGTCGCCGGTGAGTCGCGCCATACGATCACTGCGTCGACCGCGGCGACGGCCGCAGCCCAGGTCATCGCGATCAGGATCGTCGCGGTGAGTCCGTCCCGCTGCTGCGCCCACGATGCCGTCGCCAGAACGCCGAGCGCGCTAGCGACCGCGCTCAGCACGGCGAGCGAACGAACGAGCGGTCTCATGCCGCTCCCGTCCGTATCCCCCGATCTAGGTCTGACTCCGCAGATGACGCCTGCGGTCGAACATCGTCAGCACGAATCCGACGGCCAAGAACACGACACCGAGGATGATCAGCAGGGTCGAGGCCCCACCGGTGAAGGGCAACTGCTTCCCCGCCGATCGCACGATCGATGTCGAGGTGGAGACCGATCGAGTCGTCGTCGAACCCTGCGAGACGACGGTTGATGGCGTGGTCGGTGGCACGGTCGTGGTCGCAGCAGGCGCGGTCGTGGTCACATCAGGCACGACCGTGGTCGGCGGCACGCCCGTCGTCGTGGTCGGCTGGATCGTCGTCGTGACCACCGGTATTGCTTCGCAGAACTGCACGTTCGAGATATCGGGGTAGTTCTTGTCGTTGCCGACCTTTGGGAGCACGGAGTTATCGAAGACTCCGTCGCGTTGCGGCGACGCGAACGTCACGAACACCGACGAATCGCCGCCCTTGATGATCAGGACCGACACGGGGAGCGTCGAATGCCAGGTCGCGCCCTTCGCCGAGGCATGCGACAGCGTTACGACGTGCTCGTTGCCAGCCGGCTTTTCGAAGACATACCCGTGGTCGTAGTTGAACTTCGCGATCAACGCCGTTCCCGAGAGGCACGATTGGTCGGCGCAATACGTGGTTGACGATGTGGTCTGCACGATGCCGGCAAGCACAAGCGCGGCACCCATCAACATCGTGATCGGTCCGACTCGCAAGAATCGGCGGAACCTGTTGCCGATGGTTGAAACTGGCATGTGGCCTCCCGGGGCGACGCGCCGACAGTTATCGACACCTCTACGCGCATCGGCCCCAGACCCCTACTGCTGAGAAGGCCGCGTCACCAATCTGAGTGACGTCGGGAACCCCCGGGGCGGACGTCGCGGTCGAGACGGTCGTTCGACACGATGCGCCAAATACCGCTTCAGTCCGGGCGCGATTGTGTCGACGCGTCATGACGGCGTCTGCATCGCCTGTGCGCCAATTTTGGCTGGCGTTACCGATCAATTCTTGAACGGATACGCCGTGTTCCTGGGGCGTTTTCCCCCTTACAGGGGGTGGAACGCCCCAGGAACCGAGTGATCAGCTGCAGCCGCTCGTGCTCCCGCAACTCGGGCACGCGTGACAGCTACCGGCCCGTTGCATCATGTCGCCACAGTTCGGACAGATGACGTCGCCGACACGTGACCGTGGTTCGTGCGCGGGCCTCGTGGGTGGCGCGGCAGCGGGAGCGTTGAGCGCGGCCGACGGAGCTTGATCGTCGAGCGGGAGGTCGGTCGTCGAGTTGATCTTGCCCGCGGTCTCTTCGACCCCAGGCAACGTCGGCTGCATGCGCTCGCTCACCGTGAGGATGCCCATCGCTTCGCGCTTGTCGAACGGCAGGTACTGCACCGCGAGACGGCGGAAGATGTAGTCGACGAGCGACGAGGCAATGCGCAGGTCGGGGTCGTCGGTCATGCCCGCGGGCTCGAAGCGCATGTTCGTGAACATATCGATGAACGCCTCGAGCGGCACGCCGTACTGCAGACCGTGACTCACCGAGATGGCGAAGGCGTCCATGATGCCGGCGAGCGTGGAACCGCCCTTGGCGACCTGGAGGAACATCTCGCCGGGACGTCCGTCGTCATACTCGCCGATCGTGACGTAGCCATGGCAGTCGGCCACACGGAACGAGAACGTCTTCGCTGAACGAGTGCGCGGCAGCTTCTGGCGCACCGGCTCCTGCACGATCACCGTCTCGACGATCCGCTCCACAATCGTTGCCGGCGAATCGCTCGCCGGGCCTGTCGCCGACGCGGCTTTCTGCGTCGACAGCGGTTGCGCCACCTTGCAGTTGTCGCGGTAGAGCGCAACGGCCTTCAACCCGAGCCGCCAGCTCTCGAGGTGCACGTGCTCGACGTCTTCGACCGTCACGTCCTCGGGGAGGTTGACGGTCTTGGAGATCGCACCCGACAAGAACGGCTGGGCCGCCGCCATCATCGACACATGGCCCATGTAGTGGATCGGGTTGTCGCCCATCGAGCAGGCGAACACCGGCAGGTGCGCCGGGTCGAGCGCAGGCGCACCGATGATCGTCTTGTGCTCGTCGATGTACGACACGATCGCCTGCACCTGATCGGTGCCGTACCCGAGCTTGCGTAGCGCTCGCGGAATTGTCTGATTGACGATGAACATCGTGCCGCCGCCAACGAGCTTCTTCGCCTTCGTGAGCGCGAGGTCGGGCTCGATCCCAGTGGTGTCACAATCCATCATCAGGCCGATTGTCCCGGTCGGCGCCAACACGGTGGCCTGCGAGTTGCGCACGCCGTAGCGCTCGCCGAGCTCGCACGCTTCGTCCCAACTCCACTGGGCCGCGCCGAGCAGCTCCGCGGGCACGACATCCTCGTCGATCTTCGCGGCTGCTTCGCGATGCTGTTCGAGCACGCGCAGCATGTGGTTGCGGTTCTCGTTGAAGCCGGCGAACGGACCCATGCGTGCGGCAGTGCGCGCACTCGTGGCGTAGGCGTGGCCGGTCATGAGCGACGTGAGTGCGGCCGCCCACGCGCGTCCCGACGCCGAGTCGTACGGCAATCCGAGCGCCATGAGCAGCGCGCCGAGGTTCGCGTAACCGAGACCGAGCTGACGGAAGCGACGGCTTGTCTCGGCGATTGGCTCGGTTGGGTAATCGGCGTTGCCGACGAGGATCTCCTGCGCGGTGAACATCACCTCGATGGTGTGCTTGTAGCCATCGGTGTCGAAGTTGCCCTCCTCGTCGATGTAGTGCAACAAGTTGATCGACGCCAGGTTGCACGCCGAGTTGTCGAGGTGCATGTACTCGGAGCAATTTGCAACAATTGTTCCATTTGCAATGTAGGAGTGGTTGCGGGGCTCACACAGGTTGTAGGTGAGCTCGACGCCGTCGTCGGCCCGCTCGACGAGACGCACGCTCTTCTTCGTCTGGTTGAGGCGGTGCTCGGCAAGGTAGCGGTCGAGCTTGCCCGCCTTGGTCGACAGCGCGAAACCAATGCGCTCGGCGAAGGCCGCGACCGAAGTGTTGGCGATGCGCAGGTCGTACATCGCGCGCGACTCGTACTCGACCTCGGTACCGTCGGCGCGCGTGTACTGGAACTGCGCACCCTCACCGGCCTTGCGGGTCTGGTAGATGTGGCTGAACACGCCGAATGTCGTCAGCAAGCGCTGCACACCCAAGAGCAGCTCGCGTGATGCCGAACCGAGCCCGACATACCTGTAGTGCGGGCTGTCGTGCACGCAGCCGTCAGCGTCGAACAGGCCGCGCAGGAACGCAGCCTGCACTTCCGTCGGCGCCTCGTAGATCGCCTCGGGCATGGCCTTGTCGTGTGCCTTTTTCGTCGACACGCCGAGGGCCTCGAAGAAGCGGGCGATCGCGCGCCGGCTCTGGCGCAGCTGCACGGTGCCATTGCGCTGTACCGACGGTGTCGACGGGCGGCCGGCGTTGCACGCGCTCGCGAACTCACGATGCCTGGGGAGGATCTCGGCGACTTCCTCGTCGCCGCCGTACACGGTCGACACGACGTTGCCGCTGATGCAGCCGTCGCCGACGAGCCAGCCGAGGTAATGGCCGAGTTCCTTGCTCCATTTCTCGGGGAGCTCAAGCGGTCCCGAACGACCGTCGTTGCGCAACATCGCGGCCCGCGCGGCAGCGGCTGCGCGCGCCGGCAGGGCCCAGTCGGCGTGTACCGCCGGCGCCGGGATCGTGAGTGTCTTGACGTCGTCATCCAACTCGAGCTCGTCGGCGCGCACGTAGCCGCGGTTCTCGGTCCAGAGGCGGTGGTTCGGTGTGCAGCGCAGCTCCATGCCGTTGGAGAAACGCAGCTTCACGATCTCGTTGAAGCCCGTGATCATGAACGCCTCGGGCTTGGTGATCTCGACGCACTCAGCGGGCGCGTCCGGGTTCGTGGCGTCGTGCGTGTACACGCCGAAGGTCTCGCCCTTCTGTGCACGCAACACCAGCGCGTCGAAGCGGATCAGGCCCTTGTCGGTGTGCACGAGCGTGTCACCGGTGAAGCAGGGGTTGCTGGCATTGATGCGGCCCGTGGCGGCGGCGGTGTGCCAGTGGTTGATCGTCGTGTCGAACTGGAGGCCAGGGTCGGCGCACTCCCAGCTGGCCTGGGCGATCTCGCGCCAGATGTCGCGGGCGCGCAGCGTCTTCACGATGCTGCCGTCGGTGACCGCACGCAGGTTCCAGTCACTGTCGTCGACGACAGCCTGCATGAACTCGTCGGTGACGCGCACCGAGTTGTTCGCGTTCTGATACTGGATCGAATAACTGTCGATGCCGTCGAGGTCCATGTCGAAGCCGGCCTCGCGCAACGCGCGCGCCTTGTGCTCCTCACGAGCCTTGCACCAGATGAACTCCTCGATGTCGGGATGGTCGATGTCGAGGATCACCATCTTGGCGGCGCGCCGCGTCTTGCCACCCGACTTGATCGTGCCGGCCGACGCGTCGGCCCCGCGCATGAAGCTCACCGGGCCCGACGCCGTACCGCCACCCTTCAAGTGCTCCTTCGAGCTGCGGATCCGCGACAGGTTCACACCCGCGCCCGAACCACCCTTGAAGATCGTGCCCTCTTCTCGATACCAGTTGAGGATGCTGTCCATGCGGTCGTCGACCGACAGGATGAAGCAGTTGTGCACGCGCAGATGGTTACTGAGATACTCGCCGCTCTCGGTTTGGATGTCGTACACATCCATCTCACCGAGCGACTCGATCCGCTCGATCTCGAGCACCTTGAACTCGCGCTCGACAGTGCCGAACAGTTCGAGACTCGCGTCAAGCTTGGCGGCTTTTCGTGGATCAATGAAACCGATCTCATCCGCGAACCGGCGCCGATCGCCGAGCGGGCGGATCGAAAGCGACCAGGTTCCGGCACGATTCGCACGCGGATCTTCCTTGCGACGCACTCGCGAGAAAATTCCGAAGCGACCGAGTAGCTGCTGGAGTCCACGTACCAGGTCTTCGGAGATCATGTCGAGACCGACGACGGCTGCGCGCTCGCGCACCGTCACATAGCCCTCGGCCTGGAACATGCTGCGCAGGTACGCGGCGACAACAGGAAGTGGCGCGGTGAAAAGGTACTCCGGCACGCGCATGTCGTGGCGTCGTGCAAGGAGTCCCCAGCGCTCGATGAACGGGCGTAGGTGCTCGCCATAGAGGCGGAGGCGACGGCAGTCGAGGGTGTCGTCCTGCGTTTCGACGCGTCGCTCATGACTGTGCCGCTCGGGGAACACGACGTCGACTGCATCGCGAACCCACTGGCGCTCTGCGTCGGTGACGGTCATCGCCTCGATGGTCAGCGAGCGGTTCGTACCCTGCGCGTACTGCCCGACGAATCCGTCGGATTGCAACCAGCCCGCGAGTGCGGCCTCGGCCGCGTCGTGGCCGGTGATGTCTCCGAAACCCCACGATGCAACGCGGCACCATTGCAGTTGATCGCCCGGTTGCAACGTGCCGGCCTTGACGAATCGGCCGCTCCCACCACCCGAGACGCGCCAGACGAGATGATCGGCGGTCACGTCGAGCGCGATGCCCGCTTTTGTGTGCACTCGCAGCACGGGCTTTTGCCCATTGTGCTTCACCGCAACGATCGTAGAGACGCCGTTGGCGTCGTGCACCTTGGCACCTACGGCGTTGCCCTCGACGAGCGCGCCGATCGGGACCAGCCCTTCGGGCGTCACGACAGGTGCGTGGTACGGCTGGCAAGCTGACGCTTGCTGGGGCACGCCTTTGACGCCGATGTTGAACCAGACCGGCGAGTTGAACGCGGCGCGCTGGGTGACAAGGAGGTACTTGAGCTCGTCGCGGAACGCTGCGGCCTCGTGCTCGTCGGTGAAGTAGCCATCGTGCTCGCCCCAGTCGGCAATCGTGTCGGCGACGCGGTCGATCACCTGACGCAACGAACGCTCGCGCTCGGCGGTACCGAGCGTGCCTCGGAAGTACTTCTGGGCCACGATGTTCGTCGCGTTGAGCGACCAACTCGTCGGGAATTCGACTCCGGGCTGGAAGAAGGCGTCGCCACCGTCTTTGTAGTTCGGGATGCGCGAGTCGCGGGTCTCCCAGGCGACCATGTCGTACGGATGCGTACCGGGCTGTGTGAAGCGCCGGCCGATCCCGATCCCGAGCTGCTGTGGCGTGATCGCCATGTGTTGTCCCCTATTGCGGTCGTGTGCGACGTCGTCGCAGGTGGCTGGTAGCTGTCGGTAGAAACGCCGTCGGGATACGGGATACTCCGCCCGTCCGTCAGTTATGCACAAGATTTTCCACAAGATCTTGTGGTCACTGCGGGCCCAACCGCGAGATGAGGGTGCATTACAGCACTGCAATTACACCTGTGTCAACGCTTGTGCCCCGGTGTCGGCCCAGGTCACACCCCGTTCGCGAAAGTTAGCGATCGTGAAGATGTTCACGGACTCGGCGACGCGATTTCAGCGCCTTCCGACGTCCAAAACGGCGCCGTACGGGGTCCGGGCGAACGCGCTCAGCGTTCCTTCGGCGCGGTCGTTTTCTGGAGCTCGCCGAGCTCGCGTTCGAAGTCGGCAACGTCCTCGAAACCCTTGTAGACCGACGCGAAACGCAAGTAAGCCACCTTGTCGAGCCCTCGCAGACCTTCCAACACCGCCACGCCGATGGCGTCCCAGCCGACCTCGGCACCCATCTCGCGCAACTGCTCGTCGATGTCGACGGCGAGCCCTGCGATGACGGCCTCGTCGAGACGACCACTCGCCGCCCGGTCGATCCCCGCGGTGAGCTTCGCCAGATCGAACGGCTCGAGCGTTCCGTTGCGCTTGCGCACGACGATCGCGGCTTCTTCGACGCGTTCGTAGGTGGTGTAGCGACGACCACAATCGAGACACTCACGACGCCGGCGGATCGCGCTGCCCTGTTCCGCGGCGCGCGAGTCGACGACCTTGTCGTCGTCGTGGCGGCAGTACGGACAGCGCACATACCTGACGCTAATGGGCTGGCCGACGAGGACGCCGACGCGGACTCAGCGGCCGGCCCAATCGATGACATCGCCGGGATGGATCGTCGCACCGCCGTGCGCCTGGGCCAGTAGGTCGACGACCTCGCGCGGGTCGTCGCCCGGCGCGAGTGTGTGTGCGATGGTCCAGAGCGTGTCGCCCGGCTGCACGGCGTAGTGCACCACCTTCGTCGCGTCGTGGACGTGATGTGACCCCGACGACACGACGGCGTCGGCGCCGCGAGCGCCGAGCACGACGAACACTGCACCGAGCAACACCGCACCAACGCGCCGTCGCCGATAGGTCGCCGCCCGGGTGGGTATCCCCGCTGGGCGGGTCGTGGGTCGCGACATCTGCCGCGCCCCGACCTGGCGCACCCCGACCTGGCGCGGGAGGGGCCGAACGAGCGGGGTAGGCCTGCGCTCCAAGGTTGCCGTCATCTGCATTGCCATCTTCTGCTCCTCTTCGCTGCTTCGCTTCTTCGTGGCGTTCGTTGCGTTCGTGGCGTCGCCCGGGCTCGCCATCTCCACCGTGAGGGAACCACAGGGGTGCGACAGTGAGTTCGTACGAACAGATGTTCCGCGCGTTCGACGCTCCTGTCAAGCCAAAAACCGAACGGGTGTTTGCAGCGAACGCCTGATCGTGTTATCGTCGCCCCATGGCTCCTGATGCGCGCACCCAGCCCAACCACCAGCCCAACCACCAGCCCAAGACCGAGCCCACGCCGGGCACCCGGGCCACGCGCCCGGCGCACTTGGTCACCAAGTTGCCGACGCGCCCACCCCTCAAGCGCCGCATGGAGGGGCTGTCGCCGAGACAGCGCCAGGTCCTCGAGTTCATCGACGAGTCGTTGCGCAGCCGGGGCTATCCACCTTCGGTGCGCGAGATCGGCGAGGCCGTCGGCCTGTCATCGCCGTCGACGGTGCATTCGCACCTCGGAGCGCTGGAAGACAAGGGGTTCTTGCGTCGCGACCCCACCAAGCCCCGCGCGATCGACCTCGTCTACGAACCCATGTCCACTGCGCCGGTCGAGCGCGGCACGGTCCGCTACGTGCCGCTCGTCGGCGATGTCGCGGCCGGCACGGGTGTGCTCGCGTCCGAGCACATCCAAGAGACACTCCCGCTCCCCGAAGACTTCACGGGTGGCGGCGACCTGTTCATGGTGAGGGTCCGAGGCGACTCGATGATCGATGCCGGCATCTTCGACGGCGACCACATCGTCGTGCGCGCCCAGCCCACCGCAGAGCCCGGCGACATTGTCGTGGCCGGCATTCCGGGTGAGGAGGCCACGGTGAAGACCTACCTCTACAAACGCAACAAGATCATCCTGCGTCCCGCGAACCCTGCACTCACCGACATGGTGTTCGATCCGGCCGAAATCACGATCTACGGCCGCGTCGTCACGGTGCTGCGCAAACTGTAGGGGCCATGCGTCCACCTGCGCCGCAGTGCGACATGGGCGCCGGGTGACGATCCCGGCTCAGGTGCTGGTCCGGTCTCGTCGACAACTAGGTCGTGGATGGTGAACCTCGCGGCGGCGCCGCTACCAAAGCGCCGCGGGCCTGGGCTGAGGTCGACATCGATCAGCTGGGCATCGTCAGCGGCGAGGTGATCGGATTCAGCCAGCGATTGGCGGTTGTCGCGCTCGCGACGCCGACCGCGGTACCCGTCGGACGGGCCGTATGGCTCTCCCTCGGCCTCGACGGCGAACAGGCCGAACGCACGGCCGGCTCGGTCGTCAACACCTTCGATCACGTCGATGGTCGACGCTGCGTTGCCATCGAACTCGTCGACGTCTCCGGTGCGGCGCGGCGTAGCCGCGTGCGCGTCCCGTTTCGCGAACGCGTCGAGGTGCTCGGTATCACCGATCAGGCTGGCCCCGACCCGCGTTGGCGCGCGACCGCATTCGATCTATCGACCCAGGGGCTGGGCGTGATCATGAACACCGAGATCCGCGTGGGCGCGTCGGTGCTGCTTCGCTTCCCGCTCCCACCGCACCGCCACGCGTTCCAGGTCCGCGCCACCGTCACGAACTGTCGCAGCGACTCCGCCGTCGCCTACGCGACCGGCTTTTTGTTCGAGCGCGTGACCGCGGGCCATGCCCAACAGCTCCACGCTGCGATCATCAACCTCGCAGCAGGGTGACACGTCTCGGCACTTGGCGTCTCGGCACAGGCCGCACCAGTCAGGAGACGCCGAGGAAGTGCGCCAACACGGCGTGACAACCCTCGACATCGGCGCGCGCAACGTGTTCCTGCGCGGTGTGCGCGAGCGTCGGATCGCCGGGCCCGAAGTTCAGCGCCGGAATACCGTTGCTCGCGAAACGCGCCACGTCGGTCCAGCCGAGCTTCGGTCGCACCGCCAAGTCGAGCGTGCCCACGAATTCGGCCACGAGTGCGTTGGCAAGGTTCGGCGCGGCCGCCGGCGACATGTTGCGCACGAGAACCTCGTCGGCGCCGTCGAGCAGCGCGCGCACCTGCGTTTCGGCCTCGTCGGGGGTCACGTTCGGAGCAAAGCGGCGGTTCACGACAACGCGGCATTCGTCGGGCACCACGTTGTTGGCGATGCCACCCTCAACTCGCACCACCTGCAACGACTCTCGGAACTGGAGACCGTCGACCACGGGGCTGTCGGATTCGTGGGCCGCGATTGCCGACAACGCCGCTGCGGCGCGGTGAATCGCGTTCTCCCCCATCCACGGCCGAGCGGTGTGCGCCCGCGCCCCCCGAAAGACGGCTTCGAGGTGCAGCGATCCCTGGCAACCGGCTTCGACCCAACCCGACGTGGGCTCCAGCAGGATCGCAAAGTCGCCGGCCACAACGTCGGGGGCCGTCGCAAAGAGGTGGCGTAGGCCGTTGTGCTCGTCGGCGACTTCCTCGGCCTCGTACCACAGCAACGTCACATCGAAGCGGGGCGCCTTGGCACAGATCTGCTCGGCGAGACGCAACATCGCCGCCAGTCCACCTTTCATGTCGGCGGTGCCAAGACCGTGCAGCGTGTCGCCATCGCGTCGAGGCTGGTCGTTGCCGTTGGGCGGCACGGTGTCGAGATGCCCACCGAGCACGATGCGCCGTGCGCGCCCCAGTTCTGTGCGCGCGATCACGTTGTTGGCAACGCGTTGCACGGCGAGCGATCGGGCCTTGGTGCGCACGCGTTGTTCGACCGCGTCGGCGAGCGGCCCTTCGTTGGGGAACACCGACGCGACGCTGCAGAGCGCCGCGGTGAGCCCGAACAGGTCCCGACTGTCGTGCTCGATGACGGCGGAGAGCGCTCGATCGGTCACGACGCCCGATCCATCACACGACACCGTGATCGCGCAACAGGGCGTTCAACTGCAAACCGTCGTGGATCTGGCCGGGCTCGAGATAGCGCAGAATCAGCGCGCACGGCAGCCCGAAGGATCCGCCGGCAAAGTCCTTCATGCGCGTGCCTTGCACCACGACAGCACGCTCGGGGATCTCGCCGCGCCCGACCTCGCGGCCGGTCTCGGACTCGATCACTGGCGTATTGCGGGCGAGGATGACGCCCGCGCCGAGCTTGGCGCCGGCCCGCACTCGCGCGCCGTCCACGATCATGGAGCGGCTACCAACGAAGCAGTCGTCTTCGATCACGACGGGCACGGCGTTTGGCGGTTCGAGGACCCCGCCGATCCCGACGCCGCCCGCCAGGTGGACGCGCTTGCCGATCTGTGCGCAACTCCCCACCGTCGCCCACGTGTCGACCATCGATCCCTCATCGACGTAGGCGCCAATGTTGACGTAACCCGGCATCATCACGACCGTCGGTGCAAGGTAGGCGCCGAAACGAGCACTGCCACCGGGAACGACCCGCACCCCCGCCGCCGCGTAGCCGTGCTTCAGCGGCAGCTTGTCGGCGTACTCGAATGGTCCAGCTTCGATCGTGGCCATGTCGTTGACGCGGAACCACATGAGCACCGCGTGCTTGCACCATTCGTGGACCACGACGGTACCGTCGATCACCTCGGCAACCCGCGCCTCGCCGCGGTCGAGCATGGAGATCGCGCTCCGAACCGCGTCGAACGCGTCCGCTCGTGCCAGCACCGACTCGTAGTCGGCGCCGGCCTCGTACAGTTTCGTGATCGTGGTGGCCAGTTCGGTCATCGACCTTCTCCGCGTTCGGCGCACTCGAAGCGATCGAGCGCGCGCACCAGGACATCATCGGGTTGGACGAGCGCGAGCCGCACATGACCCTCGCCTTGTGGCCCGAACGTAGCCCCCGGCGAGACGAGCCAACCGGCTCGAGCGAAGCGCTGCGCGAGCGTCCAGCCGTCGGTGTTGCCCGCGGCGTCATGCAACCAGAGATACAGCGGCATCGGACCGCCGTCGTGCACGATCCCATAGCGAGCCAGCGCGTCGAGCACGAACGTCCGACGCCCGACGTAACGGGCGCACTGCGCGGCGGCGTGCCCATCGTCGTCGAGCGCGGCCACCGCGGCGGCCTGCACCGGAGTGGGAACGATCATGCCGAGCGCGCGCCGGCGGGCCACGAGCGCGGCCACCAACGCCGCGTCGCCCGCGAAGCAACCCGCGCGCATGCCCGCGAAGTTCGAACGCTTCGAGAGGCTGTGCACCGCCAACACACCGTGATTGTCGGAGCCGAGTGCCGTCGACGCGCCCGCAACGAGATCGAGGTAGCACTCGTCGCTCGCCACCAAGACGCCGCGCTCGCGCCCCCACGCAATGATCGCAGCGAGCTGCTCGCTCGACGCGACTGCGCCGGTGGGGTTCGCGGGCGTGTTCACCCACAGCAGGAACGCCCGGGCCGCATCTCCGGGTGCGATGGCGTCGAGATCCAACTGCCAGTGCGCGTCGACCGGCACCGCAACGGCGCGGCATCCGGCGGCCGCAGCACCATCGGCATAGGTGACGTACGACAGGCCCGGGAACAGCACCGTGTCGCGCTCCTCGCCGGCGGCCGTCGCCGTGGTACCTGTGTTGGAGATCGCGCGCAGGTGCGCGGGCAACGACGCGATGAATTCCTTCGTACCGACACACGCGGCGACCGCGTCACTGACCACGCACGCACCGAAGCGACGCTCCAAGTAGCGCGCCCACGCCTCGCGGTACGGGCTGCCTCCGGGCGACATCGGGTAGCCAGCCGCATCGCTGAGCGCGGCCCGGGCCGCGGCGATCGCCACATCGGGGACGGGGTCGCACGGCGAACCAATCGTGCAGTCGATCATTCCATCGGGATGGGCGAGGGCCATCTCCCGCAGTGCAGCGAGGCGCTCCGCTCGTCCGTCGAGCGCCGACGCGGTCACGACGGCCGTTCCGGTACGCGCGCGTGCACCACGAAACCCGACGCGGTGCGCTCGAGACGCGTGATTGCGCCGCCGCGCAGCCCGAGGGCCACGAGGTCGGAGGCCGTCGACGTTCGTTCGAGGTCGGCGGTCGCGATCTCGAACGTCGTTGCCACCGCCGTGCGCTGCTCGAGTTCGACCCGGCCCCGCACGCCACGATCGAAGAACGCCTCCACCGTCTCGCGATCCTGGCGCTCGATCGCGTCAGCGACCGCGGCCAGCTCGGCCGCGAAGTCGCGCACCACCCCGGTGAGGTTCGACGCGTTCTCGCCCACGATGCCGGCCCAGAACTTCGCGGGCGACCGCGCCACCCGGGTCGCGTCACGGAACGACCCCGCAGCAAGGGCCAGCAACAGTTCGCGCGCGCGGTCGTCGGCCGAACGTCCGGCCAGCGCGGCCGCGACCACATGCGGAAGGTGGCTCACGCCCGCGACGGCTCGGTCGTGGTCGACGGCAAGCGTCGGCACCACCGCCGCACCAGTGGCGAGCACGACCTCGGCGACTGCGAACACGTCCGCGAGCGCGGTCGCCGGTTCGATGCACAGCGCCCAGCGAGCGCCAGAGAACAACGAATCGCTGGCTGCTCCGTAGCCGGCCACTTCGCGCCCGGCCATCGGATGACCGCCGACGAACTGCAGTTTGGCGCGCCGCGCGAGATCGACCACGGGCTGCTTCACCGACGCAACGTCGGTGACGACGATGTCGCCATAGCCACCCAGCTCGTCGAACACCGCCGCCATCTCGGTGACGGGGACAGCCACCACGACGAGTGCGTTCGCAGCGACGGCCGGACCCACCTCGTCAAAGACCTCGATACCGTCAGCGAACGCGACGGCGCGGGTGGCGGCATCGATGTCGACGCCGACCACGTGCACGTGGGGCGCCAACACCTGCGCGAGTGAGCCACCGATGAGGCCGAGCCCGACGACGACGACCCGATCGAACGGTGTGGTCGTGGTCATCCGTCGATCGGTGGGATTAGCACGCGCCGCTGCAGCTCGGGCGCATCGTGTGCTGCGACCGAACCCCGGGGATACTCGGCGTGGGCATCGACGTCGCGGTCCGCCGCCGGCCACGCGAGATACGACCCGAGGTTCTTGATGCGCACACCCTGATCGAGCAGTTCCGACAACGCCGCGCCGAGTTCAGGCGACGAGCTGTGTGCGTCGACGACCACGACGAAGCAATACAGACCGAGCCCCGACCGCAACGGCCTGCTCATCAGCGACGAGAGGTTCACGCCGCGCTCGGCGAATGGTCGCAACATCTCGAGCAAAATGCCGGGACGGTCGCGCCCCGGCGTCAGCACGAGCCCGGTCCGGAACTGATCCGATCCACCCGCGGGGCTGGCCAGCGTGCGCCCGATCACATAGAAGCGCGTGCTGCCCCCGTCGCGATCCTCGATACCGGACGCGATCGTACGCAAGCCGTATTGCGCACCCGCGTGCGGCCCGGCGATGCACAGCGCGTCGCGGCGCGTGGAGCTCACCAGGCGGCATGCTTCGGCCGTGGAGCTCGTCTCTTCGGGGATGAGATGGTGAGCGTTGATCGCAGCGCGACATTGCGCCAACGCGTGCGGGTGGCTCAACACCGAACGCGCCTGGCCATCGTCGGTCGTGGCATTGCCATCGTCGGTCCCGAAGAGGTTGAACGAGACGTCGATGACGACCTCTTCGCGGACGAGCACGCCGTCTTGCACGAACACGAGGTAATCGAGCGTCGGCAGCACCGTGCCGTGGACCGAGTTCTCGATCGGCACAACACCGAAGTCGAAGCTCGCGTCTTCGACGCCTCGGATGATCGACTCGACGTCGCCCCCAGCGACAGCACGCGCGCCCGCGACCGTGCGCGCCGCATCGGCGGCGGCCTGTGCGAAGGTGCCTTCGGGCCCGAGGAACGCGAGCGTCGCGAGCGTGCCAGTCACGGGATCAGCGCGCGGCGCGTGTGCCCGGGCGGGGCGGATCGAGCAGCCGGTCGGCGTCGTCGACGCCCACCGAGCCGAGTGGCAGCTCGCCAAATGGTGTGCACACCTCAGGGTCGGACCATCGTGGGAACGAGCCGAGCAACCGCACCGAACATGCCGACGACAGCACGTCGCGCACCGCGGCGCGCACGTTGGCGTCGGTGACGTGCCCATCGGCGGTGATCACAAAGGCGTGGTGCGGGCGTGCGTCCGATGTGCGCAGCGGACGACTCGTGAGGCTCGTGAGATTCACTTCGTTCTCCGAGAACGCCGCGAGCAGCCGAGCGAGCACGCCGGGTGCGTCGCGCGGCGGCGTGATCGCGAGCATGGTGCGGTCGAAGCCGGTCGGGTCGGCGACGTGACGGGCTGCGAGCAGGTAACGAGTCCGCACCTCGGGGATCCCCGCGGGGTCGTCGCGCACTGCGACGAGCCCGTAGGCGCGGCCGACCTCGTGGGGTGCGAGCGCAACGAGCCCGGGGTCGCGGGCGTCGCGCACGCGTTCACACGCCACGGATGTGGCGTCGGCGAGCTCGCTTGCAAGCGC
Organism: Acidimicrobiia bacterium; assembly: GCA_038202885.1. Taxonomy (GTDB): domain Bacteria; phylum Actinomycetota; class Acidimicrobiia; order IMCC26256; family PALSA-610; genus JBBREP01. The sequence goes on along the minus strand of JBBREP010000025.1, from coordinate 10,398 downwards.
GTTCATGGCGACGTACGAGTGGCAGATCTGCAGGATTTCGGGGTGCGACACCACGACGCGCGGCTGGCAGTCGGCCTGGTATGCGAACACGGCGATGGATTCGCTCAGCACCGCCTCACCGGTGAACAGCACCCGGCTCGTCGCGAACAAGACACGGTCGACAACCGACATCAGCTCGCCGTCGATCGATGTCTCGATCGGCACGACGCCGAGCGCGTCGGGCGTGTGATCGATCGTTTCGAGCACTTCCCACAGCGAGTTCATCGGGTGCGTGTCGGGCTCCTGCAAGGCATGGAACAGACGCACCGCACGATGGTCTGAGCTGCCCTTGGGGCCGGTATAGAACACGAGCGGACCCGTCATTTGGGCCACGTTAGTTGCCGTGACCACGCGGCATCGCAGAGGTTTGGGACCCGCCTGCGGCGGAGTGGGTCAATGGTCGGCGTAGGCCGCGAAGCGAGCGCGCGCCTCGTCGGTGAGGCGCGCCTGGACCCGCGTGCCGCCTTCGGTATGCACCGACACGAGCACCTCGGCTTCGCGATGGAGGCCGGCGAGCACATCGCCGCGGTCGTACGGCACCAGCAGTTCGACGACCTCGGCGCCTGCGCGCAGCTGGGCGCCGATCGTCGTCAACAGTTCCGCGATCCCCGCGCCGGTCATGGCCGACACGGCCACCGAGCCCGGCTCGGCGCGCAGCAGCGCGGCAACGTCGGTTGGGTCGGCGCTGTCGGTCTTGTTCCACACGAGCAGTTCGGGTCGGTCCTGGGCGCCGATCGAGCGCAGGACGTCGCGGACAGCCTCAATGCGTTCACGCGCGCCCTCGCTGCTCGCGTCGACGACGTGCACGAGCAGATCGACGTCGGCTGCCTCATCCAGCGTCGAACGAAACGCCTCCACGAGCTGGTGCGGGAGCCGCTGGACGAATCCGACCGTGTCGGACAGCAGCACTGTCTCGCCGCCGGGGAGCGCCAGCCGGCGCGTGGTCGGGTCGAGCGTGGTGAACAGCTGATCCTCGACGCGCGCCAGCACGCCCGCGCGGTGTCGGCTCGAGTGGGCCGCAGCCACGTCGGCGACCACAAGTTGATTCAGGAGCGTCGACTTGCCTGCGTTCGTGTAGCCGACGAGTGCCACACGACTGCGCGGCCCACGGCGGCGGGCCTTGCGTTGCGTCGCACGCGTGGCCGCAAGCGACGTGAGGTCGCGCTCGAGCTTTTGGACGCGGCGCAACAAGCGCCGACGGTCGGCTTCGAGCTGGGTCTCGCCCGGACCTCGAGTACCGATGCCGCCGCCCTGCTGGCTCAACGTGTGCCCACGCCCGCGCAGCCGCGGCAAGCGGTAGCGGAGCTGCGCCAGCTCGACTTGCACCATGCCCTCTTGGCTCGTCGCGTGGAGGGCGAAGATGTCGAGGATCAGCGCCACGCGATCGACCACGTCAACGTGCAGCATTTCTTCGAGGTTGCGCTGTTGCGCGGGCGTCAGCTCGTCGTCGAACACCACGACGTCGACGTCGAACGCGGTCCCCAACTCCGCGAGCTCAGCGGCCTTCCCGCGGCCCACGTAGGTGGCGGCATCCGGCGCCGTTCGGCGTTGCAGCTCGGAGTGCACCGGCTCGGCACCCGCGGTCGTCGTGAGCAGCGCGAGCTCTTCCAGCGACGCGTTGGCGGCCTCGACCGAGCGGCCCACCGTGGTGCCGACGAGCAGAGCGCGCTGGCGCACGACACCGAGATCGACCTCGGTGGCGGTGAGGCGGCGCTGGCCGCGAGCGACCGGCGCGTCGCTGCGGTCGCTGCGGTCGTGACCAGCGCCGCTGCGAACGCCGTTGCGCGCGGTCACGTCAGGCTCGATCGATCGATCTCGACATCAAAGACGTGGTGCACCGCGCCACCGAGACGGATGGTGTCGCCGAGGACGATCGAAAGCTCGCCGCCCGGTACCTGCATGGTGAGCCGGTCGTCAACCAGACCGCGTTCGTGAAGCGCCGCAGCCGCGGCGCACGCCCCGGTGCCGCACGACAACGTCTCGCCGACGCCGCGCTCCCACACGCGCATCACGGCGTGGCGACGGTCGGAGACCGCGACCCATTCAACATTGGTCCGCTGCGGGAAACGCGCGTCGTGTTCGAGCACGGCGCCGTGCGCAGCGACCGGTACGAGCTGTGGGTCGTCGACGCGCAACACCCAGTGCGGATTGCCCATACCGACGGCGTCGCCGTTGTAACGCATGCCGTCGATTGCGGCGACAACGTCGTGCGCAACCGGGCCATCGAAGGGGATTCGGTCGGGCGCGAACGTGGCGGCGCCCATATCGACGTCGGCAGCAACGACGCGCCCGCTGGCGTCGCGAATCAGTGCGACATCGCGTTGTCCTGCTCCAGTGTCGACACGGAGTTCGTCGGTCGTGCCGAGCCCGTGCGCCGCCGCGACCGCGGCCAGGCACCGAATGCCGTTGCCGCTCATTTCGGCTTCTCCCCCGTCGGCATTGCGGAGCCGGAACGTGCAGTGCGTGTCACGGCTGGGGCGTGGCAGCCCGAGCGTGATCACACCGTCGGCCCCAATCCCGCGGTGGCGGTCGCACAGCGCCGCGGCCTCACCGGCGGTCAGCGGCGAAGACCCGTCGAGCGCGACGTAGACGAGGAAGTCATTGCCGGTGGCATGCAATTTCGACAGTTGGAGGGAGTTCACAGACCTACCAAGAAGTGGTGACGCGACAACAGGGGTGAGGAACGACACGGTCGTAGTGCAAACAGGATCAAGAGCTCGGTCATTCCTGACGCCAGCATGCCAGGGTTGCGGCCACCGCGGCATCGAGATTCTCTGACGGGCGGATCCAGGTGATCCTCCGGTCACGCCGGAACCACATTCGTTGACGCCGGGCGAAGCTGCGTGTGCGCCGCACGGCCAGGTCGTAGGCCCCATCGGCGGTGATCTCGCCCCGCCGGGCCGCCAAGAGTTCCTTGTAGCCAATCGCCTGGGCCGCGGACCGCGACAGTCGACCGTCGAGGCGCGCAACCTCTTCGTCGAGGCCTCGCTCGCGCATGGTGGCGAAGCGCCGCTCGATGCGCTGCCCGAGGTCCGGGCGCGACCGCCACACCCCGACAAAGACCACGTCGAGCGCGGCACGCGCGTCGAACACCCCCGCGCCGAACGTCGAAAATGGTCGCCCGGTGCTGCGGATCACTTCGAGCGCGCGCACGATACGGCGCTGGTTGTGCTCGTCGATGCGGGCGGCCGCGTCGGGATCGCTGCGCCGCAGTTCCTCCCACGCCGCGGCCAGCCCGCCGGCCTCGCTCGTGGCCGCTTCGAGTTCGGCGCGAATCGCGAGGTTTTCGGTGGGCAGCGTCAGATCATCGACGGCGGCCTGCACGTAGAGGCCGCTGCCTCCTACGAGTACGGCGCGGTGCTGGCGGGCCTCGATTGCTGCGACCGCGGCCCGGGCGTCGCTCTGCGTGCGCGCGACCGACCAGTCGGCGTCGCAGGCAACGACGTCGACGAGATGGTGGGCCACATCGGCCTGCTCGGCCGCGCTCGGTTTGGCCGTGCCGATGTCCATCCCCCGATACACCTGCATGGCATCGAGCGACACGATCTCGCAGTCGCCGGCGGCGCGGGCCACCGCGAGCGCAAGTCCGGATTTCCCCGACGCCGTCGGGCCGACGATCACAAGATGCCTGGTCACCTACGCACCATGGCATGCCGCCCGCGAGGTGACGTTGCCGGCGCCGATCACACGACGGTGATGGGGATCCGTGGCCGTGCAGCAACAACCGGTGCAGGCTCGCCAGCCCGACGAGGTGCGTCGCGTCGAGCGACAACTTCACCGCGTAGCCAATGCGGTGCTGCGGTCGTGATCCGCACGTCGAACACGTCGCCGGGGCGCGTGTCGTCGGGAGGCGCGAAGTGCACCAGCTTGAAGTGCTCGGTGCGACCCGACCACATGCCCGCGTTCTTCTTGGAGGGACCGTCGGCGAGCACAGCCTCGACCCGGCCGATACGCGCCTGGTGCTTGGCCAGCGCGCTCTCCTCGACGACCGCCACCAACTGGTCCATCCGTGCCCGGCACGTTGCCGCATCGACGAAGTCGGCGGTCATGTCGGCGGCTTCGGTGCCGGGTCGGGGCGAGAACACGAACGTGTAGGTGGAGTCGTAGGCCGCTTCGCGGGCCACGGCGAGGGTCTGGGCAAAGTCGTCGTCGGTTTCGCCCGGGAACCCGACGATGATGTCGGTGGTGACGGCGAGGTCGGGAATCGCAGCGCGCGCCGCGCCAAGTCGTTCCAGGTAGCGCGCGGCGGTGTAGCCGCGATGCATTCTCGCAAGCACTCGGTCACTGCCCGACTGCAGCGGCAGATGGAGGTGCGGACACACGTGATCGCACTCGGCCATTGCCGCGATGGTCTCGATCCGCAGGTCTTTGGGGTGCGGTGAGGTGTAGCGCACACGCTCGATGCCGGCAACGGCATCGACGGCGCGCAGCAGGTCGGCGAACATCGGGCTGTATTGGCCAGCACCGAGATCGCGACCATACGAGTTGACGTTCTGGCCCAGCAACGTGATCTCGCGCACACCGTCACGCGCCAGCGCTTCGACCTCGTAGACGATGTCGCCCATGCGCCGGCTGACTTCACGGCCCCGCACCGACGGCACGATGCAGAACGCGCACGAGTTGTCGCACCCGATCTGGATCGTGACCCACGCTCGATGGTCGACCTCACGCCGGGCCGGCAGCACGCTCGGGTACGCCTCGTGTTCTTCAAGGATCTCGACGACCGGGCCCTCACGACGAGCCCGCTCGAGCAGCGCCGGGGCGTTGGCCAGGTTGTGCGTACCGAACACCACATCGACATGGTCGGCGCGCGCCATGATCTGGTCCCGGTCCTTTTGGGCCAGGCACCCGCCCACCGCGATCTGGAGGTCGGGCCGTGCGGCCTTGATCGACCGCAAGTGGCCGAGGTGGCCGTAGAGCTTGTTGTCGGCGTTCTCACGGATGCAACACGTGTTCAGCACCACAACGTCGGCGTCATCGATCTGGTCGGTGGCGACCATCCCCTGCTCGATCAACAGCCCCGCGATGCGCTCGGAGTCGTGCTCGTTCATCTGGCACCCGTAGGTACGCACGAGGAAACGACGGGGTGGGTTCATCGCCGATCATCGTACGGCCCACGCCCCCACCCGACCCGAGCCGACCCGATCCGACGGCCCATGGCCAACCGCCAACGCGGCAGGCCACAAATCGTGCGAATCAATGGCAGGACGACTCGGCACCGGGCATACTGCTGCCCTGCATCATGACGGGTGGGCCACCGCAAGGGATTTCCAGGGGGAACTATGCACTCACGCCACCGCCACCGCCGCCGCGCCGTGACGCTCGTCGTCGCCGCGACCGCTCTGGCCGGCCTCGCCGTCGCGGGCCGAGCCGATGCTGTCGGCGCGAACCTCCAGGTCGCCGTCACGCATCCCCCGAACCCGATGGCGCCCGGGACTGTCTTCACATCCGACTTCAGCGTGACCAACGCTGGCGACATCGACTCGGTGCCGACGCTGATCACGATCTCGATGCCAAAGGCAACGACGTTGTCGAGCATCACACGTGCGCTTTCCATCACCGGCGGGATTGGCATTTCGTGCACCAGCTACAGCCCGCGCTACGGAAACATTCAACGGCGATGCACGGTGCCTGCGATCGCTCCCGGCGCGAGCATCGTGCTGGGCCATTACAAGGTGACCGGACCGGCCACGGTCCCGTTCACCGGCGTCGCCACTTCCGTGTCGGTCAGCGGACCCAACAATTTTGATTCGGCGCTGTATCGCTTCTTGGGGTCCGGTCCCGCTGATCTCACCGGGTACGTGAGCGCCGCAGGCACAGTGTTCGTCGGCGGACCGACGAGCACGTCCGGATCGATTTCCGACGGCGGGTACTCCCCCACGGGTGGGTTCGACTGGCACGTCGAACTGCCCCTCGGCGCCACGGCCATCGCCCCCGGCACCGTCGCCAACACGACCTGCACCACCGTTGCCCATGGCGTCGACTGCTCGACCACGAATCTTGGCAACGGCGCGACGATGAGCTACTCAATCGCGTTCAATGCACCCACCACACCTGGGACCTACTCGGTGACGACGACGCTCGACACTGCCAACTCCGTCATCGAAAGCAACGAGGCCAACAACGTGAGTACGTCGGGACCGTTGACGGTGCCTGGCGACGCGGTCAACTTCGCCGTCTCGGTCAGCCAGCCGGCCAGCGCCGACCGGTACAGCGTGTTCACCCGCGACGTCACCGTCGCGAACACAGGCGGCAGCGACGCGCTCAACGTCAGCTTCATCGATCGCTTCACCCAGTTCCCCTGGGTTGCACAGGTCAGTGGCAATTGCCACAGCTACATCACCCACAGCGGCCGACCGTCGAGGGCGCACTACAACGGCGTGGCGTGCACGATCGGCACGGTCCCCGCGGGCAGCACGGTGACGATGAGCTACGCACTCAGTGTGCCCGGCACGCTCGCGGCCACGACGTACACCGACACGGTGAGCGTCGGTACGACGAGCTTTCAACAGCCGACGAGCGCCCCGGCGGGCAGCGGCACCCTCACCGTCACCGTCGCCGCCAGCCCGGTTGCGGCAACGAACACAGTGGCACCCGTCATCACCGGCAACGCCGTTGCCGGCGAGTCGCTCGCTTCGACGACCGGAACGTGGATCGGGGCGCCCACCATCACCTATGCATACCAGTGGCTGCGTTGCGACGCAGCCGGCGCGAACTGCAATGCCATCGGCGGCGCCACCGCGGCGAACTACGCCGTGCAGCCGGGCGACGCGTCGTTCACGCTGCGGTCCTCGGTGCTCGCCACCAACGGCGGCGGCACGACCGTTGCGCAGAGTGCTCCGTCGGCGATCGTGATCGGCGCGCTGGCGCCCACCAATACGATTGCGCCAACGCTCCTTGCCGGCCTCGAAAAGCAACCGACGTTCGCCTGGGGTGTGACCACGGGTACCTGGAGCGGCACGCCCACGATCACCTATGCGTACCAGTGGCTGCGTTGCAACATCGGCGGCGGTGGCTGCGCTGACATCGGCGGGGCGACGGCATCGTCATACGTGCTCCAGACCGCCGACGTGTTCCACTCGGTCCAGGTCCGCGTGACGGCCGCTAACAACGCTGGAAGCGGCGTCGCCTACTCCAACGTCAGCCCCGAGATCGACCCGTTCGGCTGATCAGCGCACCGACACGGCGTCAGCGTGTGCGGTTGTCTCCGGCGGCAACCGCACCGACACAACACGCCACCCGCGCCACCCCACACCCACCGGCCCAACATGGGCTCGGAGCCGTCGACCAGCGACGACGCCGAGCCCGTGCCGCCGGGTTTGGCGTACTTGCGATGGCGCCGCCCCACACAGCACCAACGATGTTCAGTCGAGCTCGGCGAGCTCGTCTTCGAGGAGGTCCTCGGTGATGTCGAGGGTCTCGCCCGTGTCGCCGATACCGGCCTCCACGCGCACCTTCTCGCTGATCTCGATCATCATGTCGGGGTTCTCGGACAAGAACTTCTTCACGTTCTCGCGACCCTGACCGAGCTGCTCACCCTCGTAGGTGAACCACGCGCCCGACTTCTTCACGATCCCGAGATCGACGGCCACATCGAGCAGCGAGCCCTCACGGCTGATGCCCTTACCGAAGGTGATGTCGAACTCGGCCTGACGGAACGGCGCCGCGCACTTGTTCTTGGCCACTTTCACCCGCACGCGGTTGCCGACGACCTCAGCGCCGTCCTTGATGCTCTCGACGCGACGGATGTCGAGCCGCACCGAGCTGTAGAACTTCAGCGCCCGCCCACCAGGGGTGGTTTCGGGAGAGTTGTGGACCATCACCCCGTCAACGAAGTAGTTGTGCGTCCCTTCGATCTCGATGTCGAAGCGATGCATCGACCGCGTCTTCGGCTTGATGGCGATACCGACAATGGGCATCGGCAACATCTCGTACCGTGACGGCACGAAGACTGGCTCGACGCCGAAACGGCCGCGGTACTTCGGCAGCAGCTTGTAGTCCATCGACGGGTGGATGAAAGGCGCAACGAGCGCATGCAACTTCGCCGTCTCGTCCTTCGAGAACCGCAACGACGAGATACCACGCGCTCCCTTCTGCACGAGTTGGGCTTCGATACCCCACGTGTCTCGTAGGTACTCCCTGAGCCGCACACGTGATCCCTGATCGAACGCTTCGACACAGATCTCCGAGCGCCCGCTCCCGTCGCGGGTGCGGTCTTGCACACCCTTGGCGCGGATCGTGAAGCCGCCATCGTCCATGTACCAGATCGCGAGCGAGAGCGCCGTCAGATCCTTCAGATAGTCGTGCGAAAGCACCTTCTTGCCGCCCAGGTACACGGCATGGCGCAGCTCCGCAAGCTCCGCCATTGGCTGCACGTCGTGGAATACCGCGCCGTCGGCGTTCGTCGAGCGAGACACCGTGACATTGGCGAACAACGACGCCTTCCAGTCGCCATAATCGGCTTGCTTGGCGCCATGACCCCAGCGGAATCGTGCTCCGCAACCCGAGCGCGTCGGCGACAACGCCCCATCGCCCATCAGCCCGCCCAGCACAACCTGGCGCTGGAAACCCGACAGGTAGCACTGCGCAGCTTGGAGGACACGATCCCCGACCACCAGCTCGCCGGCCTCGCGCCAACCGCCCGGAGTGCTGATGAGGTGATTCGCGGTGACGCCGAACTGTGCCCGCCCGTTACCGCTCGGCTTCGCGATCGTGAACTGGAGGAACTCCTCCGTCGGGCCGTTGTCGAACCAGTTCACGATCTTGCGAGGCACGATCTCGCCCGAATCGAAATCGTAGGAGAGCACCTCGACTGGGAGTTTCTGGTTGACGATCTTGCCGATCTTCTCCTGGGTGCCGTCGGCGAGGGTCACCTGACTGGCATAGGAAAAGCACCCGAACATGACGCCGATCTTTTCGCGGAGCTGGTTGATGAAGATGGCGATGGTCTGGGTCTTGTTGAGGTTGCCCGTGAGCTTGCGCAACGCCTGACTCATGAGGCGGGCCTGCAAGCCCATGTGCGAGTCGCCCATCTCGCCCTCGATCTCGGCCCGGGGCACCAATGCGGCCACCGAGTCGATCACGATCACGTCGAGCGCACCGCTGCGCACGAGCATGTCGGCGATCTCGAGCGCCTGTTCACCCGTGTCGGGCTGGCTGATCAGCAGGTCGTCGACGTTGACGCCGATCGCGGCGGCATACACCGGGTCCATGGCGTGCTCGGCGTCGATGTAGGCACACACGCCGCCGTTGCGCTGCGCTTCGGCTACGACGTGCGTCGCCAGCGTCGACTTTCCGGAACTCTCCGGACCGTAGATCTCCACTACTCGGCCGCGCGGCAAGCCGCCGATGCCGAGCGCGATGTCGAGCGCCAGCGCGCCCGTGGACACCGCGGCCACGCCCGTCGTGGTCTTTTCACCAAGGCGCATGATCGAGCCCTTACCAAACTGCTTGTCGATCTGCGACAGGGCCATGTCGAGTGCTTTCTCGCGTTCCACCGTGTCACCTTTCTGATCCGTTACGGACGGTCTCATGGATGCTCTCTTCAATGGGAGGTTTCGTGGTTTCGGACCGTACAGAAGGGTTCGGACACTGTGTCTCTTGCGCCTACTTCGTCCGGCGCTAGCGAGCTTCCTTCGCACCCATTTCGCTCGTTCCTCGCTCCTGGGCTGCTCCGGTCACCGCACCGTCTTGCTTGTTGCGCCTACTTCGTCCGGCGCTAGCGAGCTTCCTTCGCACCCATTTCGCTCGTTCCTCGCTCCTGGGCTGCTCCGGTCACCGCATCTGGGCTGCTCCGCACGCCGCACCTGCTGAGATCAAGCCGCGAGCGCTGTTGCGCCCGCGGCCCTTGCGGCCTCCGGAAACACGCTGCCTTGCTGCGCACTTTGGACTCGGAACTCCGTCCGTGGAATTCCAATGGTGTAACTCTAGACCCCGAACGGGTGTTCGGTCAAGCATCCCCTCGAAGGGGCAGTCGGCACCTCCCACCCGGGATCGTCGAGCACTGTTTCGGCCGCGGCAACCCCAGCACGCAATGGCACCGGCATGCCGATCGGCATTGGCGCGGGAAACCCGCGCGCCCACACGTGCGTCTGCACGCGCCGAGCGGCCACCAGATACCGCGTCGAATAACGCTGCGGCAGCACTTTGATCACCACGTCGCGGCCGTCGGCGAGCACCACGCTCGCCACCGAACCTACCGACACGCGATACCAGCGGCCATTGGCGACCGCACTCCCAAGTTCAGCGCGGCTCCATTGGTCGAAGGCGTCGGCGATCACCTCGGGCTCGACCGAGTCGAACACATGGCGTTCCACATGCGAGCCCACGTCGGCGAGCGACCGAGCGACCGAGCGACCG
>JBBREP010000024.1:0-38764 GCA_038202885.1 Acidimicrobiia bacterium | reverse complement strand
GTGCGCAACGTGAGCATCAGCTATCGAACCTCTCGACACATCTGCAATGCGGCCGAGCCAAAGACGCGCAGCGACACCAATTAGTTGCGTCGAGAACCCTGCGATGGGATCGGCCGCAATTGTCAAGAGTTCCGAAAGGCTTTCGGCCCTGGCGCGATCGACAGCTAACTCGGTCGCAATGCGCAGAGCGCTTAGATACAGCGACGTCGCACGTTCGAGCGGGTACTCCAACGCTTGTTCCATCCAGCGCAACGCTTCGTCCGGCAGTCCGAGTTCGAAGGCCGATTCCCCGGCATGGATGGCGAGCGCACCCAGTCGCGTGTTCATCCCGAGGTCGCGAGCGAATTGAATCGCTTGCACAATGACCTCCATACCGCTGACGGGATCGACGGTCGCAATCGATGTCGCCGTCTCAGTTGCAGCGTCGACGTAAGCACGGTGGTCGCCGAGCGCCTCGAGTTCTTGCGCCGCGCTATACGTCGCCTCGATATGCGCGATCACTCCCTCGCCCCGGCTGTTCGCCAGGTACACGGCGTTCAACGACTTCTGGATATCGAGTCGCGCGGCAAGCGTGTAGTCGCCGCGGGCGCGCGCGCTGTCGGCCGCGGTGCCTGCGAGCGCAGTCGCGCTGTCGTAGTCGCCGCGGCGTTTTAGGAGTTCGGCGTAGGTGCTGACGATTTGGTCGTGCCAGCGGCTGTTGGGGATTCGGTCTAGGGCTGCGGCCGCGGATCGTTCTGCGGTGTCGTATTCGCCGGTGGCGAGGTGAGCTTCGGCGCTCACGGCGAGGGCGTGGGTGCCGACGTCGTCGGGACGCGTCGTCCAGCGATCGGCCAGTTCGCCACTCCGTTCGAACTCGCCTCGGCGCAACAGCAACTCGGCTTCGAGCGTGTCGGCGGTACCCGGCACCGGCTCGGAATCGGATTCGCGCACCAGCGCCGTCCAACGATCGGCGCTCGGCAGCGCGAAGCGGTCGAGCGCCACCCGCGCGGCTCGTGATGCGACGTCGCCGACGAACGCAGCCTCGTCGCGCGCACCCAGCTCGAAGGCGACACCCGCATGGTGCGCGACCGCTTCCACCTCGCAGTCGGCCGCATCGAGGCGATGGGCGACGGCCGCGTGTGCACCGCGCCGCATGTCGACGTCGAGCCGGTCATAGGCGACCTCACGCAACAGCGGATGTGTCCATTCGGCTTCGGTCGAACCCGCGATCGTCGAGTCGGGGCGAAGGCGCACCAGCCCCGTCCGACACAACGTGGGCAGCGATCGGGTGACGCCGATCGTCTCGGGCCAGAACACCTCGCCGCAGGCGGCGGCGAGGCAGATATCGGGGGCGGCGTCGGCGCGCAGGCGACTCAGGCGTTGGCCGATCATGGTCCGCACGTCGGCGCCGAGGGTGACCTGACCCGAAATATTGGCTGCTAGCGCGAGCGCTAGCTCATGCGCTAGCAGTGGATTCCCACCGGCAAGTTCCACCGCTTCGGCACCGGCCAGATCCACAATCACGTCGTCGGCGAGCGGGCCGAGCGAGAGCGTGCGCACCTCGAGATCGTCGGGATCGACCACGCCAGGGCGCGTCCCAAGCCACAGTGCACCCACGACGCCGGCACGGAACGCCAAACGGCCGAGCAATTCCACGAGATCAGCGTCGGCGTGGTGCAGGTCGTCGACGATTGCAACGGGCCGCTCGAGGGCACCGAGCAGCGCCGCGAAGGCCTCGGCGATCGTGGCGGCATCGGCCTCGACACCACTGCCCGATGTCACGCCCGACACGCGCGCCACAAGATCGGCCTGGTGCTCGCCGATCAACTCGACCAGGCGCGCATGGTCGCCGATCCGGCGCACCCATGACGCCAGCACCCGCAGGTCGCCGACCGCCTCGGTGCACGACGCGCGCAGGACCGTCGAACCCTGCTCGACGGCGTGGACGGCCGCAGTGTCGAAAAGCCACGACTTGCCCATCCCGGCGGGAGCGCTCACGAGCAGGGCGCGCAGTTCCTTGGCGGCATCGGCCGCGTCGATCATGTCGATGAGCTGGGCCACCTCGATCTCGCGGCCGTGTCGACGCGCTGCCGCGGCAGCGCCGGTGCCTCCGGGCGCCGCTACCACCCTCGGTTCGGGGCGCTCCAACACGATCGGCGCCGCGATCGCTGGCGCCGGAACGTCGCCGGCGAGCAGCCGCAGTCGCGCGCCCACATCAGCCGCGGCAGGCCGCGACTCCGGGTCACGCGCGCAACATGCGGCGATCAGCTCGCGCGCTGCCGCGGCAGCGTCACCATCCAGGGCGCGCGCGGCCGCGGCAGCGCTGCCATCAGCACCCGCGGCCCCAGTGGAACCGGTGAGCGCCTCGCGCAACATGATCCCCAGTGACCACACATCGAGCGCGGCCGATACCGTCGTCTCGGGCGCGGCGTAGGCAGCCGTCAGCACGAGCGCCGGTGCCCCGTCGAGCCAGCCGTCGAGCGTCACGCCGTCGAGCGCCGCGGCGCCGAAGTCGATGAGCACGGGTCCGTCGTCGGTCAGCAGCACGTTGGCCGGCTTCACGTCGCGGTGCACCACGCCCACGGCATGGGCGGCGGCCAGGGCTTCGGCGACCGGAGCGAGGATGGCGGCCGCGGTCGCCACGTCGAGGCGACCCTCGTCGAACAGCATCGCCAGCGTGCCCGCCACGAGCAAGGGCGTCGCAAGGTAGGCCTCGCCGTCCTCCTCGCCGACCGCGAACAAGCCGATCACGTGGTCGTGGCGCACCCGCCGCAGCGCCGCCGCCTCCCGGGCTAACCGGGCCCGGGCGAAGACCTCGGTGGGATCGCGCAGCAGCTTCAGGGCGACGAGGATCCCGTCGCCGTCGGCCTTCCACACCTCCGTGTCTTCACCGCCGCCGAGCCACGATTCGAGCCGGAATCCTCCGACGACCGCTCCCGGCGCAGGCGCCAACCCTGCGCGCACGCCGAAAGTCTCGCGCGCCATCCCTCAGATGTCGAGGAAGCGCACGTCCTTGGCGTTGTGCTGGATCCACTGCCGGCGGCTCTCGACGTCGTCGCCCATGAGCCTCGACAAGATGTCGTCGCACACGGTCGCCTGGTCGACATCGATCTGTACGAGCGTGCGCGTGGCCGGGTCCATGCAGGTCTCGCGCAGTTCGGGATAGTCCATCTCGCCGAGACCTTTGAACCGTGCGAACACGAGTTGGCGATTGCGTTGCTCATCGATGAGTCGCGCCCGCGCCGCGTCGTCGGCGATGTAGCTCTTCTTCCCCGCGATCTCGACTGAATACAGCGGAGGTTGCGCCACATAGAGTCGCTGCGCGTCGACGAGCGGAAACATCTGGCGGAAGAAAAACGTGATGAGCAGCGTGCGGATGTGGCCGCCGTCGACGTCGGCGTCGCTGAGGATCACGATGCGTTCGTAGCGCACCTTCTCGAGATCGAAGTCGTTGCCGATGCCACCGCCGATCGCAGCGACCAGGGCCTGGATCTCCGTGTTGGCGAGGATCTTGTCGAGGCTCGCGCGCTCGACGTTGAGCACCTTGCCCCGCAGCGGCAGGATCGCCTGTGTGGCCGGGTCACGCGCGTCGCGCGCGGAGCCGCCGGCCGAGTTGCCCTCGACGATGAACAACTCGGTGCCCTCGGCCGAACGCTTCGAACAGTCGGCCAACTTGTCGGGCATCCCCACGCCTTCGAGCGCACTCTTGCGCCGCGTGAGTTCGCGGGCCGCCTTGGCTGCGGTGCGTGCCCGCGCCGCCGTCGAGGCCTTGCCCACGATCGCCTTGGCTGGACTCGGATGTTCTTCGAGCCAACGACCGAAGCGTTCGTTCGTGATCCGCTCCACCATCGAACGGATCTCGGTGTTGCCCAGCTTCGACTTCGTCTGGCCCTCGAACTGCGGTTCGCCGAGTCGCACCGACACGATCGCAGTGAGGCCTTCGCGCACATCGTCACCCTGGAGCGACGCGTCTTTGGCCTTCGTGAGACTGCGGTCTTTGGCGTACTTGTTGATCGCGTTCGTGAGGGCGCGCTTGAATCCTTCGGCGTGCATGCCGCCTTCGGTGGTGGAGATGCCGTTCGCGAACGTGTGCAGACCTTCGTTGAAGCCGGTGTTCCACTGCCACGCAACCTCGACGTCGCCCTCGGGCTCGGAGGCGCTGAAGTAGCCGACGTCTTTGAACAACGGTTCTTTACTCGTGTTGAGGTGGCGGACGAAGTCCGAGATTCCGCCGTCGAAGCAGAACGTCTGCTCGTGGCGATGGTCGGGCCGCTCGTCGGTGAAGCCGATCACCAGACCGCGGTTGAGAAACGCCATCACCTGGAGCCGCTCGAGCACTGTGGCCGCGCGGAACTCGGTCTCCTCGAACACCGTCGGGTCGGGCCAGAACGTGACGGTGGTGCCATTCCCCGCGCGCCCGGCCTTGCCCGCCATCTTCAGCGGGCCCTGCGGTACTCCCGGCTGCACGTTCGCGCCCTTGCGCACCGCGGCGTAGCTCTGGCGGTACACGTTGCCTTCGCGTCGCACCTCGAGATCGAGTCTGCTCGACAGCGCGTTCACCACGCTCACGCCGACGCCGTGCAGGCCACCGCTCACCTTGTAGCCGCCGCCGCCGAACTTGCCACCGGCGTGCAACGTCGTGAGGACCAGCTCGGCCGCCGACTTCCCTTTGTATTGCGGGTGCTCATCCACCGGGATACCGCGGCCGTTGTCGTTGACCCGGCACCCGCCGTCGGCGAGGAGCGTGACCTCGACGCGGGTCGCGTAGCCGGCCATGGCTTCGTCGACCGCGTTGTCGACGACCTCCCACACGAGATGGTGCAGGCCCAGACTCCCAGTGGAGCCGATGTACATACCGGGCCGCTTGCGCACGGGGTCGAGCCCCTCGAGCACCTGGATGTGCTCGGCGTTGTACCCGTCGGGATTGCTCCCCTTGCCCGTCGCCATACGGGCGAGATTACGAGACGGTTGCGACGGCGTCGGGGACGGGCCAGCGCACAAGGCGCACTCGGCGCACTAGGCCAGGTAGCGGCTGACCGTGTCGATCACGGCGGCCGGCTTGGCCTCACCGTCGATCTCGATGGTGAGGCGCACGACGGCTTGCACACCGCCGGTGACCTCGGTGGCTTCGACGAGCTCACCGATGGCGCGGATCCGAGAACCCACGCGCACCGGCGTGATGAATCGGGCCTTGTTGATGCCGTAGTTGATGCCCATCGTGATGTCGCTCACATGCGCGAGTTGGGCGAGGAACGACGCGCAGAGGCTCATGGTGAGATAGCCGTGCGCGATCGTGCCGCCGAAGGGCCCGTCCTTGGCGCGCGCCTCGTCGACGTGAATCCACTGCTGATCGTTGGTGGCCTCGGCGAACTGATTGACGCGCTCCTGGCTGATCTCGAGCCAGTCGGTCGGTCCCATCACCGTGCCGACGCCCTCGATGAGCGCTTTGGGACCATCAAACGAAGTCACTGCCATGGCCGCGCAGCGTAGTAGGGCACGAACCGCGTCACGACGGCCCCGTGGTCCCACCAGAACGCACAATTGCGCCTTCTTTGTGGGACCACGCCGCGCGACGGCAACGCTCGCGGCCTCCCGTGGTCCCACCAGAACGCACAATTGCGCCCTGTTTGTGGGACCACGGCGAGGTCCGGAGTTCGACTGCGCCCGCTCGGCCTCACTACGTTGCGGCCATGGATCTGAACGGTGCAGTGGCGTTGGTAACGGGCGGGGCTTCGGGGCTCGGTGAGGCGACGGCACGCCGGCTCCACGCCGGCGGTGCGAGCGTCGTGCTCGTCGACAAGAACGCCGAACGGGGTACCGCGATCGCGAGCGAACTCGGCCCCAAAGCGCTGTTCTGCGAGACCGACGTGACATCCGAGGAGTCGGTGCAAGCCGCGGTCACCGCCGCGGCCGAGCTCGGACCGTTGCGGATCAACGTCAACTGCGCGGGCAGCGGCATGGCCGGACGCACGATCAACCGTGACGGCAGCCCGCACCAGCTGAGCGTGTTCGAGTGGGTCATCAAGCTGAACCTGATCGGCACGTTCAACGTCGCTCGCCTTTCGGCGTCGGCCATGAGCAAGAACGAACCGAACGCCGGTGGTGAACGCGGCGTGATCGTAAATACGGCGTCGATCGCCGCGTTCGACGGCCAGATCGGCCAGGTCGCGTACTCGGCCAGCAAAGGTGGCGTCGTCGGGATGACATTGCCGATGGCGCGTGACCTCGGCGTGGTCGGTATCCGCGTGATGGCGATCGCGCCCGGCAGCTTCGAGACGCCGATCTTTGGGGTCGCGGGCGACGACATGAAGGCCGCGCTCTCCTCGATCGTGCCCTTCCCCACGCGCATGGGCGATCCCGACGAGTTCGCGCAACTCGTGCAACAGATCGTCGAGAACGGCTACCTCAACGGCGAGGTCATCCGCATCGACGGCGCCGTCCGCTTCCCGCCCAAATAAATAGTGCGCCTACTTCGTCCGGCGCGGGCGAGCTTCCTTCGCACCCATATCGCTCGTTCCTCGCTCCTGGGCTGCTCCGGTCGCCGCGTCTCAACCGCATAAGTTCGCACTATGAACGATCTTCCGGCACGTAATCGGCAGCTCATCGAGCGATTCTGGGCGACGCTGTACGCACGCGACTTTGATGGGGTCGGAGCCTTCTTCACGCCGGGGGGCGAATACACCGATGTGTTCTCACCCGGAGGCGACGACGATGTGGCCCGCGGGCCCGCGCAGGTGGCCGCCCGTCTGCGGCTCGGACTCGAGCCCCTCGCCGGCATCTATCACCACATGAAGCACATGATCGCCGAGGGCGACCTGGTCATGACCGAGCACGCCGAAGAGTGGCACTGGCCCAGCGGTGAACAGGTGACCATCAAGTTCGTGAGCGTGCACGAAATCCACGAGGGCAAGATCGTGCGCTGGCACGACTACCCCGACCTCCAGAAGCTGCTCGGGGCGGCGCCGCAATGGTGGATGGAGCACATCATGGAGGGTTACGCCTGAATACTGCGCCTACTTCGTCCGGCGCGGCGAGCGACCGCCGGTACCGCCGCTCCCGTTGCAGGCGGTGCGGTCGCCGCCCGTGAAGGCGGCGGCACCTACTCGGTGACGCGGCGCGCCACACTGGTACGTGTCCGAAGCGCCGCAGCGTCACAACGTACGGGCTCGACGCACGGTCGTCGCCGCGACCGCCGTGCTCGTGGTCGCGGTCGCCGTAGCGGCGTTCGCGATCGCCGACGGTGGCGAACGCGACGAGCCAACTGCAGCAGCGCGAGGCACCACGCCCGCTGGCGGCACACTCGAAGGTCACGCCACAACCACACGCGCCCACCTCGCGACCACCACGGTCGCGCCGGTGAGCACGAGTACGACCGCCACAACCGTGCCTGGCCCACCTTCCGACCAGCGCACGCTGCACCTGCTGCACACGATCAGCGGTCACATCTCACCGAAGTCCGTCGTCGCGTCGGGTCGCGGCGTGGTCACCGCGCAAAACATGATGTACACCCATACGATCAGCGTGTACGGCGCCGACGGCACGCTGCGCACCACAATCCCCGACACCGTCGATCTCGCCGCGCTCGGCGACCCCACCCACACCGGCACGTTCCGCGGCGCACCCGTCGAAGCCGCGTTCACGCCCGACGGCCGCTACGAATACGTCTCGAACTACTCGATGTACGGCCCCGGCTTCGGACCCGAAGGTAGCGACAGTTGCGGTCCGGTCAACAGCTACGACGACAGCTACGTGTATCGCCTCGACACGCGCACATGGAAGATCGATCAGGCCATCAAAGTCGGTGCGGTACCGAAGTACGTGGCGGTCACGCCGAACGGCCGCACCCTGCTCGTCACCGACTGGTGCTCCTACGCCCTGTCGATCGTCGACATCCATACCGCGAAGGAGGTCGCCCGCCTGCACCTCGGCGCGTACCCGCGCGGGATCGTGGTCGCCCCGGATTCGACGACCGCATACGTGGCCATCATGGGCACCACCCAGATCGCGATTGTCGACCTACGGACGCGCGCGATCGTCACCACCATCTACTCCGGTGGGTCGGGCCCGAGACATCTGGTGCTGTCACCGGACGGGCGCTGGCTCTACGCCACGCTCAACGGCAGTGGGATCATCTCCAAGATCGACACGACGACGCGTCGCGTCGTCGCAACCAAGCACACCGGGTCGGCGCCGCGCAGCATGGCGATCAGCGCCGACGGTCTGTCGCTGTACGTCGTGAACTACGAGTCCGATTCGATGAGCAAGGTGCGCGCGAGCGACCTCGCCGTGCTCCAGACGATCGCGACGAACCACCACCCGATCGGCATCACCTATGACGCGAGCACGTCACGCGTATGGGTGGCCTGCTACGTCGGCACCATCCTCGTCTTCGATGATCAGTAGAAGAACTACACAGGTTGTACGAGCGACAAGCCGTTGTCGCGCATGATCGTGCGGATCTCGGCGTCATCGAAACCCGGGAGGTCTTCGACGAACGAGCACGGGTCAGCGAGCCCCTCGGCGTGCGGATAATCGGAACCGAAAAGCATGCGGTCAGCACCGTGTTGTTCGCGCAGCATCGGGAGATCGTCCTCGTAGTACGGCGAGATCCAGACGTGCTCGCGCAATTGCTGAGCAGGATCAACCGGGAAGGCGGCCGGGCGTTGCGCAAAGGCCTTCTTGAAGTATGCGTAGAGGTCGGCGACCCACGACGATCCCGCTTCGATCGTCGCCACACGCAGGCGCGGGTTACGCGTGAACACGCCGCCGCACACGAGCGCGCCGATCGTGTCGTGAATCGGACGGTGGCCGGTGAGCAAACCCGACAGCGGGTTGTATCGAAACGCTTCCATCTCGCCGCCCGCACCCCAGTCGGCGGCGTAACGGTTATACCCCGCGTCACCGGAGTGGTACGCGACGGTGATCCCGGCTTCGGCCAGACGCGACCAAAAACCGTCGTAGACGCGGTCCGCAGGTGAGCGCGAGAACCCGGGACCGCGCACGGGTCCCGGCCGCATCACGACCACCTTGGCGCCATGCGCCAGCACCCACTCGACTTCGCGTTCGGCCTGCGCCGGGTCGGCAAGGTTGAGATACGGCGCTGCGAACAGCCGACTCTTGTAGTCGAAGGTCCAGTCGTCGTGCATCCACTCGTTAAACGAGTGGAACGCCACGTGCGCGGCGTCAGGGTCGTCGATGAGCGCCTCCTCCATCCCGACGCCCAGCGTCGGGAACAAGAACGCGGCTTCGATGTGCTGCGCGTCGAGCTGCGGCAGGCGCGCCACGGGGTTGCGGTAGGCCGGATTGATCGGCTCGAGCTCGCCGAACGCCGCACGGATGTCGTCGCCGGGACTCTTGCCGCGGAAATACTCGTCGAGCGCACCCGGACGAGCGACGGGATCGAACAGCGGGTTCGGGATGAACCGATTGACGCGGCCGCCAACGAGCAGCCGCTGCTTGCCGTTGATGTCGGCCCACTGCATGGTCCGCCGTTCCCAGCCTTTGGGAATGTGGCGCGTGAAAGCGTCGGGCGCCTCGTAGTAGTGGTGATCGGCGTCGAACGCCTTGAAGCCGAGGTCGGTGTAGTGCTGGTCTGCCATGGCCCGGAGAATAGGCGTAGCTCTGGCGCCTACTCCGTCCGGCGCAGGCGAGCGTCCCGCCACCCGCGTCGCTCCTTCGTCGCTCTCGGGCTGGCTTCGCCGCCGCACGCAAACCGACGGCGCCACCACCCTGTAGTTTTCGACCCGACGGCAGACGCCACCGCAATACGACGACGATGAGGGATTCCATGGTGCTCGAACGGTTCCGGGTCGATGGCAAGGTCGCGATCGTCACCGGAGCGGGGCGCGGTATCGGCGCTGCGAGCGCGCTCGCGCTCGCCGAAGCCGGCGCTGACATCGTGCTGGCCGCCCGCACGAAGGAACAACTCGATGCCGTCGCCGAACAGGTGCGTGCACACGGCCGGCGCGCCGTCGTCGTGCCCACCGACGTGAACGAGAACGCCAACATCGAGGCGCTCGTCACCACGGCCATCGACGAACTCGGCGGCATCGACATCGTCGTCAACAACGCCGGCGGCACGGCGCCGCGCCCCTTCCTCGCCACGAGCGCGGGATACCTCGAACGATCGATTCACTTCAACGTCACCACGGCGTTCGTGCTCAGCAAGGCCGCGGTGCCGCACATGCTCGAACGCGGCGGCAGCATCGTCAATATCTCCTCCGCGATCGGGCGTCTGCGCGACCGCGGCTTCGTCGCGTATGGCACGGCCAAGGCCGCGCTCACGCACATGACGCGCCTCATGGCCGCCGACCTCGCGCCGAAGGTGCGTGTGAACGGCATCGCCGTCGGTTCGGTCGCGACCAGCGCGCTCGAAACGGTGCTCACCGACGACGCGATCCGCAACGAGATGGTGACCAAGACTCCGCTCAAGCGTCTCGGCGAGCCCGACGACATCGCGTTGGGCGTCTTGTATCTCGCGTCGCCGGCATCGAGTTTCGTGACCGGCAAGCTGTTCGAGATCGACGGCGGGCTCGAAGAACCGAACCTCGCGCTGAACCTCCCCGACCTGTGAGCCCCGACTTGTGAGCCCCGACTTGTGAGCCGGCGCGTCACCACGACCACCGCTGGGCTCGTGCTGAGCGCCGCCGTCGTCGCGTTCGCCTCGTGCGGATCGAGTGCGCGCCAGGGCGTCGCGCCGAACGGAGCGCGGCACTCCACCACGACGGCGAACGCCACGACGGCGAACGCCACGACAACGGTGTCGGCAACGACGAGCACCACGCTGCCGACCGTCGACACAACCCCGGTCGACACCGCACCGTCGAGCACAGCGACGACGCGCGCGGGCACGCCTGCCACCACCGGCGGCCCGACGCCACCCGCATCGACCTCACCGCCGCCTGTGTCGGGCCACGGTCTCGCGGGAAAGGTGATCACGATCAACCCGGGCCACGCCGGCGGCAACGGCAGCCATCCGAGCGAGATCAACCGTCAGGTGTGGATCGGCAGCGGCTGGAAGGCGTGCGATACGGCGGGCACCCAGACGAACGCCGGATATCCCGAGCACGCCTTCACATGGGACACGTCGTTGCGCGTCGCCGCGAAGTTGCGTGCCCTCGGAGCCACGGTCGTGATGACGCGCCAGAACGACACTGGGTGGGGGCCGTGCATCGATGCGCGTGCACGCATCGGCAATCAGGCGCACAGCGCGGCAGTCGTGTCGATCCACGCCGACGGCGGGCCAGCCACCGGCCGCGGCTTCTTCGTGATCGCGCCCGCCCTCATCGCCGGTCTCACCGACGACATCTACTCGGCGTCTGGTCGCCTCGCGGGCGCCGTGCGCGACGCGGTGCAGCGCGGCACCGCGATGCCGACGTCGAACTACTCGGGCAGCGGCGGCTACCTCACGAGCGGCATTTACGGCGGACTCAACCTCGCCGACGTGCCTGCGATGTTCATCGAGTGCGGCAACATGCGCAACGCCACCGATGCCGCGTTGCTTGGGAGTGCGGCCTACCGCGACCAACTCGCCACTGCCATCGTGCAGGGCATCGCCAACTACGTGGGTTGACGGCGCCACGCATGCCTGAACGGCGCACTCGATAACCTCCCGTACATGCAGGTCTTGCGCACTCCCGACGAATGCTTCGACAATCTCAGCGGCTTCGTTTTCGCGCCGCACTACGTCGAGATCCCCGACGGCGACGGCGGATCGCTGCGGGTCCACTACCTCGATGAGGGTCCGGCTGACGCCGCGCACACGATGCTGCTCATGCACGGCGAACCGTCGTGGTGCTACCTCTACCGCCACATGATCCCGGTGCTGAGCGCCGCGGGATACCGCTGCATCGCACCCGACCTCGTCGGCTTCGGTCGCTCCGACAAACCCGCGGTCCGCACCGACTACACCTACCAACGCCACGTCGACTGGGTGCGCGGCGCGCTGTTCGACACGCTCGACCTGTCGCACCTTGTGCTCGTGTGCCAGGACTGGGGCGGCCTCATCGGCTTGCGTTTGCTCGCCGAACATCCCGAACGCTTCGACGCCGCCGTCGCCGCCAATACGTTCCTGCCAACGGGCGATCGAGAGCCCGGCGAGGCGTTCTTGCGCTGGCGCGACTTCTCGCAGAACGTCGAGACGTTTCCCACCGGGTTCGTCATCAATTCGGGATGCACGACCGACCTCTCGGCCGACGTCATCGCCGCCTACGACGCGCCGTACCCCGACGAGACGTACAAAGAAGGCGCCCGGCAGTTCCCCACGCTCGTCCCCGCGCGTCCCGACGATCCGGCGTCGGCCGCGAACCGGGCTGCGTGGGAGCGGCTCAACGTGTTCGCCAAGCCGTTCCTGTGCGCCTTCGGCGACTCCGACCCCATCACCGGCGGCTCCGACCGTCACCTCATCGCGCAGATTCCCGGAGCCGCCGGCCAACCGCACACCACGATCGTCGGCGGCGGCCATTTCATCCAGGAAGACCGCGGCGTCGAACTCGCGAACGTGATCGTCGCATGGCTCGCTACGGCGCTCTGACGACGGCACGCACGTGACCGGCGCCAAGGCCGACCCGGCGCTGTACGAACGCGACGGTCACGTCGCGACGATCACGTACAACCGTCCCGAGCGACTCAACGCCATCAACGGGCCGATGCGCGAGGCACTGAACGAGGCCTGGCATCGCTTCCTCGCCGACGACGAAGCCTGGGTCGCGATCGTCACCGGCGCGGGGCGGGCATTCTGTTCGGGCGCCGACACGCGCGACGGCGGCAGCATCGGCGAGTTCCCGGGCAGCTTCTTCGAGATGCCGACGGTCAACAGCTTCGAGTCGGGGCTCGAAGTGTGGAAGCCCACGATCGCCGCGGTCGGTGGGTACTGCCTGGGATATGGGCTCACGGCCGTCGCCGCGTGCGACTTCGTGATCGCAGCCGACGACGCCGAGTTCGGCATGCCCGAGGTCTTGCTGGGCGCGCCCACGATCGTCGGCGCGATCCGTCTGCCCCGCAAGATCCCCAACTTCCAGCACGCCCTCGAACTCCTGCTGACCGGCGAACGCATCGATGCCCAGCGTGCCGTCGAGATCGGCCTGGCATCGCGCGTGGTGCCCCGCGCCGACCTGCTCACGGCCGCACGAGAACTCGCCGACCGATTGTGCGCGGGCGCGCCCCTCGCGGTGCGCGCCGTCAAAGAGATGGCGTATCGCGGCCAGGAGATGGGGTGGACCGAGGCCGTCCGCTTCGGCGAAACCCTGCGGCGCTACGTCGCAAGCACCGACAGCCAGTAACCCGACCGTGTGCCGCGCTAGCGGCACATACGACCGGTAGCGCGGCAAACGGTGGGGTAGACACGGCGGGTGCCTGAGCTGCCGGAGGTGGAGACGATCCGTCGGGCGCTCGAACCGCGGGTGCGGGGCCGTCGCATCATCGACGCGGGCGCGTTTGCGTCGACGAAGTTCGATGCCGCGACCGACGCGATCAGCGCCACCATCGAAGACGTCGGGCGGCGCGGCAAGTACCTGATGTTGGCCCTCGACGACGACCGCGAACTCGTGATCCACCTCGGCATGACCGGCGTGGTGCGCATCGTCGACACGCGCTCGGCGGACGACCCGTACCTGCGCGCCTGGTGGCAGCTCGACGACGGCACAGTGCTCGAACTCTCCGACGTTCGCCGCTTCGGCCGGGTCGCGTGCGTGCCACGCGGCGATCACCACAGCCTCCCCACGCTGCACGCGCTCGGACCAGAACCATTCAGCGACGACTTCCAGCCCCGCCCGTTCCACGCCGCGCTCAACGCCTCGCGCCGCGCCATCAAGACGCAACTGCTCTCGCAACGACCCGTGGCAGGCGTGGGCAACATCTACGCCGACGAAGCACTCTGGCTCGCCCGCGTCCGCCCCATGGCGCACACGATCACGCTGCCGAAAGCCACGAGGCTGCACGCGGCCATCCGCGACGTGCTCGACGCCGCCGTCGAACGCCGAGGTACGACGCTGCGCGACTACCGCACGCTCGATGGCGGCTACGGCGAGAACCAGCACAGCTTGCACTGCTACGGACGAGCAGGCATTCCGTGCGAGCGTTGTGGCGCGATCCTGCGCAAGGTCGCGTTCGACGGGCGTACCACCACATGGTGTGCGCGCTGCCAGCGATGACCGCGCGCTGCTGAGCGGAGCGATCAGTTCTCGCGCGGGTCGTCGGGAAAGTTCGCGACCCACGCCAGCGGCCCGGGCTGGCGGCGCAACACGTCGTGCCACAGGCTGTCGGGGTCGGCGGCAAAGGCATCGTCGTCGGCAGCGTCGACGACGAACCATGCCTCCTCGCGCAGCTCGCGTTCGAGTTGGCCCATCGACCAACCGGCATAACCACAGAAGATGCGCGCCGCCTCGATCTCAGCGGGGATCCACATGGGGGTGCGTTCGAGATCGGCAACCGCCAGCCGCTCCACGATCGGCGCGAGGCCTTCGGCGGGCCGCACTCCGTCGGGCGGCGGCGGCCCGGCCACGAGGGCGACGCAGAACGCTGAATCGGGTTGCACCGGTCCGCCGACGAACAGGCATGCGGGTGGCCGCGACCAATCGGCCCACGCCTCGAATCCCTCGGCGACATCGACGTCGCTCGGACGGTTCAGCACGAGCCCGAGCGCGCCGTCGGCGTTGTGCTCGAGCATCAACACGACCGTGCGGTCGAAGTTGGGGTCGAGCAGCGTCGGGGCGGCGACAAGGAGCCGGCCTTTGGTGTTCGCGATGTGCACCCGTCGATCCTCGCGCGACCGGCGCCCGCGTCACCACCACCGCCACGAATCAGCACCGATGCGTCGTTTGGGGGTCACATAGACCCCCGAAACGACGCATCGGGCGTTCAGGTTTTGTGAGGATCAGGGTGTGCAGGTCGTGCCGTCGAGCTGCGTGCACGCGAGCACGCCGCCTCCGGCGCCGCCGGAACTGGCGCCGGGGCCTTGGCTCCCGTTACCGCCACCCGCCGCCGGACCGTTGCCGCTGTCGATGATGACCGCGCCACCGATACCGGCCGTGCCACCCTGACCGCCGGCGCCTGCGTTGCCCGCCGAACCAGCCGAACCGTGTGTCAGCGTGTTCCCCGAGCCGACGCTCAGCGAGCCCGTTCCCGCATGGAAGACCGCAACCGACGGACCGGCTTGGCCGCCGCCGCCGCCGCCACCGCCACCGCCACCACCGGCACCGCCGCCACCACCCGAGTTGCCGCCCTTGCTCTGGGTCACGCCCGCCGCGCCGCCACCGCCGTTGCCGGCCGGACCACCTGCACCGCCGTCGCCGCCCGAACCACCAGCACCGGCGGCCAGCGTCGACCCGCCGCTCGCGGTCACGGTGACCGTGGCGTTGAAGGCGTAGACCGCAAAGGAGCCGCCGCCCGCGGTACCGGCACCACCAGCACCGCCACCAGTACCACCCGCACCCGCGCCACCACCGCGCGCGCCATCAGCCGCGCCGGCACAGTACGTACCACCGCCGCCACCGCCGCCACCGCCGCCGGCACCGTTCGTGCCGCTCGTAGCAGTACCACCGTTTTGTCCGGCCCATGTCGCGCCCGCGAGCCCGACACCGCCCGAGCCACCGGTACCACCCGAGCCAGCCGCGCCAGCCGATCCGGCACTCCCACCGTTGCCGCCGCCACCATTACCCGGCGACGGCGTGATGCAGTAGCCGCCGCCACCGCCGCCACCCGCCGTTGCGCCGCCGCCACCGGTACCACCGCCGTTACCGTTCGAACCGGAGCTGAAGAATCCGCCACCAGCGCCGCCCGCGCCGCCATAGCCCGCGGCCGCAGCACCGCTGCCGCCACACGACGCACCGTTCGCGGTGTTGTTCACCACGCCGAGCGAACCGCCGCAACCGTCGGAGCCAACCGCGCCCTGCGCGCCGCTCGTGCCATCGGTGCCGGCCGCCGCACTCGCCCGCACGTTGGTCAACGTCACGTTGGCGCCACCCGTGGCCCGGAGCCCGTACACGGACGCGCCCGCGCTGAGCCCGGTGTTCTGACCCGACAGCGACAAACCGTCGAAGGTGACCGTCAGCGCGCCGCTCACAAGCGCCGCCTGCGGCGTGCCGATCACGAACGTCTGGGAGTTGTCGGCGGTGCCCGACGTTCCGGCCGTGCCGGCTCGGCTCCACCCGTTATAGGCGTCGAAGCCACCGAGCACGCTCAGCGACGATGTCGGCGCCACGCCGGTGCCTTCGGAGAACGTGCCGCCGCCCACGACAACCTGCGGGCGGCTCTGGCTGGCCGCCGTCGTCAGACCCGCCGCAATCGTGAGCTTCGGCGCCGCGGCCGTGCCCGCGTTGGCGTTGCTGCCCCGGGCTGACACGAAGACCGCGTTGCGCACCTGGAATGTCGCGATGTTCGACACCACCGACTGGCCAGCCCAATCGGTCTGCGTCGCGACGGCCGTGTACACCCCAGTTGCGTACGGCGCCGGCGCGGCGATCGAGTACGAACCCGACAAACCCGATCCGCTCAGCGTCGCCACGACCGGCCCAGCCGTTGTCGTTCCGCTGTAGACGGTCACGCCTACCGTCGCGCTGTCACCGTCAGCGATGCCGGCGTCGCCGCTGAACACCGGCGCGGTCTGCGTATCGAGGTTCGCGCCCGATGCCGGGGCAAGCAACGTGTTCGTCGGTGCCGTCGTGTCAGCCAGTCCGGCGGCACTCGATTGGTTCGAACTCGCGCCGGGACCGATCAAGTTCTTGGCCCGGACTTCGTAGAGGCACGTCGTCAACTGACCACACGCGGAATCGGTCGCGTACGGGTTCGTGCCCGAACCCGTCGAGGTCCACGAACCGAAGAACGCACCGCCGTTGGTCGACACGCGCATCTCGTAGCCCGTAATGGGTCGACCGCCGTCACTACTCGGCGCGGTCCACGCGAGATCGACGCCACCCAACGTCGTCGGCGACGACGTGGCGCTGAGCGCGGTCGGTGCGTCGGGCGCCGCGGCGTCGCCGTTGTCGAAGATCGTCACGGTGCCGTCGGCGCGCGCAAACGTGGCCGGTCCGGAAATGCCGGAAAGGTGCAGCCCGAACGACTCGGTACCTTCCGGTACAAGGTCGGGCTTGATCTGGAGTACGACGAGCTTGACGCGCTGGCCCGGCCCGAAGATGACCTTGCCCGTCCGGTACACGAAGTCGCCGTACGTGGCGCTGCCCGGGGTGGTGATGAACGTCGCGCTGACCCGCACCGTCGCCGGGTGGCTCAACGTGACCGGCACGCTGACTTTGGCGTTGGCGCCACCGTCGGACTCCATGACCGAGATGTCGCCCGCTCCGACCTGGACGCCAGCCGCTGTGGGTGCGTCGTCATCAAGAATCGTCACGGTGCCGGTCGCCCGGGCCACGCGAGTACCCGTGATCTGATTCTGCAACACGATCGAGAACGACCGGTTGCCTTGTCCGGTGTTGTCGGCGTTGATCGTCACCGGGACTTCGTTCGTGACGACGCCGGGCTTGAACGTGAGCTTCTTGAGCGGAACCGCGGTGTAGTCGGCGGGACTGTGCGCGCTGGCGTCGACCGTCTTGTAGTACACGTACGACAGGGTTGGTACCGGGCGGTCGAGGGTGATCGGCACCTTGATCGTCAAGACGTTCGTCGGCAGGCCAATGTCGGTCTCGCGCACGGTCGCGTCGCCGACCGAGTACGCCTGAGGGATCACCGACGCTTCGATCAACGTCGCGGTCGCGCTCACCGTTGGCCCGCCCGATCGGGTCGCGCTGAACGTGAACTGCGTGATGTCGCTCAAGCTCGGGTTGTGATCGTCGACCGTCGGCACGATCACGCTCTGGGTGAGTGATCCGCCCGGTGTGAACGTGAGGTTGCCCGACGCCGCGGTGTAGTGGGTCGGGCTCGTCGCGGTGCCGTCGATCGTGTGGTACGCGACCGTCACGACCGTGTGCGGATGCGTGAGCAAGGTGACCTTGCAGTTGATCGGCGATCCTTCCGAAGAACTCGCGCAGTTGGCTCGCACGCCACCGAGATCGTCGTCGATGATGCGGGCGTCGGTCACCGGCCCGAGGGCACCGCCGGTCAGGCTCGTGACCTGGAGACCGAACGCTTCGCTCGGTTCGGTGAGCGAGTCGTTGATGAGCGCGACGTTGACGTTCTGGGTGATCGCGCCGGCCGGCGTGAACGTGAGCGTGCCACTCGTGGCGGTGTAATCACTGCCCGCCGTCGCCGAACCGTCGACGGTGGTGTAGCCGACCACCACGTTGCCGGTGCTCGGAGGCTTCGACAACGACACCGTGAACGGCACCGTGTTGCCGGGCCCTTCTGTGGCCGTGCCGCCGTGCACGCGCACCACCGGCAGGTTGACCACGGTGTAGGTGACGGCGGTCGAACTGGGGTTGCCGCGCGTGTCGGTAGACGATACCGAGAAGGAATGCACGCCGGTGGTGGAGGTGTCGAGCAGCGCTCCGTTCGCGATGGTGCCCGTGCAGGTGGCAACACCCGATGGGTCGCTGCACAGGTAGCTCGCGTTCACGACCTGGCCGAGTGAATACGTGGCGAGGTTGGCCGGCGTGCTGATCGTGATCGTGGGGCCAGTGGTGTCGGGCGGCGTGATGGCCGTGGTGTGCACGAGCGTCGGCGGACTCCCGGGCGCGTAGCACTTCACGACCACATCGAGTGCGCCAATGGGCGACGCCACATTCACGGTGAAGTTGAACGACGGGTTCCCCGAGTCGTTATAGGTGGGCTGACCACCGAGACGCAGGTTGATCGATTGGCCAACCGAACCCGTCGCGGTGACGTTGTAGGTGATGATGGGCGCGGCGATCGACGTTCCGCCGCTGTAGGTGCCACTGTTCGAGAGCGTGGTGACGCCACCGGAATGGCTCACGCTCCACCCCGATGAGCCGCCGCTGATCGACACGGTGTTGACCGTGGCGTTCGACGGATCTGGGATCTTGGCGGACAGGCCGCGGAAGTTGTTGACGTTGTAGCCGCTGCTCGAGGTCGGCACGTCGACGGGATCGATGGTGGTGGTCATGGTGAACGTGTTCCCGGGCTCCACCGAATCGACGGCGGTGCCGTGCCACACGAGGTCGATCGCGGTGCCCGTCGGGCCGCTGAGGGAGGTGTCGGGATACGCCGTGCACGGCATCGTGACGGGCACGTTGGTCGTGCTGGCGTGGGCCGTGCCCGTCACCTCAACGAGCGCGGCGAACGCGACGACAAACGCGGCGGCGCACACCGAGAGCCTGCGAAACATGGACACTCCCCGGACCTCTGCAACCAGCACACCGGCACCACCCACGCGGCCGACGACCCCGCGAATAATCCCAGTGGGATGTTCTGACATCGCTTCTCAGGCGTACTGCTGACTCCGCATCAGCAACAACCGGTCAACCGGCCGCGGCGCACCGTACACCCCTGACCGGCGCCTGTCACGTGATCGCGCGGTGGGCTAGGCCAGCTTGCGGTGATCCCAGCTGACGGTTCGGGCCACGTCGAGCTTGACCACCACCCGCTTGCGGAGCATCACCTCGACGAACGGCTTCATTTCGTCGGTATAGGCGCCCTGGTAGCGCTCGAACACGCTGATCCCGAGCGGGAACATGGCGTCGAAACCTTCGACGAAACTGGCCGTGCCGGTCAGCGTCACGCCGCGCAGCTCGTTGTATTCGGTGCCGTCTTCGAGCGCGACCGTGAGGTTCGGATTACGCCGCAGGTTCTGGACCTTCTGGCTCTTCAGCTTCGTCTCGAACGCGATGGCGCCGTCGAGGAAGCCGTACCACATGGCGACGGCATGGATGCTGCCATCGGGATTGTGGCTGCACATCGTGGCAACCCTGCGCTCGCCCAGAAACGCAGCAACCTCGTCAGTGGTCATCGAGATGAGCGCACGCTGATTCACGCCGCCGCCCATGCCCGCTGGTTGATCGCTCACGTTTGCCATTGTGTCCTCACGTCGTGGTTGTCGTCCGTCGCCCGTACCGTGCCGCCTTCGCGGGCCCGAGTATCGCACGAGCAACGTTCAGGCCCTCGGGTCGAGCCAGCTTTGCAACACTGCGTCGGTATCGGCCCCGATCAACGCGGGACCAGATGGGCCAAGCCTCGACGGCGTTGCCGAGAGCCGAGGGTGCGGCGCGGGAACGATCGTGGCGCCGCCCCCTGGTAACGGCACAAGGCTTTCGCGAGCCGCGATGTGCGCGTGTGCGAGCAAATCGGTGGGCGTTTGCACGACCGCAATCGGTATCCGGGCGTGCTCCATGGCGTCCACCACCGCCTCGAGCGCGCGTGCGCCGACCCAATCGGCAACGGCGCCATCGAGTTCGTCCGCGGCCTCACCAACGCGCGACGCCGCGTCACCAAAGCGCGTACGCGCTGCTTCGTCGGTGCGGCCAATGAGCGCGAGGACGCGCGCGACTTGACCGTCGGTCGGTGCCGACACCACGACGAAACGTCCGTCACCGGTGCGATACACATTGCGCGGGGTCGCCGCTGCAATGCGTGATCCGTGGCGCGTCGGCACGGGCTCACCCGCTCGCCACCCCGCGAAGGTCGCGCCGAGCAGGCTCAGCACGGCCTCGCTCAGGCTCGCGTCGACGAACTGTCCGCGCCCGCGACCTTCGTCGGTGTCACGCCAATACAGCGCGGCCAGCGCGCCGTTCAGCGCCACGATCGCTCCGACCGTGTCCCCGAGCGCCGCCGAAGGAAGCGTCGGAGGGCCATCGGGCGAGCCGTTCAGATGCGCGAAGCCTCCGAACGCCTCTGCAATGGAGCCATTGCCGCCGCGCCCCGCCCACGGGCCAGTCGCACCAAACGCCGTGAGCGACACCACCACCGCGCGCGGGTTGCGAGCAGCGATCTCCGCGTAGGTGCACTTCCACCGGGCGAGCTGCGCGTCGGTTTGGTTCACGACCACGACGTCGGCGACCGATGTCAGCGCGGCCAACGTGTCGATGCCCGCCGCGGTGTCGAGGTCGAGCACCACGGATCGCTTGTTGCGGTTCGCGAATCGGTGTGCGCGTGCACCGTCGTCATCGATCGCACCGACGCGGCGCAGCGCGTCACCCTCGGGTGCTTCGATCTTGACGACGTCGGCGCCGAGGTCACCGAGCATCGCCGCAAGCAGCGGTGCGGGATAGAGGGTGGCAACGTCGAGCACCTTCACGCCGCCGAGCGCGCCCGTCGCGCGACCACGAGCACCGTCGCCGTCGCCGTCGCCATCACCATCACCCGGGCCAGCCACGCCGAGCTCCACATCGCTCACCCGCCGAGTATCCCAGACCGGCGCACGGGTCGGTGCGTTGGGTACCCTCGCCGGGTGACGTCGATATCGGGCCCGCTCGCAGGCGTACGGATCCTCGAACTCGCTGGGCTCGGTGCGTTGCCGTTCGCCACACTGAAGCTCGCCGACATGGGCGCCGACGTCATCCGCGTGCACCGCGTCAGCGATGTGCCGTCCGACCCGCCGGCCGAGCATCACAGCGAGTGGGACCGCGGCCGGCGCTCCATTGCCATCGATCTCAAGCAACCAGCCGGAGCCGAACTCCTGCTCACGTTGGTCGAGGGCGTCGACGCGCTGTGCGAATCGTTCCGACCCGGTGTCGCCGAACGCCTTGGTGTCGGTCCCGACGTAGCGCTGTCGCGCAACCCCAAACTCGTGTACGGCCGCCTCACCGGTTGGGGTCAGGACGGTCCGCTCGCGCAGGCCGCGGCCCATTCCCTCAACTATGAGGCCATCACGGGCGCGATCGGATCGATCGGGCCCGTGGGTGGCCCGCCGGTGCCTCTACTCCAGGTGCTCGGCGACTTCGCCGGCGGCGGGTTGCACCTGGCGTTCGGCGTGGTGTGCGCACTCTTCGAAGCGCAACGCTCGGGTCAGGGTCAGGTGGTTGACGCCGCGATGGTCGACGGCGTGGCATCGATCTACACGCCGTTCTACGCGATGGCGCGCGCCGGCAAACATTCCGACGACATCGGCACCAATCTCTTCGACGGCGGCGCACCCTTCTACAACGTGTACGAGACCGCCGACGGCAAGTTCGTCAGCATCGCGCCGATTGAGCCGCACTTCTACTCGGTGTTACTCGACAAACTCGAGATCGACCCCGCGACGTTTCCGGCCCAGTATGACCACGCGCAATGGCCCGAGGCGCGCGATCGGTTCGCCGCGGTGTTCCGCACGCGCACGCGTGCCGAGTGGTGCGAACTCCTCGAGGGCACCGACGCGTGCTTCGCGCCCGTCATGCGCATCGCCGAAGCCGCCGAACACCCGCACAACATCGAGCGTGGGCTCTTCGTCGACGGCGCCAGCGGACGGCGCGAGGTCGCCCCGGCGCCACGCCTGTCGCGCACCCCCGGCCAGCCGCGCGCGTCATACCGCTACGAAGGCGTCGACACCGACATTGTGCTCGGCGAACTCGGCATCACGAGCGACACGATCGCAGCCCTCCGCGCGTCCCAGACCATCGCCTGACGTTCACTACCCACGAAACGGCAGCATGGCCGGCCCACGGACCGTGGACGTCCGAACGAGGCGCATCCCGGCTTCGTCGACCTCCCAGTTCGCGAAGCGCGCGAGCGTTTCTTCGAGCACGATGCGACCCTCGATGCGCGCCAGCGCGGCACCCATGCAGAAGTGGACGCCGTAGCCGAACGCCAAGTGCCGGTCGATCTTGCGACGCACGTCGAGCCGGTCGGGGTCGTTGAAGTGCCGTTCGTCGCGATCACCTGAGCCGTTCAGCAGCGCGACGCGCGACCCCGCGGGAATCGTCACACCATGACGCTCGAAGTCGCGGGTCACATACCGGGATTGGATCGGCGACGGTGCCTCGTATCGCAGCATCTCCTCGATGGCGTTGGGGACGAGGCTCGGGTCGTCGCGCACAGTCGCGCGCTGGTCAGGGTGTTGCGCAAGCGCCAGCATCGTCCAACCGATCAAGCGCGCTGTGGTTTCGGTACCAGCGATGAGCAACAACTGCGCGAAGCCCATCACCTCGTCGTGCGTGAGTTTCGACGTGCTGCCGTCGTCACCAAGCTCGCCCTCGACGGCGAGAAGATCGGAGACGAGATCGTCGGCCGGCACCCGGCGCCGCGCTTCGACCAAGTCCTGCATGTAACGCTCGATGAATGCGAACGATTCGGCCTTCTGCGGGCTCATGCCGCTTTCGTCGTACTCCATCATCACGTCGATCCAGCCTCGCACCAGATCCTGGTCGGCGACGGGCACTCCCATGAGGGCGCCGATCATCATGGCAGGGATCTTGGAGCCGCACTCGGCCATGTAGTCGAACGTGTCGCCGCCTCGGTGGGGATCGAGGAACTCGGCGCAGAGCTCGCGCACGCGGGCTTCGAGCAAACCCATCCTTCGGGGCGTGAACGTGCGTCCGAGCAACTTGCGGAGCCGGTCGTGGCGAGGCGGGTCCATCATGATCACCATCGGGCGCAGACCTTCGATGCCGACGGCCGCGTCGTAGTTCGGGCTCGTGTCGATCATCTCGAGCATGATGCCGCGCGCCGAACTGAAGGTCTCCCAGTCGAGGAGCCCGGTCAACACATCGTCGTACCGCGACAGCGCCCAGAAGTCGTGGCGTTCGTTGTGGTACACCGGCGCCTCGTCCCGCAGGCGCTTCCACACCGGATACGGGTCGGCGTCGATCACTTCGTCGTACGGGTCGTAGTAGACGTCGCTGACGAGCTCCACCATCGTGTTCCCTCGCAAGACTGGTTGGTGTAGGCGGTTGGTGTAGGCGCTTCGCTGTGCCGGTTGGCATGGTCGGGCCGGCATTGTGCGAGCATGCCCGGCGATCGCCCCGATCGTAGGGCGCGACCTCGAAGGTGTCGCAGTGCTCGCCACGACAGCAACCGTCACGCCTACGGTGTCCGCGCACGGGCCGACGTGGTCGTGACCATCGACGAGCGCACGCCCGTCGTCGTGGGCGTGGGCGCGGTCCAGCAACGCTGCGACGACCCGGGCGACGCGCGTGAGGCCGTCGAGCTGATGGCAGCCGCGGTCGAACGCGCCGCGGCCGACGCGGGCGCGCCCACGCTCGCGACCGAGGCGCAGCTCGTCGCCGTCCCAAAGGGGTTGTGGGGTTATCACGATCCGGCGCGCCTCGTCGCCGGGCATTTCGGCGCCACAGCGGCGCGCACCGCTCGCTTCGAGCTCGGCGTGTTGCAGCAGACGCTCGTGTCGCGCGCGTGTGCCGCGATCAGCCGTGACGGCCTCGACATCGCCGTCATCTGCGGGGGCGAGGCGAAGTATCGGTCGCTTCGCGCTGCGATTCTCGGGGTCGATGTCACCGACATGTTCGAACCCGACGCCGGCGAACCTGACGAGGTCGTGACGCCGGCCGATGACGTCCTGCATCCGATCGAGATCACACGGATGTTGCCCGTGCCGGCCCGCCAGTATGCGGTGATCGAAACTGCGCTGCGCCACGCCGACGGCGTCTCGGTCGACGCCCATGCCCACGAGCTCGCGCGGCTGTGGGCGGCGTTCAGCGCCGTCGCCGCCGACAACCCTGACGCGTGGTCGCGGGCCCATGTCGCGGAGTCGACGATGTTGGGCAACGAGGTCAACGCGATGCTCGCGTCGCCATACACGAAACTGCATTGCTCGCAGTGGAACGTCGACCAGGCCGCGGCGATCATCATCTGCTCGGTCGGCGCGGCCCGACGGTTCGGCGTGCCGACCGACCGCTGGGTCTTCCCGCACGCACTCGCAGAGTCAAACTTCATGACGCCGCTCGTGACGCGGGCCCAACTCCACCGCAGTGCCGCAATGGCCGCGGTCGGTGCGCAGCTCACCGAACGATGCGGCGTCGCTCCGGCCGACTGCGATCTGCTCGACCTGTATTCGTGCTTTCCTTCGGCGGTACGCCTCCAGCTCCGAGAGCTCGGCATCGACGCGCAGCGCCAACTCACGGTCACCGGCGGGATGTCGTTCGGCGGCGGACCGCTCAACAACTACACGCTGCAATCGCTCGCCAAGATGTGCCAAATGCTGCGCGCCGAACCCGCGGCGCGAGGCCTCGTGACGGCGGTGAGCGGCATCGTCACGAAATTCGGCGCGGCCATCTGGTCGTGCACGCCGCCGAGCACGCCGCTCGTGCTTGACGACGTGAGCACACAGGCCAAGGCGGGCACCGACATCGTGACCGCGGGCGTCGACGCCGAGTTCGAGGGTGACGCGGTCGTGGCCGGCTACACGGTGGTGCACGAGCGAGGCGTGCCCACTGCCGGCATCGCGGTGCTCGACACGCCGGCCGGCGCGCGCACCGTCGCAACCAGCACCGACAGCGAGCTCGCGTCAGCGATGACCCGCGACGAGTGGGTCGGCCGCACCATCACCATCCACAACGCCACCCTCACTCCCTGACCCCAGACCCGCTGATACGTCGTTTGACCGCCATATCGGGGGGTCAAACGACGCATCTACATGTTGGGGGCCTTTTCGTGGGGGGTGCGGGCGATGGTGGCCATGGCGAGGGGTGAGAGCATTGCGAATTCGGGCGATCGGGCCTGGGCCAATGCCACATCGATGTCGGCTTGGGTCATCACACCGCCCGCGGTGAGCCGTTCGGCGGTGTGCTCCATCGCCAGGAACCACCACTCCCCCGACGCATCGTTGCCGCGCATGGTCCATACGTCGCCCTGGGCCGAGCATTCGACCAGACCGCGGGCGCGCAACAACGCCAGGCACCGCACACCGAAACTGCGATCGTGATCGTGGCGCGATGCCGCGCCGGTGGCGAGGACGGAGTGCAGCGTGGCGAGCGGTTCGGGCAGGGGTTGGCGAGCGAAGGCATCGAAGTCGCTGTCTTCGACGATGATCCAACCGCCGGGCTTGAGCGCTTCGATCATGCGGTCGAGGACGAGTTCGCGTTCGGCGATGTGCTGCAACACACCGCGGGCGTGCACGAGATCGAACGTGGCGGCTTCGAATGGATCGTGCACCGCGTCGTGGCGCCGGACCTCGACGGGCGCTTGGCACTCGCGATGGAACCTCAGGTCGATGTCGGTCGACAGCACCCGGCCCTCGGGACCCACCCGTTCGCCCAACCACTCCGAGACCGAGCCCGTCCCCGCGCCGATCTCGAGGCAGTGCCAACCTCGTTCGATCCCGCAGCGCGACACCAAATCGTGCGTGCGAGGGTCGCGACACTCCGCGAGGGCGCGCAAGCGGGCCGACTCGCGTGCGACCGTCTCGGGGCGATCGTCGAACCCGTAGCTCACGACGGCTGCACTTCGGCCTCGCCACCTTCTGCGGTGACCCAGTGCGCTTCACGTCGCTCGGCGAACGCACGCGGACCCTCGGTCTGGTCGGGGTGGCCCCACATGCTCACGAGGTGTTGCGCGCCGGCGCGACACGCGTCGGTGAGGCCGAGCTCGAGCGCACCCCACAACGCCTTCTTCGTGGCGGCCATGGCGGCGGGAGAGTTGCGTGCGATCGTCTCCGCCAGCGCCTGGGCGCGATCGCGGAGCTGCTCAGGTGGATCGACGATCTCGCTGAGCATCCCGAGCTCGTAGGCGCGCGCCGCGGTGAGCCGCTCGTAGCGACCGACGAACGCCATGCGCATCACCGCCTCCACCGGCATCTTCTTCATGAGTCCGATCGCTTCGATCGACACCACCTGGCCCACCGACACGTGTGGGTCAAAAAACTGGGCGTCGCTCGCCGCGATCACGATGTCAGCGTCGGCCACCCAGTGAAACCCTCCGCCGCAACAGATGCCGTTGACCGCAGTGATCACTGGTTTCCATACGCCTTGGTGCCAACTCGTGAAGTGCAGGTCGAAGTCGGCGACCGAGTTTCGGTATCGCTCCATCCCGACGCCGTCGGTCGCGAGCTCGGTGACATCGACGCCGGTCTGAAACGCACGGCCATTGCCCGTGTGCACGATCACGCGCACCTCCGGGTCGGCATCGAGTTCCTTCCACGCGACGGCGAACTCGTCGCGCATCGACGCATTCATCGCGTTGAGTTGGTCGGGACGGTCGTTGATCAGCCAACCCACCGGCCCACGCCGCTCCACGACGAGGTGCTCGAAGTGCGAGTAAGGCGATCCACTCACGGTGTCTCCACTCTCATGTCGAGCGCGCCCCACATCGCGCGTTTGGTGAACTCCATCAGGCCCGGCGGGCCTTGCGCGATGCGCTCGCCCAACATCTGGGCTTCGTCGCGCAGCCGCTCGGGTGGATCGACCACCTGGCTGACGATGCCGAGCTGGTACGCGCGTCGCGCGTCGATGCGCTCGTAGCGGCCCATCAGCGCCATGCGCATGATGGGCTCCATCGGCACCTTCTTTGCGAGCCCGATCGTCTCGAATGCGCTGACCTGACCGACCGAAACGTGCGGATCCGAGAACGTGGCGTCGGCGGCGGCGATCACGATGTCGGCATCGGCGACGAAGTGCAGTCCGCCGCCGGCACACTTGCCGTGCACCGCGGCGATCACGGGCTTCCACACCTCGTTGTGCCAACCCGTCATCAACAGCTCGGCCCGCTTCGTGCGGCGCGACTGCTCGCGCAGCGCATCGGGGTCGCGCGCCAACTGCACCACGTCGAGTCCGGTCTGAAACGCGGGGCCGTTGCCCGCGTTCACGATGACACGTACCTCGGGATCCTCGGCAAGCGCGCGCCACGCTTGCGGGAGCTCATGAAACATGCGCGCGTCCATCGCGTTGGCCCGCTCGGCTCGGTCGAACACGAGCCAGCCCACTGGGCCGCGCCGCTCGACGACGAGTGTCTCGAAGTGGCCTTCGCCGCCCAACACGGGAATGGGCACGGGCATGGGTACGCGCGCGGCCGTCACGAGCGAGGCACGTCCTGCCATCGCGCATCCACGAACGGGTCGGGTTCGCGGGCCAGACCCAGCACCGATTCTCCGATCACGTTGCGGTTGATCTCCGATGTGCCGCCTTCGATCGTGTTGGCCCGGCTGCGCAGCATCCCTCGCACCTCGAACGGCATCGACGCGAGCCACCCGTCGTGGTCTGCATGCGACGCAGCACGTTTCGGCCCACTGGGATCATCCGAGCCGGCCGCGGGGTCGGCGGGCCACGCCATGGCGTCGGCACCGAGGAGATCGGTGGCCAGCAGCTGGGTGCGCTGGTTGAGCGCGGCCATATGCACCTTGCCGATCGACGTGAGCGCGCCACCGCCAGTCGCGACCCGCGCGTTTGTCCAGCCTCGGATCTGTTCTTCGCCATAGACCTGCGCGAGACGCTGGCGGGTGACTGCATCCGAGGTGCGGCCGAGCTCGACCGCGCGCCGCACCAACCGGTCGGCGCCCGCGCCGCCAATGCGCGCGACGCCACCCGAACCACTGCCCGACACCATCTTGCGTTCGCCCGCGAGCGTCGCGCCCGCGACCCGCCAACCCTCGCCTTCGGCGCCGATGCGGTACTCGTCGGGGATGCGAACGCCGTCGAGGAACACTTCGTTGAAATCGATCTCGCCACCAATGTGGCGTAACGGTCGCACCGACACGCCGCTCGCATGCAGGTCGACGACGAAATACGTGAGCCCGCGCCGCTTCGGCCGCCCAGGATCGGTGCGCGCGAGGCAGATGGCGAAGTCGGATACGTGCGCCCACGTGGTCCACACCTTCTGGCCGTCGAGCACCCATTCGTCGCCGTCGCGGTTAGCCCTCGTCGCGAGCGATGCCAGGTCGGACCCGGCACCGGGCTCGCTGAGCAGCTGGCACCACTTCTCGTCGTTGCGCACGATCGGCGGCAGGAAGCGCAACCGTTGCGCTTCGGTCCCGTACGCGAACAGCGCGGGCGCGGCGCTGTTCAGGCCGAGGACGTTGAGCCGGCCAAGGTTGTACGGCGCAAGCACCTGTTCTGCGACGCGCGCCTGCGCAACCGTGAGGTCGAGCCCGCCGTACTCGATCGGCCATGTGGCAACCACAAGTCCGCTCGTCGCGAATTCGCGATACCACGCCTCATAGGCATCGCGAGTGCGTACCGAGCGGATGGCGTCGCGCCCGCCACGCGCCGCGGCCTCGCGCCACGGCTTCGGCACACGGTCGGCGACCCACGCCCCGACGGTGGCACGGACCTCGTCGTCGGACGACGACTGGTCCACGTCGAGCCGGCTACCGGATGCCATCGGCGCAGACTACGAGCAGCCCAGCGCGCAGGCGCCACCGTGTGATGCGCGAACCGCCGGCCAACGGCGTCGTGCACTACTCGTAGGGATGCATCGGCGGCGGCAGCTCACCGCGAGCAATGGCATCGGCACGCGCGTGCAACAGCACGGCGATGTCGTCGAGGCCGTGGCCAATGATGAAACGCCCCTCGATCATGCCCTGCACCGCGAAACGCCCCAGCTCGCGCGTGTCCATCATCGTGAGCGGTGTGCCTGCAGCTTCCATCGCCGCTTTGAACTCAGCGATCGTGGTCATGGGCGCGGGCGGTCGGGGCCGCACCCGGGCCAGCTCAGTCGGCCGGTTGCGCTGCGCGGTCCACAGCCCGGTCTCGAGCAAACCACCCGACGGGTAGAACACCGCGGCCTGAAGGTTTGTACCTTCTTTGATGAAGTTGTGCGCCAGCGCCTCGGTGAAACAGCTCACCGCAGCCTTGCTCGCGGCGTACACCGACGCGTTCAGCACCGGCGCGAACCCGCCGTCACCCGACGAGGTGTTGACGATCAGACCCTCGTCCCCCGTGGCGAGCATGCGGGGCACGAATGCGAGCGTGCACATCGCCACGCCGAGCACGTTGACCGAATGGCACCAACGCCAATCGTTCGGCTCTTGCTCCCACGGCAATCCGCCACCACCCGAGGTGACGCCGGCGTTGTTGCAGAGCACGTTGCAGGTGCCGTACCGGTCGAACACGGCGGCGGCGAGCGCCTCGACCGAAGCCTCGTCGGCCACGTCGGTCTGGACACCCCACACCTCGCCGCGACCTTCGAGCGAGCGCAGCGTTGCCTCGAGCACCGCCGCCTCGATGTCGGCGATCACGACGCGCGCGCCGTGGTCGAGCAACGCTTCGACGAGGCCGAGGCCCACACCGTTCGCGCCGCCGGTGACGACGGCAACCTTCCCGGACAGTTCGCGAAGTTCAGGCATTGCGAGCGCCTCCTAGTTCGATCCCGCCGTCGGCGACATGGTCGGCAACGACGACGGGATGCGCCGCGTCGATCGCAGCAAAATCGGGGGGACGCCGTTCGGCAAGCGCCACGAACGCTTCGATGTTGGCCGGCGTCCCCATCAAGCGTCGGAACGCTTCGTTCTCGCGTGCGCGCGCCGCGGCGACGAGGTCGCGCGACGCGGCCGTGATCGTCCGCTTGGTTTCCAACAGGGAAGCGATGGGCTTGCTCGCAAGCAGGCGCGCGTGCTGCAACGCCGTGTCGAGCATCGATTCGGGTGGGCAGACCTTCCACGCCAGGCCCATGCGCGCGCAATCGTCGGCCGAGAACCACTCCGAGCTCATCAGGACCCACGCTGCGTCCTGGCGCCCGAGCAACATCGGAAACGTGTACGAACTCGCTGCCTCCGGCGCCACCGCGAGGTCGCTGAACGGGCAGCGAATACGCGCCGCCGTCGACATGAACACGAGGTCGGCGAAGCCAAGCATCGTCGCACCGATACCGAGCGCCATGCCGTTCACCGCGCACAGGAGCGGCTTCGGGAACATCGCGAGCTGATCGACGAGGCCGATGAAGCCGTGGCGCCCTTCGACGAATCCCGGTGCGTTGCGCGCCGCCATCTCGACCACGTCGGTACCGGCCGAAAAGGCGGTGCCCGATCCGGTGATCACCACGACCGCGACGGCCGGGTCGGCCGCGGCATCGATCAAGGCATCGGTCGTTGCGTCGTACAGCGCCTCGTTGAAGGCATTGAGCTTGTCGGGCCGATCGAGGGTGAGGAGTCGCACTCGGGCGGCGTCGGCGATGGTGATCATGCAGTGGTCTCCGAACCAGTTGCGGTGCGAGGCGATATGGCGCCCGAGGCAACGATTTGCTCGGCCGCATCGACTTCGCGGCCCGAGATGATGAGGTCGAAGGCACGCGAGGCACCGACGAGGCGAGGCAAGAGGTAGCTGATCCCGATGTCGGTGCCGGTGAGGCCGGTGCGGATGATCGTCACGGCGCGCTCCCGTACAACAACGCGTGGCCGCGCCCTTGTTGGATCGACGGCACATAGTCGTCGAGCTCGGCGATCGTCGCGGCGTCGGTGAGATCTACCACGCTCGCGCGCTCAGCCGAGAGATAGGCAGCCATCGTGAGTCGCACGATTTCGAGACCGTAGTCGAAGTCGAGCAGCGCGCTGCGGCCGTCGCGAAACGCCGCGAGCGCGTCGATGTTTTCGTCGGTGTAGCCGTAGAGGTCGGGTTCGTTCGGTTGGATGGCAAGCAATCCTTGCGACGCCGTCGACTTCTCGAGCGCGAGTTCGGCGTCGGCGACCGACGCGGCCGCGCTGTCACCGATGAACACCTCAAGCGGTGAACGCAGCGTGTTCGCCTCGAGTGCGTATCCAGGACCGAGCCCGTCGACGAGGAGGCGCAAACCTTGCTTGTCGTACATCCACGACACGGTGAACTGCGCCTTCACGCGCGTGTCGCGCTCGGGATCGCGGTACGTCACCATCCCAGTGGCGAAGTCCTCAGCGGGCGTGATGGCGTAATCCACCCCGTGCCGTTCAAGGAGCTCGGCACGCCAGCGCGGCTGGCCCCATTTCAACAACCCCACATCGGCCGACACTGTTTCGGGAACGAGATAGCGCGGTGCCTTGCCGTGTGGCGTGAGCAGATACCACCCGACCGCGAGGCAATGACAGCCCATATCG
Organism: Acidimicrobiia bacterium; assembly: GCA_038202885.1. Lineage (GTDB taxonomy): Bacteria > Actinomycetota > Acidimicrobiia > IMCC26256 > PALSA-610 > JBBREP01. Next base: position 7,014 of record JBBREP010000024.1, on the reverse strand, counting down.
GAGAGCACGCCACCGCCTTGGGATGTGGGGTCCCAGAACCACGGGCTGTGCGGGCCGGCGTGTTCCTCCGAGGATCGGGCCAGCACGAGTGGACCCATGGCGTCAGCGGTCGTGCTGAGTTGTGCGCGCGCCTGTTGCAGCATCTTCATGTGGATCTGGTTCTCGAAGTACGCGGTCGGCGCGCCGATCTCGCGCGCAAGGGCAACGACTCGGCGCGCTTCGCCAAGATTGCGTGCGAGCGGCTTGTCGCAGATCAGGCCGCGCAATCGCGCGCCGTCGCGCGCTGCGGCCGCGATCTCCTCCATCACCGCGACGCGCGACGAGTTCGGGCTACAGATCGCGACCACGTCGACGTCGTGGGCCATCGCGCCGACACTGTCGTAGACGCGCGCGGCGCCGAGCCCGCGGTCGCGCACCGAGCGCGCCAATTCCTCGGGCGGCGTGCGCGACGTCAGGCCCGCCACGTCCACCCCGCGCACCTGCTCGAGCGCACGGAGGTGGAACTGCGTCATGAACCCAGCACCGACGAAGCCGTAACGCAACACCTCAGTCATCGACGCTCAGTCATCGAACTCGCCCGGCGCCAGGCCGAGTGGCAACGGCGCGGCGCGTTCGCACGTGGTCGAGAGGCGCACCCGTTGGCCGTGTCCGGCCGAGTCGAGCGCGCCCGTCATGAGCTCGAGCACATGGAGCGCGAGATCACCCGAGGCGCGATGCGCCCGACCCGTGCGGCTCGCCCACAGCATGTCGCCGAGGCCGAGACCGCGCTGTTGCGGCAGGCTCTTCGCCACCACCTCGATATCGCGCCACCAGTCGTCGCGCAGCCCGCGGATCAGTACCGGCCCGTGGAACGTGTTCGGGTCGGGCACGGCGAGCGTGGCCTCGGTGCCGTAGATCTCGATGTGGCGGTACCGCGATGCCTGCACGTCGAAGCTCGTCACGAGCGTGGCGATCGGGCCCGCCGCGAACTCGACGGCGGCACTCATGTGCGTGGGGACCTCGACATCGACACGTTCGCCGCGCCGCGGCCTCGAGCGGATCTCGCGTTGGGCTCGCGACGCCCGACCCGTACCGATCACCGACACCGCTGGTCCGAGCAACTGAACGAGCGCGGTGAGGTAATAGGGGCCCATGTCGAGCATGGGACCGCCACCTCGGGCGTAGAAGAGGTCGGGGTTCGGGTGCCACCACTCCGGTCCGCACCCGAGCATGAAGGCGTTGGCCCCCAGTGGCTCGCCGATGTCACCACGATCAATCGCGGCTCGGCACGTCTGCAAGCCGACGCCGAGGAACGTGTCGGGAGCACATCCGAGCCGCAGGCCGCGATCGGCCGCGAGATCGCGCAGCGCGCGGCCTTCGTCGAAATCGACGCCGAGGGGCTTCTCGCTGAACGCGGCCTTGCCGGCCTCGAGCACCGCGCGCGTGACGGTTGCATGCGCGAGCGGCGGTGTGAGGTTCACCACTGCGTCGATGTCAGGGTCGGCGAGCACGTCGTCGAACGACGCGACACGCGCGCCACAGGACGCGGCGACTTCTTGGGCCCGTTCGGCAACGCCATCCACGCACGCGGCGATCTCGATGCCGGCAAGTCGCCCCAGTGTCTTCACATAGACGGGGCTGATGACACCGCACCCGACGATCGCGATCCTGCTCGTCGGCGTCGAACCGGTCGAGCCGGTCGAACCTGTCGTGCTCACGTCCACGCCTCCACGTTCACAACCGACCGCGCGACAAGCCGGAGTCGACAAGGAACGTGCAACTGCGCGCCACGGCCTCGGCCATGTCGCCGTCGCAACGGTCGAGTTCGACGATGTGCCAGCGCGCTTCGGGCGCCGCGGCCAGCACACCGGCGATGTCGATCACACCGTCGCCGACGGCAACCATCGCACTGCGAGGGTTGTCGGCCGGCCCGTCCTTGACGTGCAACAACGCGGCCCGAGCGCCGAGTTCGCCGACCAGCGCGGCCGGATCGGCGCCGCCGACCTGCGCCCAGTAGATGTCGACCTCGGCGAACACGTCGGGGGCGAGCCGATCGAACAGGTGCAGGAGTGCGGCTCGACCGTCGATCTCGACGGGTTCCCAGAAGTGGTTGTGGTAGCCGAAGGCCACATTGCGGGCGCGTGCGATGTCGGCCAGGGTGTTCAGCCGATCCGCGCTCGCGCGGATCACGTCGAGTTCGGCGAACTGGTCGGGGGCAAGGAACGGCACCACGACCGTGTCACAGCCCAGGCCCTCGTAGACATCGAGCTCGGCCGTGAACGCATCGGGGTCGGTGGCCGACATGTGCGCGCTCGCCACGGCGAGCCCTTCGTCGGCCAGGACCTTGGCGACCTCGCCCGGTGACAAGTCGTGGAACCCGGCCAGCTCCACGCCGACGTACCCCATCGCCGCGACCTGGCGCAGCACGCCGGCGAAGTCGACGTCGGCGAGGTGACGCATCGAATAGAGCTGGAGCGCGACCGGCGGTGGAATCGTGGGATCTGGCATCGCACGCAGTCTCGGCCACGCCGCGCCGACCGCGCCAATACGCGTATCCGCGCGTATTGGCCGTGTTCAGGAGTTCGGTAACTCCGGGGCCCAGGGTGAGCCGTTGATGTGCGCGCCGCCGTCGACGAACAGGGTGTTGCCGGTGAGGTACCTGCTCTCCTCGCTCGCGAGGAACAACGCGACCGGAGCGATGTCGGCCTCGGGGTCACCCATACGGCCCATCGGATTCATCTGCGCAGCCAGCTCCAACATCCCCGGCATCATCGCGGCGACCCGATCGAACGACGCCGATTTCGCGGCCGGGCAGATCACGTTGGCGGTGATGCCGTGCGGCGCCCACTCGCGGGCGGCCGTGCGGGTCAAGGCCCGCAGCGCCTCTTTGGCCACGTTGTAGTCGGCGGTCCCCACGTGCGCATTGACGCCGTTCAACGAGCAGAGATTCACGATGCGTCCATAACCGTTCGCCCGCATGGTGGGAAACGCCTCCTGCATCGCCCAGAACGGTCCGTAGAAACCCACAGCGAACCCGTGGGTCATGTCGGCGTCGGTCTTGTGTTCGACGCGCCGCAAACTGCCGCCGCCCCATGCGTTGTTCACCAACACATCGACACGGCCGAAGCGTTCGATCGTGCCGGCAACCATCGCCCGCACCTGCGATTGCTCACCTACGTCGGTGTGCGTGAACAAGGTCGGTACTGCGAACTCGCTCGCCAACGCTTCGGCGGCGACGCGCCCGAGATCCTCGTCGAGTTCGGCCACGACCAGCGCCGCGCCCTCCCGAGCGAACAGTCGCGCGACCCCGTGCCCGATGCCCTCCCCCGCACCGGTCACGATCGCAACCCGTCCGTCAAGCCGCCCCATGTGCAGCACCCCTTCCGACCGTCGTGAAGTTTGGTCGCATCGCGCCGTGCACCATCACGACGCGATGTCGCCGTGGCGACGACCCTAGTAATGTCCGCGGCCACCATGACGGTGACGATCGACTTCAGCGATCCCGACACCTATGTTGCTGGGCCGCCGCACGCCGAGTTCGCGGCGTTACGTGCGAGCAATCCGGTGTTCTGGCAGGAGATGCGCGGCGAGCCCGGCTACTGGGCCGTGTTGCGCCACGCCGACGTGGTGCACGTGGCGCGCGAGCCCACGCTGTTCTCAGCCGAGCGCGGTGGTGTCGTGATCGAAGACCTCGATCCGGCGCAGCTCGAGATGATGCGCAACATGTTGTTGTCGATGGATCCCCCGCGCCATCTCGACTTCCGCCGTCCGCTGGTCGGCAGCTTCAAGGCCAAGATCATCGCCGGGCTCGAACCTCGAATCCGTGCCATGTGCCGATCGATCATGGTGCGCGCGGCCGAACAGCGCGACGTCGAGTTCGTGCACGACGTGACCGCGAGCCTGCCGTCGCAGGTGATCGGCGAACTCATGGGTCTCCCGGAAGCCGACTGGCCCAAGATCCACCGCTGGGCCGAGATGAACACCAGCGGCCAAGACCCCGAGCTCGGCCACGACGAGCCCGGCCACGACGAGCTCGGCGCCGACGACGCCGGCGGTGAACCCGCTGGTGACAGCGGACCGGGCGAAGGCACCGTTGCCATGGCGATGTATGCCATCGAGTTGGCCGCGCGCCGTCGTCACGAGGAGCCGAGCGAGGATCTCACGTCGTTCATCCTCGGTACCGAGTTCGGCGGCTCGCGAATGAGCGACATCGACTTCGCCAGCTTCTTCGTGCAGCTCGTCACCGCCGGCAACGACACCACCAAAACGATGCTGTCGTCCGGCCTGCTCGCGTTGCTCCAACACCCCGACCAACTCGCCGCGTTGCGCGACGATCGGTCGCTGCTGCCCAGCACCGTCGAAGAGATCTTGCGTTGGGCGAACCCGCTCCATTATTTTCGGCGCACCGCGTCGGCCGATACCACGCTGCGCGACACGCCGATCAAAGCGGGCGACAAGGTCGCCATGATCTACACCTCGGCGAACCGCGACGCCGACGTGTTCGACGACCCCGACGCGTTCGACATCCGACGGCATCCGAACCCCCACGTGTCGTTCGGGATCGGCGAGCATTTCTGCCTCGGTGTGCACCTCGCACGGCTCGAGGGACGCGTCTTCTTCGAGGAGTTGCTCGCCGCATTCCCCACAATCGAACAGCGCGGCCCCGCAATTCGCACGCGATCGAATCTCAACAACGCACTCAAATCACTGCCGGTCACCCTGACGCCGGCGTGAGCCGCGCGTGCGTCCCGTTACAGTGCCCGCGATGGAACCCATCAAAGTGGGATGGCTCGGGAGCGCGCTCGACGGCCCCGGCGGCGGTTACGACAAGATTCACCGCATGGCGTTCGATGATGCCGTCGAACAGGGCGTCCTCGAACGACCGTATGAGTTCGTCCTGCATGCCGAGCAGGGCCTTCCCCGCGGGTCGGCACGTAACGCCATCGACGGCTTCAAGTATCTCGTCGATCAGGGGTGCATCGTTGTCGCCGGTGCGTATAGCTCCGACAACGCGCTCGTGCTCGGCGAATACGCGAACGAGTTGCGCGTGCCCCTCGTCAGCTGGTGTGGCACCGAGCGTTTCCACGGCGACTACTGCTTCCGACTGGGCAATGGCGACTGTGGTGGCGACGCCGCGCTCGTCGTTGGCTGGCTGCGCCGCAACGGCCACCATCGCGTCGCGGTGCTGAGCGAGATCGCACCGAACGGCGAGGAGTACTTCCGCTACTTCCGTCAGGAGTGCCGCCGCCAGGGCGTATCGATCGCGGCCGTCGAGAGCGTGAGCCAGACACCGGCGCACCTCGCCGACAACCTGGCGAACCTGCGGCGCGTCGACGCCGACGCGCTCGCCTACATGGGCTACGGCGCGATTGCGGCGTCGGGCGATCTGCGGGCCGCGCTCGACGAACTCGAATGGGACCCGCCGCGCATCATGAGCACCGCATTCATGTGGTATCTGATGGGCTTCGACAAGTTCGAGGGGTGGGTCGGCATCGACCAGTGGTGCCCACAGAACCCGCTGATGTGGAAGTTCCATGAGCGCTTCGTGGCTCGCTATGGCTCCGACCCGCCGATGTGGCCGAACGCGATCCCTGTGCTCGCGTACGACACCGCACGGGTGCTTGTCGAAGGGCTGCATCGTGCACCGGTGCTCACCGGGTGGGGCGTCAAACAAGGTCTCGAACGGATCCGTTTCATGCCGTCGGCCACGGGCGGCCCGCAGACCCACATCGCGGCCGGTCCGTACGACCATCAGATGTTCAAGGGCGATTGGTTGCTCTACGGCAGGGTCCGCGATGCCAAGCTCGAGTTCGCTGGCCTGTTCGAGCCATGGGAATGACACCGATGACTGCTTCGCAAGGATCAGCCAAAGACCCAGGGTCGCTCGTGCTCGTGTCAGTCGACGACCACATCTGCGAACCGGCCGACATGTTCGACGCGCACGTGCCCGTGCGCTATCGCGACCGCGCGCCTCGCGTCGTCGAACGCGCCGACGGGGCGCAGCAGTGGATGTACGGCGAACTGTGGGGTCGCAACCTCGGGCTCAACGCGGTCGCGGGTAAGACCCCGGAGTACTTCAACGTCGACCCGCTGCGCTACGAACATATGCGACCGGGTTGTTACGACGTGCACGAGCGCGTCCGCGACATGTCGGCCGGCGGTCAACTCGCGGGACTGAACTTTCCCAACTGGACGGGGTTCTCAGGTCAGGTACTGAACCAGGGCCCCGATCGCGACGTGAACGTGGCCATGATTCGTGCCTACAACGACTGGCACATCGACGAGTGGTGCGGCGCGTATCCCGGTCGCTTCATCCCATGCGGAATCCTGCCGCTGTTCGACGTCGACGAAGCTGCGATCGAGGTCCGGCGCCTCGCGGCCAAGGGCTGCCACGCGGTGACGTTCTCCGAGAATCCGCAAGGTCTCGGCATGCCGAGCATCCACACCGACGCGTGGGACCCACTGTTCGCGGCCTGTTGCGACACCGCAACGGTGTTGTGTTGCCATCTCGGTTCGTCGTCACAGCGCGCGTCGACGACCACCGACGCGCCGCCACCCGTCGCGATGAGTTTGTCGTCGGTGATGTCGATCTACACGCTCGGCGACCTGCTCTGGGCGTCGTTCTGGCAGCGCTTTCCGTCGTTGCGTTTCTCGCTCACCGAGGGCGATGTGGGGTGGATCCCCTACTTCCTCTGGCGCGCGGAGCACACGCTCGACCGGCACAACGGCTGGATGCGCCATGAGCTTCCGCAAGGGTTGCGGCCGACCGAACTGTTCCGCGAGCGCATCTTGTGTTGTTTCATCAGCGACCCGATTGCGGTCAAGCTGCTCGACGAGTTCAACATCGACAACCTCTGTTGGGAAAGCGACTTCCCGCATTCCGACAGTTCGTGGCCGCTCGCACCGGAGTCGCTCGCGACGCTGTTCGCAGGCGTTGACGACGAGGCGGTGGCCAAGATCACGCACCGCAACGCGATGCACCACTTCCAGTTCGACCCGTTCGCGCACCGCGGGGCCGAACAGTGCACCGCGGCG
>JBBREP010000023.1:0-39522 GCA_038202885.1 Acidimicrobiia bacterium | reverse complement strand
TTGAAGATGTCGCGCAGCCCAGCGTCGCGCTCAGAGTCAAAGAGCCGATCATCGGACGGGCCGAGCGGCGAGTCGTCTCGCACCGCGTCGCGCAGCGTCGCAAAGAACGCGTCGTCGTCGAGCGCCGCTTCGTCGTGTGGCGCACGCACGTCGATCTCACCGCTGCGTGCCGCCGGGGCGGCCTGCACCGTGCCCGTGCGCGACGCTGAACCTGCGAGCGGCGCCGCGAGCCGGGCCGCCACTTTCGCGTCAACCCCGTCGGCCACGACCGCCGGCACCGCCTCGGCGGGTTCAGCGCTCACCGACGCGCCCGGGCTCTGAGCGGTAGGCGCCGCGGTCGGCGTCGACGCCAGGGGCGCGGGCCGTGACGGCGCCGCGTTGGCGGGTACGACAACGGCCTCGACCACGGATTCAGCGTCGACCGACATCGCCGCTCGCGCTTGGGCGCCGGGCGGCCGCGCGACGTCGAGTTCTACATCGCTGCCACTCCCGGCAACGGGAAGCGTGACGCCACCGGTTCGGGGCGGCGAGTCGGGAAGCGTCGCGACCTCGTGCGTGGCCAGCGGGTCGAATGCCACCTCGGGTGCGACCGGTGGCGCGGGTGGCGCGGCCGGGATCGCGGCGCGCTTGGCCTTTGCGGTCGCAAGGTCGGCTTCGAGTTGATCGACGATGCGGGCGCGGTACTCGCGTTCCCACAACTCGAGCGCGCCGACATCGGCGTGCAACGCGTCGCGACGACCGGCGAGTTCGCGGATCTCGCCGTCGAGGCGCGCGCGCTCCACATCGTGCACGCGGCGGACTTCGGTGTTGGCTTCGTCGACCAATGCTCGGCTTGTGGCCTCGGCGTCGGCGACCATCTCCGCCGACTTCTGGCCTGCTTCGGCGACGGCTTCATCAGCCGCGCGCTGCGCCAGGATCAACGTTCGCTGGATGATGTCCTCGTTGTCGCGCGTGCGCGTTGAGTCGGTCGTGACCGACGACACGCGCTCGGTGAGGATGCGAATCTTTTCGGCCTGCGTTTCGATCGTCGCGGCCGCGCGCTCCATCAGCTCGTTGACCTCATCGCGGTTGTAGCCGCGAAACGCGTCGGTGATCTGGCAATCGCGAAGTTCGTGCGGGGTGACGTCCATGCATGTCATGGTAACCAGCACCACCCAAGAAGTGGTGGAACCACGTGCGTTCTTCGGCCCGAGCGCTCCGGCGCCGCGGGCGTGGCCGAGAACCGGCCCTCAGGGACGACAGACTGCGCCCTGGACCAGAATCACGAGGAAGAACACGACCATGAAGCTGATGTCGAACATTCCAGCCGGTGGGATGACACGGCGGGCGGGCGCGAGTACCGGCTCGGTCACATCGAACAACACCCTCTGGATCTGCGCGAGGACTCCCGAGGACGACGTGATGGGGAACCACGACAAAATGGCCCGCGCCAGGAGCACGATCGAGTACACGCGCAGGAAGGCGCAGACGATGGTCATCGAGCGGTAGCGCCGGTCAACGCCGGTACAGGCCTCGGTCGCGGAGGCGGTCCTTTTCGTCGTCGGAGACCTCGACGTTCGGTGGTGTGAGCAGGAACACCTGGTCACCCACCTTCGACATCGTGCCGCCAAGCGCGTAACACAGACCGCTCGCGAAGTCGATGAGTCGGCGTTGCAATTCCCGATCAAGGCCCTGGAGGTTGACGATGACCGGCGTTCCCGAACGCAGACGGTCGCCGACCTCCTGCGCGTCGTTGAACGCGTGCGGCTCGATGACGTGGACCTTCGCGGGCGCTACGGAGCGCACGGCGCCCACCGAGGTGGTGCCCGCGGCAACGCGGATCGGCGCGACCTGATCGGCCGAGCCATGCTGCGGATCGCGGATCGAACGCACGATGGTGGGTGCGCCGTTGTCGGGCATCGCGCGCGGTGACGGGCGCGGGCTCACGGCGCGTTCCGACGGCAGTTCGCGTGCCTCGGTGCCGGCGTCCTCGTACTCATAGACCTCGTCATCTTCATCGTCGACGAGCCCCAGGTACACAGCAGCCTTGCGGAAGACCGACATGTGCCTCCTTCTGCGGTCACCTTAGTTTGGCGCGTCGGAGGCCGCGAGACGCGGACCGAAGATCGCGCTGCCGACGCGGACCAGGGTCGAGCCGTGCGCGATGGCGGTCTCATAGTCCGAAGACATCCCCATGGACAGCTCCTCGAGGCCATTTTTCGCGGCAGCCTCCCGCAGCCATTCGAAGTGCGGGCTGGGCTCAGCCCCCTGCGGCGGGACACCCATGAGGCCGCGCACATCGAGACCTCGTAGTCGGGCATAGTCGAGCAGGGCTGGGAGCTCGGCCCGAGCGCAGCCGCCTTTGGTCGCCTCGGCACCCACGTTGACCTGGAGCAGCACTGGCGCGTCGACGCCGCGGCGCACGAGTTCGTCGACGAGCGGCACGCGATCGACGGTGTGCCACAGAGCGACCCGCGCGACGAGCGACTTGACTTTGTTCGTCTGCACCGTGCCGATCATGTGCCACGTACACCCGGCGACGGTGTCGGCTTTGTCGACGAGCTCCTGCGCGCGGTTCTCACCAAACACGTGCACGCCACAATCGCGCACCATTGCCACGGTCGCCGCGGGCACCGTCTTGGACACCGCGACGAGCGTGACCGTCGACGACGCTCGCGAGGCTCGTGCGCACGCCGCGTCAATCCGTGCACGCACCTGCGCGACGCGACCGGCCAGCTCCGTGTTCGTGAGCTCCACGGCAGTCCGTTGCGACGCGGGTTCGCTCAGCGCAAGAACTCGGGGACGTCGAAGTCGTCGTCGCCGCCGAGGTCGAGCGCGTCGTCACCGAGAATCGACTCGTCCTCACGCAGGCCGAGGTCGGGCGATCCCGACCCCGCAGGCCGGCTCCGGCCCTCGCCTTCGAAGCGGTCGAAACCTGCAGCAATGACGGTGATGCGCGTCTCGTCGCCCAGCGTGTCGTCGATGACCGTGCCGAAGATGATGTTCGCATCGGGGTGCGCCGCCTGGGCGATGATCTCGGCCGCTTCGTTCACCTCGAACAGACCGACATCGCTCGGGCCGGTGATCGTCATGAGGATGCCGCGTGCGCCTTCGATACTCGCCTCGAGCAACGGGCTCGAAATCGCGCCCCGCGCGGCCGCGACCGCCCGCCCGTCCCCCGACGCTGACCCGACACCCATGAGGGCGCTGCCAGCGTTGGTGAGGATCATCTTGACGTCGGCGAAGTCGGTGTTGATCAAACCCGGCGTGGTGATCAGATCGGTAATGCCCTGGACACCCTGGAGGAGCACCTCATCGGCCATGCGGAACGCGTTCAACATCGTCGTCTTGGCGTCGGACACCTGGAGCAGGCGCTCGTTCGGGATGATGATGATGGTGTCGACCTTCTCCTTCAGGTGCTGGATCCCCTGGTCGGCCTGCACCGAGCGGCGCCGCCCCTCGAAGCCGAACGGTCGCGTGACGACACCGATCGTGAGCGCTCCGAGCGATTTGGCGATCTCGGCGATGAGCGGCGCGGCGCCGGTGCCGGTACCGCCGCCCTTGCCTGCGGTGATGAACACCATGTCGGCGCCCTTCAGCGCCTCTTCGATTTCGGCCCGATGTTCCTCGGCGGCCTGGCGCCCGACCTCGGGGTCAGAGCCCGCGCCCAGTCCTCGGGTGAGTTGGCGACCGATGTCGAGCTTCACGTCGGCGTCCGACAGCAGCAACGACTGCGCGTCGGTGTTCACAGCGATGAACTCCACGCCTTTCAGCCCGGCGTCGATCATGCGGTTCACTGCGTTGCAGCCACCACCGCCGACGCCGACGACCTTGATCACCGCGAGATAGCTCTGGGGTGCGCCGAGCATGGGTTCTCCTCTGACCTGGGAACTCGTGTTCATCGTTGTGTTCTTCGGTGTGCGTGTCTGTTTGCTTGCTCTGGTGGACAACTCTCATCCTCCAGTCGAGGTTTAGAGTTATGTAAACCTGCGGTTCGTATCGAGACTCTACCGGAAAGCCGTCACGAACACAACGACTTACGTGGCGGTGTGCCTCGGTTGTTGCGTACGTGGCTCGTGAGCAACCGCCGACATCGTTGTCGACCGACGACACACGACGCTGAACACCCCCCTGCGGTTTTCCTCTGCACCCGACGGCGCAGAGCGCCGCGTGGTGCAATCAGACCGCGACCCAGACCGCCTCGGGGACGACACGACGGTCGTCATCCGCTGACGGGCGCCGATGGCACGCTCACATCGATGTAACGCCGACCGGGCTGATCGACGGCGAGCACGCCGAGGGCCGCGCCAACCTTGGCGGTGATGGCGGTGGTGTCACCAAGCCGGATGGCGATCCCGTTCGCGAGACGAAGCGCCACTCCCCCGCCCGCGAGGTCGAGCGCGATCACCTGGCGGCGCATCTGCGCGGTCAGGCGCGATCCGATGTCGACCGCCGTACCCGCGGCGAGGGTGCCGCCGGGACGCGGTACGACTGAGGCACCGACGACCTTCATCAACCCGGTCGGGCGCCGCACCACGTTGTCAAGCACCCGGCCGTTCGATGCCAGCAGGGCGAAATGCCCACGGTCGGGGACGTACGCGATCGGCTCCCATTCAGTGATGTGAATCACCAACGTGTTCGGCCAGCTGACCGAAACCTCGGCATCGGCGACCCACGGCTCGCGCTCCACGCGCCGCGCCACCGCTGCAGTGTCGAGACGCAACATCGACGGCGCGCCGTGGACGCCGGCCGCCCGGCGGACCTCGTCGGCGGTTGCGTTGCGAGCACCCCGAACCTCGATCACCCGCGCCGCGAAAAGGCCCGACGCGGCAACGAGGCCGACGAGCACGGCCATGAACGTCGCGAGCACCGCCAGCGCCGCCCGACGACCACGCTGGTTGCGGATCGCCTGTTCGACATGGTCGCGCCGAGCGACGAACCGCGGATCGACCGGCATGGCGTCGAACAGCGCCGCCATGTCGCCATAGGCCGTCCCGGCCAACATGTCGTCGCGCATACCGACCGACGCCGTGCCGTCGCGCATACCGACCGACGCCGTGCCGTCGCGAACATCAGTCATGGTCCCAACTCCTCAGCATCGTCGTGGGGCTCGAATCCGACCATGCGCACCTCGGGCTGCAACGTCACTCCGGACCGATCGAAGATGAGACGCGCGATCGTGCGGATGAGTTCGAGCACGTCCGCGGCCGTCGCGCCCGGCTCGGTCTGGATGAAGTTCGCGTGCTTTTCGCTCACCGATGCGCCGCGGATGCGCAAGTGCTTCAGTCCCGATGCGTCGATGAGACGCCCTGCGCTGTCGTCGGGCGGGTTGCGGAACACCGATCCCGCGTTCGCTCCCCCAGGCTGATTGGCCCGGCGCCACCGCACGACCTCTTCGACCCGGGCCAGGCATTGCCTCGGGTCGTCGGCCTCGACCGCGAACACCGCGCTCACCACAACCTCGCGATCGGTGAGGGCACTGTGACGGTACGACATGTCGAGTGCACTGACCTCACGCCATTTCGCGGTGCGCTCGTCGATCGCGACGATCTCAGCCCGCACCAACACCTGACTCGTCTCGCGACCGTGGCCACCCGCGTTCATCGCCACCGCGCCGCCGACCGAGCCCGGGATACCGACGTAGAACTCCAGCCCGCCCCAGCCGCTCGCCGACAGTTTCCTCGCGAACACCGGCAACGCCACGGCGCCGCCAGCGTGCGCTTCGGGCCGGGCACCCGGTCCGGGCGCTCGCACGTGATCGAGGTCGCCTTCGAGCATGATGGCCACGCCGGGAAAGCCGGCGTCGGCCACGAGCAGGTTCGAGCCGCGGCCGATGACGAGGACCGGCACCGACGGGTCGAGTGCAGTCGCGATCGCCACGACATCAGCCGTTGACGTCGCGTGGGCCACCATCTCGATCGGGCCGCCGACGCGCCACGTCGTGAGCGACGCCGCAGGCACGCCACGTTCGCGCCGAATTTGTGGCGCGAGCGCGTGATCGATGCGGTCTAGTTCAGCGGACATATCCACGATCGTCGTTGCTCTTCTCGCTCGCAGTGTGCAGTTCCTGGTCTGAGGTCGCGTCCGCGCGGCGCTCCCACAACGCGTGCACGTCGGTGATCGTGCCGCAACCCAGCGTGACGATGACATCACCGGAGCGCGCCACCCGCCACGGCACGTCCGCGAGCGCGTCCCAGTCGGGGATGTACTCAAGGTCGGTGTCGGGATGCGCGGCGAGGACAGCATCGACCACGAGCTGCGCGTCGACACCGGCGATCGGATCCTCGAACGCGCCGTCGAGCGCCGTCACCACGACGACGTCGGCCGCGACGAAGGCATCGGCGTACTCGCGCCAATGCCGCGAGACGCGGGTGTAGCGATGCGGTTGACACACGGCAATGACGCGTGCCCACCCACCCTCGCGCGCCCGCGCCAGCGTCGCGGCAATCTCGGTGGGCGTGTGCGCATAGTCGTCGTACAGGTCGACGCCGTCGTACGTGTGGCGATACTCAAAGCGCCGGGCCACTCCGGAGAATTCGCCCAACGCGGCAACAATGTCGGGCCACGAGGCTCCGATTTCACGCGCGAGCGTGGCAGCTCCGGTCGCGTTCTGAGCCATGTCTCGACCGCGTAGGCGCAACGTCAACGTGGCGACCTCGACGCCATCGGCATCGATCGTCACCGAGCATCCACCTGGCAGCGCCCGATAATCGCGGGCGCGCACCGTGGCGCCTTCGGCGTAGCCGTAGGTGATGCTGCGCGGCCGCCCCACGGCCAGACCAAGGGTCACGGCGTCGTCGGCGCAGAGGATCTGCGCACCAGTTGCGCCGTCGACGAAGGCTTCGAAGCCTTCGACGAGGCGCTCGACGCGCCCGTCCCAGTGCTCGAGGTGATCGGCCTCGATATTCGTGACGAGCACAGCATCTCGGCGATACGCCAACACCGACCGATCGCTCTCGTCGCCCTCGATCACGAGCCAGTCGCCGTCCTCGTCGTAGCGAGCGTTGGTGGCAAGCCCGGCGGGCGTGCCACCTATGAAGAAACTTGGGTGCAAGCCGGCGTGATCGAGGATCGAGGCAACCATCGACGTCGTGGTGGTCTTGCCGTGCGTTCCTGACACGACCGCGACGCGCGGTCGGACCGTCGCGAGGTATCGCATCGCGTCGGCGCGGCTCCACACCGCGATGCCGAGTCCGCGCGCGGCCAGGAGCTCGGGATTGTCGGGGCGCACCGCGGTTGAGTGGATGACCAACGCGGTATCGCTCGCCACGTTCGCGGGGTCATGGCCGATCACAATCGCAATCCCCTCTCGGCGCAGCACCGCAACCGAGCCTGCGTCGCGTAGGTCCGATCCCGTGACCGTGTGACCGAGGCGAGCGAAAAAGCGTGCGATCGCGCTCATCGCCGCGCCGCCGACCGCGACGATGTGCACGTGGCGCGGCGTCGACAGGTCGACGGCTTCGGCCTCCGACGTTGCCTGCAGCGCGTCCGAGCCCGCATCCGTGGGGCCGGTCATCGAGCGAGCGCTTCCGCGAGCGCAGCCACCGCGTCGGCCGCGTCGGGGCGAGAGAGCGCGCGCGCGGCGGTGCCCATCGTGTCGAGACGAGCCGGGTCGGCGAGCAGCGCGTCGATCTCGACCGCGAGCCGACGCGACGTGCAGTCGCGTTCCGCGATCATCAGCGCGGCACCCGCATCGGCGAAGGTACGGGCATTCGCCACCTGATGCGCGGCGGCCGAACCCTCCCAGGGCACCAGGATCGCGGGCAACCCCGCGGCTGCGAGTTCGGCCACGCTGCCGCCGGAGCGAGTCACCATCAGCGTCGATCGGGCGTACAGCGCCGGCATGTTGTGTTCGTACCCGACGAGGCGATACGAAAGGCGATCGCCCGGACGGGCCGTGATGCGGGCCTGGCACTCATCGAGGTATCGGGGCCCGGCGACGTGATCGATGGCGACGTCGTCGCGCTGTCGCCACTGATCGTGCAGGCCGATCGCCGCATCGTTCAGCAGCGCGGATCCAAGCGAACCGCCGAACACGCCGATGATCGGCGGCCGCGACGGATCGCGCCGCAGGCCCACAATCGCGGGCCGAACCGGGTTGCCGGTGAGCACCGCGCCGCGCAGCGTCGTTCCTGGAAGCGACGTTGCCGCGGCGGCACCGAGACGCACGGCGATGCGGTTCGCGAGTCCGGGTCGGGCGTTCTGCTCGTGGACCACAACGGGGATGTGCTGCGCCCGAGCCGCAAGCACCAACGGCAGCGATGCATAGGCGCCGAAGCCGAGCACGACTCGCGGACGGTAGCGGCGCACGAGCTTGCGAGCAAGCAGCGTCGAGCGCACAGCAGCGCGGGCCGCGCCGACGTTCGCGAGCACAGCACGCCGGCGCCATCCGGCGTCGAGCGGAAGCACGTCGTACGCGAAACCCGAACGCTCGAGCGCCTCGGTGGTGGCAGGCCGCGCGTCGATCGTGAACCGCAGCGTATCGACGGAATGGCCGCGAGCGACGAGCGCTTCGGCGACCGCGATCGCCGGATATACGTGTCCGCCGGTACCGCCGGCTGCGAGCATCAACATGGTCGGCACTACGCGCTCGACACACGCACGCGCTCCACCCGTCGGGGCGTCGCGGGTGCGGTTGCATGCACTGGGGCCGCGAGTTCACACTGTCTCGCGACGTTGGCGAGGATCCCTGCTGCGGCCATGAGGATCACGAGTGACGATCCACCCGCCGAGATGAACGGCAGCGGCGTGCCCTGCACCGGCGCGAAGCCGACCACCATCGCCACGTTGAGCAACGCCTGGCCGCTGATCCAGATCGTGACTCCCGACGCCACGAGCATTCCGAAACGATCGCTTGACCGCAACGCGACCTTGGCCCCCGCGACGGCGAAGGTCGCGAACAGCAGGAGGACGAAACCTGCTCCGATCACACCCGTTTCCTCGCCGATGATCGAGAAAATGAAGTCGGTGTGCGCGGCGGGCAGAAACAGCCACTTGGCGTGACCGTTGCCCAGGCCGACACCGGTCCATCCGCCGTTGCCGAGCGCGATCAGCGACTGCGTGATTTGGTACGACTTGTTGTGCGGATCGCGGCCGGGGTGCAAGAACGTCAGCAATCGGCTCAACCGGTACGGCTCGACGACCGCAAGCACCGCCACGGCGAAGAACGCCGGCGCGCAGGCCACCGCGAGGTGTCGCCACGGCAAGCCCGCCGCGATCATCACACCGATCGCAATGAAGCCGATCT
Source organism: Acidimicrobiia bacterium (assembly GCA_038202885.1). Lineage (GTDB taxonomy): Bacteria > Actinomycetota > Acidimicrobiia > IMCC26256 > PALSA-610 > JBBREP01. Next base: position 30,296 of record JBBREP010000023.1, on the reverse strand, counting down.
CCATCGACGTGGCGAGGTCGGGTTCCTTGACGACGAGCGCGCACATGATGACGGTGACAATGCCGATCGGCAACAAACTCTGGCGCCAATCCGAAGTCTTCGAGGCGCGCCGCGCCAGCAACTGGGCGGCATAGAGCAGGGCGACGAGCTTCGCAATCTCGCTTGGTTGGAATCCGATCGTGGAGTTGATCCCGATCCACCGGCGGGCGCCACCGGCGACGCGACCGATGCCGGGCACAAGCACCGCGACGAGGCTGACGATCGTGACCGGAAGCATGACCTTCGCGAACCGTGCCCATCGGTGATAGTCGACGCGCGCCGCAATCACGAACGCGAAGACGCCGATGAGCGCGAACCCAAGTTGGCGTTCGAACACATACCACGCGGATTGGTAGTTCGCGATCGACATCACCGATGATGCCGACAGCACCATTACGAGTCCGACCGCCGTGAGTGCACCGACGATCGCGGTGATCATCCAGAACAAGGGCGCGCCGTCGCGCGTCGCTTCTGGGAAGGCCAAGCTGCGAGCGCGCGCCAAGATGGCGTCGATCATCGGTGCTCCTCGTGCGCCATGGGGATCTCGGACGGCTTCGGGGCCTCGCTCGCGTGGTGGTGCGCGCGGCTTGCGAACAGGGCCTGCACCTCGGCTGCGAAATCGTCGCCCCGATCGGCGTAGCCACCTGGGTACATGTCGAACGAAGCACAGCCGGGCGACAGCAACACCACATCTCCGGGGTGCGCCGCCTCGGTCGCCATTGCGACGGCCTCGCGCATCGTGTGCGCGCGTTGCACCGGGCGATGGCCGGCGAATGCATCTTCGACTTCGCCGCCAGCCTGGCCGAACGCGACGACGGCACGGATGTGATCGTCGGCCGCCCTCAGCGCGCCGAGATCGAGGCCCTTGTTGAGCCCACCCGCGAGCAAGATGACCGAATCGAACGCTCGAGCCGCTCGGACGGCAGCGTGGGGATTCGTCGCTTTCGAGTCGTCGTAGTACCGCACCCCCCAATTCTCGCCGATGAACTGCACGCGATGAGGGAGGGTCGCGTAGATACGCAGCGCGTCGGCGATTGCACCGATCGCGATATGCATCGCGGTGGCGGCCGCAGCGGCGCAGAGCGCATTCGTGAGATCGTGCGGCAAGGCCCGCGGAAGGTCGTCAATCGCCACGATGACGCCACCATCAGGGTCGCGCAGCACCGCACCATCGCTGTGGAACATGGCGGATTCGTCGGTGATTGTCGCCATCCACGTCTCGGCGCGCGCTCCTCTCGCGAGGTTGCGCGCCGGGGCGTCGTCAGCGTTGACCACAAGCACATCGCCGGGCGTTTGGTGCGCGAACAGCTTGGCCTTATCGCTCGCGTATGCGGCCGCGTCGCCGTGCCAATCGAGATGGTCGTCAGCGACGTTCAACAACACGCCAACCTCGGGGTGAAACGCCTCGGTGGTGAAGTGGAGTTGGAAGCTCGACACTTCGGCCACCACGACATCTGCGGGTGTGCCGACGAGCGAGATGAGTGGGGTACCGATGTTGCCGCCGACAACAACGTCGCGACCACCCGATCGCAGGCATGCCGCGATCAGTTCGGTCGTGGTGGTCTTGCCGTTCGTTCCCGTCACCGCAATGAGCGGCGCGGTACACCGCTGCGCGGCGATGTCGATTTCACTTCGGACCGCGACGCCCGAGCGCGCGGCCTGTTGCAGAGCGCGATGGTCGGGACGCACTCCGGGGCTCGGCACCACGAGGTCGGCAGCCGCGACGATCGAACCGGTCGCAGCGTCGTCGGGAGCGAGCACGATCTCGACGCCCGCGGCGGCGAGTTCGCGGGCCGCGTCGGTGGCCGCGCTCGAGAGCCGACGCTCGTCGTCGAGCACCGTCACCGAACACCCTTCGGCCGCGAGGAATCCCGCGGTGGCCCTCCCGGTGCTCCCGAGACCCAACACCACGACGCGGGCGTTAATTGAGCACCCCAGGAAGGCGTAGGAAGTCGGCGTAGAACAGGCCGAGCCCGAAGGCCGAACACATTCCGGCAAAGATCCAGAACCGGACCGTCACCGTCGTCTCGGGCCAGCCGAGCAACTCGAAGTGATGATGGATCGGCGACATCCGCAAGATGCGCCGCCCAAAACCGCGGAACGAGATCACCTGGGCGATGACCGACAGCGTTTCGACGAGACACAGCCCGGCGATGATCGGCAGCAACAGCTGCGTGTTTGTGAGCAACGCCAGGCCCGCCATGGCGCCGCCGATCGCCATGGAGCCGGTGTCACCCATGAAGATTCGTGCCGGGGCCGCGTTCCACCACAAAAAACCCGTGCAGCCGCCGAGCATGGCGCCGGCAATCGTCATCAGATCAAGCGCCTGCGCGGGCTCGACCGTGTACGGGTATACGAGCAACACGTGCCCACCGGGTTCGGTGTAGGTGCCGAAATGGCGGAACTGCCAGAACGCGATGATCGCGTAGACGCCGAACACGAGAATGCCGGTGCCGGCGAGGAGACCGTCGAGCCCGTCGGTGATATTCGCGGCGTTCGTTGTCGACAAGATGATCACCACCGCGACGAGTCCCCACCCCCACTGGTGGAGGTCGAAGTGGGTCGCGTGCGTGAACGACAGATGCGTCGACGCGTTGGCCCAGTGCAACGCGGCCGCGGCGAACGCACCGGCGATCACGATCAAGCCAACGACCTTGCCGCGTTTGCGCAGGCCGAGGTTGCGTTGGTTACGGATTCCGAGATAGTCGTCGAGCGCACCGACGCACATGCACGCGATGATCAAACCCATGAGGAGCAGGCCCGAACGCGAGAACTTGAAGTCACCGCGCCGAAGGTGCGCCACCAGGTAGCCGACGACCGCGCCACCAACGATGGCGAAACCGCCCATTGTCGGCGTGCCGACCTTCTTCACATGGGGGTGGGCGACCGGGCCGTCGTCGCGGATCACCTGACCGATCGCGCGAGCACGCAGCGACTTGATCAGTAGCGGCGTCGCGCTCAGGCTGGCAACGAAGCTCGCCGCGACCGCCAAGAACAGGGCAATCACAGCTGCTCCTCCTCCAACACTTCACGGGCCACGGCGACGTCGTCGAACGGCAGCACCCGGTCACCGATCGTCTGTCCTTGTTCGTGGCCCTTCCCGGCGATCACGACCACATCGCCGGGGCGCGCCGCACGCACGGCGAGCACGATCGCGGCGCGGCGGTCGAGCTCGACGTGGGGTTGGCGCTCGGGCGGCAAGCCGCGCAGCACGTCGGCCGCGATCTCCGCGGGATCCTCAGACCTGGGGTTGTCCGATGTCAGCACGGCGATATCCGCGGCGTCGGCGACTGCCGCGCCCATCAACGGGCGTTTCTCGCGGTCGCGGTCGCCGCCGCAGCCGTAGACCACCACCACACGGGCGCCCACCGGCGCGACGGCCCGCACGGCGCCGAGCAGACGCCGCAGCGCGTCGGGCGTATGCGCGTAATCGACAAAGACGTCGAGTCCGGCTCGATTGGGCACGCGTTGCAGGCGACCCGGTACCGGCGGCATCGACGCAAGGCCATGCCCGATCGCGTCAACAGGAGTAGCAATCGACAACGCCGTCGCGACGGCGGCAAGGGTGTTGTCGAGGTTGAACTCGCCAACGAGCGGAACCTCGACGGCGAACGGGTCATCGACGCGTCCGCCGGCGATCGTGCAGCGCAGCGCATGCAGGTCGAACGACGGGCGGTTCGCCACGACGTCGGCGCGCTCGCGACCGTAGGTCCACACGTCGAGTCCGGCATCGGACGCGTCGCGTGCGATCTGGCGACCGACCGCGTCGTCGATGTTCGTCACAGCACGGGTCGAGTACCGCGGCGAAAACAGGCCGCGTTTGGCCGCGGCGTACGCGTCCATTGTCTCGTGGTAGTCGAGGTGGTCCTGCGAGAGGTTCGTAAAGCACACCGAGGCGAACTCGCAGCCGCCGACGCGGCCCTGATCGATTGCGTGTGACGACACCTCCATCACCACGTCACCGACACCGTCGTCACGCATCCGCGCGAGTAGTGCCTGCAGTGCACACGCGTCGGGGGTCGTGAGCGCGCTCGGTGTCACGTTGGCAGCCCACCGCGTCTCGACGGTGCCAATGACGCCGGTGCGCCGACCGGCGGCCGCAAGGATCGCCTCAAGGAGGTAGGTCGTGGTTGTCTTGCCGTTCGTCCCGGTGACACCGACGAGGCGCAGCGCTCGTGACGGGTGCCCGAACGCGGTGGCGGCCAGTGTGCCCGCGACGTCGGCCGTGGAGCGCACGACCACGTTCGGAACGCCAAGAGTCAGTCGATGTTCGCTCACGAGCGCGACCGCACCAGCCGCGACGGCCTGCGGCGCGAGGTCATGGCCGTCGACGCGTCGACCGCGAATGCAACAGAACACCGAACCGCGCCGAACGACGCGGCTGTCACAGACGACATCGGTGATCTCGACGTCAGCGGACGCGTCATCCCCATCATCCAGGGCAGACACGATCGCAGCATCGTCGATCGCGGCGCCGTCGAGCAGTGCGCGCAGGTGCACGGAGCCTCAGCGGGTGGGTCGGGGGCCGGCGGTCACGGTACCCCGACGCTCGTCGTAGTCGGTCGCGCCGCCACACGTGTGGTCGTGGTGGCCCCCGCTGCCGCCGCGGGCGTCGCGCTCTTCGACGTTGTCGTCGTCGCGCTCGATGTGTGCGTGGTCGCGGCGCGCTTGGATGTCGTCGTGGTGTTCGATGCCTTCGACGTGGTGGTCGTCGTGGCCAGCGTCGTGGTCGTGGGGTGCGCGAGGCGGTAGTCGCGCTCAGCGATGATCGAACGCAGCGAGGCACCGTGCGGAATTGCGCACGACGACTTGTGCGCGTGGGCCTGGTCGTACTGCGCCGGCAGGCCGGGCATCGGCGCCGGTGCGGTCACCTGCATCCGCGACAGTGCCGCAGCCATGATTTCGCTGAACACCGGCCCCGCCGCAGCACCGCCGTATGTGGCCGACGGGTCGTCGAGCACCACGATCGCCGCAAGCCGCGGCTTCGTTGCCGGCGCAAAACCTACGAACGTGGCGAAGTGGCCGCTCGGGTCTTTGTACGCGGCCGAGCTGAGCTTGCGCACCGTGCCGGTCTTGCCGGCGACTTCGTACCCAGGCACAGCCGCGCAGTAGCCAGTGCCGGCACGCACGACGTTCTCGAAAATCTTCTGCATGTTCGCGGCCGTCGTTTCCGATACGACGCGCGTGCCTTGATGCACCGCGGCATTGTGACGGACGCCTTCACGGTCGATCGTCGCCCGCACGAACCTGGGCTGTACCGACACGCCGCCGCGAGCGATCGTCGCGTAGGCATCGAGCACCTGCATTGGCGATACCAGCGCGCTGTATCCAATGGCATTGCTGATGATCCCCGACTCGCCGTAATGCTTCGGCGGCACGAGCAAGCCCATGGCTTCTTGATGGAAATCGAGCCCCGTCGTGTGCCCAAACCCGAACGAACGCAGGCCGGCATCAAGCGTCGCCGCGGTGAAACAGTCCTGGGCGATCATCGCCGTGCCGACGTTCGACGACTGGGTCAGGATGTCCCACGGCGTCATCCGTTCCACGGGATGTGACTCGTCGTCGTTGAGGGGGAACGTGCCGTTCTGCATGTGATCGGGCACGTCGAGCGTGGAGCTCGTGGTCTTACAACCGCTGTCGAGTGCCTTCGACACCGCCACGACCTTCATCACCGAACCGGGGCTGTACGCGTAGGTGAGCGGCAGGTTTGCATCGCGCGACGTCGACACCCTCGGGTGGGCGCCACCAGTCACGCTCGCCATGGCGAGCACGTCGCCAGTCTGGAGGTCGGTGACGACCGCCATGCCAGCTTTGGCGCCCTGGGCTGTGACCTGATCGAGCAGCGACTGCTCAGCTTGGTACTGGATGCCCTCGTCGAGGCCGAGGACTACGTCAGCACCCGACCGGGGCGCGCGATAGTCGTGCTGCGACCGCGGAATCTCGACGCCGGCCGCGTGATCGGCGACGACGACGCCCGACGCGCCGCGCAACTGTGCGTCGTACTGCTTTTCGAGTCCGGACGCGCCGACGGGGCCATCGGGCCCGGCCACCGCTCTTCCGAGCAACGCACCCGCGAGTGAACCGGCCGGATACATGCGGCGCGGCCCGGTGACCACCGAAATCCCGGGAAACGCCATCTCGTGCAATACCTCGACCGCGTTGGCGTCAACATTGTCGGCAATCACTCGATACTGCAGCCATTGGCGATCGGCGAGACGTTCGCGGCGCATTTTGTGGCGGAGCGTGGCCTCATCGATCCCGAGCACCGGCGACATCGTGTGCGCGTAGTAGTCGACGTTGTCGACCTGCTCGGGGTCGACGACAACCGAGTCCTGCGAGACATCGGTCGCCAGGTCGACACCGTTGCGGTCCGTGATCGTGCCCCGCTGCGCTGTGAGGATGACGCGCGACTCCGACTGCGCGGCGGCTTCAGCGCGCCAGTGCGAACTCTGCACGACCTCGACAAAGACGACCCGCGTCGCCAACACTGCCAGCACGATCACCACGAGCACTGCGATGCCGCTGACGCGCCGTCGGTCTCGTTCGATCGACTGCACGTTGTTCACGGCCGCGCCCTGACGCCGCCGTGGTGCGCGCGGTGTAGGCGTCGGGTGGGAACGCTGGCGCGACGCCGTCGGCCGACTGGGTGCGCGGGGCGCACGAGGTTCGCGGGGTTCACGGGGTTCACGGGGTTCACGGGGTTCACGGGGCTTTGGCAAGCTTGTCCTTCACCGCGTTGTCGGCGATCGCAAGGGTGGCGTCGCCGTCGATGTCAGCCGGAGGTGTTTCCGACACCGGCACCGTCACAACGGTGACGCTGGCGGCTTGCTCCAACCCAAGCTTGCGCGCCGCCGGCACGATCCCGTCGGGCGAGGATTCTTGCAGGACCTGGTCGCGAAGTGATTGATACTGGCGCTGCTCGGCGTCGCGCGCGGTGCGGAGGTGCTGGAGCTGGATCTGGCGTTGTGCCATCTGCACGTTCATCACGACAATGACGAACGGACTCGCCACGAACACGAGCGCAGCGACGAACCCGATCATGCGGGCGCGCCGACGACGGCGCCACGCCTCGGGATCGACGAGTTCGAGTGGGCTGCTCGGCGTCGGCGAATCGCGCGGTTGGGGCGCGGTGCGCGAGCTACGGATGGCCGGTGCGCTCATCGCGTCTCTCCGACCGCGCGCGCTGGCGTCGCAAGCTTCTCAGCGGCACGGAGACGAGCGCTCTCGGCCCGGCGATTTGCCGCAATCTCGTCAGGCTGTGGACGCAACGGTCGCCGATGCAAGATGCGGGCAATGGGATGGCGCGTCGGCGGCACTGGCAGTCGTGCCGTCTCGGGCGTCTCGGTCTCGTCATCGGCCCACGCACGCATGCGCTCCTTGACGATGCGGTCCTCGAGCGAGTGGTACGCCAACACGAGGATCCGACCTCCGGCGCCGACAAGATGCACCGACTCGTCGAGGCCTTCGGCGAGGTTCGGCAACTCGCGGTTGACCTCCATACGGATCGCTTGGAAGGTCCGCCGCGCCGGATGGCCACCGGTGCGCCGACTCGCCGCCGGAATGGCACCGGTGATCACGGCCACAAGTTCGTGGGTGGTCGATACGGGTCGGGCCGCGACAATGGCGCGCGCGATGCGGCGCGCAAAGCGCTCTTCGCCGTTCGCCGAAATCAAGGCCGCGAGCTCGTCGGGGTCGTATTCGTTGACGACCTGTGCTGCGGTGAGCCCTTGGCGAGGGTCCATGCGCATGTCGAGCGGCACGTCGAAGCGATAGGAGAAACCGCGTTCAGGCTGATCGAGCTGTGGACTCGACACACCGAGATCCATGAGAACTCCCACGATCGCCTCCTCGCGTTCACCGACCAGCTCGCCGAGCCGGCCGAACTCTCCATGGGCCATTTCCACCCTGTCGCCGAAACGACGAAGGTTGCGCCGGGCGGCGGCGATGGCGTGGGCGTCGCGATCGATGCCGAGCAGCCTGCAATCTGGGCGCGCATCGAGAAGGAGACCAGCGTGGCCACCTCCGCCGACTGTGCAGTCCACCAACAGACCGGGCGGGACGGGGAGGAACAGTTCCACCACTTCCCGGCCCATCACCGGGAGGTGCGAGAACTCCAACTCCACGTCAGCCCCTCGGCTCAGGTATCGATTCTCGGCGAGCGTCTAGGCCGTCACCACCGGACCTTGCTCGAGCTCCCCGACCTACATGACGCCGTCGGGTTTTCTCTCCCAAATCGGCTTCGGCTGAGAGCGGGCGGAGTAGGGCCAACAACCGTGTGGTCGGGGAGCTCGAGCAGGGTCCGAGGGTCACTCGGTACCGCGCAGTACTGCAATACCGGCGGTCGAATGCAGCTTCGTGGTGCCTTCTCCCTTCTTCTCGTCGAACGTGTCTGGGTTCCAGATCTCGATGTGATCGAAGTGCCCGGCAAGCCAGACGTCGGTGCCGAGATCGGCGTAGTCGCGCAGATGCTGTGGAATCGCGATGCGGCCCTGCTTGTCGGGGACGACGTCGGTAGCGCCCGAGAAGAACGACAGCGTCATCGAACTCTCCTCGTCACCGACGGTTGCCATCGACTGCACCTTCTCGGCGACACCGAGGAACCCGTCGACCGGGAACACCGCCAGACATCCTCGTGGCCACTCCGACACGACCGCACCCCCCTCGAGCGCACTCCGCCATTTCGCGGGGAGGATCACACGACCTTTGTCATCCAGCGAGTGTTTGAACCGCGAAAGAAACACTGCGCTGCACCACCAGGACGCCTAGATCGACCACCGCCTTCGTACTGATGGTCACCATAACACCCCACTTCGCGCCCTGCAACCCCCTTTTTCACCACTAGACCCCCCACATGCCTCCATGGGGCCCCAGCAGCGGGGTATTCAGGGTGGTGGCAGTCCTACGATCACGCCACTGCCTCTCTGTCTTTGGCGCCGACTTCGAGAGTGTCTCTGGCGCCTGTTCGCCCCGGCGTATGGAGATACGCCTGCCAGGCGGGGTCGAGGTGGCCGACGCTGGCGACGACCCACAGCGACGCAGTTGGCAATGCCGGCGGACGGCGCAACTGGAGATCGCACTCCGACAGGAGCCGGTCTTCCTTGCGGGTGTTGCACGGCCGGCATGCCGCGACGACGTTGTCCCACGAATGGCGACCGCCGCGACTGCGCGGCACGACGTGATCGATGTTCTCGGCCGCACGCCCGCAGTACTGGCAGCGGCCCTGATCACGGGCAAAGACAGCCCGACGCGACAGCGGCACGCTCGTGCGGTACGGGACCCGCACGTAATGGCGCAAGCGGATCACGCTCGGCGCGGCGATCGCGGCCCGCTCGGAACGAAAGCACGCGTCACCGTGTTCGAGGATCTCGACCTTGTCCTTGAAGACCAGCACGACGGCGCGGCGCGCCGACAGGACACAGAGCGGCTCGAAGGTGGCGTTGAGCAGCAGCGCTCGCGCCATGGTGACCTCCCGCAGGGAACGCCAAAAGTGTAGATGGGGGGAGTTCGCTCATGCCCGAAGGTTGGGGCTATCGGGCTATCGGGCACCACTGCGCGCCAGGCGGCACCATTCGAGGTAGTCGACGATGTCGGAACCCTGCGGCACTCCCCCATCGCCATAGGCCGTGTGCAGCCGCCAGGCCACATAGTCACGATCGGGCCGCGGCACAAATGGCGGCCGTCGCCACCACCCCACAGGAGACGCATCCAGCCACAACCGCATCGCCGTCGGCCACACACGGGGTCGGCGCAGCACGGCCGCAACGACACGAACACCGCAGCGGATGCCAACCTGGACAGCGGCGCCTTGGCGCGGAACGGACATGCCCGCTGCACGGTAGCGTCGGGTCCCGTTGGTGGGGTCGAGTGGCAGTGCCGCTCACCACGCACGCCGCCGCCAGGGGGTCGGCACGGGGATGCACGAGACGGCAACGACACCAGATCCTTCGGGGTACGAGCTGGCCGATCCGGTCATCGAGGCGCCCGCAGCCGCGACCGGCGGCAGCCTCGCCGACACCACCGAGGCGTTCAAACGACGATTCGACGCCCTCGCCGGTCAGGTCGAGCAGGTCCTGCGGGGCAAACGGCGGCCGGTGCACCTCGCGCTCGTCTGCCTGTTCTCGGAGGGTCACCTGCTCATCGAGGATGTACCGGGCGTCGGCAAGACGCTGCTCGCCAAGGCGATCGCCCACTCGGTGGGCGGCACCTGGCGGCGGGTCCAGTTCACGCCCGACCTCCTGCCATCCGACGTCACCGGTGTATCGGTGTGGGATCGCACCAAGAGCGACTTCGAGTTCCGCCCCGGTGGCGTGTTCGCCAACATCGTGCTCGCCGACGAGATCAACCGAGCGTCGCCCAAGACCCAGGCTGCCTTGCTCGAGGCGATGGAGGAACGCCAGGTCACCGTCGATAGCGAGACCCATGTGCTCGCGAGCCCGTTCATGGTCATCGCCACGCAGAACCCGATCGAGCTCGAAGGCACCTACCCGCTCCCTGAGGCCCAGCTCGACCGCTTCTTGATGCGGCTGCGCATCGGCTACCCCGACAAGGAAGCCGAACTCGCGATCCTCGACGCGCACAACGAGGGCAAGCTCTCGGCCGAAGCGCTGCAGCCCGTGATGGCCGCGGCCGAGGTCGCGCAATGGGCGCACGCACTGTCGCTCGTGCACGTGGCGCCCGAGCTGAAGCGGTACCTGATTGAGCTCGCCGATGCGAGCCGTCATCACCGCGACCTGTTGCTCGGGGTGAGCCCACGCGGCGTGATCGCACTGCAGCGCGCGGCACGCACATTGGCCGCGAGCCTCGGACGCAGCTATGTGGTGCCCGACGACATCAAGGCATTGGCCCCATCGGTGCTCGAGCACCGCGTGGCGTTGTCGGCCGAAGCGCAACTGCGGGGTGTTGCGCCGGCGAGCGTCATCGCCGCGCTGCTCGATTCGGTTGCCGTGCCCGCCGATCAGCTCGACTCGCGCTGAGCGTCAGGTGCGGTCCCGGTGAGCTTCACCCGTCGAGGCTGGTCGTTGCTCGGCGCGACTGTCGCGATGATCGCGGCAGCTCGGCTCCTTGGCCTCCCGCAGCTGATTGTGGCCGGCACCAGCCTGCTCTGCCTGCTTGTGATCTGCACGATCTGGACCGCGTCGCGGCCAGGTTCGCTCGTTGCCGCGCGCGATCTTCCCGAGCGCGTCCACGTAGGAAGCGATGGTCGGGTCGACCTGACCGTTGTGCACGACGGTCAGCAACGCTCGCCGACGGTGACCTTCACCGACGACTTCGACGGCGGCGAGCGCACCGCACGCTTCTTGCTACCGCCGCTCGACGTGGGCGCCACCGCCCGCGCCGCGTACCGCATCCCCACCGATGCGCGGGGCCGCCATGAGCTCGGTCCGTTGGTCGCCACGATCGGCGACGCCTTTGGGATCGCTCGCCGGCGCTGGCAGGCCGCGGGATGCGAGGAAGTGATCGTGCATCCTCGCGTGCACGACATTGTCGCACTCCCCGAACTCGGTGGCGTCGGTATCGACACCGACTCGCGCGATGTGCTCGGGCGACCCGACACGTCGGGCGAGTTTCACACGCTGCGTGAATACGGTGCGGGAGACGATCTTCGGCGCGTGCATTGGAAGGCGACGGCGCGTCGCGGCCGGATGATGGTGCGCCAACACGAGTCGCGCCGCCGAGCCCCCGTGCTCGTGATGCTCGACGTGCGCGTCACCGCGCACGATCGAGCGTCGTTCGAACGCGCCGTCGAAGCCGTGGCGTCCATCGTGACCGCCCTCGAACGAGCAGATCGCGTGGTTGACGTCATCACCACCATGGGCGACCGCATCGGCCAACCCGGACGGCGTCATCTCGCCAGCGTGCTCGATGAACTCGCGGTCATCGAGCCCGTCGGTGCCGATCGCATTGTGCCGGCGTTGCGGGGGCAGCGGGCGCACACGCTTGTGGCGGTCATGGGCGCCATGCGCGCCGGCGACCACGACGCACTCGAGATCCTGGTGCGGCGGCGCGGCGGCCTCGCGCTCGTGCGGTGCCATGCCGGCAGCGGCACACCGCCACCAGCCGGAGGCTCTCGACTCCGGCGCCTCCACGTTGATCTGTCCGATCCATCCGCGCCGCTCGGCCCCACCTGGAACCACGCAGTGTTCACATGGCAACGACACGCCCACACCCCACTCCACTCCTCGCCGTCGCCGCGCTGAGCGCCGCGACCGCGATCGCGCTCACGCGCGTCTTCGCGCACGCGCAGTGGCTCGTACCGGCGTTGGTCGCGGCGCTGGCGCCGGTGGCGATCACATGGTTCGCAGTCGCGTACCGCTGGTCGGCGCGTACCGCCATCCTGGTCATCGCGTACGGCGGCGCGTGGTGGAGCGCCATCGTCGTGCATCCCGATCGCACCATTGCCCACGTCATCCCCACCCTTCCGGGTCTCGGCGTGTGGCTGCGGGGTGTGCTCGACACGCCACATGTGCTGCGCACTGCCGTCGTCCCGGTGCCGCCAGTCGGCAACGCCTTACAGCTCGCGCTTGGCGCGCTCTGGTTGAGTGCGGCGGGCGCCGCATGGTCGGCCGCCAAGCACGACGGCGTCCTCGCCGCAATGCTGCCCGACTTTGCAATGTTCATCGCCATCGCCGCGCTCGGCAAAGGTCCGTACCTGGCAACAACGACGCTGTGGTGTGTCGCGGCGGTCGGATTCCTGCTCGCCGAACACGCGACCGCGACGTTCCGGTCACGTACCGCGTTCCAGACCACCGGGACGCGCCGCTCGCGGCTCGTGACCGGCGGCGCCTTCGCCGCGGTCGCCGCCGTGATGTTCGGTGCCGTCGTGGGTCCTCGACTTCCCGAGGCCGAGAGCGCTCCGCTCATCAACTACAAGCACTTTGGCAACGGTAACCAGAACACGCAGATCGTCGACATTTCGCCCCTCGTCGGCATCGGCGACAAGTTGCGTCAACCCCGCGCCACTGCGCTGTTCACCGTGACGGCCAGTGCCCCGGCTCGATGGCGGCTCATGGCGCTCGACGATTTCGATGGCGCGTTCTGGGGCCTCCACAACACGACCACAGCCTCGACGCTGACGCCCGGCATCGACCATCCAGGGGCCAACGGCGCACTGCACACCCTCGTCACCCAGACGTACGCGATCGGGCCGATGTCAGGCAAGTTCCTGCCTGCCGCGTACCAGGCCGTGCGCAACAGCGGGATCACGAACCTCGTGGTGATCCCCGACTCCGCAACCCTCGTCGTTCCCGACGAGAACCATCAAGGACTGCACTACGACGTCACATCGAATCTCGTGGGGGCGTCGCCCGACACGCTGCGTGCGCTGCCCGAGGTCACGCCGACCGACGACGCGATCATCGAGAACCTTGCGCTGCCAGCAAGGTTGTCGCCGCTCGTACGGGCCGAAGCGCAACGCGTCGTGCGAGGGGCGACAAACGAATACGACAAGGCCCGGCTGCTCCAGGATTACTTCCGCGACCCCGCGCGGTTCCGCTACGACCAGGCCGTCGATCTGAGCGAGTCAAGCGACGCCATGGTCACGTTCTTGTTCCACGAGCGCCGCGGTTTTTGCGAACAGTTCGCTGGCACGTTTGCCGCGATGGCCCGCGCCGTTGGACTGCCGACGCGGGTCGCCGTCGGGTTCCAACGTGGGACGCTCACCAGTTCGTCACCCGACCACAGCACCTACACCGTCACCACGAAGGATGCGCACGCCTGGCCCGAGGTGTACTTCCCACGCATCGGGTGGGTGGGATTCGAGCCAACGCCACAGCGCTACGACTACGACTCGCCCGGCGACCCGAGTGGTACCAAGGCCAACGCGCCGCCGTACGCCGGTGGTGGGGGCCAGCCCGGGACTGCGACGACGACGAGCACGCCCACGACGGGCGGCACGAAGACCACCAGCGTGTCGCCACCGAAGCACCTTCCCAACCTCGAGGTCACACCACCTCGCTCGGGCCGGACCACCAGCGCAAACCAGCGCAGTGGTGCCGCGTGGCTGCTGGTGACCGGCATCGTGCTTGGCGCGCTGGCGGCAGCCGTAGGCGGTATTGCGGGCGTGCAGTTCGCTCGCCGGTGGCGGCGTTCACACGCGTCGAGCGCACGGGCGCGCGTCAGCGGCGCGTGGACGCAGGCCACCGAGGAACTCGCACGACGCGACATCCGGCGCCGGCCGTCGGCGACCGCCGTCGAGTTCGCGATGCGCGAGGCGCCCGCGGCCGGCGCCGGTGCCGCGGGCCCGGCCCGGCTCGAACTGGCACAACTTCAGACTGCAGCGAGGTACGCCATCGAGGATCCCGCCGACGCGGACGCCGATCGGGCATGGGAGTGTGCCGATGCCATCGGTGAGGCGCTGCGCGCCGCGACGCCGCGACGCGAACGCATCCGCCAGCGCTTCGGCCTCACACGCCGCAGCCCCCGCGGCGGCGCGCCGCACACCGGTGGTCAGAGTTCGAGCGGTCGACTCAACCCGCGCGGATCAACTGCCTGAGGCGAAGTCCGCGGGATTCGCGAGAAGTTCGGCCACGAACTGCTCGCGGTCCTCAGTGAACGCGCGCACCTCGGCATCGACCTCGTCGACGAATCGCTCGACGGGCACGAACAACGCGAGCTGCCCGTGGCGCAACGCGTCGAGCACCTGCCCGTCGTCGCCGCAGGCCCACACGGTGCGGCCATCGGCAATCAGTCGCAACGCGGCCAGATCGTCGCCCCATGCGGCGAGTGCTCGCAACGCACTGCGAACCCTTGGCTTCGGTGTGCCGGCGTCGAGGAGCGATTGGACGATGCGCAGTACCACCAGGTCACGGAACGTGTAGGTGGCATCGGGGGCCGACGGCGCGACGAACTCAGCTCGCTCCCACGCCCGGAGTTGCGCAGCACTGCAGCCGCTCAGACGTGCGGCTTGGGCGCGGGTGAACCCATCGGTCATCGACGACATGGCGCGAACTCAGTTGTCGTCGCGCTGGAAACGATCGCGCAGGCCCCGCCCGGTGTCGCCGAACAGGCTGCGCAACCCGCCCTCGCGAATGCCGAAGATGCTGTGCAACCCGGCCTTGCCGATCTTCTTGAGGTTCGTCGCGATGGTCCACAGCGCGAAGAGCATGCCGAGGAAGCCGGCAAACGCGAGCGCGATGTTCTGCGTGAATGTCGTCACCACAACGACCAAACCCACGAGGAACCCGACGATGGCCCAGCGGATGGCGCGCAGCGCGTGCCGGTAGACGGTGGTACGGCTCACCGTGTCGACCAGCTGCGGATCGGTCGCGCTGAGCTGCGCCTCGATCTCTCGGAGGATCTTTAGCTCTTGCTCTGAGAGCCCCGGCATCGCTGACCTCTTACATCCATGGACTCGACCGATCCAATTCTCGCGCGTTCACGGGAACCCATTCTCGCGCACCCGAGGGCAGCCTATTCTCGCACGCCCAGAAGCCCGTCACAATGCAGCTCACACCGCGGACACTGCGACAAGGGCACCTGAGGCGCCCGCGGAGCGGTACGCGGCCTCGACCACACGGTGCGCCGCCAGGGCTTGCGCCGCGCTCGGATGACCAGTTCGGGGCCGATCGGTTGCGCTGAGGCCGTTCAGGAACGCCATCGCCGGCTCGGCGTATTGCGCCACCGACTTCTCGTACACGTCGGGCACGTCGAGCCGTTCGGCCCACTCGGGCAGCGGCGCAACCTGCTCCAGCGTCTCGGTGGCGGTCTGCACGTAGAGCGGCCCGAGGTAGTCGTCCTCGGTCCAGCAGTAAGCACCCTCACAGAAGATCTCGAGGCGGCGGCTCGAGCCGCGTGACAACACCTGGTGCCAGACGCTCGCCAACGTCGCCGTCGCCCCGCTCGCATACCCGAGCTGCAGCACCGCAGTGTCCTCGATACCGGGATGACCAAAGTGCTCCGATGTGGTCGCCCGCACCTCGACCGCGTCGCCGAGGATCCACTGCAACACATCCACGTCGTGAATCGAGTGCTCGATGAGCGTGCCGCCACCTGCGAGGCCGCGGTCGCGACGCCACGTCGAGCCGTACATCCCCTGGATCGGGAAGTACTGGTCGTCGCGCAACGAGGCGTAGAGCACGCCTCCGTAGCGGCCCGACTTCACGATGTCGGCTGCCGCCGCGAACACGGGCGCGTGCCGCAGTACCAAGCCCACCTGGTGTGGGACGCGTTCGAGGAGCGCGGCAACCCGCTCGCAATCGGCGAAGCTCGGCGCGAGCGGCTTCTCGCAGAACACGGCCAGGCCGCGCTCGACTGCGGCCTCGACTGCCGCGAGGTGCCCGACCGTCCACGTACAGATCCACACCACGTCGACGTTGTCGACCAACTCGTCGAGCGAGCCTGCGACCGTCGCGTTGCTGTGCTTGGCGAGCTTCGCGGCGCGCTCGCCGTCGGTGTCGAAGGTCGCCGTGATCGCGGCGTCGATCAGCCCCGCGCGTGCAAGTTGGGCAATGGCGTACGAGTGCACGGTGGCAATGTGCCCGCACCCCACGAAACCGATTCGAAGTGTCATCGCCGCCCTCTACTTGTCGGTGGGCACCCCCACCCACCGATCTGCCCGCACCCCACGAAACCGATTCGAAGTGTCATCGCCGCATGCTCGTCATCAGTGGTCTCCATCGGCTGGCCGGCGCACGAGTACAGCAGGCGCGACCGCCGCGGCACCGAAACGGGCGCGCACCGAGTCGACGGCCCGCTCGACCGCGTCGCGGCGGGTCGCGGCCAGCGCGGTGTCGGCCTCGGCCACCGTCCCCAGATCGAGCACACCCTGTTCCTGCGCGGCCGGCGCGCCGAGTTGCGACACGTGTATACCTAGCAACCGCACGCCCCGCTCGACATCGACATCAGCGAGTAGTTCGCGCGCCGTCGCCGCCACGACGCCACCGATGTCGGTGGCTCGCGCCAGCGTGCGGGATCGAGTGAGCGTCGTGAAGTCGCCATAGCGCGCCTTCACCGTGACGACCCGACCGACGACGCCATGGGCACGGAGCCGCCCGCCGACCCGATCGGCGAGGCGCAACAACTCGCGCTCGGCGTCGACGCGGCTGGCGATGTCGTGCGCGAAGGTCTCCTCGTTGCCGATCGATTTGGCGTCGCGGGTGCGCTCGATCGGCCTGGGATCCACGTTGTGCGCGAGCGCGTGCAAGTGGCGCCCGTGGGCGTGACCGATCGACTGCTCCAAGGTTGCCAACGGGAGCGCCGAGACGTCGCCAACCGTCCGCACGCCGAGCCGCTCGAGCTTGGCGAGGGTCTTCGGTCCGACGCCCCAGAGGCGCTGCACCGGCAGCGGATGCAGAAACGCGAGCTCGTCGCCGACCTCGACGATCAGCACGCCATCAGGTTTGGCCATATCGCTCGCGATCTTGGCGAGGAACTTCGTGCTCGCGACACCGACGCTGATCGCGAGACCTACCTCGTCACGCACGCGACGTCGTATCAGCTCGGCGACGGCGGGCGCATCGCCGTGGAGCCGCCGCACGGGCGCGGCGTCGACGAACGCCTCGTCGACGCCGAGCTGTTCGACATCGGGGGTGACGTCGCGCAGGATCGCCATCACACGGTTGCTGTACTCCTCGTACACACCATGACGCGGCGACACGTATTCACCGTGCGGGCATTGGCGGCGCGCGACCGCCGTCGGCATCGCCGAGTGCACACCGAATCGGCGCGCTTCGTAGCTCGCCGCAGCAACGACACCACGGCGACCGATCCCGGCGACGATCACCGGCTTACCGGCCAATGCCGGATCGAGCAACTGTTCGACCGACGCGAAAAAGGCGTCGAGATCGACGTGCAGCATCATCGTCGTTGCACTCGCATGTCGCGTCGGGTGGCACCGAACACGTCGTATTCGAACCGTCGGTGCGGCATCGCCGCGTCGAGCTCCCAGCGCTCGGCGAGCCATTCGCCGAGCGGCTCGCGTACCCACTGCGGACACGTCGCCAACAACTCCGATGCATCGCTCGCTGGGTAGTAGCTCGCTTCCACCACGATGCCGTCGGGATCGTCGACGGTGATGTCACCGTCGTACGCAACCGCGAGATGCACCTCGCAGCGCAACCGCCAACCGAGGTCGGGGGCCTCGGCCACCACCTCGTACACCGGGCCGACCCATTCACTGACGTGGATACCCGTCTCTTCGGCGACCTCACGCGTCAACCCGGCCAGCAGCGAGGTGTCCTCGGGGTCGACCACACCACCCGGCGTGCTCCAATCCTCGACCCCGTTGCGGCGCACGTTGCGCACGAGCAGCACCAGGCCGTCGCGTTCGATCAGCCCACTCGCAACCGTCCACTCCCGAATCTCAGGGCTCGCCACCCAGCGAGTCTCGCGCGGGCCCGGACACCCAAGACAGCGTTCTGATGATGTCAGGAGACCGAATTTGGTGCTGTGGCATGGGGAGAAGCGGGTGACGGGCCGGTCGCGGGTCAGGGGCGGCCGCCGGGCGCATCTACGATCCGACTGGCATGACGTCGTCGCAGCAGTTCGAGCCGGTCGGGCACCCCAACGCGCCGCGGCGAAGGCCCGTCTACGTGGCGTTCGGTGCGGTGGTGATTGCCGGGGTGCTGGGCGCGTTGATCGGGATCGGGCTCGTGAATGCCACGTGCAGCGACAACGCGTCGAAACTCCAACGGCTGCTGCACGCCGCTGATCCGCGCTACAAGATCCCGAACAGCTCGTGCCAGTTGCAGCGCGCTGGCGGGCTGTTGAGCGGCGCCATCATTGCGGGCGTCGGCGCGGGAATTGTGGCCGTGTTGGTGCTGCGCGCCATGACCGACTGGAAGACCCACCCACCCAATCCAACGGAACCCGAAGCCGACTGACCAGGCTCGTCCTACCGGGAGCGCCACCGTGTCCGACCTCTACCCAATGGTGTGCGACGAACGTCGGCGTCTCGCAGACGTGCTCGACACGCTCACGGAGGCGCAATGGCAGACGCCGAGCCTGTGCGCCGCGTGGACGGTGCGCGACGTCGCCGCGCACCTTGTGTATCCAGCAACCACATCGAAGTTGCGGGTGATCATCCCCTTCGCCAAGGCCGGCTTCAATTTCGACAAGTTCACGATCGCCACCGCCAAGGCCGACCGCCGGACTGGTCCCGAACTCGCGAAAGCCTTACGCGCGACCGCCGGTCATCGCTTCACGCCGCCTGGCTTCGGCTTCGAGGCCCCGCTGACCGACGCGGTCGCGCACGGCCGCGATATCGGCCGCGCGCTCGAAATCGCGTCGAGCATCGAACCGCAGACCGCCCGGGCCGTGCTCGACTTCCTCGTGTCGAAGAAGGCAACTCGGGCCTTTGTGACGCGCGGACGCACCGCCGGCTTGCGCTTCGAGGCCACCGACTTCAACTGGGCCCACGGCGATGGTCTGGCCGTCCGGGGCCCGGCCGAGGCACTGATCATGGCCATCCTGGGACGCGTACAGGCACTCGACGACCTCTCGGGCGACGGCGTCGACACCCTCCGCTCGAGGTCGTAGGCGGCACGCGTCAACCACACGCGTCGCGACTACCAGTCGAGGCTGAGCATTTCGCGCATCGTTGCTTCGAACTGCTCGTATCCGAGACCTTCGCGCGCGCCAATGATCATCTCGGCGTCGGCACCAGCAGGCAAGAAGCGTTTCGACTCGTTGCCCTCGAGTGCGTCGGTGATCACGTGGGCCACGAGCCGAGCCGTCTGCGGCTGGCCGTTCGTGCCTTCGATCACCGTCACCGCATCGCTCCAGATCTTGGCGAGCTCGTCGTACGGCGCTTCGTCCTCACCGTGACGCGTGCTGTTCGTGCCGAACTCGGTCTCGATGAAACCGGGCTCCACCGACAACACGCGCACACCGAAGTGGCCGAGCTCGAGCCGAGCCGATTCGGTGACAGCTTCCATCGCGAACTTCGTCGCCGAGTAGAAGCCACCGAGCGGCTGGGCCGCGATACCCGCCACCGACGTGACGTTGACGATCGTGCCACTCCCCCGCTCACGCATCGCCGGAATGACGGCCTGCATCATCCGCACCGCGCCAAAGAAGTTCGTCTCGAACATGCGGCGCACCTCGCCGAGCGGCACCTTCTCGACCGGGCCACCGATACCGAAGCCCGCGTTGTTGACGAGCGCGTCGAGCTCCCCAGCAGCAGCAATTGCGGCGGCCACCGACTCGTCACTGTCGACGTCGAGCGCCAGCGTTTCTGCGACCTTGAGGTCCGACAGCGTCTCGGGGCGTCGCGCGGTGGCGATCACCTCATGGCCGCGTTGGGCCAACTCCGTGGCGGTGGCACGGCCGATCCCGGTCGAACAACCAGTGACAAGTACTCGCATGGTTCAGATCTCCTGGTGCAGCGCGTCGAGCACGGCGATCGCGTGGGCGAGGCCAGCGTCGTCGATGTCGTGATGAAAGATCCACCGTACTGTCGACGGATCGATCGTGCCGCAGAGCACGCCGAGCGCCTCGAGCTTCACCACCATGGCCTTGGGAAGACAGCCAAGATCGGCGCACACGATGTTCGTGCGCACGAGCGCAGGGTCGACCGAGCCCGGCCACCGCGCCGCCAGCGCCGCGGCGAACTCGTGCGCCCGGTCGTGGTCGTCGGCGAGACGTTCCACCATCGTCTCGAGCGCCACGATGCCAGCCGCCGCGACGATGCCGGCCTGACGCCAACCACCGCCGAGGCGATGCTTGTCGGCGCGCGCCGCGGCAATGAAACCCGCGGAGCCACACAGCACCGAACCGATCGGCGCGGCGAGACCCTTGCTCAAGCAGAACATCACGCTGTCGCACTCGGCGACGAGCACTTTGGGCGCCACGCCGAGCGCAATCGCCGCGTTCCAGATCCGCGCGCCGTCGCAATGCACCGGCACACCGTTCGCCCGGGCGACGGCGGCGATCGAACCGACCTCGTCGGCGGTGAGCGGCTGACCCTGTTCGGCCATCAGCGTGTTCTCGACGGCCACGAGCGACACTTCGGGGAGATGGTGCTGCGACGCTTCGAGCGCCGCTGGCAGCGCTGACCAATCATCGAGTGGTCGCATCTGCACGCCAGCGTTACGGGCCGCGCCCGCGTCTTCGTAGCAGTACACGTGCGACCGCGGCGCGCACACAACCTCCGTGCCCGGTCGCGTGTGGGCGCGGATCGCGAGTTGGTTCGCCATCGTCCCCGTGGCCACGTACAGCGCAGCCTCGGTGCCCATCAGGCTGGCCGCCAACGATTGCAGGCGGTTGACGGTGGGATCCTCGCCGGCAAGATCGTCGCCGACTTCGGCGTCGGCCATCGCCGCGCGCATCGACGGCGTCGGCTGAGTCACCGTGTCGGAACGCAGATCGACGCGCACGATTACTTGTTGGGGCGGGGGCGCATCAGGCCTTCTTGGATCGCCGTCGCGCACAGTCGGCCGTCGCGGGCGTAGATGAAGCCCTCGGCCAGCCCGCGCGCGCCCGATGCTGACGGCGACTTCTGGTGGTAGAGCAACCATTCGTCGGCGCGCAAGGGCCGGTGGAACCACATGGCATGGTCGAGCGACGCAACCTGGAAGCTCTCGTCGGTGTAGTCGAGCTGATGGGGCGACACCGCAGTGTCGAGCAACGTGAGGTCGGACGCGTACGCCACCACACACGCGTGCAGCAACGGATCGTCGGGCAACGTGCCGCTCGCTTTGAACCACACATGTTGTTCGCCACTGCGTACCGACTTGTCGATCCAGCGCGGCGATTCGACCGAACGGGTCTCCACCGGTCGTTCGCGTTCGAGCCAACTCCACACGTCGGCGCTGAATCGCTCCTTGAACGGCGTGACCCGTTCGAGAAACGTTGGGAGTTCTTCGGGCGGCGGCACCTGCGGCATTTCGTACTGGTGCTCGGGGCCGTCCTCGACGATTTGGAAGCTGGCGGCAAGGTTGAAGATCGCCTTGCCGTGTTGCACACCGATGACCCGTCGCGTCGTGAACGAATGCCCATCACGGATGCGGTCGACTTCGTAGATGATCGGCACGCGCGGGTCACCGGGCCGCAGGAAGTACGCGTGCAACGAATGGACATGACGATCGCCCTCGACCGTGCGGCCCGCGGCGATCAGCGCCTGACCTGCAACCTGGCCGCCAAACACCCGCTGGCGTTCCTCATCGGGGCTGAGACCCCGAAAGAGGTTGACCTCCAACGGCTCGACCTCGAGCAGCGTGACGAGATCCTCGAGCGCAGTGGCCATCAGGATCGAGACTAGTTGTCAGTTGCCGAAGAAGACGCGGGCGTCGGCGAGGAGCTTGGGATCGACCGTCTTGGACTCCGCGACTCCTTCGGCGATGGGCACGCGCACCACGTCGGGTCCGCGCAGCGCCACCATGGTCGCGAACGCGCCCTCGTGCACGGCCTCGATCGCGGCAATCCCGAACCGCGTCGCGATCACCCTGTCGTACGCAGTCGGGGTGCCGCCGCGCACCACGTGCCCGAGGATCGTGACCCGCGACTCGAAACCGGTGCGCTGTTCGATTTCTTGCGCGAGGGCCGCGCCGATCCCTCCGAGGCGCACGTGCCCGAACGCGTCGAGACCTTCAGACTGCACCACCGTCTCCTGCGCGATCGGCGCGGCACCCTCGGCGACCACGACAATCGAGAAGTCGGCACCGCGCGCGTGGCGACGCTGGAGCGAGGCGCATACCTCACTCACGTCGAAGGGCTCTTCGGGAACGAGGATCAGGTTCGCACCACCGGCCATCCCGGCGTACGTCGCGATCCAACCCGCGTGGCGACCCATCACCTCGACGACCATCACGCGGTCGTGACTCTCCGCCGTCGTGTAGAGACGGTCGATCGCGTCGGTAGCAACCTGCACTGCGGTGTGGAACCCGAACGTGAAGTCGGTGGCCGACAGATCGTTGTCGATCGTCTTGGGCACGCCGACGACCCGTACGTGTTCGTCGCCGAGTCGATTGGCCACACCGAGCGTGTCGTCACCACCGATCGCGATCAGCGCGTCGACACCGTCGAGCTCCAGGGTGGCGAGCACGGCCGCGACGCCGCCGTCGCTCGTATAGGGATTCGTACGCGACGTCCCGAGGATGGTGCCGCCGCGGGCCAGGATCCCGTGGGTCGTCGCCACCGACAATGGGATCGACTCGCGCTCGATGAGCCCACGCCAACCGTGGCGATAACCGACGAACGTGTCGCCGTGGTGTGACTCGCCGAGCCGCACCGCCGCCCGGATCACAGCGTTGAGGCCAGGACAGTCGCCGCCACCCGTGAGCATGCCGATCTTCATATGGACTCCAAACCGAGACGGACGGCAATATCCTGCCGCGCCAGTGCGCAGCAGATCACAGCCCACCCGACGCGCGTGACTCGACGGGAGATCGCCCCGACCCCATGTCCCCATCCATGTCCCGACCCATGCTGCCACCAGCGACCGAGCGTCGCCTCCGAGCCATGGTGAACCCGCGGCTCGAGCCGGGTGAGGCCGTGGACGCGATCGCGGCGGTGTGGAGCGCCCGCCCGTCGCGCCACCCGAAGCTCTCCGCGCGCTTTCGTGATCATGCGGTACTCACCGACCGGCGCCTGATGGTGTGGGAGTGCCGTTGGTTGACCCGTCGACCCCGCCGTCGCGTGCTCGCCGACCGACTCGACGCCATCGTCGTCACCCCCGCGGCGCCGCGCGGCAGCGACGACGCGATCACCCATCTGCGGGTCGACCACACCAACGGTCGATCGGTGGTGTTTGATTTCGGGCGCGATGCCGAGAGCCAGCGTTTCGCCCGTGCGCTCGTCTCCCGAACGGCCGAGGAATCATCGACCCCGCTGGGAGACATCGCATGGCCGTCGTGATCGCGATCGACGCCGGAACCACCGGCGTGCGGGCGTTCGCCGTCGATGCCGACGGCGTCCCGCGGGCGTGGGCCTATCGCGAGTTCCCGCAGTACTTCCCGCGCCCCGGTTGGGTCGAGCACGACCCCGACGAGATCCTTGCCGTCACGCTCGTGGTGCTCGCCGAAGTGCGCGACACGATGCGGGCCCAAGGCGAGACGATCGCCGGCATCGGCATCACGAACCAGCGCGAGACGGTCGTGGTGTGGGACCGGCGTACTGGTCGGCCCCGTCACCGCGCCGTCGTGTGGCAGGACCGCCGCACGGCGGGCGTGTGCGATGCGTTGCGCGCCTCGGGTGCGCAGGCGCGAGTGCGCGCCGTGACCGGCCTCGTGCTCGATCCCTACTTCTCGGGCACGAAGCTGGCGTGGTTGCTCCGCGAGGGTGGCGTGGTCGACGACGAGCACCTCGCGTTCGGCACGGTCGACTCCTGGTTGCTCTGGCACCTCACCGGCGGGCCCGACGGCGGCGTGCACGCCACCGATCCGTCGAACGCGAGCCGCACAATGCTGTATGACCTGGCTCGACGCGACTGGTCCGACGAGATGGCCGCGCTGCTCGGCGTGCCGACGCGTTGTTTGCCGCGGATCGCGCCCTCGTCGGGTCGCTTCGGCGTCACCAACGCGTCGTGCGCTGCGGGGCTGACAGTTCCGGTGAGCGGAATCGCCGGCGACCAGCAGGCCGCCTTGTTTGGACAAGCCTGTTTCGATCCCGGGATGACGAAGAACACTTATGGCACCGGCAGCTTCGTGCTCACGAACGTCGGCCCGACGGTGCCCGAGCCCGTCGATGGTCTGCTCACCACCGCGGCGTGGGAGCTGGCGGACGGCACATTCTGTTACGCCATGGAAGGCGCGATCTTTGCGACGGGCGCCGCGATCCAGTGGTTACGCGACGGCCTGGGCATCATCGAGAACGCGGCCGAGACCGGACCGCTCGCCGCGAGTGTCGACAGTACCGACGGCGTGTTCTGCGTACCTGCGTTCGCGGGCCTCGGTTCGCCGTGGTGGGATCCGTATGCACGCGGCACGATCGTCGGCATTACACGGGGCACGACGCGCGCTCATCTCGCGCGGGCCGTCGTGGAAGCGATGGCGTATCAGACCCGCGACGTGATCGACGCGGCGACCGCCGCGACCGGCACCGACCTCGTCGAGTTGCGAGTCGACGGTGGTGCGTCGGTCATGGACGTGCTGTGCCAGCTCCAGGCCGATCTGTGCGGCGTCACGGTGCGGCGCGCCGCGATCCAAGAGACCACCGCACTCGGCGCGGCGTATTTGGCCGGCATCGCCGAAGGTGTGTGGCCATCGCCGAGCGACGCGGCAGCCAAGTGGCGGGCCGACGCCACGTTCACACCGGCAATGCCCGCCGCCCAAGCCGACGCCATGCACACCGACTGGCTCCGAGCCGTCGACCGCTCACGCGCGTGGGCGCGGGAGTAGCTGCGAACGAACTCGTTCCGGCGCGGGACTCGACCAGCTTTTGAAGCCCCGCTCGGCCAGTTCCGGCGCGGCGACCGCACGACGTCGCTCGTGAAAACCCGGCCGACAAGCGGTCGCTCGCCGCGGAGCGAAGCGGAGCAATAGGGAAGCGGAGCAATTCAGGAAGCGAGGCGGGCCGTTTCGGTGGGGATGTTTTCGGCCTTCTTGGTCATGTAGCAGTCGTCGTAGGTGTAACCGCTGAGTTGTTGGATCTCGAACATCAACTCGTCGGTGATGGCGCGCAGCGTCAGGTGGTCCTGGTCGGCGGCGTGGTGGTGCTCCATCTCGATCGGCTCGCCGAAGCGCACGATCACAGTGCGGCCGAGGCGCGGCAATTTGCGATCGACTGGTTGCACTTCGTCGGTGCCGACGAGCCCCATCGGCACGATCGGCGCGCCGGTGCGCAACGCGAGGCGGGCAACGCCGGTATGGCCACGATGCAGATTGCCGTCACGTGTACGCGTGCCTTCGGGATAGATACCGAACACACCACCGCTGTCGAGCACATCCGCGGCGGCGAGGAGCGCCCCTTCGGATGCGCTGCCGCCCTCACGACGAATCGGGATCTGACCGACCGCACGGAAGAACCACGCGCTCTTGGGATCATCGAAGTATTCGGCCTTGGCCACGAACGTCACGCGACGGGGCACGACGAGCGGGATGAAGATCGAATCGAGAAACGACCGATGGTTCGCGGCCAGGATGACGGGGCCGCGTTCGGGCAGGTTGTCGCGTCCTTCGACCTGGATGCGACACCCGGCGCGCAGCAGTGGTGTGACGGCGTACTTGATGGCCCAATAGAGCACGGGCCAACACTACGAGGCGCGGCGCTCCTCGACCATCGATGGCTCCACAACTTCACATTCGCAAGCTTCGGCCTCGGCGGGCGCCTCGGGGAGCCGCTGGACGATCGCCTCGATCTCGGCCACGACGCGGGCGTGCTCGACCACGTCTCGGCGAGCATTCCGCAATGCATGCGCTGGGGTGATCGAGCGCAGCAGTGTTCGGATGTCGGGCATGTACATCCCCCTGGTCGGGACCGTTGACATCAAGAGCATGACGGTCGCCGATGTCGTATCGGCATCTCGGAGGTTTCCGTTCGCGCAATTGCGCCTGAATGACGTGTGTCGTTC
This sequence comes from Acidimicrobiia bacterium, assembly GCA_038202885.1. GTDB lineage: Bacteria > Actinomycetota > Acidimicrobiia > IMCC26256 > PALSA-610 > JBBREP01. The sequence continues at coordinate 3,814 of JBBREP010000023.1, read as the reverse complement.
GCCATCCGCCATGCTCGGCACGACCCTCCAGGGACGTAAAAGTCACAGGCGGCGCGGGACAAGCCCAGCGCCGGACGAAGTAGGCGCCATATATTTGCCACAGGCGGCGACCGGAGCAGCCCGGGAGCGAGGAACGAGCGACACGGGTGCGCAGGAAGCTCGCCAGCGCCGGACGAAGTAGACGCAGATACTTGACCGGGCGGTCAAGAGGCTCGTAGCCTGGGATGGTGCGGGAGAAGCTCACCAGTAAAGGGCGAGCGCGGCGTGACCAGCTCCTGCGCACCGCCGCCACCCTCTTCGCCGAACGTGGCTATCACCCCACATCGGTCTCCGACGTCGTCGGGGCACTCGGGGTGGGCAAGGGCGTCTTCTATTGGTACTTCACGTCGAAGGACGAGCTGCTCGCCGAGATCCTGCGCGCGTCGCACCACGATCTGCGCCGCCGCCAACAGGCCGCGATCGCCGACGAAGCCGATCCCTTGCGCCGGATCGAGTGTGGCATCCGGGCCTCGCTGGCATGGTTTCGCGAACACCGCGAGTACTTCGCCATCATTCAGTTCGCAGCAACCGACGAAACCTTTGCCCCCGTGCTGCGCCAGAACGACGACGTCGCGCTCGCGGATACGGCGCGTCACATCAAGGATGCCATCATCCAAGGCCGTGCCGTCGACCAGGACCCCGCGATGCTCGCCCGGGCAATTCACGGTGTGATCGGACGGCTTGCTCGCGACTTTCTCATCGAACGCGACGAGCCCGTCGAAGTGGTCGCCGATCTCGCCGTCGCCTTCACTCTCAAAGGGCTGGCGGGTTGAGACTGTCGTACCTGGGACGAATTTCCCTCTGTGAAAGGGAACATTGCCCCAAGTTCGCAACGCAACATTTCCTTACCCGAGTTTGGTGAGGGCCTTTTTGATGCCGCGGACGGCTTGGCCGATCCGCTGTTCGTTTTCGACGAGGGCGAAGCGCACGAAACCTTCGCCGCCCGGACCAAAGCCACCACCCGGCGACACCGCAACCTTGGCTTCCTTCACGAGCATCGTGCAGAACTCGAGGCTCGTCATCTCGGCGTAGGGCGCGGGGACGGGCGCCCACACGAACATGGTGCCCTTGGGCTTTTCGATCTGCCAGCCGATGCGTTCGAGGCCGTCGATGAGCGCGTCGCGTCGGGCCCGGTAGATCTCGTTGGCGTGCTTGGGGTAGTCAGGCTCTTCGTTCATCACGACGGTCGCCGCGATCTGGATGGGCTGGAACGCGCCGTAGTCGAGGTAGCTCTTCAACTTCGCGAGCGCGCCGACCACCTCGGGATTGCCGACGAGGAAGCCCTGTCGCCAGCCGGCCATCGAAAAGCTCTTCGTGAGCGAGTAAATCTCGACGGCAACATCCTTGGCGCCGGGGACCTGGAGGATCGATGGCGGTACATGGCCGTCGAATCCGAGATCCGCATAGGCGAAGTCGTGGACGACGACCATCTCGCGCTCACGGGCGAACTGCACGACGTCGGCCATGAACTCGAGGTCGACGCACATCGTCGTGGGGTTGTGGGGAAAGCTCGTGACGAGCACGCGCGGGCGCGGCCAGGCCTGCTCCCACGCTGCGTGCAGGTTCGTGAAGAAATCCTGGCCCGGACCCATGCGCACGTACTGCACTGCGGCGCCCGCGAGGATCGGACCCCAGATGTGGATCGGATAGCTCGGCGCAGGCACGAGAGCGGTGTCGCCCGGACCGAGCAGCGCGAGCATGAGATGCGAGAACGCCTCTTTGGCGCCGATCGTGGCGCAGGCTTCGGTCTCGGGATCGATCTCGACGTTGAAGCGCCGGTCGTAGAGGTGGCTGATGGCCTCGCGCAGCTTCGGGATGCCACGCGTCATCGAATAGCGGTGGTTACGCGGGTTCTGCACCGCCTCGATCAGCTTGGCGACGGCCGTGTCGGGCGACGGCAGATCGGGGTTGCCGAACCCCAGGTCGATGACGTCCTCGCCTGCTCGCCGGAACTCCATCTTCAGCGCGTCGATGGTGGCGAACGCATACGGCGGGAGCGCATTGATCCGGCGAAACTCCATAGCGCCCATCGTACCGACCCGTCTGGGCGAAGTCGTGCGAGTAATCGGCCATGGGTGACCACGTCGGCCTGGCCCGTTCACGTCGGCAGCTTCGGGCCGCCGCTACGGTGCTCGGCCGTGACGACTCCTACGCGACCGACGGCCGTGCTCCTCGACGTAGGCGGCATCTTTCACCTCCCCGACCACGACGTCATCGTGGGTGCGTGCGAACGGGCAGGATTCACGGTCGACCGCGACAACATCGACCTTGCCCACTACACCGCCACGACGGCGTTTCGGACCGATTATGTGGGCGAGATGCCATGGGAGCCGTACTGGAACGCCTACATCGACACCTACGCCGCCACGCTCGGGGTGGGGGCCGACGAAGAGGTGCGAGTCGACGTCGTCGAGCACCTGCACAGCGAGTTCTCGACCGCGGCGATCTGCTGCCGGGTCAGTCCCGGCTCGGTCGAGGCACTGCGCGCGCTGGCAGCCGCGGGAGTGCGGCTCGGCGTGATCTCGAACGCCGACGGCACCGTCGGCCAACGCCTGCGCGAGCAGGAAGTGCTCCAGGTTGGGCCCGGCCTCGGTGTGCACATCGAGTGCCTGATCGACTCCGGCGAGGTCGGTGTGAACAAGCCCGATCCGCGGATCTTTCATCTCGCGCTCGACGCCATGGGGCTCACCGCGGACGAGTGTTGGTACGTCGGCGATATGCCCGGCATCGACGTGGTGGGCGCCCGAGCCGCCGGCATGCACGTGCTCGTGATGGACCCCTACGGCGTGCATCCGCCCGACGCGCCGTTCGACACCATCACGTCACTCCTCGACATCGTCGCCATGCTCGCCTGACGCCCTCCGCCCGACCCGAGTTATTCGGGGAAGAAGGCGGCGCGGACTGCGTCGGGGTTGTAGTACTCGCACCAGCGACGGACGTTGCCGTCGTCGTCGAACTCGAACACGGTCACGTAGCCGTTGCGGTAGTCGCGCCCCGTGGACGCGGCCACCCCGACGCTCGAATGTTGCGCAATGACCACACGCGGGTCGGCGGTGAGGTGCAGCCGTTCCACCGTCATCGAGAACAAGGAAAACGAACCGCGCGCACGCCGCTGGAAGTCGACGACCGCGTCCTTGCCCTCATAGGCGCGCCGCATCGGCGCCGGAGCAAACGGCAACTCCATGACCACATCGTCGGCGAGATACGCAGCGATCCCGTCCAGATCCATCGCACCGGCCAGCGCCAAGATCGCACGAACAGTCGCTTCAGAATCGCTCATACCAACTCATCACAACTCGTTCCGCCGAGCGCAGCGAGGCAAGTATTCAAGCGCGGCGATCGCACAACCCCGCATAGGCGCGACCCATCGAAACTCGTTCCGGCGCGGCGACCGGAGCAGCGCAGGAGCGACGGAGGAGCGACATGCGTGCGCAGGTCGCTCGCCGTGCCGACGCAGGAGGCACAAATGATCAGCGCTTGTGGTCGGCGACGACCCACATGCTGAAGAACTGCGCGCCACCGCCGTAGGCGTGTCCGAGGGCGCGACCGGTTCGCCGCTCTACTTGGTAATCGCCGGCCCGACCACGCACCTGTTGGGCGACCTCGCCGAAGCGGATCATCCCCGACGCGCCGATCGGGTTCGACGACAACACGCCGCCCGAAGGGTTCCACGGGATGTCGCCGTCGGGTGCGGTGGCGCCGGCCTCGGTGAGCTTCCAGCCGTCGCCCTCGGGACAAAAGCCCAGGTTTTCCAGCCACATCGGCTCGTACCACG
>JBBREP010000022.1:0-40585 GCA_038202885.1 Acidimicrobiia bacterium | reverse complement strand
GTGGGAATGTCGGCCTGCTCCTTCGCGGGAATCGGGAAGCCGTGCGGGCACGTCTCGGGCCGGTGCAGGGCGACGTAGATGCGGTCTTCGACCTCGAGCGGCAGGTGATGCTCGAAGGTGGTCGCGAGCCGGTCGGCCTCGGTCCAGGCGTAGCCGAGCATGTCGGCGAGGAAGCGCTCGACGATGCGATGCCGGCGGATCGCCGCGACAGCCAGGCGTCGGCCGGCATCGGTGAGCACCACGCCGCGATACGGCGTGTAATCGAGTTGGCCCCGATCAGCGAGCCGCTTGACAGTGGCGGTGACCGTGCCGGGTGACAGACCGAGCTTGTCGGCGAGCGCGCCGGTGTGGACCTCGCCGGACGGCGGGTCGGCGTCCTGAGCCAGGCGATAGATCGCTTTCAGCGCCTCGCGCTCGGACTTGGAGATGCTGGCAAGGTCAGATTCGATGGCCGGGAATATAGGTTTTGGTCAGACGAAACGCAACTCCATGGCGCCGCCTCCGGCAGCGCAGCGAGCGACCGCCTTGACCGGGTTCACAGCAACAAGGTCGTGCGGTCGCCGCCCCCTGTGCCGGCCCCAGCCCGATGCGTCGTTTGCCACGCCTATAGGTGGGTCAAACGACGCATCAGGGGTCGTCCGTCAGTCGTTGAGGTGGTAGGGGACGGAGGTGACGACGGTGCCCTTGCGGAACAGGAGGCGGCCTTTGAGGAACAGGGCGCTCTGGTTGTGCAGGATCTGGGCGAAGAACCCCGACATCACGAACTCGGGGATGACGACGGTGATCACGTCGTTGTCCCAGCGGGCGTCGAGTTCGTCGATGTAGCGCAGGATCGGCTTGGCGAGTTCGCGGTAGGGCGAGTGCACGATCTCGAGCGGGACGTCGAGATTGCGGGCCTGCCAGGCCCGCTCCACCTTTTCCTGTTCCTCTTCGTCGGTCACCACGGTGACCACGGCAAGGTGCGTCGGGTTCAGCGAACGGGCATAGGCGATGGCTTCGAGCGCGCCACGGTGCAATGAACCTACGAGCACGACGACCGTGTGGTTCATGCGGCGCGGTTTGTAGTCCTCCGTCACTCGCAAACCGTCGGCCACGCGCTCGTAGTGGTTCTTGATGGCGCGGAACATGGCGATCACGATCAGCACGACGAGGATCGACACCCAGGCGCCACTCGTGAACTTGGTGATTGCCACCACGAGCATGACGATCAACGTCGACACGGCTCCCGTCGCGTTGATCGCGATACCGCGCTGCCAGCCCGCCTCGCGTTCGCGCAAATGGTGACGGATCATCCCGGTCTGCGAGAGCGTGAACGACGTGAACACACCGACCGCGTAGAGCGGGATCAACTTCGTCTCGTTGCCACCGAAGATCACGACCAGCACGGTCGCCGCGAGGGCAAGCACGAGCACACCGTTGCTGAACACGAGACGGTCGCCGCGGTTCGCGAATTGGCGAGGCAGGTGTCCGTCTCTCGCGATGATCGACGACAGCCTCGGGAAGTCGGCATAGGCGGTGTTGGCGGCGAGCGTCAGGATCAGCGCCGTCGCAACCTGCAACACGTAATACATCACGCCCTGGCCGAGCACCTGGCGGCCCATCTGCGAGAACACCGTCTCGCCCTTCTCCAACGGAATCGGCCTGATGTGCACCGCGAGCAGGGACACACCGAGGAACAGCGAGCCGAGGATCGTGCCCATCCAGATCATCGTCGCCGACGCGTTGCGCGGCTCGGGCCGCTGGAACGCCGGCACACCATTGGAAATCGCCTCGACACCAGTGAGCGCCACCGCTCCCGATGCAAAGCCCTTCAACAACCTCGAAAGCCCGAGTGTGCCACCGAGCAGCAACACGCTCTTCTGCATGTCTTCGTAGTCGGCCTTCGACAGGAACGTCTTGGCGTGGGCCTGGATCGTGTCGATGTGCAGGCCGAACAGCCCGTACGAGCGCGCGAGTCCGTACCCGACGAGCACCGACAGAATCGTGATGTAGACGTAGGTGGGCACCGCGAAGATGCGGCCCGACTCCTTCACACCGCGCAGGTTCGCGAGCGTGATCACCAAAATCGCGGCGATGCAGAGCAGTACCCGCTTGTCGGCGAGGCCCTGCAGTGCGGGGATCGACGTGATTGCTCGCACGCCGGCACACACCGACACTGCGACGGTGAGGATGTAGTCGACGAGCAACGATGCGCCCGCCACCATCGCCGCGCTGTCGCCGAGGTTCTCGCGACTCACGACATACGAGCCGCCGCCGCTCGGATAGGCGAAGATCGTCTGGCGGTACGACGCGACCACGATCGTGAGCAAGATGGCGACGACGATCGCGATCGGCACGAGCTTGTCGAGGCCCAGCGCGAGGCTCGAACCACCAAAGGCGATGACGAGCAGAATCTCCTGGGTGGCGTACGCCGTCGAGGAGATCGCGTCGGACGAAAAGACCGCGAGCGCGATGGTCTTGTTGAGCCGCTGGTGCTCCATCTCGGTCGTCGCCAACGGGCGACCGACGAAGATTCGTTTCAACATGCTGAACACGTTGTGGCCCCGAGGTCGTTTCCGCGGCGACAACACGCCGGTGCAAGGATTTCGTAAAAACTAGCCACCGTCACGCCGCGATCGATGGTTCGCATATGCAACCACGGGGCTCCTACCATCCAGCGGTCACACATCTGAAGCCCGGGAGGCCTCGTGCACGTGGTGGTAGTCGGCTGCGGCCGAGTCGGCAGCGAGCTCGCGCTGACGCTCGAGCAACTCGGCCACACCGTCGCGATCGTCGACAAGAGCGAGCGCAGCTTCCGGCGGCTGCATCCCGACTTCGCGGGCGACAAGATCACGGGCATCGGCTACGACCGCGACACCCTCGCCGCCGCCGGGATTGAGCGAGCCGAAGCCTTTGCTGCTGTCACCTACGGCGACAACTCCAACATCGTGTGCGCACGGATCGCGCACGAGACCTACGAGATCGCCAACGTCGTGGCCCGCATCAAGGACCCTCGGCGAGCACTCATCTTCCAGCGCCTCGGGATTCCGACCGTCGCAACGGTGTCGTGGGCGACCGATCAGGTCATCCGGCGCCTGTTTCCTTCCGACACGCCGCACGACTGGATTGACCCGTCGGCCAAGGTGTGCCTGGTCGAGCGCACGCTGCCCCCCAAGGCCGTCGGCAAGAAGCTCGGCGAGCTCAACGAGCCCGGTCGGTTCTGGCTCACGGCCGTCTCCCGATTCGGCGCCGCGATGATCGCCACCGGCGATGTCGTCGGCCAGGAGGGCGACATCGTCTACTTCATGTGCGCCACCGATGCGATCGACGAGCTGCACGAACGCCTGACCGCGACGACGGGCGGGCAGCACTGATGCGCGTCGTGATCGCAGGAGCAGGCAAGGTCGGGCTGTTCATCGCCAACGACCTGCAGTCGGCGGGCCACGATGTGTTGCTCATCGACAACGACCCGGGCGCACCGCAACGGTCCGTCACCACCGAAGGCGTCGGCTGGCACATCGCCGATGCCTGCGAGGTCGGCTCGTTGCGGGCGGCCGAACTCGACCGCAGCGACGTGGTCGTCGCGGCAACCGGCGACGACCAGGTGAACCTCGTGTTCTCGCTGCTCGCCAAGCAGGAATTCGGCGTGCCCCGAGTGATCGGCCGGGTCAACCATCCGCGCAACGAGTGGTTGTTCAATGAAAACTGGGGCGTCGACCTGTCGGTATCGACACCGCACCTCGTGACGGCGCTCGTCGAAGAGGCCGTGTCGGTTGGTCGGTTGGTGCGGCTCCTCACGTTCGAGGGCGGCAACGCCCGCCTCGTCGAGGTCACCCTCGCCGACGACTCGCCGTCGATCGACACCGCAATCAAGGATCTCGAGATTCCGCGTGACGCCACGATCGTCGCCGTCGTACGTGATCACCATGTGGTGATGCCGCGCGGTGACACGGTGTTCGAGGCCGGCGACGAAGTGCTCGCGATGGTCACTCCGGATTCGGAGGAGGACGTGCGCCGGCTCTTCACCGAAAGGTGACAGCGGTCACTTCGGGTGTTTCGGGTTCAGAAGAGTTCGTAGATGGGGTTGAGCATCAGCAAGCGATTGCCGTCGCGCAACACCATGCCTTCGACCGCGACCTTGCGGCCGTTCGTCAGACCTTTGATGCGACGGCGGCCGAGGAATACCGCTGTGAGCAGATGGGTGCCGTCCTGCACCATCACCTCGAGGGCGGGGGCTCCGGCGCGCGGCACGATGCGCACCACGCCTACCTCACCGGCCGTACGCACGTAGTCGCGCGGTTCGATCGTCGCGATCGGCACCGCACCGATACCGCCGCAGAAGGCCGCGAGCTTCTCCCGATCGACTTGTTCGACCGGCTTCGCGATCTTCGACATGAATTTGCGCAGTGCCATGACCGCAACGACCGTAGCGTTTTGGGGTGCCGCGGCCCAGACCCGGAGGCCGCGTGGCATCATCGAAGGTTCATGCGCAGCCTCCTCACCTCCGCCTCGCTGTGCGCGCTCCTCCTCGCGGGCTGCAGCGGAAGCAAGCACACCGGCGCCACGGGCGCGTCGAACACGGGCGGCGCACGCACCACGACCGTCGTGCATTCCGGCACTGGTTTTCGTCTCGTCGACGACACCCCGACCGTCGTGAGTGCCGGGCCAGCGGTTGCACTGCCGCCGCGAATCACCAAAGCGGCCGAACAGCTGGTGACGTCGTACGCCGCAACTGGGATGGTCGCACCGCTCACGTCGGGCCGGCTCGGCCACGGCTTTTCTGACCTGTTCACCGCAGACGCGCTGTCGGGGTTGGCCCACGACGGCAACGACCGCCGGACCGTCACCGACCTTGGCGTGGCGCGCGGCGCCGGACCGGTGCGCGTGCGGGCGAGCATGCACCTGACCGGTCTCGCCGGCGCCAACGGCACCGTGGTGATGGTGACGGCGCGGATCAACGCGGCCATCCGGCGGGGGAAACTGGCCGTCGATCGAGCCGGGGAGCTGCTGCTCGCGCGCGGCCCGGGCGGTCATTGGCGCATCGTCGGCTACGACCTGCGGGTCCGGCGCGCCACGAGCGGTACGGCGACCACAACGACTACTGCGAAAAAGAAGGCCACGCCATGAAGCGCTGGCTCCACCGCGCGATCGCGGTATCGCTGGGTCTCGTGTTGGCCGCGGCCGGCACTGGCGCGAGTTGGCTTGCGGGCATGCACATTCCGTTCGTATCCGGAGCGACCTATCTCTCGGTGACGAAGTTGCACGCCTCGTACGTCGCGCGTCCCGACCACAGCAACGGCGTGATGTTCATGGTGTTCGTGGGCTCCGACCTGCGGCCCGGCGTCGGCGGTGCGCGCGGTGACGCACTGCACCTCCTCGCCATCAACCCGGCGCTGCACCAGGCAACAATCATCAACGTACCGCGCGACACTTGCGCGCAGGTTCCCGGTCGCGGGCGCGTGAAGATCAATGAAGCCAACAGCGTTGGTGGCCCCGCGTTGCAGGCGAACGTCATTGGGGCGCTCGTTGGAGTACCGGTCACGTATTCCGTGGAGGTCGACTTCGCAGGTTTCAAGGACCTGGTGAACGGCGTCGGCGGCGTCGACCTCACCATCCCGTTCCCGATGCACGACAGTTACTCGAACGCGAACTTTGATCCTGGCCCGCGCCACCTCGATGGCGTGCTCGCACTTGCGTTCGCTCGCGATCGGCACAGCTTTCCCACGAGCGATATCCAACGCTCGTGGAACCAGGGCTATCTGATGATCGCGGCGATCCGTCAGCTCGAGCACCAATACACCTCGATTTCCGGTCGCTTTCAGCTCGCCGCGTTGCTTGCCCGCCATGCGCAGCTTGCCGGTTTGGGTATCGAAGATCTGGTGCGCCTCGGCCAGATCGCTGGCAGCGTCCCCGCCGACGCGATCAAATCGGTGACCGTGCCGTCGATCGGTGGCAGCTGCCTCACACCAAGCCCGTCGGCCAACGCGCTCTTCGCCGACTTCCGAGACGACGGTGTGCTGGAGACCTACCCCGGCGGCACACCGACGAACGTCTCGCCGAGTCCGTGATCGACGCCTGCGACACACTCGAACTCCTTGCGCTCGAACCAAATGTTGCCGGGCGCATCACGCACCGCGCCGATATCGCCGTCAATACCGGCGCCTACGCCGAACTCCAAGCACCGCTCCACGATGAGACCGCGGCGCGCCTTGCCGCTCGGGGTATCGACCGGCTGTATTCGCACCAGGCCGCCGCAATCGATCGGATCCGCGCTGGTGAACACACCGTCGTCGTCGCCGGCACGGCGTCGGGCAAGTCGCTCTGCTATCAGCTCCCGATTGTCGATGCCGCCGTCGCGCGAGAGCGCGCGACGGCGTTGTGCGTATTCCCCACTAAGGCCCTCGCGCACGACCAGCTCCGATCGTTGCGGAGTTGGCTCGTTCCCGGCCTGAAGGCAGTCACGTACGACGGCGACACCCCAACCGGCGACCGCTCCTGGGCGCGCGCGAACGCGAACGTGATCCTCACCAATCCCGAGATGCTCCATGTGGGCATGCTCCCCTCGCACGCTCGCTGGGCAACCTTCCTGATGCGGTTGCGCTACGTCGTCATCGACGAACTGCACACCTTGCGAGGCGTGTTCGGCAGCCACGTGGCCCTCGTACTGCGTCGGTTGCGGCGTGTGTGCGCACGGTACGGGTCGTCGCCCACCTTCTGCCTCACGAGTGCGACGATCGGCAACCCGGCTGAGCTCGCCGCAGCGCTCGTCGGAGAACCCGTCGGACTCGTCGACCACGACGGAGCGCCGCGAGGACAACGCCGGCTCGTCGTGTGGGAACGGCCCCTGCTCGACGCGGTGACCGGCGCACGGCCGTCGGCCATCACCGAGACCGCGACGTTGCTGGCCGGCCTCGTGCGCGACAACCACCAAACGTTGGCGTTCTGCCGCGGGCGCCGTACGGCCGAAGTGGTGGCGCTCCAGGCTCGCCGCATCACCGAAGCGACTGCCACACGGCCGGCGGTGCTGGACGACCCTGCGTCAGCCGACACGGGTGCGGCCGAACCCACGGTGCCCGCGGCACCCACGGTGCCCACCGCAGACGACGTACCGATCGCGGCGTACCGCGCCGGGTTGCTCGGCGACGAGCGGCGCGCGGTGGAACGAGCCTTGCGGTCGCGCGCACTGCTCGGCGTCGCGGCCACGAACGCGTTGGAGCTCGGCATCGACGTGCCCGGCCTCGACGCCATCGTGCTCAACGGCTTTCCCGGCACGCTCGCGTCGATGCGACAGCAGGCCGGGCGGGCCGGCCGCGCCGGGCAGCGCTCGGTCGCCGTGCTCGTCATCGGTGACGATCAGCTCGACCAGTGGTACGCGCGCCATCCCGATGAACTGGTCGTTCGGCCCGCCGAACCCGCGGTCATCAACGTCGCCAACGAGTTCGTACTCCGTGCCCACGTGCGTTGTGCCGCGCACGAACTGCCGCTCACGTCGGACGACGCACAATGGTTCGGCGCCGACATCGACGAGATGGCCGTCGAGCTCGTACGCGCCGGCGAACTCGTGGCGCGCGGCAAGAAGCTCTATTACGCGGGGACAACACCGCCTGCGCCAACGATCGGGCTGCGCACCGGCACGACCGCCGAAGTGCAACTCGTCGAGCGGCGCACCGATGGCATCGTCGGCACCGTCGACGAGGTGCGCGCGTGTTCGGTGGCCCATCCCGGCGCGGTCTACGTGCACCAGGGACGGCACTACCGCGTTGTCGAGCTCAACCTCGACGAGCACGTCGCGTTCGTCGATGAGTGTGACGACGACGAGTTCACCCAGGCTCGGTCCGACACGAGCATCGAGATCCGCACGATCGACGCCCACGCACCTGTCGGCGGTGACTGTGGCGCAGTCGGACACGTCGGCTCGGTCGAGGTCACGAGCAGGGTCGTCGGATACCAACGCAAGGACGCCACAACGCGTCGGATCATCGAAACAGTCGCGCTCGATCTGCCGCCGCGCGTGCTCGTCACACGATCGTGCTGGTACACGGTGCCGTTGGCCCGAACTGTCGAAGCCGGTATCAGCGCGTCGGAGCTTCTCGGCGCGGTGCACGCGGCCGAGCACGGTCTGATCGGGCTCCTGCCGTTGTTCGCGATCTGTGATCGCTGGGACGTCGGTGGCCTCTCCATGGCGGGTCATCCGCAGACCGAAGCACCGACGATCTTCGTGTACGACGCGTATCCGGGGGGCGCGGGCATCGCCGAGATGGCCTTTGCGGCGCGAGAGCGCCACATCAGCGCGACGCTCGATCTCATCCGGGCGTGTCGTTGCGACAGCGGGTGTCCGTCGTGCGTGCAATCACCCAAGTGCGGCAACTGGAACGAATACCTCGACAAAGACGCGGCGATCCGTCTGCTCAGCGTGCTACAAGGTCCCCGCGGCTCTTGAGGCCGTCGGTGAGCGCTACCGCGTCGGGCGTCGCGGCGATGTCGACGACTGCGTGCGCGCGGGCCACGAGCGTGGGCACGCCGGGTAGGCGCGAGTGCATCGCGATCGTGACCGTGGCATCAAACGCGGCGCATTCGCAGTGTTGGAGGGTGGCACCGTTCGCGGCGGCGACCGCGCCCGCCGCGGCCGTGGCCGCACCAGCACCGTGGCCGCGTGCGAGTTCGTCGGCCGCTGCGAGCGCCGCGGCGTCGGCGGTGGCGCTCGCATGGGAGCGTTGCGCGAGGAATGCGCCGACTTCGAGGGTGACAAAGCCGAGCACCAACCCGAGGACAACGACCACCGTCATCACCACAGTGACGCTCCCCCGCTGCCCGCCCCGCCTCTCCCGTTTCCCCACCCCGAGCGCCCGATGCGTCGTTTGGGGGTCAGATAGACCCCCGAAACGACGCATCGCAGATGACCGAACTGGGCGTGTCATCGTTCGGCTCGCATCGTCACGGTGCTGGTGAACCACGGATCGGGCAACAACGCACCGACGAACGGCACGTCGGTTCGGGCGTGGTATCGCACGACCGCTCGTAACGGTGCGCCGATGCCGCCCGAACGTGAGATCGTGACCGTCGCGCCGGGCAACGTGCGAGCGACCGCAGCGCGAGCATCGGCGTCGGTCGGATCGACCGCGGCCGCTCGTGCCGCTTCACGCGCGGCGTTGGCAACGAGCAGGAACCGGTTGCCCAACACCATCGCCTGGAACACGAGCAGCACCACGATCACGATCGCGGGCAGGATCATCGCGAACTCGACGGTGGCCTGCCCCCGCTCGCGTCGACCGGCACGCGACCGATCGAGGGGGCCGTGCAACGTGGCCCGGCGCGGCGACATCACAGGATGTGACCGACGACCCAGCCGACGACCTTGCCGAAAATGCCTGAAACGACGCTGGATTTGCTGAGGAAAGAGATCAACAAACCTCCCAGCGCGGCTGCAGCCACGATGACGAGTGCGTACTCCGCAGTCGATTGACCGGATTCGTCGGCGCGGACTCGTTCGAGGCGCGCGACGAGGTAACAGATGAGTGCCATGACAGGCCTTTCTGAAATGTGGACTGGTCAGATGCCCCGCCATCCCGCCACGAGCGCCGGCACCACGGTGAGCAGTGCGAACGCAGGCAGGACGAGCAGGACGAGGGGGAAGATCAGGCGCACCGGGATCGTCCGCGCTCGCGCGGCGGCCCGCCGGGCGTGGGTAGTGCGGGCATCGGTGGCGATGCGCGCGAGCGTCGGTCCGAGTGGCGAGCCGAGGCGAATGGCAGGGACCAACGCCTCGGTGAGCGGCCGAAGCGCGGGGGCCATCCGCGCTTCGGCCGCGAGCGCGTCGGGCAAGGTGGTGCCGACGCGGACACGGCGCACGATCGCGCCGAAGGAGCTCGCGGCCGCGGGTGGAGCCCACGTGGCGGCGAGATCGAGGGAGAGCAGCGGTGTGGCACCGGCGCCAACCGCGACCGCGAGGAGATCGACGGCGAGCGCAAGGTCGCAGTCGACGGCGCGCCGCGCGGCGCCATCGCGGCGGCGCCGTACGACGTCGCGGGCGACGGCCACGAATGGACGCGCCGGTGGGGCGTGCTCGAGCGCTCGCAGCGAGCCCGTTGCGATGACGCGTACAGCGTGGCGTCCACCTTCGGCGCGGCGGCGCACGCGCGCCGATTGCGCGATCGCCACAACGGCGAGCGCGACCAACACACCCCAACCCGCGGCGAGCAGCACGCCCATGCGCGTCATGCCTCGGCCTCGGGGCGCACGAGGTAACGGATCCATGCGACGGCGAGCCCGTCGAGCAGCAGCCCGGCGGCCAGACACCCGCGACCGAACGCGGTGTTGAGGAGTACGTCAAGCGAACGTTGGTCGATCGTCGACGCGAATACGAGATAGCCGATCGGTGCGAGCACCATCACAAGTGCTGAGGCTCGGGCTTGGGCCGATTGCGCACTCGTCTCAGCAGTGGCCGCGATCCGATCTGCGAGCGAAGCCGCGAGCCCGTCGACGGCCTCCGCCGCGGGCCCGCCGACCGTGCTGGCCAGCGTGAGCGCGCCCGCGGCCGCGCGCGCACCCATTACCGGTCGTTCACCCACCCACGCCCTCAGCGCATCATCGAGCGACGCGCCGAGTGCGAGCCGCGCTCGCACTCGTGCGGCGTCGCGGGCCAGCGGATGCGGTGATTCGGCCACCGTTTCCAGCGCGCTGATCACGGTGCCACCAATGCGCAACTCTGACGCGATGAGCCGCAGGAAGGCCGGCAGAGACTCGGCGGCGTGGCGCTCCGCGCGGTGACGTGCGAGCACGAGCAGCACCGGCCCACCGCCGATCGACAGCACCACGAGCAGCACACCGAACATTGGGTTCAGCGATGCACCCAACACGCCCGCGGCGATGGCAAGCAGCAACCATGTGCGCACGACGGTCGCGACTGGTTGTGCGATATCGGCGCGTGCCAACGAGGCTTCGATGCGGGTCGGTGCGAGGAGGAGGCGTGGATCGTCGTTGTGGCGAAGTTGCGCCGTACGTTCGCGCACCTCCACGCGCGCCGCGCACCACCACAGCACGACCGACGCCGCGACGCCACAGCCGGCACCGGCAAGGTTCAACATGGCGCCGTCACCTCCCGGAGCGCACCCGCGCCCGGCCGGTCGTCACTGTCGCCGCGTACGAATCTGGCGTGCACCCGCAGCCCACTGCGATCGCCGAGTGGCGCGACTTCGGCAATCTCGCTGACTATGCGCCGGCCCTCACGACCGCGCACCACGAACACGACGATGTCGATGGCTGACGCGATCTGCGCGCGCACCGCCGCGATCGGCAGCGCCACTCCTGCGAGCAACGCCAGCGTCTCGAGCCGTCGCAAGGCATCGAGGCAGCGGTTCGCGTGAATCGTGCACATCGAGCCGGCGTGACCGGTGTTGAGGGCCTGGAGGAGATCGAGCGCCTCGCCGCCACGCACCTCACCGACGACGATACGGTCCGGTCGCATGCGCAGCGACGCCCGCACGAGGTCGCGCACCGTCACCGCACCCGCGCCTTCGCTGTTGGCCGGGCGAGCCTCCAAACGGACCACGTGCGGTTGCGGCAAGCGCAATTCGGCGGTCTCCTCGATCGTCACGACACGACACGCTCCGTCGATGCAGCCCGCGAGGGTGTTCAGCAATGTCGTTTTGCCCGCGCTCGTGCCGCCCGCGACGAGCACGTTGGCGCCGCGCGCCACGGCATCGCGGAGCCACTCCTGCGCACCTGCGGCCACGCCGAACTCCTCGAGCGTGATCGCGCGTGGCGCGAACCGTCGGATCGTCACGATGGGGCCGTCGGGCGCAAGCGGCGGGAGCACCGCATGCAGACGCGAGCCATCGGCCAGGCGCGCGTCGACAATTGGCGAGGCGCGATCGAGACGCAGACCGAGCGGTGCGATGACGCGCTGCGCGACGGCCTCGATCTCCTCGGCCGACAGCGCGAGGGGAATCGCTTCGAGGCGCCCGGCGCGCTCGACGTACGCGTGACCCGGACCGTTCAACATGAGCTCGGTGACCGACGGATCGGCCAACACCGGTTCGATGGGGCCGAGGCCGACGACGTCGTCGATCAGCTCATCGACGATGCCCGTGCACTGGCGGGCATCGAGCAACGGGTCGACATCGCGCACGAGTCGCTCTAACAAGCCACGCAGCTCGGCTCGATCGCCCGTCGGCACGAGCGACGGATCGTCGAGCAAACGACGGTGGACCGTGTGCTTGACCTGCATCGCGTCGCTCATGCGACCCGCCGAGACCCGCCGCCGAGGCCAAGGCGATCCACCATCGCGCCGAGCGGACGAAACAGCGCCTCGGGGGCGCGCCGCAACACGACGCCGGCATCGATCGCACGCGCGACCTCGGGCGAGTACGCCACCGTGCCAAGTACAGGAAGTTCAATGATTGCAGCGATATCACGCGCTCCGAGCGCCCGATGGGGTTCGTCGATCATCAACACGCCGGACGTCGCGCGTACGAGCGCCTCACGGCGTGCGGCGCGTGTGAGCGCGAGGAAGCACGGACGCACGACGATCAACGAGAGGTCGGCCAGTTCCACCAGCGGCACGACGGCCGGCGCCGACGCGAGACCAGCGTCGACGACGCTGACCCACGGCGAGTCGCGCAACACGACCGCGAGCGCGGCACCGGCTTCGTCACGCGCGTCGTGCACGTCGGCGGTACCGCTCGGCACGAGCGCGAAACGACCGACGTCGTCGACCGTGAACGCGTCGATTGCACTGGCGGGCGTGGTCGGACCCGCAAGCAGCCAGTCGGCCGCGCCGCGTTCGCCGTGACAACGGCTTGCGCAGATCGCCGGCTGATCGCCGCACAGATCAACGAGCCGAACGTGGCGATGATGACGCGCCAGCACCGACGCCAGCGCGGCTGCGGCAACCGACGTTCCCGTGCCGCCCTTGGGCGACCACAACGTGACGAGCACGGCGACTCCTCCCGAAAGCATTCGAACGCGCTGAGAGCGCGGAATTTCGGCGGGGAGGCCGTTGGGGAGGTGAATCGAACTCTACGGGTCGCGCCCTACGTAGTCAAGCCCCCACGTGTGGTGGGAGGTCGGCAGCGATGGGGCGCGACACGCAGGTCACGCAGTCGAACTCAGGCTTCGCGCACCTTCTTGGCGACGGCTGCACCGAGCGCAACAAGAATCACGAGCAACATCAACTTTTTCAGCATGGCGCCTCCTACTCCACGGGCCGGGCATCTCCGACTGTAGCGGTGCGACACCGCCACGAACGCATATCTCGCAACGGTGCGCTGCTACGCCCGAGATCCGATCGAGCGCTATCCGGCCCACTGCGCCCGAAGCAGTCCGTGGTCGGGTCGGCGTGCCGTGCCGCGGGCCCGCTTGACTTCGAGCATCGCCTGATCGGCCGCACGGATCAGGGCCGCCGGCGTATTCGCGGTGTTGCGGCTGTCGGCGACACCGACAGAAGGCGCACAGCGCACAGCCACACCACCCCCGACGTCGATCGGGGAGCTCAGCGCCGCATCGATCCGCTCGCCGAAATGCTGGATCGCGTCGTCGTCAGCGCCCTCATAGACGACGACGAATTCGTCGCCGCCGTAACGGGCGACCACATCCGCATCGCGTACTGCCGCCTGCAAGCGATCGGCAGTCGCGCGCAGGACGGCATCGCCGGCCTCGTGACCGTAGGTGTCATTGACCGCCTTGAAGTCGTCAAGGTCAAGGAAGGCCACCGCGATCGGCGCGCCCGAGCGGTCGGCGCGACGAATTGCCCTGACCAGGAGTTCGTCGAGAAGGCGACGGTTAGCCAGCCCTGTGAGCGGGTCTCGTCCGGCTTGCTCCTTCAGGCTCGTCTGTAGCGCGCGGACATCGGTGACGTCACGCCCGACACCTTGCGTACCGTCTGGGGTCTCGACGGCGCGCAGCTCGAACACGACGACGGTGTCGTCCGCTCGGCGCAACGTCAAGTCGGCGCGAGCGCGAAAGTTGCGCCCTGCTGCCATGTCGGCGACGAGTACGCGACCTTCGGAGTCCAACGCCGCGATCAACACACCGATGTCGGCCTCCACCGCCCCGGCGGCGATGCCGGTGAGGGTCTCGAACGACGGACTCAGATACTCGAAGTGCGGTTCCGGAAGACGCGAGAAGCGCCAGATGATGTCCGGAGACCACTCGGCCAGCTCGCGGAATCGGGCCTCGGTCGATTCCAGACTCGATCGCAACTCCTCGTTGTCGCGGATCGAATCGCGCAGCTTGTCGACCGAGTTCCGCAACGAACCACCGATGCGGCCGGGCACCGACCTCGCGAGAACTGGGTTGTCGAGGTCCGCGCCGGCAAGGGCCAACGTCGACGCGTCAAGTACTGCGAGGTTCGCCACGATCTCGTTGAACGTATCGGTCACCGATGCCACTTCGTACGGACCAATCGCGTCGAGTGGGTCGCCATCGATCACGCCTGCGCTGACCTCCGAAGCACGCGACGCGAGGCGGCGCAATGGCGTGACGATCTTGCGCGCCGTGACGAGCGCGATCGCGGCGCTGGACGCGGCGATGAGGCCGATCGCCAGCAAGTACCGATTGAGATCGCGCTGCGCGTCGGACCGCAACCCCGCAGCGAGGGTCACGACATCGGTCGCCGCGGCACCGACCACACTACGAAGGTGGTCCTGGAAGATCAGACCAGCTCGAAACGTCGTGGCGATGTCCGCGATGCTCGCGCCGGCGGATTGCCCCGACGGCCGTTCGATCGCACCGACGAGGAACTTCTGGAAGGCCTTCACGTCAGGGTCGACGACGATGAGGCGTTCCCATGCCGCTTTGCCCTTCTCGCCGAACTCAGCCGTCAATCCGAAACTCGCCCGGGTGTAGACGGCGTACGCGGCGGCAAGATCCGTCGCGGCCGTGGCCTTGCCGGGTACGCCCGGAACGGTGAGCGCGCCCGCAGCCGTCGTCGCTTTCGAGCCCGAGATGAATGCCTCCACGACATCGCGCAGACCGGCAACCGCGCGTCGCAGACCGGCTGAGCCGAACGTCTCGTCCGACAAGTTCGTCAGCTCAAAGCGCTGCGCGAGCCACGCCGACTCGACGACGTCGATGCTGTCGAGGAAGAATCGTCGCACGACGGTCTCGCTCGCATCGCCGGCGTCGATCCGCACTCGCAACGCGGCGAGTTGCGACACCTTCGTGCCCAATATCTTTCCGGCGCCGTCGGCAATCGCAGCGTCGACCACAGCTCGGGCCGACCGCAACTGCGCCTCGATGTCGTAGCCGGCGAGGCGGCTGGCCTCAGCGGGCGACAAATCCAATCCGGCGGCGACCGCGACCGATTCGGACCCAGTCTTTTCGCCAACGAGGCCGGCGTAGAGGTGCAGGGTCTGTTCGAGCCGCCCCACTTGCGTGACGACACCGTGCAGCGCGTTGATGCCGCGATAGCGCTGCATCACGCCGGCCGCGCCCAAGGCGCTCAGTGCAACGATGGGCACCAACACCGCCACCATCAGGCGCGATGCGATCCGAGACCACAGGCGCCGTCGAACATTCGTCGACCACCGGGTGGGATGCGGCTGGTCGACTCGGTCGGCCCCGTGTACGTCGGGCGCCGCCGGTGGGGTCGAACGGGAGTTGAGACTCACCGCGACTCCCTTGCGTCCTCGCGTGCGCTCGCCAGGCGGCCTGGCCGGCAGCGGAGTCCCGCAGTCGGTTGGTGGCGACTCGTCGTCGTAGTCGGTATCGGCACATCACGAACGTCGCGAGAGAGGGATATCGCCAGCATCGTTCGCTCCGCAACCAAACGGGAGTCGCTAGCGTCGACGACGGAGGTGCACGGGGTCTGGTGGCCCCCCTCGTCTTCAACACGAGTGCGACGGCGAAACCCGTCGGGTGGGTTCGATTCCTGCCGCCTCCGCTTGTCTCTGGCGCCTACTTCGTCCGGCGCTGCGGTCTAGTTGAAGCCGCGGCTGTCTTGTTTGAGCGCGGTGTCGATGCAGAGTGCGGTCGCCACCACGAGGCTGCAGAGCGGGTCATCCAATTTGCGATGCACCTGCAACACATAGTTGTCGGCCGTCGTGAACATCGTCTTGGCGAGGCCTTCCCACGTCTTGGTGATGCGCGCCACCTCGGTGCCCGACGCGTCCTGCACGTTGAAGTTCCATGCCCGCCAGTTCTCGGCGTTCATCGACCCGACCTTCTGACCGCCGGCTTCGAACGAGAAGTGAATCTTGCCGAACACGTTGTCCTGCACGATCGCGCCCACGTCGCTGCCGTCGGGTCGTTGCAACGTGAACTTCGACTTCATCAGCTTGCGGGGCCGCACGAGCACGAGCACGGCATTGCCCTCGGCGTTGCGGATCTCATAACTGTGCGTCATGAACTGGTCGACGCTCGACACGAAACGCAACGCCTTCTTCAGCGTCGACTGGCCGATCTCGCACACCGAACCGAGCGGCGTGCCGTTCTGGTCGAACACCTGGTACTCGTTCGTGAGCTCGATGATCTTGGCCTTCTGGTTCACCACCAACACCGGCTCGGTGAACAACGTGCCGCCCCCGCCCTCGACGCCACCGAGCCCGGCTTGACGCTGCACCTGGTCGCGCACGCGGTCCTCGTCGCTTTGGCCCTGCGGCTTCTGCCACTTGCCGGCTGCAGGCCCGGGTGCAGACTGACCAGCTTCGGGCGGCGGGGGCGGTGGCGGTGTGTTCGCGTCGTCAGTCATGGCGCTCCTCGTCGTCGTGGTCCCATCAAAAGGGCGCATTTGTGCGTTCTGGTGGGACCACGGAGCCGTTGGGACGGCCCTCGTCGTCGTTGCGGGGAGCCTACGGCGTGAACTCGTAGCCGTCGCCGTATGCGAACTCGACGATGCTCGGCGTTCCCACCGCGCCCGTCCCGTTGTATTCGCCGCCGCCGCCCCACACGATCATCGAGTGCCCGGTCCACGCGCTGGCCATGGCGTTCCGCCCGCCCGGCAGATCGTCGAGCACATGGACCGCACCACTACCCAAATCGATCGTGTGGGTGGTCGAGAAGCGGTCGTCACCTTGACAACTGGATCCCGCGACCTTGAGCAGAGCATCACCTACGACCGCTGTGGCGCCGCAGTTGGTCACCACATGGCGACCGATCTCGCGGTACGTCAGCGTCTTCGGGTTGAACGCGTACAGCCCGTCGTAGATCGACGTGGCGATGAGTTCCTTGCCCGTCCATGCGACCGGTTCGAAGATCCCGGGCGATGGCGCAAAGGAACGGCTACGACCCGTCGCAAGGTCGACCACCACAGCCCGCCGCGCCCGGTCCTGGGTATTTCGCCACAAGAACAGCCGCCCGTCGTCGGTGAGGAACGACGCCATCGGAAACTCATTCTTGGTCAAGTCCAACGGGACCGTCTGCCACCCACCGATCGCCGGACCGTCGAGCCGCAGCATTCCTGCCGCGTGCTGACCCCACGACACGAGCATCGTGCCCGCTCTGTTTTCGGCGCTCCCCTGACCCAGAAAGTCACTCGGGATGTCGGGGAGCCGTTGCCAGGTGTCCGACGACGGTTCGTAGCGCGCGATCTTCGCACCCACAGCGAACACCGCACCGCCTCCCGACGCGAACGCGAGACGCGCCACGTATGCGTCTTGGGTCCAAGCGAAGGGCGCTGCGCGCATGCGATGCCATTGCCGCGTCGACGGTGCGTACCACGCCCCATCGGATACGTCCGCACCCGCGGGGTTGGTCGCGAACGACCGGCCGCCCCAGATCACTAGTTCTTGGCCAGTCCACACCGACTCCATGTCCGATCTCGGCGCGATCGGTGCCGCCGGAATCGGCTTCCACGCGCTGCGCAGTGGTGCGAGGTGGTCGAAGCGGGTTCGGAACTCGTTCGCCAACTCGCGACACTCCGCGTCGGCGTCCTGAGTG
Source organism: Acidimicrobiia bacterium (assembly GCA_038202885.1). GTDB lineage: Bacteria > Actinomycetota > Acidimicrobiia > IMCC26256 > PALSA-610 > JBBREP01. Next base: position 22,732 of record JBBREP010000022.1, on the reverse strand, counting down.
GTGAGCGCGCACGCGAATGTCATGAGCCGAGAGAGTTCCGGTCGCGCCGCGCGCCGATAGTGCGCGAGCACCAGGCCCGTGAGGCCTTGACCGTTCGGCGCATGCGCGACGACTGTCGTGGAATCGACGCGGTCGGCTGCGACCGGGTCGGACCGCGGGCATCCCGGCGAGCCGGCGCGAGAGAGCGCGGTCAGACGCGCTGGCGCGAAATACCGACAGCCGATATCGGTACCGACGCCGCCGTTCGCGATAACACTTTCGACCTCGATCGTCGAGGCGTAATAGCGGTCGATCGGCCGTCGAGGTTGCACGGGTGCGAGGCTGAATGACACGCCGGTCTGGGTCTGTGCATCCGCAGTACACGTCCAATGTTTGGGGGCGAGCACAACGAGGTCGCGAAAGCCATACGGCACGACCTTGCCCACGAGCGCTGGTGGGACCGTGGCCGTGTACACCGTTGGTCCGCTCGGCGCGCTGTCGCTGTTGCCACCGGTGCATGGCGTCACCGCGAGTTTCGCGGGCGACGGGTTGATCACGTCGATCTCGTGCGACGCGTCCTTCCGATTGGCCGAGATCAGCGACGCCGAAGCCACCGCGATCACCGTGACGATCGAAAGGGCCGCGCCGAGGGCTTTGCGACGGCGGCGAGCGCGCGCCCGGTGCACTGCGCGCACCCGTTGCGGCGCCGACATCGACACACCTGCGACCGACTCGCGCATCGCCGCACCGAGCGTGCCCTCGAGGTCGTGCTCGTTCATTGTCCGACCTCCTCGTCTTCTTCGAGACGAAGCGCGCTACGCATCGCTTCAAGCCCGCGCGCCAACGACGACTTGACCGTCCCAGCCGGGCAACCCATTGCCGCTGCGGTCGCCTGCTCGGAGAGGTCGAGGTAGTACCGACACACAAGTGCCTCGCGTTGGCGCTCGGGCAACTGTTGGAGCAAGCGTTGAATCGTGTCGCGCAGTTCGACGTCGGGGTTCGAGGTGTGAAGGTCAAGGCCCGCCGCATCACGCACACGGTGGCGCCGCTCCACCGCGGCGTGTCGGTAGTGCGAGCGCACGGCATTCACGACCGCTCGATGGAAGTACGCCCGAAACGATTCGGGATCGCGGATCATGCGCAGGCGACCGGCGACGCGCACAAAGGCGTCGTGCACGAGATCCTCAGCCAGCGACCGCTCGCCGCAGAGCAGGCACGCCAGTCGCAACGCCCCGGGCACATGCTCGCGATACAAGCGATCGATCGCGTCACTCGGACCGTCGACCGCCGTCCCGAGATCGTTCACACCCGGCTCCCTTGCACCAGCACCCACCACTCCCGCCAGACGCCGGCCGCAACCGTCTGGTTCCATCGAGCCCCAAGAAACCGTGGTCCCACGAAAGGCGCGCTTTTCTGCGTTCTGATGGGACCACGGCAGTCTCGCGCCCGGCCACGGCGCGGTCTGATTGCACTGGGCGGCGCTACACGCCGTCAGGTGCAGAGGAAAACCGCTTTCGGGGGTTGGGGAGGGTCCTAGTGGGTGGTGAGGATGGCGCCGTCGGTCAGGAGCTTGCGGTGGGCGTCCTCGCCACCCCACACGAACAGGCGGCCGTCGGCCGAGACGGCGAACGCCGATCCGAGACGACCGACGATCGGCGCGCGCGCCACCGCCGTCACGGAGTTCGCCACCGGGTCAAAGGCCACATCGAATGGCGAATGCGTCTTGCACACGGTGGCGCCCCACGAAATCTCGAGCTTGCCCGTCCAGATGTGCGCGTTGGCGCAGCCGTCGTAGGCATGTTCGACGGTGCGTAGCGTTCGCGTCGCCGGGTCGAAAGCGATCAAGCGTGAGCCGGTGGTGCCCGTTGTCCCGATCATCTCGCGCCCGGTCCACACCTTCGGTTTGAACGTGGACGGAATCTTCAGATCGCTGAAGTCTTGGTGGTCCGGACGGTCAAGCGCCGCGATCACCGACAGTTCGAGCGCGCTGTCGACGTGCACGAGCGTGTGCAGGCCAGTCGGCGTCAGCACCGGTCGGCCCGCCGAGCGGCCTGGCAACGACCCCGTCGACCAACTCAGCGACGAGCCCTCACCCGACGGGAACTGCATCGCGGCATACGCGGCCCGGCCCGCGTGGTCGGCACCACTCAGGACCACACTCGGGACGGCCGCATCGTCGACAATGGCGAGCGAGTCGAGCTGCGTGAGCGGGATGTCGGCCAGCATCAGCCAGTGGTCGAGCCGCGGCCAATAGCGCGCGGCGTGACCGTCGTTGACGATCACGACCGAGTCGCCGGTTGCCTGCGCGGCCAGGAAATGCGCGCCGGCCGGATAGGACTCAGCCGGCAACGGGCTCGCGCTGATCCGATGCCACTGCTGTGTCGCGATGTCGTACCAGGCGCCGTCGCGCAGGCGCGATTGACCGGCTCCTTGACCTCCCCACACCACGAACGCGCCCTCGGCGATGGCCGAGGCCGCCGAACTTCGGGGCGCGAAGGCGAACCGGGGCGGAGCGAAGGCGGCCCACGAACTCGACGGCAGCACCGGCACGGTCGTGCCGACCCTGATTGTTGGTTGTGGCTGCGTTGCGGGCGGCAGATCCTTGGTCGCGCGCGGCGAACCCGTCATGGCCAACGCCGCCACCACGACGACGGCGGTGCACAGCGCCACACCACTGCCCATCGACGCAAGCTTCGCCGTGCGGCGCCGGCGGGCCCGGCCGATCACCTCACGATCTACCGCGACCCGCGATGACAACTGCCCGGCGCGCTCGTGCAACATCGTTGCAAGGTGTTGTTCGAGGTCGTCATCAGACCGTTCGTGCGTCATCGGAGACCTTCTTCGCCGAGGGCGGCGCGCAACGTGTCGAGCCCGCGCGACACCGACGACTTCACGGTGCCAGCCGGACATCCGAGGACCTCGGCGGTGTCGCGTTCCGACATGTCGAGGTAGAAGCGACAGACGATTGCTTCGCGCTGACGTTCGGGCAGGATCTGCAGCGCATCCCACAACATGTCGCGGGTCTCGCTGTCGGGATTCGTATAGACGTCGCGCTGCGACATCGGCGCGACGCGCGCGGTGTAGCGGTCGGCGACAGCCTGACGGCGGTAGTGCGAGCGGACCGCGTTCACCACGGCCTGTCGGAGATACGCGCCAAAGGCGTCGGGTTCGCGGATCTGGCGCAAGCGTCCGGCGACGCGTATGAACGCGTCGTGCACAAGATCCTCGGCGAGCTCTCGGTTGCCGGTGAGCAGGAAACCGAGCCGTCGCGCACCAGGGATGTGTTCGCGGTAGAGGCTCTCGACGAGTGCACCCGCGTCGACATCGACCGCGTTCACCACCGTCGGAACCGTCCCGAGCACACCCCGGAGACGCTCAACCCCCACCACTCGGTTCCACACGGTCACAGGACCGCGAGGAACCGGGATGGCGGGGGCTGGGTCAGAAACGTACGAGCGTTGGCTCAGACTGCAAGCAGATCGCGCGCACCGGTGTCGGCCGACGGGTGGCGCAGCTTCGACATTGCTCTGGCCTCGATCTGGCGGATCCGCTCACGCGTGAGGTTGAAATATTCGCCGACCTCTTCGAGCGTGCGGGGTTCACCGCGGTCGAGCCCGAAACGCAGTCGCAGGATTTCGCGCTCGCGCTCGTCGAGCGGCGACAGCAACTTCGCGATCTCGGCCGGCAACAACGACGTTGCGGCCACCTCGAACGGTGACTCTGCGGAACGGTCCTCAACCACGTCGCCGAGTTCGGCGTCGCCGTCGTCGCGCAGCGGCTCACTGAGCGACAGCGGCTCGGACGCAAAGCGCAACGCCTCGGTGACCTTGTCCTCGGGCATCTCGCACTCGGCGGCCAACTCGGCCAACGTCGCGGGACGGCCCATCTTCAGCTCGAGGCGGCTGCGCGCCTTCTGCAGCCGCGCCAGCGTGTCGCCCGCGTGCACGGGCAGGCGGATCGTGCGACCCGTGTTGGCGATGCCACGCGTGATCGCCTGGCGGATCCACCACGTGGCGTAGGTGGAGAACTTGAAACCTTTGCGCCAGTCGAACTTCTCGACCGCGTGCATGAGGCCGAGGTTGCCCTCCTGGATCAGGTCGAGCAACGGCAAGCCGGATGCCTGGTACTTCTTCGCAATCGACACGACGAGTCGCAGGTTCGACTGCACGAACGACATCGTGGCGTTTTCGCCCTCGCGGACGACACGACGCAGTTCGCGCTTGCGTGCCGCGGCGACGGTCTTACCGCTCGACAGCTCATCGCGCGCAACGACACCGGCTTCGATGTGCTGGGCGAGCCGTACCTCGTCGTCCTTCGTGAGCAACCGGTACTGGCCGATGTCCGTGAGATACAGGCGGACGAGGTCTTCCTCGTCCCGATCGACTCGCTCCTTGGCCAATGCGAGATCCTTCTCTTGAGGTTCTTCGGCGGGTCACCGAACCGAGTGCCGCAACCTCAGGTGCTCCCAGCCCCTGTATTGCCCACTTCGCCGGGGAAACCCGGCGTTCGGCTCTTGTACGATACGGATGGTGTCAAGGGGCGTACAGAGTCGGCTGTCGGCACACACGTCGAGTGGTGCTGTTGTGGCTCCTGTTGCTGAACGGTGGTCGTGGTGACTACGGCTGACGGCGACGCGGTCGCACCCCGCCCGAGCGAGGTCAGCATCGTGGTCCTGACCGCCACGCTGGACGCCACGGCGGGCAACGAGGGCGCGCTCGCGGCCGTCCTGGCCCGCTACGTGGTCCTGACGAGGCACGAGCGGGCGTGTCGCAACGTCGACCTGGTGACATCCACCACACGCCCAGGGCGGCTCCTGGTGATCGAGAAATGGGAGAGCGACGCGGATGCCCGCGCGCACCTCGACACCGAGCTCATGGCGACGATGGCGCGCGAAGCCGTACCGCTGTTGGACGCGAAACCAACTCTCGATCTCTACGAGACCATCAGCGCCCACGACCTCGCATAGCGGCCACCCAACCGCAAATTACAGATGCGTCGTTTGACCCGAAGCCGCGCGCACCGCTCGCCCGCTCTCGCTGGTCGTAGGCCGCGACGAGGTGACCCGCGGGGCCGGGATCCGCCGGAGTCTGATAGCAGATACGCTATCGGTCGATGTCCGCCGCGTACGCGCTCTGCCGCGAGGCTCGACGACTCGCCGGGCTGAGCCAACGCGAGTTTGCGCGGCGCGCCGGCGTACCGCAATCGACGGTCGCTCGCATCGAACGCGGTCGCATGGAGCCCACCTTCGATCTCCTGACGCTCTTGACCGAGTCGGCCGGATACGAACTTCGCACCAACCTCGTGCCGATCGATGCAGCCGACCGCCCGGCACCGTCGGACTTCTCAGTCCGACTACACGAGCTGAAGCGGTTGAGCGCTTTCCGGTCTCACGTGACACGCAGTGACTGAACTGAGTGCACCCGACCCTGCGCTCGACGTCGTCGCGATCGCACGTGCGCTCAACGATCACGGCGTGTCGTACGTGATCGTCGGTGGCATCGCAGCGATCGCGCACGGCTACTCAGGTGCGACGTTCGATGCCGATGTCGTACCCGGCATCGCCCGAGCCAACCTCGCCAATCTCGTGCGCGCGCTGGCGTCGCTCGAAGCACAATCGCTCGCAGCCTCCGGTGAGGTACTCGAAATCGAGACTCCTCCGCCGTCACTGTCCGCCTCGACGATCCGCGACCGCCTGACATGGCACTTCGCGACAAGCGCGGGGCGACTCGACGTGATGCTCGTCATCGACGGCGTGGGCGGTTACCGCGAGTTGCAGCGTCGCGCCGAGCAACGCACGCCGGATGGGGTGACCATGCTCATCGCGGACCTCGACGACATCATCGAATCGAAGGAGGCTGTGGGCCGCCCGAAGGATCTTCGCGCCCTCGACGAGTTGCGCCGACTGCAGCGGCACCGCAACCGAGAACGGAATCGCTGACGCTCAGGCTGAGCCTTGGCGCAGGAGATCGATTGCCGTCTTGGGCGTCGGGCGCTGCGCAGCACCGGTTTCCGCGCAGATCTCGCGCACGCCGTCCCAGGTCATCGACTCGGCCGACCAGAGGCGTTCGTACGCGGCATCGGCTGCGTCGTTGAAGCCGTGCTGCATGCGGAAGTCGTAGCGACGCTTTTGTTCGTGGACGTTGTGGCCCATGTGCAGGATGCGACCCCACGCGTAGCAGTCCCACGCCTGGCGCTCGCCAAGCGTGAGTTCGGCATCGGGCGGCGCCGATTCGAAGCCGCCGCTCAGTCGGTCCTTGGCTCGCAGCAACATGTGCGTGATCTCGGCGCGGGCGTGGCGATCCGAGAACTCGCGTGACTTGTTGCGGCTCTCGAAGTTGCCGCCCGACACCCAAAGGTGCGCGGCGCCATCGACGATGTCGGCGTTGGTGCCAAGGATCGGGTGCGGCAGACCCTCGTCGACGGTCAACGCGACGTCGACACCGGGCGGGAACTCGATCTGCGCGACGACATCCTCGACGATCGCTCGGATCGTGGCCGTGTCGTAGTTGACGAGATGAAACGGGTCGGGAGCGACCGTGACGCTCACGAGGGAGCGCCGGCGGCGGCTGCCATCTCCACCATCATGCGCGCCTCTTCCATCGCCTGCTGCGCGGTGGCGGCGAGCTCGTCGCACTCTTGCTCGGTGAAGCCCGCAAGCTCGCGGAAGCGGCGCGTGATCTGGATCGGGTTCTCCTCGGTCTCGCCGCGGAAACCGCCGAGGCTGAACACTTTGTCGACCGTGTGCTGGAACTCGAGGGCACGTTCCATGCGGTCGGGGTCGTCGGCCGTGAGCCGACGCAACCAGTCCGAGCCCATCTTCACGTGGGTGACTTCGTCGGCGAGCATCCAGTCTTCGCAGAACGTGAGCACCGGGTCGCCGCTGTCTTCGCCGAACGCCTTCATCGAGGAGAACACATCGATGGCGAGGCCTTCGAGGGCGCGGTTCACGCCGCACAGGCGCATCACCGGGTCGGGGTTGCACGCAGCTGCGAACAAGAACGTGCTTTCGCCGTACTCGCCGATGTCGCTGCCCATGTGCTCAGACAGCTTCACCGAAATCTCGCAGTGACGAGCCTCGTCCCAACACTGGCGGGCCATGTCGAGCTTGAGCGCGAAGGGCGCCTCGTCCTCTTCGAAGTCGAAGCACGTGCGGCCGGCGCCTTCGAGCGCCTGGATTTCGCCGACGAAAATGCCGTGCATGAGCGAGCGGCTGCGCTCGGTTGCGGCGGGCCGGTCGGCGGCCATCTGTGCGGGGCCGAGGTTGCGCGACGACAGCCCGACGTTGCGCGGATCGAAGATCTGGTCCTCGATCTTGTTGCGACGGAACCGGCCGTCACGCGCAAGCTCTGACTCGGCAAGGTGCTTTTTCATACCGTCGCTCCTAGCAGTGAAGGCTGCATTCCGATGCTATCGGGGCCGGCGACGCCGCCGGCCGCCACGATCAGTTCCTCGAGCTCGCGCTGGCGGGCATTCGCCCGCTCCACTTTTTCGGCCGAATCGAGCAGCGACTGGATCAGCATCTCGCCGTCGCACCAGTCTTCGATCTCGTCCTGGAGGGCGAACTTCAGGCTGCGAATGGTGGGCGCGTCGGTGATCTCGCTCGTGCCGTTCACGTGGTAGCGATACGCCGCGATCTTGCGTGGGAGCAGCACTCGATACACACCGACCAGCTTCTCGATCGTGAGGCCGGCGGCTTCGGGCTCGCGCACCGCGTCCATGAACGTCACGAACTCGGGATTCGGCGGCTGAGTCATGCGTTCGACGTTCATCTCGCGCAACTCGGGGAGGCGCTTCGTCCAGAGCTCCGCGTGCCACGCGTGGTGATAGCAGTGGCGGCCAAGGACCATCTTGACGTCGAGTTCGGGCACCGTGGCGACCCACCCGCCGAGCACCTCGAACAGCTTGATCTCGGTCCAGCGGTAGTTGCCGACGCGCCGAGCGGACTCCTCGACAGTGAACAGGCCGGGGAGACCGCGCCGGTCCCAGGGCGCGAAGGCAGCACGGACGGTCGGGTCGTCGCTCATCCAGCCAGTCTCGCGCGCGACTTGACCGCTAAGTCAAGAAATGGGACCAAACCCGCGGTCTGATTGCACCTGACGGCGCTATAGGCCGCCCGGTGCAGAGGAAAACCGATTTAGCCGGGCCAGTGGTTGGTGATGGGGAGGCGGCGGTCTTTGCCGAAGGCTTTCGACGACACCCTCGGGCCGGGGGCGGCTTGGCGGCGTTTGTACTCGTTGCGGTCGATGAGGCCGGCCACCCGGCGCACGATCGCCTCGTCGTGGCCTCGTTCGATGAGCTCGGCGGCGGAGAGGTCGTCTTCGACGTAACCCTCGATGACCGGGTCGAGCACGCCGTAGGGCGGCAACGAGTCGGAGTCGAACTGATCGGGGCGCAGCTCTGCGCTCGGCGGTTTGTCGATCACCTCGCGCGGCACGAGGTCGAACCCGGCGCGTCGGTTGACTTCCTCGCACATCTCGTACACGAGCGTCTTCGATACGTCCTTGATGACGGCGTAGCCCCCGGCCATGTCGCCGTAGAGCGTGGCGTACCCGGTCGCCATCTCGCTCTTGTTACCGGTGGTCAGCACCATCCAGTTGAACTTGTTGCTGACGCTCATCATCACGTTGCCGCGGATGCGCGCCTGCATGTTCTCCTCGGCGGTTCCCGGCTCCGTGCCGGCGAACGCTTCGGCGAGCATCGCTTCGAACGCGGCGTGCGCTGGCTCGATCGGCACGGTAAACGTTGCAATTTTGAGGTTCTCGGCGAGCAGTAACGCGTCGGTCACACTCCCCCCGCTCGAGTAACGCGACGGCATGAGCACACCGTGCACGTGGTCGGGACCGAGCGCATCGACCGCAATCGCGGCCACCAACGTCGAGTCGACACCGCCCGAAAGCGCGATCGCAACATCGGTGAAGCCGGTCTTCAGCACGTAGTCACGCGTACCGAGCACGAGGGCTTCGTAGACCTCGGCTGACCAGCTCAGCGTCGGCTCGATCCGTGCGCTCGGGAGATCGTCGAGGTCGACGACGAGCAGGTCTTCTTCGAACTGCTTCGCGCGCGCCACCAGCGCGCCGTTCGCGTCGAACACGAGCGACCCGCCGTCGAACACCAACTCGTCCTGGCCGCCCACGAGATTGCAGTAGACGATCGGTACCTTGATCTCCTCGCAACGTTCGGCGAGCACCCGTTCGCGATCGCCAATGCGGCCGCGGAAGTACGGCGACGCGTTGAGGTTCACGATGACCTCGGCACCGGCACCGACTTGATCCAGCGGCGGACCTTCGGGGCTCCACACGTCTTCGCAGATCGACACGCCCACCTGCGTCCCGGCGATGTCGAACACCATGGGCGCGTCGCCGCCCGGGATGAAGTACCGCTCTTCATCGAATACCTGGTAGTTCGGGAGTAGCTGTTTGTAATAGAAGCCGATGATCTCGCCGCCGCCGAGCACTGCCGCGGCGTTGTAGAGCTCATCGTCGTCGAGGATCGGCACACCCACCACGGCTACGACCGCACCGATGCGCGCCGCGAGCTTGTCGAGCGCGGCCGCGGCCTGGGCCACGAAGGCCGGGCGCAACAGCAGGTCTTCGGGTGGATAGCCGGTGACGGTCAGCTCGGGGAACACGACGAGATCGCACACGTCGTCGACGGCTCGTTCGTAGGCCGCGAGGATGCGCTCGACGTTGCCGTCGAGGTCACCGACCACGCAGTTGATCTGGGCACACGCAATCCGAAGTCCGGCCATCAACCGATGCTAAGGCGGCGACGAATTGCTCCATGACTCGTCCCCGGGCGGCGACCGCACAACCTCGTTGCCGCGAACCCGGGCCAAGCGGTCGCTCGCCGCGCCGGACGAAGTAGGCGCAGGAGAGAAGCGACCGCACAACGTCATGCAGCGAACTCACGGCCCAAGCGGTCGCTCGCCGCGCCGGACGAAGTAGGCGCAAAATAGGAGTGTCACACTTGAGGGCGGTGTCTCGTCTGATGGTCGACGGCCACATCGCACGGAGGTTCGAGATGCAACGCAAGGTGATCGTGATCGGCGGAGGGTTGGCTGGTTTGACCGCGGCGGCAACCGCGGCGCAGGCCGGGGCCGAGGTGACGATGCTCGAGGCGCGGGCGCACGAGGGCGGACGCGCCCGCACCGCAACCGTGGAAGGCGGGTTCTTGTTCAATCAGGGCGCGCACGCGCTCTACGCCGGTGCGGCCGGCATCGGCGTGCTGCGCGAGTTCGGCATCGAGCCGCGCGGGAAGCGGCCACCGTTACGCGGCTACGGAAGGTTGCGCGGCGAGATCGCCCTGTTGCCGTCGACCAATGTGGACGCGCTCAAGACGTCGTTGATCGGGATCCGGGCCAAGGCCCAACTCGCCAAGGTCGTCGGCAATCCGAAACGCATGTTGCGCACCGACATGGCCAACCGCTCGATGCAGCAGTGGATCGACGAACAGGTGTCGCATCCAGACGCTCGCGCCATCATCGCGATGGCCACCAGGGTCGCGACGTACTGCGACGACCTCGGCGAGATCGCCGCCGACGCCGCGGTACCGCAGACCGTCGGCGCGCTCACCGACGGCGTGTTGTATCTCGACGGCGGCTGGCAGCAGCTCGTCGACGCGTTGCGCGTCGTGGTCGATCGCGCCGGCGCCAAGGTCGTGGTCGGCACCAAAGTCACATCGATCGAGATCACGCCGGGCGGCGTGTGCGTCCACACCGACGATGTTGCACACGACGCCGATGCCGTCGTGATCGCGACCGGCGGCCCGGACCATGCCGACGAGTTGCTCGCCGGCGCGAGCGCGACCGTGCGTCGCTGGGCAACCGAGCAAGTACCCGTGTACGCATCAACGCTCGATCTCGGGCTGCGCGCGCTGCCTCGGCCCGAACGCCGCTTCGTGATCGGCGTCGATGACCCGATCTATCTCTCAGTACACACACCGAGTGCCGCGCTCGCGCCCGACGGCGGCGAGCTCGTGCACGTCATGCGCTACGGCGACGCTGGCGTTGACGCGCGGCCCGAGCTTGAGGCGTTCCTCGACGAGGCCCAGCCCGGCTGGCGCGACGAGGTCGTGGCCGAGCGTTTCAGCCGCCGCCTCGTGGTCGCCCACGGCCGGCCCACACCAGCGACCGGCAACGCCGGCCGCCCCACTCCGACCGTCGACGATCTGTCCGGCGTGTTCGTTGCCGGCGATTGGGTCGGACCCGACGGCTTGCTGGCCGACGCCTCCATCGCGAGCGGTCGCGCGGCAGCACGGGCTGCCGTAGCGCGGTCGCCCGAGGTGCCTGCCACCCCGACCGCGGCACCATCGACAACGTGAGCGACGACGAGGCGTTCGCGGCGGCGCGGCCGCGCCTGTTCGACGTCGCCTACCGCATGACCGGCAGCGTGGCCGACGCCGACGACTTGTGCCAGGAGGCGTGGTTGCGGTGGCAGCGGGCTCCGCGCGACAACATCGACGCGCCCGAGGGTTGGCTCGTACGGACGATCACGAACCTCGCGATCGACCGGGCCCGCTCGGCCCACCAACGCAGGGAAACGTACGTGGGCCCGTTCCTGCCCGAACCGCTGATCACGGGGACCTACGCCGAGCCGTCTGGAGCCGCGCGAGCGGACGACCCGGCCGCGCACGCCGAACTCGCCGACTCGCTCACCTTCGCGTTCCTCGTAATGCTCGACGAACTCGACCCGACTGCACGCGCGGTGTTGCTGCTCCACGACGTGTTCGGTTTCGACTTCGACGAGGTCGCTCGCACGATCGGCAAAACATCAGGCGCCTGCCGCCAGATCGCGAGCCGAACGCGCCGCAAGCTGCACGCCGACCACGGCGAGTTCCCCCGCGCCGGCGCCGACCACGAGCGCGTGATGCTCGACCGCATGATCGCGGCACTCGTCAACGGCGATGTTCGAGGCGTGATGGATCTGCTCGCGCCCGACGTGGTGCAGCTCGGCGACGGCGGACCGTCGCGCCATGCCGGACGGCGGCCGATCGTCGGACCGCATCGCGTGTCGCGGCTCCTCGTCAACATCACGAAGCGGATCGATCCACGGTCGGAGTTCGAATTCGTGCGCATCAACACGAGCCCCGGCGTGGTGATCCGTATCAACGGCAAACCCGACCTCGTGCTGCTCACCGAAGTCGGTCCCGACGGTCTGATCCGCCGGATCTGGTCGGTGCTCAACCCCGACAAACTCAAGCACCTGTGAGCGCAAGTTCCCTTTCGTTGTTGCGTGAATAGGCCCACCCGGGGCCGCGCAGAACATACGAGAGACGCTCGCCCCACGATGTCGACCGGGCGACGTCACGCAGCATTTCGGCGTGTTCGTGGCCGGCGATCCGACCGGTGTTGAACGTGCGGATGTTTTTCGTGAGCCCGTACACCACCGGCTCGTCCTCGCGTTCGAAGGTGCCGAACAGGCGATCCCACACGATCAGGATGCTGCCGTGATTGCGGTCGAGGTACTGGCGATTGCTGCCGTGGTGCACCCGATGGTGTGACGGTGAGTTGAGCACCGCCTCGAAGGGGCCGATCGAACGGATCGTGTCGGTGTGGATCCAGTATTGGTACAGCAAGTTGATGTCGCGTGCGAACGACACGCGCGACGGTTGGATACCCACGAGCGACAGCAGGCCGTACGGAGCGAACGTGCCCACTGCATCGGCGACGGGCTGACGCAACGCGGTCGACAGGTTGTAGTGCTCGCTCGAGTGGTGCGGCACGTGGATGGCCCACATGTAGCGGCTCTCGTGCATGAAGCGGTGATTCCAGTAGTAGATGAAATCCCAACCAAGCACCGCCGCGGCGCTCACCAATGGCCCCGTCCCGAGGTCGCGCACAACCCGCCGCTTCCACATCCGCTCGACGGCGACGCGCGCTGTCCACGCTGAGGTGACGGCCACCCCGCCGGCGACAACGGCAACGACACCACCGGCGCTTGCGACCTTGCGGGCCGCGGCCTTGACGCGCCGCGAACGCTTGCGGCCCGTGTCGTTGGCGCGCGCGACCACGTCGGCAATCGATGTCAGCGCGGCCGCGCCCACGGCCGTGATCACGATCGCCTTGCCGTAACGGCCTTTGCCCGGCGTGAAGGGGCGCAGCAGACGCGGCAGCACGAAGGGCGCGGCCAGGCTGGCGACTCCCATGCTCAGGCTGGCGACGGTGTCGCGGCGTTCGTAGTCGGCCGCCGTCGGGCCCCGTTCGGCGAGGTGCGCACGGAGCCACGCGTGCTCGGCCCCCATCGTCGCGAAATACCCAGGTGTCGCCACCGCCGTCAGATCCACGACACCATTCTGGCATTTCTATTGCGACGGCTTCGCCTACAGCGGCGAGCGACCGCTTGCACCGCGTCCTCACGAACAAGTTGGTGCGGTCGCCGCTCGGGACGCCAGTTCCGACGACGCGGAAGGGCCCCGACCGCATGGTCGGGGCCCTTCCAAGGTTTCGTATTGCGCTGCCCGCATGGCGTCGCAGGCGGCGACCGCCCTATCTGCAGCAGGACGACCGGTTCAAGCGGTCGCTCGCCGTGGCGGCGCAGCCGACACAAATATTCAAGCGAGGGCGCCGCAGATGGTTTCGACCATGAGGCGGCACACGACGTACGGGTCGCAGTTCGCGTTCGGACGGCGGTCTTCGAGGTAACCCTTCTTCTCGATCTCGCACTGCCACGGGATTCGGATCGAAGCGCCACGGTCACTCACGCCGTAGCTGAACTGGTCGTAACGCTGCGTCTCGTGCTCTCCGGTGAGGCGGTTCTCGATGTCAAAGCCGTAATTGGCGATGTGCAGCTCGGTCTTCTTGCCGAGTGCTTCACAGCCGGCGATGATCTTGTCCCAGCCACCCTCTTCACGCATGGCCTTGGTCGACAAGTTCGTGTGGCAGCCAGCGCCGTTCCAGTCGCCTTTCACCGGCTTGGCCGATAGCGTCACCATGACGTCGAAGTCTTCGGCGATGCGGTAGAGCAACCAACGCGATACGCAGAGCTGGTCGCTCACGTCGAGCGTGCTCAGCGGACCAACCTGGTACTCCCACTGGCCGATCATCACCTCGGCGTTCGTGCCCGAGATCGCGATACCGGCTTCGATACACGCGTCAGTGTGCGCTTCGACGATGTCGCGGCCGAAGATCTCGTCGGCGCCGACACCGCAGTAGTAGCCGCCCTGCGGCGAGGGGAAGCCCGACGTCGGGAAGCCGTAGGGACGGCCGTCCTTGAAGAACGTGTACTCCTGCTCGAGACCGAACAGCGGCTCCTGGTCGCCATACTTCTTGGCCGCGGCCTCACACGTCGCGCGCGTGTTGGATGGGTGCGGCGTCATGTCGACGAAGAGGACCTCGGCCATCACGAGCACGTCGTCGCCACCGCGGATGGGGTCGGGACACGACCACACCGGGCGCAGCACGCAGTCGGACTTGTCGCCAGTCGCCTGGTTCGTGGAGCTGCCGTCGAAACCCCAGATGGGGAGTTCGGCGCCGTCGGCCAGGATTTTGGTCTTGCTGCGAAGCTGGGCTGTCGGCTGCGTGCCGTCCATCCAGATGTACTCAGCGCGGTACACCACGGTGTTGTCTCCTTAGAACTGTCGGGCGAACTCTCGTGTAGTTGCGACTTGTGATATTGCGGCTCTTGCGACGATGATCGTGGACCACGGTAACGACACGCCAGGCCCTCGGCTCGTCGCATGAGCCTAAGCCGCACGTACCCCGTGATGTCGAGGCGGAGCCCGTCGCCGGCGGCGCCCAACTCGACCCTGCCACGCTCGCGACCAGGGATTTCTCGGCCGTTGCTCCAGTGTGAACGGTGTGTGAACGGGCCAGCAGGCTTCGTGGCTCGAACGACCGTTCCCTAGTGTGAAGCGATGGAACCCCAGGCCGAATACGTGTTGCGCACGGTGGAAGAGCGCGGCGTGCGCTTCGTGCGATTGTGGTTCACCGATGTGCTCGGGAAGCTCAAGTCCTTCTCAATCACGCCGGCTGAGCTTGAGACTGCACTCGAAGAAGGCATGACCTTCGATGGCTCGGCCATCGAGGGCTACACCCGGGTGCAGGAATCCGACATGCTCGCCCGCCCCGACGCCACCACGTTCGAACTGTTGCCGTGGCGAGGTTCCGAGGCAGCCGTCGGCCGGATGTTCTGCGACATCACGCACTTCGACGGCACACCGTTTGCCGGCGATCCGCGCAACGTGTTGAAGCGCAACCTCGCTCGAGCGCGCGAGCGCGGCTTCACGTTCTTCGTGTCGCCGGAAATGGAGTACTTCTACTTCCGCAGCGAACACGACCCGACGCCGCTCGACGACGGCGGCTTTTTCGATCTCACCACCCAAGACATCGCGAGCGAACTGCGCAAGCAGACGATCATCACGCTCGAGGCCATGGGCATCCCGGTCGAATATTCGTTCCACGAGAACGGGCCGAGCCAACACGAAATCGACCTGCGCTACAACGACGCACTGTCGATGGCCGACAACGTGATGACGTTCCGCCTCGTCGTCAAGGAAGTCGCGCGCCTGCACAACGTGCACGCGACGTTCATGCCCAAGCCGATCGCGGGCGCATTCGGATCGGGTATGCACACGCACCTGTCGCTGTTCGACGGCGAAGCCAACGCCTTCCACGAACCCGACAACGAGTTCGGTCTGTCAAAGACCGGGCAGTCGTTCATCGCCGGCTTGTTGCGCCACGGTCGTGAGATCACCGCAGTCACGAACCAGTGGGTCAACAGCTACAAGCGTCTCGTGATGGGCTACGAAGCGCCAGTGTTCGTGTGCTGGGCCCGCAATAATCGCTCTGCGCTCGTGCGAGTGCCTCCGGCCAAACAAGCCCATGCTGGCGACGCGACGCGCATCGAATACCGCGCGCCCGACCCCGCGTGCAACCCGTACCTCGCGTTCTCGGCCATGCTCGCGGCCGGCATGCGCGGTGTCGAACAGGGTTACGAGCTGCCACCCGAAGCCACGAACAACATTTTCGAAATGACTCCAGAACAACGGAGCGCCGAGGGAATCGGTGCGTTGCCGACGTCGCTCGACGAGGCCATCGACGCCATGGAAGGCTCGGAGCTGATGGCAGAGACGCTCGGCGACCACGTCTACGAATACTTCCTTCGCAACAAGCGTGCCGAGTGGGACGAGTACAAGCTCCAAGTGACACCGTGGGAGCTCACTCGGTTCCTCGGCGAGTTGTGAGCCGGTGGCCGTGATGCGACCACTGCTCGTGTATCCAGATCCACCACCCCCGCAGCTCGCGCAGATGCTCGATCTCGCCGGCACTCCGTGGAAAGCCGTCGCGAACGCGTCGATCGCGATGGCACAAGAACCGGCCGACGGTTGGGGCGGCGCAGTGATCGTGGCCGACGACGACGCCGAAGGCGCGTTCGGTGTGTGCCGTGCGTTGCGTCGAGGCGACGCCAAGCTCGACGCGGTTTTGCTGCTCATCACGGGCATGCAGCTCGCCGATCTCGAGCATCGCGAAGATCTCTTCGACGACTTCTGCCTCAACCCGTTCCAGCCGCGCGAACTCGAGGCGCGTCTGAGACACCTTCGTTTCCGGGCCGGGCACGGCAGCGATCCGCAGCTCGGTTCCTACGGCGAACTGGTCCTCAACTTCGAGACGTACCAGGCGATGATCGACGAGCGCCCGCTCGACCTCACGTACATGGAGTACGAGTTGTTGAAGTTCTTCGTGACCCACCCAGGCAAAGTGTTCACTCGAGAACAACTGCTGTCACGCGTGTGGGGCTACGAGTACTACGGCGGTGCGCGCACTGTCGACGTGCACGTGCGTCGTCTGCGCGCCAAGCTCGGCGAGGAACACGCGAACTTGATCCAGACGGTCCGCTCGGTGGGCTACTTGTTCGGCTCCACCCGTTGGGGTGCGGGCGCGGGAGCGTCGGGGCCGACCTGAGCGACCTGCGCCAATCGCGTTCGTACGTCAGCTGGCGGGTTCGGCGTCGGGTGTGGCGATCGGGTCGGGGCCGAGCAGCCAGCCGAACAACGCACTCCAGAGCGCGCCACCCACGAACAGCGCCACGGGTCCCACGAGAAACATCACGACCAGCAACAGCACCACGCCAACCATCGCAGTAACCCTAGGTCCGCGCGCCGGTCACCCTACATATCCCCAGATTTCGATCTCGACGAGGCAGCCGCCGGGAAGTGCGGCCGCTTGGACCGTGGAGCGAGCTGGCTTGTGCTCGCCGAACGCCTCCGCGTAGATCGCGTTCACCTTCGGGAAGTCGGCGATGTCGGCCACGAACACGAGCGCCTTGGCGACGTCGCGCAGCGTGAGACCGCAGTCGCCGAGGATCGCCTGGATGTTCGTGAACGTCTGGCGCGTTTCGGCCTCGACGCCACCGGCGACCACCTTGCCCGTCGCGGGATCGAAGCCGCCTTGGCCCGACAGAATCACCCAGTCGCCCGCGCGCACAGCCGGTGAATACGGACCGAGCGCGGGCGGCGCGCTCGGTGTGGGGAGCGGTTCGACGGCCATGTGATCTCCTGTCATCGCAGTCGTTCGTGCAGTCGTGTTGGTGCAGTCGTGGCGTGTCGGCGTCCGCGCCCGGATCAGCGACGTAGTAACCGGCTGGCGCGCGTGTCGCTCGCCGGGAACGAGGTCGGTCGTGCGCCCTCGGCACGCGTCAACGCATTCCAGCACGCGGCCGCGGTCGCGGCGAACACGGCATCTGAGCCACGACACGGCGCTCGGTCGTCGTCGACGATCTCGATCTGCACCGGGGGCATGTCCTTGGCCCGCAGCACCCCGAACGAACGGATCGTGAGGTCATGCACCTCGCCGTCATCGTCGACGGCCAGCCCCTCGCGCAGCACCCAGCCGAGCGCCATGTGCACCGCGCCGATGCAGTAGCTCCGCAGCACGATCTCGTCGAGCACACGACCCGCGCCCACCCGTACCTCCACGCCTTGCAGCGCGCCGGTGACCGCATCGAGCGCAACGCGCGCGCCGGCGAAGGCCCCATCAGGCCCACCAACGCAGGTATCGAGCAACACCGCAGCCGCCACTCCGTCAACGTGTGCGGCCCGATCGAATCTGGTCGCATCGAGGGCGCCCTCGACGAGCACGGCGATCTCGGCGAACGGCGCACGCGCCGTGTGACTCACCGACGGCCCCGGTAACTCGGTGGTCTCCCATTGCACGTCGATCGCAACGCCGTACGGCGACGCGGCGATCTCGGGTGTAGCCGGCCCGCGCCCGCGCACCACGACGCGCCCGTCGTCGTAGCGCGCGGATGCCGCGATCGGCGCACGCTTGGGCCCCCACCGCACCACGTCTTCACGCGACCAGACCACACGCACCTCGCCGCCATGGGCATCGGCAAGCGCGCGTGCCGCTGCTGGCGCACTCGACGCGGTCTTGGCACCGAAGGCACCGCCGTTCGCGAGTGGCGTCGCGGGCACCCCACCGGGCGCGCACCACGATGCATCGGGTTCGAGGTACGCGGGTTCGACCCAACTCGTCGCCAACGCCACACCCCCATCCGGAACCGCGGGTGGAGCCATCGGCGGCGCCGGCGCGATCGTGCTGCGCCGCCCCTGCACTTTCGCGGCGCGGCTGCGGGCCTCGAACAGCGAGTCGGCCGTCACGTAGCGGCGAGCGTCGATATCGCTCGTCGCACCGTCGTAGCCGTCGCCGACGGGAACCGCCACCATCGACATTGGCGCACGATCCACGGCCTCGTCGTCGGCGAAGCCGCCATGGCCGAGCACCACATCGAGCGCCACGCGCTGTTCGGCGCCGCCTTCCAACGTGGCGCGCCGGCCCGCAGCATCGAGATCGCGCGCGGCTGGCGGCGCGGTGGCGATGTCACCGCCTGGCTCGACGACGGCGGCGACCGCCTCGACAATGCCCTGCCACCCGGTGCACCGGCACAGATGCGCGGCCAGCGCCCCCTGCACCGCGGCGGGAGTCTCGGCCTTACCGGCGTCGATCAGCGCCGCGCACCGCATGACGATCCCCGGCGTGCAAAAGCCACACTGCGATGCGCCGTGGGCCAGGAACGCGCCGGCCAGAGCGTCGCGCCTTTGCGGATCGAGGCCTTCGAGCGTGGTGACGCTCCGTCCGGCCACCCTCGTCACCGGCGTGACGCACGCAACGCGCGCGCCCCCGTCGACCAACACCGTGCAGCAGCCGCACTGGCCCTGTGGCGCGCACCCGTCCTTCACCGACGTGAGCTGGAGCCGTTCGCGCAGCACCGAGAGCAGCGATTCGCCGACCTCCACGTCGACCACGCGTTGCTCGCCATTGCATTCGAATTGGACCCGTTCGGTCACGGCGACCTCCGAGGGGCAGGATAGGGACGTGCACGACGCGGTCTCCCGACGGACGTTCCTCGAGTTCGTGGGCGGTGCGGCCATGGTGGGCGGGGGCGCGGCGTTCCTTGCCGGATGTGGCGGCTCGAAGAGTTCGTCGACGACGACCTCGATCAGTCCCCTCGCGCTGCAGCCCCGAGTGGTGTCGAGCGATCTCTACGCCTCGCCGACACCGCAACGGCTCGCGTTCACGGTCGTGACGGCGAACAACGAGCCCGACGCAGGCAAGGCCGCTCGGATCGCACTCGCCGCGCCGGGCGGAGGTGCATTGAGCGCGTTCGTTCCTGCGACCGCGCGCGGCAAGGGCCTCGGCCAGTTCCGTGGGGTCTACACGGTCGACGCGACGCTGGCGAAGGATGGCATCTGGCAAGCGGTCGTCGAGTACGACGGCGCGCAGCTCGCACTGCCATTGCAGGTCGGGACCGCACCGCAAGTGGTGACGATCGGCAGCAAGGCACCCACCGCCGCGTCGCCCACGAAGGCCAAGCCGCTGGGCGCGGCGCGCCTGTGCACGCGCACGCCGGCCTGCCCGCTCCACACCCGCTCGCTCGACGCGCTCGTGGGCAAGGGCCGCCCCGTCGCGGTGATGTTCGCCACGCCCGCGTACTGCCAGACGTCGTATTGCGGCGAGGTGCTCGACGCCATGCTGCCGCTCGTGCCCACGTACGGAGCCAAGGTCGACTTCGTGCACGTCGAGATCTATCTCGACACACCAGTCGGCGGATACATCCCCACCGTCGACGCGTGGAAACTGCCCAGCGAGCCGTGGTTTTTCGGCATCGACGGCGCCGGCGTGGTGCAGGCTCGTCTCGACGGGGCCTTCGATCAGACCGAGATGCAGACGGTCGTCGACGCGCTCGCGAAGAACCAATTGCACTTCGAGCTATAAGGATTGGCGCGACACGGCCCCGCCGAAGCGGGGCCGCCATCGAATTGTGTGCGCGGGTGGCGTCAGCTGAACGACTGGCCGCAGCCGCACGTGCGCTGCGCGTTCGGGTTGTTGACCGTGAACCCGGCGCCTTGGAGGCCGTCTTTGAAGTCGAGCGTGGCGCCGCTGAGGTACTGGGCGCTCGCCGGGTCGACCACGACGCTGACCTCGCCGTACTGGTGGGTGATGTCGTCGTCAGCCTTCTCACTGTCGAAGAACATCTCGTAGCTCATGCCCGAACAGCCTCCGGGGCGTACCGCGACGCGCAGGAAGAGCGGGTCGGCGCTCGACTCGGCCTCGATGAGCTGCTTGACCTTGTCGGTTGCGGTGTCGGTGAGCGTAATCATGCTGCCGCCACTCTCCTTGTCTGGATTGGTGTCTGATCTGTGGTGTTCGGGGCGATCATCGAGCCAACTCGTGGGAACTCGTGGGAGTCGGGCCCTGCTCCAATGGTATCGGACACTTGCCGCGATACCGAGAGCGGTTGCAGGAACAAGCGAGCGACCCAGGTTGTTCCCAGCGATACGGTGGACATTCCCATGCACGACCCCTCAGAGACCGCTGCTGTGGCGGCGCCATCGCCCGATGAGCCAACGAGCACCACGCCGTCGGCGCCACCCGACGCGCACACGGTGGAACGGGTACTGGCCGGCGTGCACGACCCCGAGCTCGGGATGTCGATCGTCGACCTCGGCATGCTCAAGGGCGTGACGGTCGATTCGGGCGGCAATGTGGTGGTGCGCATAGCGCTCACGACCGCGGCCTGTCCGCTGCGCGGTCAGATCAAGGCCGACGTGGCCTCCAAGGTGCGTGGCCTCCAGGGTGTGGCCGGTGTCGAGGTCGAGTACGCCGAGATGAGCCAGGCCGAGCGCTCCGAGTTGATGCAGCGCGCCCGCCGCCACGCGGCCGATCATGCGCCCGCCACCGCGGTGCGGGCTACCACTCGTGTCATCGCGGTCGCGTCGGGCAAGGGCGGCGTCGGCAAGTCGTCGGTCACGGTCAACCTCGCTGCGGCGCTCGCCGAACGGGGCCTCGCCGTTGGTGTGCTCGACGCCGACATCTGGGGCTTTTCGGTGCCGCGCCTGTTCGGCGTGGCGGCCCGGCTCAAGGCCAAGAAGGTCGACGGCGAGGCCATGATGGTGCCCGAGGAGGTCACCGTCGGCCAGGGTGTCGTGCGCGTGATCTCGATGGGCCTGCTCGTCGACGACGAAGACACCGCGCTCATGTGGCGTGGGCTGATCCTGGCCAAGGCCCTCGAGGAGTTCCTCACCCGTGTGGAGTGGGGCGATCTCGACTACCTGCTCATCGACATGCCACCAGGTACCGGCGATATCCAGATGGCGCTCTCGCGCCTGCTCCCCCAAGCCGAGTTGCTCGTGGTGACCACCCCTGCGAAGAACGCCCAGAAGGTCGCGGCGCGTGTCACCGACATGGCGCGCCGCAGCTATCTGAAGGTGCTCGGCGTCGTCGAGAACATGAGCGCGTTCGTCGCACCCGACGGCACCACGCACGAGATCTTCGGTCGCGGCGGCGGCAAGCGCCTCGCCGCCCTCACCGGCGCACCGCTCGTAGCGCAGATTCCTGTGGAACCGGCCGTGTCGATCGCGGGCGACGACGGCACGCCCGTCATTATCGCCAGCCCCGACTCGCCCGCCGCGTCGGCGGTACGCACGCTGGCCGAACGCATCGCCACCGAACTGCTCCCGCCGGTCGAGATGGCCGGCTGCACCGCGCGCATGCAAGACCTGCTCGACGCCGTCGCCAAGGCGCCAGCGCCGGCGACGACGGCCTGAGTCAGTCGGCGACGCGCAGCGCCACCGCGGGTTTGATCTTGGCTGCGGCCCGGGCCGGCGCCCACGTCGCGAGCAGCGAACCCACGAGCGTGGCGAACACGAGCACCGCGATGGACGACCACGGGACCGCGAACGACAGGCCGTCGCCGAAACTGTCTGACAGTGTGATGCTCCACGTGCACACGCAGCCGAGCACGACACCGATCAGCACACCTTCGAGCGCCACGAACATCGCCTCGACCGCGAACGCGTTCGACACGCCGCTGGCGAGGAAACCGAGCGAGCGCAGCACACCCACCTGACGGCGGCGCTCGCGCACGGCGCGCACCATGATGACGCCGATCCCGGCGACGCCGATCACGAGCCCGAGCGCGAGGAACGATCGCATCAGACCGAAGAACTGGGTCTGGCGAGCCAGGCTTTTCTGCACGAGCGAGCGCAACGTGTCGGCGATGGCGCCCTGCGAGAAGTACGCGGCCTCGACGTGACGGACGAATGCGTCGGGATTCGCGGTCTGCACGTAGGCGCGATTCGCCACGGCCCTCGCGCCGAACACCGAGCGCATCGTCGTGGCGCTCGTGAGCCCACCGTTGCCGACGAGATCGGGTTGCGCGGTCGCCACGATCTTGAGTGCGCGCGAGCGGCCGGTGGTCGGATCGGCCATCGTGATCGTGTCGCCGATGTGGACGGCCGCTGCTGGTGGCCCGGCCCG
>JBBREP010000021.1:0-41664 GCA_038202885.1 Acidimicrobiia bacterium | reverse complement strand
GAGCACGAGTATTGAGCACGAGTATTGAGCACGAGTATTGAGCACGAGTATTGAGCACGAGTATTGAGCACGAGTATTGAGCACGAGTATTGAGCACGAGTATTGAGCATGGCATACCATGGTACGACCTTCTACGGTAGGATCGTAGGATGAAGGTCGACAAGATGAGTGTGTCGTTCGAACCTGAGCTCGGTGACGCAATCCGCGCCGCCGCGCAACGCAGCGGCCGCGGCCTGTCCGGATGGCTCGCCGAGGCGGCCGCCGACAAACTGCGCAAGGAAGCGTTCGACGCGTTTCTCTCATCCTGGGAGGCCGAGCACGGCGCGCTGACCGACGCGGAGCTCGCGGCCGCGCGAGCGCGACTGGGTCTGGCGACGAGCACCGAGAACGCACGCCGCGCGTCGTGACAACGCTTGTTCTCGACAGCGGCCCGTTCATCGCGATTGATCGCAGCGATCGCGATGTCGTCGCCATGCTCGCCGCGGCGCGCGGCGCCGAGATCGGTTTACGTACAAGCGCCAATGTCGTCGCGCAAGTATGGCGGGACCCTCATGGGCGCCAAGCCCGACTCGCTGCGCTGCTGAAAGCCGTCGACATCTGTGACGTCGACGCCGATACGGGGCGCGCGGCGGGCGTATTGCTGACGGAGTCGGGAACCGTCGACGCCGTCGATGCCACCGTCGCGCTTCTCGTCGCGCCAGGCGATCAGTTGCTCACGAGCGATCCCGACGATCTTGGCCGCCTGCTCGAGGCGCGCGGCGTCCGCGCGACCGTCGTCGCTTGCTGACGACCGGTAGCGAGGAAGCCGGCTCCGTTGATCGTGCGATTGGACGGGCGACAGGACACGCGAAGTCCACGCCGACCAGGCGTTACGTGAATGTTGTGGAAGCGACAACGGAGCGGGCCTGGTGGGATCGCTTTCGAACCTTCCGCCCCAGCTCAGATCGCCATCATCGACACGCCGTTCGCGTGATCGACCAGCTTCGCGATTTCGTCGCGGTCGCCGGTGATCACGAGTTCGCTGTCCCCGACCTCGGCGGTTGCGACGACGATCGCGTCGACGGCTGAACCGGCGCGAGCACGAGTGCGGAGCGTTGCCGCCCGCCGGGCGATCACCGAGTCGAGGTTGACGACATCGCATGTGCGGAGCAGGCGGTTCGCCCTGGCGTCGCGAGGCCCGCTACCGGTGAGCGATTCGACAAGCACGGCGGTTGGTACAACGGGCGGCCAGAGATCACGGTCGAGCAGCCGCTGGATGCGTGCCATCGTCATGCGGTCGTGCGCCGCGAGCTTCGTCAGTGCCGACGAGTCGAGCGTCGCGGTCACGATGCTCGGTGCCGGCGACCCGGCGTCGACGCCCGTTCGATCCAGCGATCGGCTGCCGTGAGCTCCTTGTCGGTCGGCGGGCCGCCGAGACGGGTCGCAAGCTCGTCGAGGTACGCCTGCGTGTCGGCCCGAAGCTGCTCACGATGGAGTGCGGCGCGGACCGCGTTCTGGCTCAGCTCAGAGATCGGCATCCGGCGCGACTTGACCGCCTCGTAAAGGTCGTCCGGGAGGTAGATCTGGACCCGTGGCATACGCCTACTATACGCCTAAGCGGCCTGCGCGAGGGCGTCGCTCGCACGGACGATGAGCGCGACGAACGCGTCGGCCCGTCGTTGGTCGGGTGAACGCGACTCCTCGGCATCCGTCCCGATCGTGGCGGCGTCCGCAACCAACAGTTCGGCTTCGACTCGCATCACGCCGCGCAAGAGTGGCGCAATCTCCTCGATGGCCGCTCGGTACTCGAAACGGTGCATGCCGTCGTCGTCGACCTTGAATTCGAACCGGGCCGCGATGCTCAGACTTTCGCGCGCCGACTCGCCGGCAACGGTCGGGATCGCGGGGCGATGGTGGGGACGTTTGCGTTGGGCCATGAGGGCAACGGTACGAGGGGGTGAGACAGTCACTCGTCCTCGTGACGTCCCAGCGCTCGCGGGGGATGCCACGAGAAGCCAGCCGGCCCAAGAATTTTGCGGAGGGAGTGGGATTCGAACCCGCAGGCGAAGCGCGAGGCTGTTGATCGACCGCGTGTGCGAGCGGGTCACCGCGACGGTGCGCCGGTGCGGTCCGCCTCAGGGTTTGGTGAGTGGGGCCCACGCGAGCAGCAGCGTCTTGTGTCCGATGTCGCGGAAGTGCACGTCGGCCTCGGCCTTGTCGCCGTCGCCGCGGATGGCCTGAATCACGCCCTCGCCGTAGGTGCCGTGCACGACGTCGTCGCCCACGCGGAGCCCCGCGCTTTCGGCACCGTGACCGCTCGGTGGTGCCGGCTGCGCCAGCCCACCGCCCGCGCCGAACGTGCTGGTGTTGCGTTGCGCTTCGCCGCGGCGCACGGCCGTCGCCACGAGCGACTCACGGTGCGCGCCGATTCCGCCACCGCGTTTGCGCGGTGTGCCGATCTCGCGCACGAGATCGGCCGGGATCTCGTCGAGGAAGCGGCTCGGCGGGTGATAGTCGGTGGCGCCGAACAGCATGCGACTCCACGCGTGGCAGAGATACAGACGGCGCTCGGCGCGCGTGATCCCGACGTAACAAAGGCGACGTTCCTCCTCCAATTCCTCGGGCTCACCGAGGCTGCGGAAGTGCGGGAACACACCGTCTTCCATGCCGAGCAGGAACACAATCGGGTACTCGAGCCCCTTGGCCGAGTGCAGCGTCATCAAGGTGACCGTCGACTGTTCGGGGTCGTCGCCGTCGAGGTCGGTCACGAGCGACACGCCTTCGAGGAACGCCTGGACCCGATCGAGACCGGTGAGCGGCGTGTCGCTGTTGATCGGCGTTCCGCCCTCGGAACCCGCGCCCGGTTCGGCCAGGCCGACGCCGCCGATGGCCGCGATGCCGCCGAGATCACCCCGTTCCACCTGCTCGTCGAACTCGCGGGCCACGCCCACGAGCTCCTGCAGGTTCTCGATACGGCCCTCGGCTTCGATCGACCGCTCGGCCTCGAGTTCGGCGACGTAGCCCGTGCGCGCCAGCACGGCTTCGAGCACCTCACCCACGCCGAGGTCATCGGTGTCGCGTTCGATGTCGTTGACCAGGGTGAGCAGATCGGTGATCCCACCCAAGGCTCGGCCGGTGACACCGGCAGTCGCGGCGTGTGCGAGGCCCTCGCGGAACTGCACGCCGGCGCCCTTCGCGTACGCCTCGACCTTGGCGATTGACGTGTCGCCCACGCCCCGCTTGGGCACGTTCACGATCCGCTTCCAGCTCACCTCGTCGTCGGGGTTTACGAGCGCGCGGAGATAGGCAAGCGCGTCTTTGATCTCGCGCCGGTCGTAGAACTTCGTGCCGCCGAACACTCGGTACGGCACACCAGCGCGCACGAGCGCTTCTTCCATGACGCGGCTCTGCGCGTTCGTGCGATAGAAGACGGCGACGTCGCCGTATCGGAACTCGGCCGAGTCGATCAGCGATCGGACCTCACTCAGTACGAAGGCGGCCTCGTCGTGCTCGTCTTCGGCCTGGTAGCGAACGATCTGCTCGCCAAGTCCGAGCTCGGACCAGAGCTGTTTCGGACGGTGTGACGGGTTGTTCGCGATAACCGCGTTGGCAGCATCGAGAATGTGCTGTGTTGATCGGTAGTTCTGGTCGAGCACCACGACCGTCGCCTCGGGAAACGCAGCCTCGAACCGCATGATGTTGCGAAAGTCAGCCCCGCGGAACTTATAGATCGAGTTGTGGGTCACAATGCCGTTCGCAACAAAGTTGTGCGTACGGTCAATATCGAGATCGAAAACGCGGCAATCCCGATCGAGGCGATCAACGCTCGTCACAACGTCGAATCCGCCCTGCGCATCGAGCATGCGCGCGCCGACGACAACACCGTCGGCGCGGACGGCCGGCATCGGTACCGCCAACCCGTGGTCCCACAAGACCGCTGTTTTCGCGCTTCTGATGGGACCACGGGCGGCGACGGCGACGGGAAGCTCGGCGAAGTGGACGTGGTCTGGGGTGCTGATGAGGGCGCGGCCACTCGCGAGCGTGACCTTGACGAGTTCGGACGCGTAGTTCTCGTGCGTGCGTAGCACGCGAGCGGGTCGGAAGTCGGCGCTGCCGTAACACGAAAGGACGGCGTCCCCCACCCGGATCTGTTCGATCGGGCGCTGGGTTCCGTCGCCCATCGCGACGAGCGTGCCATCGACGAGGCATTGATCCATGTCGCCGACCGCCATGACGCTGCGGTGCTCTTCGGTGAGGAGGCGCACGAGTTCCCATTGGGCAAGGTTCGTGTCTTGGAACTCGTCGACGAGCACATGGCCGAAGTGGTCGCGCCAGCGCGCGAGCGCGCTCGGGTGCTCTCGGAACAGCCGCACCGCGAGCACCAACATGTCGTCGAAGTCGACGGCCGAAGCTTCCTGCAAACGACGCTGGTACTCGCTGTAGACCTTGGCGATGCGTGTTTCGTGCGGGCCGAACGCCTTCTCGGCGAACTGCTCGGGAAGGATCAGTTCGTTCTTCAGCGCCGAGATCTTGGCGTGCAGGCCACGGGCCGCGAAGCGTTTGGGGTCGAGGTCGAGATCACGCCGGACCCAGTCGACAAGGCGCACGGCATCGCTTTGGTCGTAGATCGTGAAGGCGCTGCGATAGCCGAGCAGGCTGCTCTCGCGCCGCAAGATCCGTGAACAGGCCGAGTGGAACGTACTCACCCACATCCGCTGTGCGACGGGGCCGACGAGGTCGCCGACCCGGGCCTTCATCTCGGCCGCGGCCTTGTTCGTGAACGTGATCGCGAGGACCTGGAACGGTGAGACGCGCTGTTCCAAGATGAGGTGCGCGAGGCGCCGGGTCAGCACCCGGGTCTTGCCCGAACCGGCGCCGGCGATCACCAGGACCGGCGCAGGCGGCATCGTGACCGCCTCGAGCTGGGCCGGGTTCAGGTCGGCGTAGAGGTCGTCGACGCCGCCATGTGCGAGCCCTCTCGCGGGGGTGGGTGCGAGCTCCGACATGCTCCGATCGACGGTAGCAGCACGCTACGACGAGAACGGACGCATGTTCGTGCGCGCGGGCCTCAGAAGACTCCGCCGTCGCCGACGAACGTGAATAATCTGACACCCGACTCCAACGGTCGCGGCGGCCCGACGAGACGGTGCACACCCACGCCGACGACGCCCCGTTCGTCGGGCGACTCGAATGCGAGCTCCTCGAAGCCGGCGTCGACGAACCAGGCACGAACCTGCGGTGTGAGGTCGGGCGGACGGCGATGGCGCGTCCAAATGACAGTGGCGTTCGGTGCGCACAGCATCGGGACGAGCGCGGCGAACGCACGGATGTCGTCATCGCTGATGTTGCCGAAGATCCCGCACGCAACCACGACATCGGCCGGCACCGCACCCGCGGCGCAGTCGCTGATCGACGCATCGCCTTCGACGACCTCGATGTTCGCGGCACACGTGGCGTCTTGGGCCACGGCCGCCCGGCAGTCGGCCACGAGCTGCGAATCGAGTTCGACGAGCCGGGCGCGTACGAGCTCGCGTACAGGATGTTCACGCAGCACTCCGATCACATCACGACCCTGACCCGCGCACAGGCTCAGTATCCGCGTCGGTACGCCAGCCGGGCGCGCGTCGAGCGCGGCCCGCAAATGTCGCTGCACGATCACGAGCCGTTGGCGGAGTGCGGATCCGTCGATCTCGTACATCCGGTGCCAACCCACCCAGTGCGAATCATCGTCGGCCACGTCAACGCTCCCCGTCCGTCGCAAAGTCCCCGAACACCAGCAACCCACCACTAGCACGAGCGCAGCGGCGTTCAGCCGCCGGCCATCGCTCCGACCACGATGAACGGCTCGGTGCCCGCGACCACTGCGTCGGGCAGCGGCGCGTCCGGCGCCTCGTGGGAAAGGTCTTCTTCGAGCGCGAAGAAACGGACGAACTTCCTCCGCTCCTGGCTGGCGTGATCGCGGATTGTGCCGCGCAGCATCGGGTACTCGGCTTCGAGCGCGTCGAGCACCGACCGCTGAGTCGCGGTACCAACGACGCCAAGCTGCACTTCGCCCGTCACATTGGCAAGGATGCGCAAGTGCGCCGGAAGCACAACCCGGATCACGACAACGTCTGGACTTCGACCGACAACACCGCCGGCAGATCACGCACGATCGGCGCCCAGGTGTCGCCGGCGTCGGGCGACGCGTAGACCTGCCCACCAGTGGTGCCGAAGTAGATGCCGCACGCATCGAGCGAGTCGACGGCCATCGAATCGCGCAACACGTTGACGTAGCAATCCTTCTGCGGCAACCCGTTCGTGAGCGGTTCCCACTCGTTGCCACCGGTGCGGCTTCGATACACGCGCAGCTTGCCTTCC
Source organism: Acidimicrobiia bacterium (assembly GCA_038202885.1). Classification (GTDB taxonomy): domain Bacteria; phylum Actinomycetota; class Acidimicrobiia; order IMCC26256; family PALSA-610; genus JBBREP01. Next base: position 35,325 of record JBBREP010000021.1, on the reverse strand, counting down.
GGCGGATAGTGCTCGGAGTCGCTGTTGTTCGGCACCACGTAGATAGTATCGGGGTCGTGCGCGTGCACGTCGATCGGAAAGCCAAAGTCCGACGGCAGGTTGCCGCTCACTTCATGCCAGTTGTCGCCGCCGTCGTCGCTGCGCATGACGTCCCAGTGTTTCTGCATGAACAAGGTGTTCGGCTTCGACGCGTGCAGCGCGATGCGGTGCACGCAGTGCCCGACCTCGGCGTCGCCGTCGGGGATGCCCTCGGAGTGCAGACCTTTGTTCGCCGGCCTCCACGTCTTGCCCGCGTCGTCGGTACGGAACACGCCCGCGGCCGAGATCGCCACGAACATCCGGTTGGCATCGGTGGGATCGAGCACGATCGTGTGCAGGCACATGCCGCCGGCGCCGGGCTGCCACGCGGGCCCTGATCCCTGCTCGCGCAGTCCGGGGAGTTCTTGCCACTCCTTGCCACCGTCGACCGAACGAAACAGCGCTGCGTCTTCCACGCCCGCATACACCGTGTCGGCGTCGGTGGGAGACGGCTCGAGGTGCCAGACGCGTGCGAACTCCCACGGGTGCGGTGTGCCGTCGTACCACTGGTGCGTGCCCGGTACGCCCTCGTACGCGAACTCGTTACCGACGGGAGACCACGTCTTGCCTGCGTCGTCGGAGCGCTGGATCAGCTGGCCAAACCACCCCGTCGACTGCGACGCGTAGATCCGATTCGGATCGACGGGCGAGCCCTTCAGGTGGAACATCTCCCAGCCACCGAAGTGCGGACCGTCGACCTTCCAATCATTGCGCTTGCCGTCTGCGGTCAGGATGAACGCACCCTTGCGCGTCCCGACCAGTACCCGAACTCCGCTCACCTTGGGACCTCCTTGATCGACCGCGTCACGCTATTGCCCGCGCGGGCACACTGAGTCAGACGCCCGGACACGCGCAAACTCATCGCTCAGTCTTCTTCGTCGTCACCGGCCGGCGCGTCGAAGCCCGCGGCTGCCAACCGCGCCAGCAATTGATCTCGAATGCTCACGCCTGGAGGGCGCGCCTTGTCGGCGGCGATCCGCCAACCATGGCGGCTCGAATACACGAGCGGCGGTTCCTTCAATCGCCCGTGCCCGAAGTGGGTCACTCGGGCGAAGAACAGCTCGTGATCAGCCATCGGCTTTCGTTCGAAGGTCTCGGCCCGAAACCAAGCGATGCAGTTCGCGAGGTACGGGAAGCCGTCGTCGCTCGTGGTGAGAAACTCGTCGGCCAGGTACCGGAACTTGCGGCCCGGATAGCTGAAATACTGGCCCGCGTCGACCTGATCGCCCGCACACATCGACACCGTGAACCAGCCCGCCGCGGCGATCAGCGGATACGTGTCGTGCTTCGGCGAGATCGACGCCATCACGATCGGCTCTTCGAACGCAACCTGGCTCACCCAGTGCGACGTGTACGCGCGGGTGACGCCCTCGTGCTCGCACGCGACGACTTGGACGCCCTTGATCATCTGGCCCAACGCCCGTTTGAGCTTCGCGTCGATCACAACGCGGCAGCGTACGTCGCCGCGCTGTGATCGAACCGCTCGCGTCGGCGCTTGTCGCGCGCGTTGATGCTGGAGTTGTAGCGCGCTGGCGCTCTCAGCTCGCGAGCTCCATTGACGGGTCGTACTTGCCGTCGCGCGCGAGGCCGTTGAGCTTGGCCCGCTTGGCGTAGGCGGCTTGGCCGGCCGCGATGTTGGCATCGGCGCCGAGCCACGCCACGAGCGCCGGGGCCTGAAGCGCACGGCCGTACGAGAAGGAGAACTCCCAGGGGTGCGGGCCGCGCTTGTTGATGGCGTCGAGGTTGGCCGTGGCTTCGGCGTCGCTCTGGCCGCCCGACAGGAACACGATGCCGGGAACCGCCGCGGGAACGACCTCGCGGAAACACGCAATCGTCGCGTCGGCGACATCGTCAGGCGTTGCCTTGCCGCCGCTGAACTTCTTGCCGGGAAGCACCATGTTCGGCTTCAGCAGGGCGCCAGCAAGATCGACGCGCTGGTCGAAGCACGCGCCGAACACCGTGTGCAACGTGCGGCGAGTGACGTCGAAACACGTCTCGAGTGAGTGCGATCCGTCCATGAGCACTTCGGGCTCGATGATCGGCACGATGCCTTCTTGCTGGCAGAGCGCGGCGTAACGAGCGAGCGCGTGCGCGTTGACATCGAGGCAGTACTGGGTGGGGATCGTGTCGCTGATATCGATGACCGCGCGCCATTTCGCAAACTTCGCGCCCAAGCCGCGGTACTCGGCCAAGCGCGCGCCGAGACCATCGAGGCCTTCGGTGACGAGTTCGCCGGGCGCGCCTGGCAGCGGCACGGTGCCTTTGTCGACCTTGATGCCGGGCATGATGCCCTGACCCTCGAGGATCGACACGAGCGTGCGACCGTCAGCCGCGTTCTGGCGGATCGTCTCGTCGAACAGGATCACGCCACTCACGTGCGCGGCCGCGCCCTCGGTCGTGAACAGCATCTCGCGATACGCGCGCCGACGGTCCTCGGTGCTCTCGCAGCCGATGCCATCGAAGCGCTTCTTGATCGTGCCGCTCGACTCGTCGGCGGCCAGGATGCCTTTGCCCGGTGCCACAATTGCCTTGGCTACGTCGTGCAGACTCATCAATCCCTCCAGGGACGGTTGCGTTGCACCAATTGTGCCCCACCGGCCAGGGGCGACCACAACCCGGACGCCAGGTGTCACACGCGGGCCGGGCTACTCAGCGGGTGTTGAGGGTGACGATTCCGCTGGCCCCAGCGAGGCGTTGTGCGACCGGTTGGCGCACGCTGGTGTCGACCACGACGGCGTCCTCGGCCACCTCGCCCGCCGCACCGGAGCGGTGGCGGCTCGCGACGGCCCACCGGCCATCGAATTCGAGCCAGTCGTACTCGTCGGCGCCGGCCGTCAGTGGCGTTCGTTGGAGTTCGTGGCCCGTGTGGGCGTCGACTACCACGAGCGCCCAGGGGTCGTTGGGGTCGGGATTGCCGTTGCGGTAGTTCGGGCCATCGAGATACGCGAGCCGCGCACCGTCGGGACTGATCACGACATCGACCACGTCGGCGGAGGGGTACGGCAAACGGCTCGTGAGATCCGGCCCCTGCGTCGCGGCCAATCCTGCGAGCGTGAAGTAGCCAACGGGGGCCACGCCCATGTCCGCGTTGCCCGATGTCACGATGACGTCGGGGCCGGTCGAGACCCGGCTCGTGCCGGAATCGAGGGCGGCACCAACACCGAAGGTTCGGCGCGATCGGGTGACCGTGTCGTACATCAGGATCGGATGGGAGTCGACGGGACCGACGTTCGTTGCCACGAGGAACACCACCGGATGGCCGCCGACGGTGCCGATGCCGAGCGGATCTTGATTCAGGATCGGAAGGTCGGCGGCTTGCGCGCCGCGAAACACGGTGAGTCGCAACGAAGCGTCTGCGGCCGGATCGGGATTTCGGTGATCCACCAGCAGCGAGCCGTCCGAGAGCGCAAAGCACCGTGTCGCACCGGGAAGCTCCCGTTCGAGAACCGACGGCAGCCCGCTGCGGAGCTGCTCACACCCACGCGAGGTCGCAACCATCACCGTCGGCGGATTGGCCGCAATCAGCAACGGCGTGGTCGCAGGCGTCGTGGTCGTCGGGCGTGCGCTCGTCGTGGTCGCGGGCTGGTCGCTCGTAGTCGAGGTCGAGGCGACAGCCCTCGGTGTGGTCGCGGGAGCCGTTGCCGCGACGGGCAGGTCGGCGACGTGCCGCGGCCACGCCGCGACGGTGATGAACACCACGACAAGCACGACGCCGAGCGCCGAGAGCGCATGCCTCACCCGTCGATGCAGTTGCCTGCGGTGTTCCTCGACGTCGGACTCGGCCATGACCCCCGGGACCTCCCCAGCGCCATCATCACTGATGGCCACGCCAGTATGACGCGCCACGCGGCCACGCACCGGTCAACCCGATCGCCGCGGTCGCATCAGGAGCCACTTTCATGGCTCTTGATGGGACCGCGGGATGGCGTCAGGCGCGGATGAGCATGAGGACCATGGTGTAGTGACACGCCGCGGCCGCGAACGTCATCACGTGCCAGACCTCGTGGTATCCGAACGTGCGCGGCTGCAACTTGGGCCAGCCCCGGCCGAAATTGATGGCGCCGAGCGTGTAGAACGCGCCACCGGCGAAGAGCAGGATCAACTCAGTCGTCGTCAGCGCGTGGATGATGACCGGCAGGGCGATCACCATCAGCCAACCGAAGCCCACATAGAGGATGCCGCCGTGACGGTCGACGAAGTTCCACGATGTGAGCGTGAGCGTCACGCCCACTGCGGCGCACGTCCATGCGAGCGCGAGGAACGTGATCCCCCATGCCGGTCGTAGCGCGAGCAAGGTGACGGGTGTGTACGAACCAGCGATCAGCACGAAGATCATCGCGTGGTCGAGACGCTGCATGATCGTGCGGACCCTCGGGGTCCAACGACCGCGGTGATACAGCGCTGAGGCGCCGAACAAGGCGGCCATCGACGCGGTGTAGAGCGAGGCCGCGACGTACGACGACGCGTGGCGACCGAGCGCGATCAACAGCGCACCCGCAGGAAGCGAGAGCCAGAACATCACTTGGTGGAGTCGGCCGCGAAAGCGCGGTTTCACGCATCCATCAGCATCGAGAAAGTCGTCGCAGCCATCGGTATCGAGCAGGTCGTCGATGGCCACAACCGGTGCGACCATCCCGATCGCCGCGGGAGCAACAATGTCGCCCAACACATGACCGAGCCGACTGTCGTGGTCCACCGACGAAGGGTACTGGCGACATCAACCGAATTTCCAGCGGGTCTCAGGTTCCTGAGAATCAGTTGTCGCGTCGGTCACACACCGTTCATCGTTGGCGAACGTCAGGTTCAGACACGATCGAGCGTGGTCGGGCCCGTCGCCGCCATGATGTCGATCGCGGCTGGGTGCGCTGCAGTCGTGTCGACGAGCACGGCCGGCGGCCCGGGTGTGCCGGCGGGAACGGCGCGGGCGTCGCCTCGAGTCACGACCGCCCAACGGCCGTCGAAGTCGACTGCGTCACCGGGAAAGTACGTCTCGTCGCTGATGCGTACCCGCGTGAGCAGGGTGCCGCTCTTCACGTCCGTGACGACGAGATCACGCGCGTTTTCGAGGTACGCGAGGCGCGTGCCGTCGGGCGAGATCACCGCGTTGGCGATCGGGCCGGCGGCGAGGTTCCCGGCGACCGGGTTCGGCAGTGTGGTGTCAAAGCTGTTGTCGATATGGCGGTAGAGCACGAACGGACCGCCTTCGTCGCTCACCCCCGACATCACAAAGAGATCACCAGCGATCGAGACGTGATCGAGCGTGGTGCCCGGCGCAATCGACAGCTTCGTGCGCGTGAGCTTCCAGGTGGAGAGATCGAATAGCGAAATCCACCGCCAATTGTTGTGCAACACGTCGTTGTGGAGGTCGACGGTCAGCACGACGTTGTGGCCGTGGTACACCCCGACATCCATCAGTTGCATGTCGGGGAGAGTTTGAGGCAACCCAAAGGTCCTCGGACGGGCAATCACCACGTTCACGCCCTGTTGGGTCACAACGATCTGACCGGCCGCGAGGTGGTACGCCTGCTCGACGCCGTCCTCGGTGAAGACGTCCGTCTCGTCGGCACCGTCGAGCAGTATGACCTGGCGGCCGCCGCGCACCGTCACGAGCGCCCGAGGCACTGTGACGGCGATTGGCGTCGTGGTCGATGGCGCCGTGGTCGATGGCATGGGCGTGCTCGTACTGTTGAGGAGCACGGTCGTCGTCGGACCGGCGATGTCGGTGGTGCTCGGCCTGGTCAACACGTGCACCGTGTCACCATCCCTCGTCACGGCGACGCCGATGCCCACGCCGACCACGACGACGACCGCCGACGCTGCCGCGACAGCCCGTCGGCGCCGTTGCAGCCGTCGCTTCGGCACGCCGGGATCGATGTTGTTCGTCATGTCGAGTCCTCGCAGTCCTCGGCCAGCCGCGCTCGCCCTGTCTTCGAAATCACTCATCGCTGGCTCCTTCGAGCTGACCGCGCAATGCATCGCGTGCCTGCGCGAGCGTCGCTCGCACCGTTCCTTCGGCAATGCTGAGCAGGCTCGCGATGTCGGCGGTCGTCTGATCGTCGCCGTAGAACAGCGCGACCACTTGGGCTTGGCGCGCCGGCAGCGTGCGCACCAACCGCCAGAACTCGTCGACCTCTGGGTCGAGCACGGCCTCGCTGCTCGCACGGCTGCCGAGTCGCGTCAGCGCTTTGAGCTCCGCGGCGCGGCGCCGCAGTACCGACGTGGTGTCGTGCACCACGATCCGGCGCACGAACGCACCGGGCCGGTCGTAGTCGCGGACCCTTGGCCACCGCGCCAAGGCCTTCATCATGGCGTCTTGCACGATCTCTTCGGCCACGTCGCGGCGCCCGCACAGGGCGTACGCGAGCCGGACGAGCTGCGGGTATTCGCGCCGATACATCTCGTCAAAGCCGGTGCGCTCGACCATGGCGGCACCGACCTCCCCGACGGCGTCGTGGTTCGCGATCACGACCATACCCACCACACGCACGACCGCCGTCGACGGCTTAGCTCTTGCGCCTACTTCGTCCGGCGCGGGCGAGCTTCCTGCGCACCCATGTCGCTCCTCCGTCGCTCCTGGGCTGCTCCGGTCGCCGCGACTGCGCTATCTACGCCGCACGAGGGCTCGTCACTCCCACTCGCTACTACTGGTCGTGTCCGTTCCTCGCTGCTGGCGGCTTCGCCGCACGAGGGCTCGTCACTCCCACTCGATGGTGCCGGGGGGTTTGCTGGTGATGTCGTAGGCCACTCGGTTGACGCCGGGGACTTCGTTGATCACGCGGCTCGAGATGCGCTCCAACACCTCGTACGGCAAGCGGGCCCAGTCGGCGGTCATGGCATCGTCGCTCGTGACGGCCCGCAGCACGATCGGATAGGCATAGGTGCGGTCGTCGCCCATCACGCCGACCGTTTTCACGGCTGGCAGCACGGCAAAGCTCTGCCAGATCTCGTGATACAAGCCCGCGCGCTTGATCTCTTCCATCACGATCGCGTCGGCGCGCTGCAAGATGTCGATGCGTTCCGGCGTGATCGTTCCGATGATGCGCACCGCGAGACCCGGACCGGGGAACGGCTGGCGCCACACGATGTCGTGCGGCAATCCCAGCTCCTCGCCGACCGCGCGCACCTCGTCTTTGAACAAGTTCCGCAGCGGCTCAACGAGGTCGAACTTCATGTCCTCGGGCAGCCCACCGACGTTGTGGTGGCTCTTGATGTTGGCGTTGTCGCCACCACCCGACTCGACGATGTCGGGATACAGCGTGCCCTGCACGAGAAAGCGAGGCGTTCCACCCCCGCTCGCCTGCGGCTCGCGCCCCGAGGGGCTGTTGCCTAAATCTCTCGCCGCTTCTTCGAACACGCGGATGAAGGTCTCGCCGATGATTTTGCGCTTGCGTTCGGGGTCGAGCACATCGTCGAGCGCGCCAAGGAACCGATCGGCGGCCTTGACGTGCACGAGATCGACGTGGAAGTCGCGCCGGAACGTCGCCTCGACTTGCTCGGCCTCGCCGCGCCGTAACAGGCCTGTATCGACGAACACGCAGGTGAGCTGGTCGCCGACGGCCTTGTGCACAAGCGCCGCGGCAACCGCGGAGTCGACACCGCCCGACAGCCCACAGATCACCCGCTCGCCACCGACCTGCGCCCGGATCTCGTTGACGGCGTGATCGATGATCGACACATTCGTCCAGGTGGGCCGACACCCAGCCACCTCGTAGAGGAAGGCCTCGAGCATCTCCTGGCCGCGTTCGGTGTGCGCTACCTCGGGGTGGAACTGCACGCCGTAGATCTTGCGTTGCGGGTCGGCGAAGGCGGCGGCGGGCGTGTCGGGTGTGGACGCCAACACGCGAAAGCCTTCGGGCGCTCGCGTGATCGTGTCGAAGTGACTCATCCACACGACTTGTTCGGGGGGCAGTTCGTGGAACAGCGGCCCGTGTTCGGTGACGGCCAACGTGGTGCGGCCGTACTCACCTCGGCCCGTCTTGGCGACTTCGCCACCGAGGTCACGAGCAATCAATTGCGCGCCGTAACACAAACCGAACAGCGGGATACCAGCGTCGTAGATCGCCGGGTCGATCGAGGGGGCGCCGTCAACATGCACCGACGCCGGCCCGCCCGACAGAATGATCGCGGCCGGACGGCGAGCAACGATCTCCGCCATCGGCGTGGAGCGCGGCACGATTTCGGAATACACGTGCGCTTCACGCACACGGCGGGCGATCAGCTGCGCGTACTGCGCCCCGAGATCAACGACGACAACAGTGTCGGTCAACGACCGCTACTTGTTGCCCATGCCGACGCCTTGCGCGCGCTGCAGCGACTTGCCTTCGGTCTGCAACGACGGCGCCACCATCACTTCGGCCTTCTGGAATTCCTTCAGCGACTCGTGACCCGTCGTGGCCATCGAGGTGCGCAGGCCACCGAAGATGTTGAGCGTGCCGTCGTTGTCGTGGGCCGGGCCGATGAGAATCTCGGCCATCGTGCCCTTCTTGCCCGCGTAGACGCGCGCGCCACGCGGCAAGGTGGGGTGGAACGTCGCCATCCCCCAGTGGTAGCCGTGCCCAGGCGCTTCGTACGCCCCGGCGAGCGGCGAGCCGATCATCACGGCATCGGCGCCACACGCGATTGCCTTGGCGACGTCGCCGCCGTTGCGCATACCGCCGTCGGCGATCACGTGCACGTAGACGCCGGTCTCGACGAGGTGACGCATCCGCGCGCCCGCAGCATCAGCGATCGCCGTCGCTTGTGGCACGCCGATGCCGAGCACACCGCGAGTGGTGCACGCGTGGCCCGGACCGACACCCACGAGGATGCCCGCGGCGCCGGTGCGCATGAGATGGAGCGCCGTTGCGTACGACGCGCACCCGCCGACGATCACCGGAAGGTCGAGGCCGCGGATGAACTTCTTCAAGTTCAACGGCTGGCGGGCTGGGTCCTTCGACACATGCTCGGCCGACACGACCGTGCCCTGGATCACCAAGACGTTGAGGCCGGCTTCGATCGCAATCGGCGCGAGCGACTCGACGCGCTGCGGCGTGAGCGAGGCGCACGTGACCACACCGCCGGCTGCGATCTCTTCGATACGCCGGCCGATGAGTTCGGGCTTCATCGGCTCGAGGTAGATCTCCTGCATCCGGCGCGTCGCCTTTTCAGGCTCGAGCGACGCGATCTCTTCGAGCATCGGCTCCGGGTGCTCGTACTTCGTCCACAGGCCTTCGAGGTTCAAGCACGCCAGGCCACCCAACCGGCCGATCTCGATCGCGGAAGCCGGCGACACGACGCCGTCCATCGCGCTCGCCATCAACGGCAGCTCGAAGGTGAACTCGGCGAGTTGCCAACGGATATCGACATCCTCGGGATCGCGCGTTCGCCGGCTCGGGACGATGGCGATGTCGTCGAACCCGTACGCCCTCCGACCCGACTTCCCAATGCCGATCTCGACTTCCACAGGCGCTCCTAGGTGTACGACCTCACGGGAAGAAACCGCCAGCTTATCGACGAGCTCGGCGCGAGCCCCGGTTGGGCCGGTTCAGGGCCGGAGCTGCCCGCCCGCCGTGTCGCAACGCGGTCCCATCGGCGCCCGTCGGGACCGCTTCGCCGGGGCGCACCCGCGTCGTGGCGCGCGCCCCTTCAGCGGTTCGTCGTCAGCACCGTCAGCAGGTTCGTGAGGATTCGCGCGGTGGCGCCCCACACGGTCTCACCTGCGAGCTCGTAGAAGTCGACGTCGATCCTGAACTCGCCGCGAGTCCAGCGCTCGCGCCGAAACACCTCGTCGGACAGCAGCTCGCTGATCGTCACGTCGAACACGGCGACGACCTCACGAGGATGCGCGACGAGCTGGCGCGGCGCGTCCAACAACCCCACGAACGGCGTGATCACAAACTGCGACGCGGCCGTCCCGACCCCATCAAGCTGGGCCACGATTTCGACGTGCTCGGACCGTAACCCGATCTCCTCGTGTGCCTCGCGCAGCGCCGTGTCAGCCAGCGAAGCGTCGAGCGCGGGATCGTGCTTGCCGCCAGGGAACACGATCTCGCCGCGGTGCGACGGCATCGTGTCGGGCCGCTTGGTCAACACCAGACGCGCCACGCCGTCAATTTCGAACATCGCCACGAGGACCGCCGAAGGCCGCGCCGTCGGTATGTCGGGCACCGGCTTCGGCGCCGCGAGGTCCTCGAGCGCGCCGCGCACGTCGGCCAGCGAGAAGCCGCGTTGGGCCGCCGTCAACCGAGCCCACGGTGCCGGACCGACGATCTCGTAGCCGTCGGGGCGCGGGATGAACTGGCTGCCACCCCGCTCGACCATGGCCGAGATCGTAGAACGACAGCCAACACCTCGAGCTTGGCGCGTCAGGCCATGAGGATCGTGGTGATGGCCCCCGCGGGTGTGGCCACGTTGACGTTCGTGTTGTTCCCGACGAGCGCGCCGAGCTTGCACCGCAAGTCGTGGGGCCCCGCGAGCACCTGCGCGCTGAACACGCCTGAAGCGTCGGTCGTCCCGAACGGGTACACGGTGCCGGAGAACACGATCGAACCGGTCGCGCCCACGACCACGCTGTTGTCGGATTGCTTCCTGCACGTAGCGACCACCGGTACCGCGCTCACCGACACGGTGGTCGCGCCACCGACGACATTCGACGACATGGTTGTGGTGGCGCCCGTCCAACGAAACTTGGCGTCGTAGGTCGCCGCGAACAACTCCTGCACCCGCGAGCCATCCACTGCCGGTGCACCCAGAAAGAAGTAGGGCGACGTCGCGGTCTGGCGCACCCACATCGCTTCGTCCTGACCGGTGAGCCCGCCACCCGTCGAGGCGAGCATGCGCAACGTCAGCGGGACCGACGTGAACGTCACCGTCGTCGGACCCGACACCGCAACCGACGACTGCTGGTTGAACACACCGAACCACTTCGAGCGCACGTCGTAGGTCGCCGCGAACAACTCTTGCGTCAGCGTCCCGGCGCTCGGGTTGGCCAAGAAGTACCACGACGACACACCGGATTGACGCACCCACAACGCCTCGTCCTGGCCGCTCAACCCCGTCCCTGTCGACGACACCATGCGCAACGTCGTGAGCTTCGTCTGGAACGTCACCGATGTCGGCCCCGAGACCACCACCGAGGGCTGCACGCTGTTCACCGCAATCCAGCGGGCCTCGATGTCGTAGGTCGCCGCGAACAACTCCTGGGCCAACGTCCCCGAGCCATCGGGCGCGCCAGCCAACAGCCACGGCGTGGTCCCGGACTGGCGCACGAACAACGCGCCGTCTTGACCGGTCAATCCCGCGCCGGTCGACGCGAGCATCCGCAACGTCGCCGGCTTGGTCTGAAACGTCACGACGGTCGGCGCCGACACCACCACGCCCGGCTGCACGCTGAACACACCGAACCACCGCGCCTCGATGTCATACGTCGCCGCGAACAGCTCCTGAGCGACCGCCCCTGAAGCATCGGGATATCCCGACAGCAACCAGGTCGATGTCGACGACTGGCGGAGCCAGAACCCGCTGTCTTGGCCCGTCAGGCCCGCGCCGGTCGACGCCACCATGCGCAACGTCGCGAGCGTGGTCTGGAACGTCACCGTCGTCGGTCCCGACACCACCACGCCTGGCTGCACGCGGTTCACGGCGAACCAGCGCGCCTCGATGTCATACGTGGCTGCAAACAGTTCCTGGGTCACGGTCCCGGTGCCGTCGGGGTATCCCGACAGCGTCCAGACCGTGGTGCCGCTCTCGCGTACGAACAGCGCGCCGTCTTGGCCGGTCAGGCCCGCGCCGGTCGAGGCGATCATGCGCAACGTCGCCAGCTTGGTCTGAAACGTCACGACGGTCGGCGCCGACACCACCACCGCCGACTGCACGCTGAACACACCGAACCACCGTGCTCGGACGTCGTACGTCGCCGCGAACAGCTCCTGGGGCACGACCCCAGCAGCATCGGGATGCGCCGACAGCATCCACGACGACGTTCCTGCTTCGCGCACGAACAGGGCGGCGTCTTGACCACTCAATCCTGCTCCGGTCGACGCGAGCATCCGCAACGTCGCCAGCGTCGTCTGGAATGTCACCGTCGTCGGCGCCGACACGCCCACGGCCACGGCTGGCTGCACGCTGAACACACCGAACCAGCGGGCTCGAATGTCGTAGTTGCCGGGGAACAGCTCCAGCGACACCACACCCGAACCATTCGGGGTACCCGACAGCGTCCACGCCACATTGCCGGCGATGCGCGTGAACACGGCCGCGTCCTGACCAGTCAGTGCCGAACCAGTCGACGCGAGCATCCGCACCGCGACCGGCGCGGTCTGGAACGTCACCGTCGTCGGCACCGACACTGCGATCGACGACTGGACGCTGGAGACCCCGAACCACTGCGCCTCGACGTCGTAGGTGGCCGGCAACACATCGACCATCGCATTCCCCGAGGCGTTCGGCGTACCGACCGACGTCCACGCCGACACGCCAGCTGGTCGATACCACGTCGCGGCGTCGCCGCCGGTGAGTGCTGCACCCGTCGACGTCGCCATGTGCACCGTCACCGTGACCATCTGGAACGTGATCGTCGGGTTGCCGCTGATCCCCACCGATTGCACCGACGTCATCCCGGCGTAGCGCATTGTGATGTCGTACGTACCGCTCAGCAACGAGACGCCGACGTGGCCCGACGCGTCGGTCGTGCCGAGTGAGATCGTCGCGCCGCCGGGGGGCGTCGCCGACACGACACCACCGGCGATCCCGACACCCGTGACCGACCGCAACACCACGCTCGCCGTGCAGAGTTCGAACGACACCGCCGTCGGTGCGTTGACGGTCACGCCAATCCGGGTCGACGACATTGACCCGTACGTCAACGAGACGTCGTACGCCGCCGGCAACACCTGAGTGACCAAGTCACCCGAGATCGGGGTCGATCCGAGCGGCTGGAACGACCCGCCCGAGGACCGCACCGATACTCCCCCGCCCGCGACGCCCGCGCCCAGCGCATTGCGCAACCGCACCGTGAGCTCGACGGTGGGAAACGTCACGACCGTTCCGGCGACGACGGTGACCTGCGACAACGTGTTGACGGCACCGTCGAGCGAAACGCGCAGGTCATACACGCCGTCGCCGAGTGGCGCGTTGACACTGCCCGACGCGCCCGTCGTGCCCATCGAACTCCACGTGATATCTCCGGGCGCGAGGTACGCCACCGCGACCCCACTCACCCCGGCGCCATCGGCCGCGACCACCGACACGGTGGTGCCGCTGTGGGTCGTCGAGCCGACCGTCGGCGCGGGAATCCCGTACGTGGAGTTCCGGCCGATGCACGCGCCGACTTCGGTGACGGCGTAGGCCTGAGCCATGACGCCGACGTCGTGAAGATCGGACGGCTCGGCCAGCAGACCGACCTCGACGAGCTTCGCTTCATCGGCATAGCTGCCGTGCGCGAGGAAGTACGTGGTCTCGGCTTTGCGCAACCTCGCGGTATCGACTCGGCATCCCTCTCCGACGCCGACGCTGTCGAAGCCACTCACCGCAATCGCGGCGACGGCCGCGAGCACACCCATGATCGCGAGCGCCACGAGCAACTCGATCAGCGTGAACCCCGACGCGCCGCGACGCCCTTCGGCGATCACGGCGTCGTCGTCCAGTTGCGCACACGTACGACGGCGCCTGACGAGTTGCCGCCACCATCGACGAACTCGACGCGGGCCCGAGCAACGCGAGTGCCGCCGATCACGGCCGCGAGGTCGACGACGCGATCGGACCGAGCGCCGGCGCCACCAACGATGAGCGCACCGCTGCCGTGCACGGGCGTGCACTGCACGATGACCGTGGCACCGTCGTCGGCTGCCATCGACAGCCCACTGCACGGCGCGCCTTCTCGACCCCATGCGAGATCCGACCGCTTCGCGTTCGCGGCCGCGTCGAGCGCGCCGCCACCGCCGTACACCGCGCTGTGGAACGCCTGGGTCGCCCGATCCTCGCGGAACGATTCGTTCGCCAGGTCGAGCGTGGCCAAGCCCATGCAACCGAGCGACGTGATGAACACCAGCGCGAGCACGAGCGAGGCCCCAGCGTCGGTGCGCAGGCGGAGACGCCCCGCTCCGGAGCGAGCGCGCTTCACGACGATCTCCGCTGCGCCGTCACCGCGAAGGTCGAGCCGTCCGCCGTCGTACCTGAAATCGTCAACGACGTCGGAGCGCCACACGTCGGTGCGCACGACACGACCGGAGGTGCGGCGATGTCGCCGATCACGATCGTCGAGACGAGTGACGTACCGGTGCAACGGCGCCGCACGAGCGAGGTCACCGCCTCGGATGCGTCGGCGAACCACGACGCCCGAAACACGACGCCGTCGTCGTCCCACGAGATCGTCGCCAGCGCCGCGGCGCCATTGCCTGCGCACGGCGCGGCGTCGGGCACCACCACCGAGTCCGCCGACTGGCCGTCGGCGACGAACAGCGCGGTCACGGCGCGCACCGTGCTGTCATCGGCGAAGTGCGCACTGGCCTCGCGTCCGTGATCCACGTAGAACACCGCCGACGAGGTCAACGGACCCATGATCAGGCCGAGCACCGTGACCGACGTCAACACCTCGATGAGCGTGACGCCCCGCGCGACTTCCCGCGCGGCTTCCCGCGCGACGTCGCGACGGCGGCGGCCCGCCCGAACGGCGCCCGTGGTCCCATCAGGACGCACTTTTCTGCCCTGTTTGTGGGACCACGGGAAGGTGGGGGCCATGTTGGTCACGCTCGGCGCTTCACGAGTGTGAGACGGCGCTCGAAGGCGTCGTCGCCCGAGCGGACGAAGAGGTGCAACTGTTCGGCACCGAGGTCAGACGCCGGGCACGCGGCCGAGAACGTGATCGGGAACGTGTCACCGTTCCAGTAGGTCGTGGCCTCGATACCGAGTTCGAACGACTGGCTCGTGCCGTCGCCGGACCCCGGCGGACCCACGGTCACGCCGTCAGGAAGATTCGACGCGGGGATCGCCGACGACGCGACACCGGCGTAGGGCGCCGTGCCCACAGTGCAGGACTCGTACGGCTGCGACGCCACGTTCTCGGCGTACCGCATGAGCAGCGCGTCGCCCTGCGTGTCGACCCGGCTCACCGACCCAAGATGGAACGTCACACCGAGCGCCGCCATCAATCCCACGACGCCGATGCTGACGATGGCCACGGTCACGAGCACCTCGATTAGCAACTCACCGCGCTGGCATCGCCCGATCCGCTGACACACGCGGCGCGCTGGGCGCGCCACCCCTGCGAACACTCGCCCCGTCAATCCCACCCGCAGGATGTCGGCCCTCGCGAGCCCCGCTGGAGATGAACCCGACTACGCCGACCGGATGGTCGAGTCGACGGCGCGCCGCTAGCTGGCCGCCAGGGTGACGGTGCCGGTGGTGCCCTGGCCCACGTTCGTGAAGACCTGGATCCGGTAGGTGTTCCCAGCCGTCACCGCGAACGTCGCGGTCCGGCCGCTCACCTGTTGGATCGTGGTGAGGCTCGTGAGCACCGAGCCACGATACAAGCCGATCCATGTTCCGGCGCTGGTGTAACCGGTCGACGTCACCGTGATCGATTCCGACACCGCCGGCGTGTACGACAACCAGATCGACGCGTACGACTGCCCACCAATCCACGGCTCGTTCGTCTCGGTGGAACATCCGGTGACATCGATGCTCGTCAGCGACGACATCCCGACGGGAACCGGCGCGACGGCGATCGCATCCACGAAACTGTCGCCGTTCGCGCTGTTGTCAGCGAACGTCACCGTGCCCGTCGTGCCAAGCCCGACGTTCGTGAACACCTGGATCCGATACGTCTGGCCAACCGTCGCGGTTAATCCGGCGGTGCGACCACCGAGTTGCTGCAACTTCGTCAGGCTCGACATCACCGAACCCTGATACACGCCCACCCACGTCCCGCCACCGTTCGTATACCCACTCGTGGTCACCAGCACCGACCCCGACGTCGTCGGCGTATACGCGAACCACACCGACGCGTAGCTCTGCCCACCAATCCACGGCTCACCCGACTCCGTCGACGCTCCCGCCACATCCACATTCACCACGCGCGACCCACCCGACGGCACCTGCGCCACCGGAATCGCATCCACAAAGCTGTCACCGTTCGCGCCGTTGTCAGCGAACGTCACCGTGCCCGTCGTGCCCTGTCCGGACTGGGTGAACACCTGCACGCGATAGGTGTGTCCGACCGTGGCGGTGAAGCCCGCCGTACGACCACCGATGTGCTGCAACGTTGTGAGGCTGTTGATCACTGAGCCTTCGTAGAGACCGATCCAGGTGCCCGCGTTCGTGTATCCGCTCGTGGTGACGAGCACCGAGCCCGACGTGGTCGGCGTATACGCGAACCACACCGACGCGTAGCTCTGCCCACCGATCCACGGCTCACCGGTTTCTGTGGTCGCGCCCGAGACGTTCGTCGTGACGATCACGGGCAACCCAGGTGCGACCTGCGGCACGGCAGTCGCGTTCGCGAACATGTCAGAACCACCGTTGAGCGTCGGCGTGAAGCTGTTCGACGGGCTCGACGCCACACTCGAGCCCGAGGCGTTCGCCGCCGTCACCGTGAACGTGTACGCGGTGCCGTTGGTGAGGCCCGAGACGATGCAGATCATGCTGGACGGCGGGGCCGTGCAGGTGGCGCCGCCGGGCGCGGCGGTCACGGTGTAGAGCGTGATGGCGGTGCCGCCGTCGCTGCTCGGCGCGGTGAACGACACGTTCGCCTGGCCCGAACCGTTGGAGATCGAGCGCAATCGTTGATTCAGGAGGTCGCCGACGAACACGTTCGCCGAGATGTCGACGGCGATGCCGCGCGGCCCATCGAAACTCGCCCCAACCCCAGACCCATCCGCAAACGCCGCCGACCCCGAACCAGCCAACGTGCTCACCACACCAGCCGACGTCACCTTACGAACACGATTGTTCCCCGCATCCGCCACATACACATTCCCCGACGAATCCACCGCAACACCCGACGGCCCATCGAAACTCGCCCCAACCCCAGACCCATCCGCAAACGCCGCCGACCCCGAACCAGCCAACGTGCTCACCACACCCACGGGACCGGCGACCACACCGGTCGGCGCGCCGGGCACGGTCGCCAACGTGACCGACACCGACGACGACGCCGGTCCGGTGCCCGCGTCGTTCGTGGCCGTGGCGGTAATCGAATAGGTGCTGGCGTTCACAAGACCCGTGATCGTGCACGTCGTCGCGGGCGCCGTTGCCGTGCAAGTCGCGCCGCCGGGGCTCGCGGTCGCGGTATACGACGTGATTGCAAAGCCGCCGTCGCTCGACGGCGCGGTCCACGACACGGGTGCCTGCGAGTCGCCGCCCGTCGCGCTGAGCCCGGTCGGCGCGCCCGGCAGGTGTCCGGCGGTCACGCTGGCCGTTGCCGGAGCGCCCATACCAATGTCGTTCGTCGCGGTGACGCTCACCGTGTAGGTCGCACCGTTCGTGAGGCCGCTGAGCGTGCAGGTCGTTGTCGGTGGCGATGCGGTGCAGGTCGCGCCGCCGGGACTCGCCGTGACGGTATAGAGCGTGACCACGCTGCCGCCATCGGTCGCAGGCAGTAGCCACGTCACGACGGCACTCCCCGATGCCCCGGTGGCGCTCACGCCAGCCGGCGCCGAGGGCACCGTCGCCGACGATGATGTCGCCCAACGGGGCGTGGCCGACAGCGTGGCCGCGAGTCCATTCGACGACGTGAAGCCGAGTTGCACCGTCGTCGGTGTCGTGGCGCCGCCGGTAACGGCGAACCACACGCTTCCCGCCGACGACAGGGACGCGAGCGTGTTCGTCTCGTCAGGGGTACCAGTCGTGCACCGACGCCGGATCAGCGACGCGGTCCCGTCGGTAGCGACTTCAGTGAACCACGACGCCTGCTTGGCGACACCGTTCTCGGTCCAGGGCACACTCATCACGAGCGTGTCGTCGGCAGTCGCACCGCACCCTGCGCTCGACACGTCGACCGATGTCGCCGACGCGATATCGCGGTTGAAATACACACCGGCGAGACGGGATCCGTTGTCGTCTTGGAACTGTGCTTGGGCTTCGGCGCCGTGGCGCAGGAAAAAGATCGTCGCCGCGCTGAGCGGCACCATGATGAGACCGAGAATCGTGCATGCCACGATCAGTTCCATCAACGTGAAGCCGCGCTCATCGATCGCATCGGGCGCAGCAGTCGCACCGCGCGGCCTGAACGCGTGACGCAGTCGCGCGCTCATGCCTGGCGTTTCACGAACAGGAGCGAGCGCGAGATAAGGCCGTCGCCGGGCGAGACCGTCACCGTGAGACGTTGCGCGCCGGGGTCTCCACCAGATGGGCACGACGACGACCAGCCTGCCGGGCTCGTGTTGCCGTCCCAGTACTGCACGCCGGTCACCCGCGCCAAGAACTGCGAGCTTCCAACTGCTGTACCGGATCCCATGACCGTGATGCCGTTCAAATGCGTCGGCAGTGCGGCGCTTGCGGTCGCGGCGTACGGCGTGGTGCCCGTCGCGCACGGTTCGTACGCAATGGTCTGAAGGTTCTCGGAGTAGGCGACGAGCAAGGTGTCGGCCACGCTCGAGTCGCGACTCTGGCGCGCGAAGGTGAAGTTGTAACCCATCGCTGCGGTCAGCGCGACCACACCGAGCGACACAATGGTGAGCGTGCAGAGCGTTTCCACGAGCGTCTCGCCGGATGCCAGCCGCCGCGCGCGGCCGCGCGTGCGCCAGGCCCGGCGCCGGTGCGCCGGTACCGCGTCTGCACGGAAATGCTGTCGCGTTCGGACCATTTGTCGCACCACTCACTCATGTCGCTGGGTGAGAACATCGGTGCGCGCGTCATCCCACCTGAGCGTCGATCGTGGTCCGCTCGCACTAATTGGTGGCGCAGGTCACTTCGCGCTCGACCACTCCAGGATCTTGACCCGACTTCCTGGGTCGTCACCACTGGCGTCGACGAATTCGACGCGAGCCCGCACGTAGCGGACACCGGCGATCGTCGCGGTGAGTACGACATCGCGGTCGGCATAGCCGGATGGGCCGATCGGCACACCCGAGCGCGCACTGAACGGCGTGACGGTCTGGCCTCCCGAGAGCCCCTGCACGACGACCGATCGCAGCAGCACCCCCCAGTTGAATCGAGCACTGGCACTGGATGCGTAGTCGAGCGTGACGTTGGCGTTCGCGGCTTGCACCACGCCTTCCACGTTGAACACGGCCGAGCCCGACACCGAGATGAACGGGCAACCACCTGCGCCAAGTGCCACCACCACGCAACCGCTTTGCGCCGCACCTCCGGTGATCGCGCCATCGAGACCGAAGATCGCGTTCGCCGTCCCTGATCCCACTGGAATGGCGCACAGTTCCACGTTGTGCGACGCCGTCACCGACAGCTGGCTCTGCGCGCCAAACACGAGCACCACACCGCTGCTCGGCGTCGGGTCGTACGCCGAACGGCACGCACCAACGGTGGGAACCGTGGGCCGGGTCGTCCACGGGCCGACCGTCCAACCCTTCGGCGTGCCACCGATCACGTCGACCGTCGGATCGGAGATCACCCAACTCGCCGCCGCGCCGGTTTGGGTGAACCCGAAGTAGTAGTCGCCCGCCAAGAGGTGCAGCACGAGGCCAGGACAGCCCCCGTTCGTGAGCGCCGACAGGGCGCTGGCGTCGGTATAGGTACCGGGCGACAACGCGAGGTACTTGTTGGATCCCGGACACGACGGCGCGGTGCGTACTGCTGGCGCCGTGCTGAACGGCGCGTCCTGGCGCAGCGCCGCAATGGTGTCGGCACTCGTCGTTGCGGCGTAGTTGAGGCACGCGCCGCCTGCCGGGACAGTGTTCGCGCACGTACCGTCGCTGTGCACCGTGCCGCTGCCGAGGCTGTACGTGGATCCCGATCCGACGGCGAACGACGTCGAGGCGAACGTGCTGCCGCCGAGCACCTGCAACGTGCCGCTTCCCGACACCGTCACGCCGGGCTCGCTCGAACTCGAGGGTGACGCCACCGGCGCGCCGCTCAGCAATGGGTAGTCCTGGAGTCCGGCCGCGGCGGCACCGTCGCCCGCAATTGGGTCACCACTGCCTGACCGAGGCGCACACGACACCGACGCGGTACGCCCGTCGGGCATCGAGTACGTGAGCCCGTTGCAGGTGGCACCGTCGCGGCCCCACGTCAGTTGATGGCGCATGGCGTTGATCAAGGTCTGCGTCGCGGCATCGGCACCAACCGTCGCGTCGCGGGTGCTGCGGTTCGCGCCGTCTTGGCGCAAGCTCGTGTCGGCGTACTCGAGTGACGCGGTGATGGCGACTCCGAAGATCGACACGAACGCCAGCGCGAGGATCAGCGACGTGCCGCGCTCGTCGCGCCCGTGGCGGTGGAGGTATTGCCAAGGCCACAAGGAACGCGTGGTCACGATGTTGCCTTGCGGTATGCGACCACGCTGGCCAGACCCTGCGCGCCGACAAACGAGAACCGCACCCGTTGGGCTTGGGTGCAGTCGGGCAGGCACGCCACGAGGGGCGTACCTGAGATCGAGGCGAGGGTACGGGTCTCGGTCACATGACCGCCCACGCACTGCCGTCGCACGAGTGCGTGTTCGCCCACACCATCCTCGACGAACCACGAGGCCTGCTCCACGACCTTGCCGTGGCTCGACTCGAACGACATCACGGCGCGCGTGCCGCCATTGCGCCCGCAACCGTCTCGGTCGTTGACGACGACGCGGCCGGTCGCGCCTACGTCGCGCTGGAGTTCGTCGGCCACGACCTGCATGCCGACGCGGTTGCCGTCGGCGGTGTGCGGCGCTCGCGCTCCGGTGTCATGCGACGGCGATGACGTGACGGCGAACAGCGACACGACTCCCACGCCGACCGCTACCGCCGAGAGCGTGACCGTGAACGTGACGGCACCGCGTTCGCCGAGCGCGCGCCATTGCCTGCGGGCGCGCCGCGAAGCGTTCGGGAGGTGCTCTCGTGTGCCGCGCATGCCAATCCGCCTGAACATCAGCGTTCGCTCCCATCGACCGCGCGACGCCACCCCTGAGGCCGATCCGGAGCACCGGGTGTCCTGCACGTGACCGGACGGTCCCATATCGGTCATACTCGACGCCGCGACACGCGTTCGGGGCCCACCCCGGCCCGACGCCCCCACCCCACCCCACGCCCCGCCGCTGAGGAGCGCACGTGCACTGGAACTTCGCCACTGTGTTCGAATCCGTCGCCGACGCCGTCCCTGAGCAGGTGGCGCTCATCCAGGGCGATGCCCGGCGCACCTGGCGTGAGCTCGACGACCGCGCTGGTCGCCTGGCGGCGGTGCTGCAGTCTGCGGGACTCGGCCCCGATTCGAAGGTCGCCTCGTATTGCTATAACTCCAACGAATACGTCGAGGGTTTGCTCGCCACATTCAAGATGCGCGGCGTTCCGGTCAACGTGAACTACCGCTACCTCGAAGAAGAACTCGTCTATCTCCTCGAGAACTCCGACGCCGAGGCGTTGCTGTTCCACTCCAGCCTCGCTGATCGTGTGGCAAACGTGCTCGATCGCGTACCCGGATTGAAACTCCTGATCGAAGTCGACGACCTCGACGGTGCCGCCCAGCCCCTGCGCGACGCGCGCACCGTCGCGTACGAAGACGCGCTGCGCGCCCACGACCCGATGCCGCGCATCGAGCGCAGCGGCGACGACCTGCTGCTGCTGTACACGGGCGGCACCACCGGGATGCCCAAGGGCGTGATGTGGCGCAGCGAGGACCTCTTCGGCGTGCTCGCCGACTCGTACTACCCGCTGTTCGGCGAAGAAATCCCGGCTGCGTCAGCCGATGCCGGCGCGGCCGCGGCCCGCATCGTCGCGAGCGGCCGTACCCCGGCGCACCTTCCCGCGTCGCCGTTGATGCACGGCACCGGCTTGTTCACGTCGTTCCAGGCCATGATGGGCGGAGGTTCGGTCGTCACCCTCGAAGGCCGCACGTTCGATCCGCACGAGCTGTGGCGGGTTGTCGAACAAGCCGGCGTGACACAAATGGCGATCGTCGGTGACGCGTTCGCCAAGCCCATGCTGCGCGCACTGCGCGAAGGCGCGCCCGATGGTCACGCGTACGACATGACCACGCTCGGCTTGATCATCTCGTCGGGCGTGATGTGGACCGCCGAGGTCAAGCGCGAACTCGCCGAGCGCGTGCAGTGTTTCTGCCTCGATTCGCTGGGATCGTCGGAGGCCGTCGGCATGGCGGCATCGATGAGTGGCCCGGGCAGCGAGCAGACCACCGCGAAGTTCACCGTTGGCACGAACACGAAGGTGTTCACCGACGACGGTCGTGAGGTCGAGCACGGTTCGGGCGAGATCGGGATGGTCGCCGTCGGCGGCTACATCCCAGCCGGCTATTACAAGGACGAGACGAAATCGGCCTCGACCTTCAGGGTGTTCGAAGGACGGCGCTGGTCGGTACCAGGCGACTTCGCCACGGTCGAGGCCGACGGCACCATCACGCTGCTCGGTCGGGGCAGCAACTGCATCAACACCGGCGGCGAAAAGGTGTACCCCGAAGAGGTGGAAGAGGCCGTGAAGCTTCACCCCGCGGTGGCCGATTGCCTGGTCGTCGGAGTACCCGACGAGCGCTTCGGCGAGGCCATCGCCGCGGTGGTCACGCTCGCGCCCGACGCCGCGGCCGACGCGTCGGACCTCGCCGCGACGCTCGGGACGCTGTCTCGTTACAAGCACCCGCGGCGCTGGGTGTTCACCGACGAAATCCTGCGCGCGCCAAACGGCAAGGCCGACTACAAGGCAGCCAAAGCCCTCATCACGACAACCTGAACACCACAACCTGAACACCACAACCTGAACGAACGAATGAGGCGGCCCTCGCTGGCCGCCTCATGGTCGATCTGAAGATGGAATGTGGGTGCGGCCTCAGCCGCACACGTCACTTCTTCTTGGAGCTCTTGCCCACCTTGGCGAGCACGTCGCGGGCGTTCAAGATGAGGAAGTCGTCGCCCTCGTGGCTGATCTCGGTCCCGCCGTACTTCGAGTAGACGACGATGTCGCCAACCTCGATGCCGAGCGGAATGATGTCGCCGCTCTGCTCCGAACGACGACCCGGGCCCACGGCCAAGACCTCGCCCTGCTGGGGCTTCTCCTTGGCGGTGTCGGGAATGACGAGGCCGCTTGCTGTTCTTTCTTCGGCCTCGGCCGTACGGACGACGATGCGGTCCTCCAGGGGCTGCAGCTTCATCGTGGCGCCTCCAGGCGTGGTGGTTCGATCGGTAGGGATGGTGTCGGGCCGTGACCGGCCCATGGTGCGAATTGCGTGAAGAATCTTGAAGAATGCGGTCCGCGTCCACCGCGGTGCGCAGGAGCCACGTTAGCACTCACGGTCTCCGAGTGCTAACTCGGGTCGCCGCCCTCAGAGCTCAGCGCGGCGTCGTGCCGAGGGCGAGGCTGGGGTCGATGCCGCCAGTGAGCCCGGTCGGTCCGACGGTTGCGAGACGATGGTGCGCAGCCGCCGCGACCATCGCGGCGTTGTCGGTGCAGAGTGCTCGGGCCGGCACGACCGCACGGATACGGGCTTGTGCGGCAGCGTGTTGCACCCTGGCGCGTAGGAGGCTGTTCGCCGCCACACCGCCACCGAGCACAACGCTGCCGACGTGTTCACGATCGGCGACGCGCATCAACTTCGTGACCAACACATCCACGACGGCATCCTGGAATCCGGCCGCAACGTCGGCGACCGGCGCGTCGGGATGCTCATGGCAGTAGCGCACCACGGCAGTCTTCAAGCCCGAAAAGGAAAAGTCGTCGCCCTGGTCGAGCATGGGTCGCGGGAGGCGCACGGCGGTCGCATCGCCGTCGAGCGCGGCCCGATCGACGGCCGGACCACCGGGATAACCGAGCCCGAGCAGGCGCGCCACTTTGTCGAAGGCCTCCCCCGCGGCGTCGTCGACGGTACGGCCCACCACGCGGTACACGCCGAGCGCGTCAACAACGATCAACAACGTGTGCCCGCCCGACACAATGAGCGTCACGAAGGGCGGCACCAGCGTGGGATCTTCGAGCATCGCCGCGAACAGATGCGCCTCATGATGATGCACGCCGATATACGGGCGCGCGGTCGCGAGCGCAAGGGCCTTGGCTGCGCTCACCCCAACAATGAGTGCACCGGCGAGACCCGGCCCGTGCGTCGCCGCGAAGGCGTCGATCTGCGACAGCTCGACATCGGCTTCGACCAGGCAACGCGCGATCACAGGATTGACGAGTTCGAGATGGGCCCGGCTCGCGATCTCGGGCACGACACCGCCGTAGGGCGCATGGAGGTCGCTTTGGGTGGCCACCACGGAGCTGCGCACCGAGTTGGTGTCGTCCACCACAGCAGCAGCGGTTTCGTCGCAGCTCGTCTCGATCGCGAGAATCAACATCGAGCCTCATCGCCTCGCGCCGAGATCACGCGGCGCAGCGCCGAAGGAAGCATGCGTTCCTGCGATGCGAGCAATTCCGTGTAGGCCGCGCTCGTCACATCGTGTGCCCACATGATCAGCGCGTCTTCATCAGGTTGTTGGTAGTACGCCTTGCGCACGCCGACCGGACCGAATCCGAACCGCCGGTAGAGCTCCTGGGCACTGCGGTTCGAGAGTCGAACCTCGAGCGTCAGCGCCGTCGCGCCGCGCTGGATCGCGGCGCGCGCGAGCACGAGCATGAGCCGCGTCGCGATCCGACGGCGCTGGTATGCAGGATCCACTCCGATCGTGGTGATGTGACCATCCTCGAGCGACAGCATGACACCGCCGAAGCCAACGAGTTCCCGAGCGCCAGCTTGGGCAACGAAATAGGCGCGGGTATCGCGCAAGGCCAGCTCGCTCTGAAACAGGCCGAGCGTCCATGGTTTGGGGTTCACCTGTTCTTCGATTGACAACACCGCGCGCAGGTGGCGCCTGCGCATCGCGGTCACGACGATCTCGTTATTGCGCGCGGTCATGATGGGCTCGAACAACGCCGTGCGTTGATTTCGGCGTCGCTCTGACGCAAGTACAGGGGCGTGACCTCGCCAGGATCGCGGCCTTCGCCGCGCACGACGCCGGCGCACGTCAACTCGATCAAGGCCGCGAGGCTCGGACTCACGTGGCTCGAACCGGCGAACTCGACGAGGGCGGCGAGCGCGCGCGTGGCGAACACCTCACGGAATCGGAGCATGCCGTCGCCGCACAACACGACCGGTACGCCCCGTGTCGCGATGTCGGCTGCGACCGCTTCGGGGCGCGCGATTGCATAGTCGGTCATGCGCCGCAGCGCGCCGTCGGTGGCCTGGTAGATCGCGTAATACACCTCGGCCCGGCGCGCATCAACGATCGGCACGATCGAGGTGTTCGACGCCGTGCGCAATGGATGCGCGAGAAGTTCGAGGCTCGGCACCGGCACCACCGGAATGCCGAGGGCCTGCGCGAGCACCGTGGCGGTGACCACGCCGACGCGCAGTCCCGTGAACATGCCTGGACCGATCCCGACACCGATCGCGTCAACGTCACGCAGTTGCACACCCGTGGCGCGCAGCAGGTACTCGATCGCCGGCGCGAGTTGCTCGGTGTGGCGCGGCGGGCCGACGCTGGCGGGTCCGCCCAACGCGACCGCGCCGACCACGCCGTCGGGCGTACCCAGCGCAGCACCCACCTGGCGCGTCGAGGTGTCGATCCCCAGCACGATCATCAGCCGCCGTCCTTGGCCATGAACGGCACCAACGCAGCCCGAAGTTCGTCGTCGCGAGCCGTCCAGGTACTCCCGCAGGGCTCGACCGAAATCACGCGCGCATCGAGCGACGCATCGCTGGCGTCGAACACCATGTGCAGGCGGACCGTCACGTGGTCATCGGGGAGCGCGTCGCGCACGAGCTCACCCCACTCGATGAACACGATGCAGTCGCCGTCGAGCATCTCCTCGAACCCCAACTCGTGCAGATCTTGGACACGTTCCAGACGATAGGCGTCGACGTGCGCAATCGAGATCGGGCCTTGCGTGTACTCCTGCACGATCGCGAAGGTCGGGCTCGTCACCGGCTCGGTGCTCCCAAGCGCACGCACGGCACCTTGTACGAATGTGGTCTTGCCGCCGCCGAGCCCACCGTCGAGCACGACCACATCACCACGATGCAGCAGGCCGGCGATCGCTGCCGCGATGGCTTGGGTCGTACTCGCACTGTCGCTACGGAGGCTGATCACGGTCCGGTGGCCAGGCGCCGCTTCACGGCGACGAAATCAGCGCGTGTCTCGTTGAGCGAGCGCCCCCCGCCGCGCAGCACCGCCGAGGGATGCAGCGTTGGGATGAGCACGGCACGGACTCCGGCCCGGTTGAGCTCGAACTCTTGGCCCCGCAACTTCGTGATGCCTGTGGTCGTACCGAGCAGGAGCTTGGTCGCGAAATTGCCGAGCGTCACGACCAACTTCGGCCGCACGAGTTCAAGCTGGCGGTCGAGCCATGGCGCGCAGGTCTCGATCTCCGCGGGCAGCGGATCGCGGTTGCCCGGCGGTCGGCACTTGACCACATTCGCGATGTAGACGTCGGCGCGCGTCAGCCCAATGCCTTCGATGAGTTGGGTCAGCAGCTTGCCCGCACGGCCGACGAACGGCTCACCCTGCATGTCCTCTTGTTCACCCGGGCCCTCCCCCACGAACATCAGGTCGGCATCGGGGCTCCCGGTGCCGAACACCACCTGCGTGCGGCCCTGGGTGGCGAGGGGGCACAGCGAACAACCCAGCGCCGCACTGCGCACTTCGGCCAGGGTGGCGCCCGCCGTGCGCGCGGGATGTTCCTCGCGCGTCATCCAGTCACTCGTTCCTCGTGGGGCTTGCGGGCCACATCGGCGATCAGCGCGTTGACGTCGTCGGCGCGCTCGAGCATGAGCATGTGCCCACCGCCCTCGAGCATTTCGAGACGTGACCCGGCGATGGAGTTGTGGAGCAGCCGGGCGTTGGCCGGGGGTGTGATCACGTCGTTCGTGCCGCACACGACAACGGTCGGTATGTCGATCCGCGACAACTCGGCGGTGAGATCGAAGCCGATGAGCGACCGCGGTGCATCGGTACGTGTCGTCGGCGTGCAGGCCAACATCATCTGACGTACGAGCTCCACGTGGCTCGCGATCGGTGCGCTACCGAAACCAACTCGCGCCATCAGCAGCCCGAGGTTCGGCGTCGCCCACAACCTCGTACTGTCGGGTGTGCGGCGCGTGACGCGCTCGATGAATGCGTTCAGCTGCGCGGCTTGCGAGCCGCCCAGCGTGGCCGCAAGCGTCGACAACAAGATGATGCCGCGCAGCCTCGCCCGAGCCGCGTCGGGGTGGCGGGCCACGAAGGACTGCACCGCGATTCCGCCCATCGAGTGGCCGACGAGGACCACGTCGTCGAGCGCGAGATGCTCCAGCAGCACCGCGAGATCGTCGCCGAGATTCGCGACCGAATGGCCGGTCTGGCCGAGCTCCGATCCGCCATGACCGCGTTGGTCGTACGCAATCACGCGCAGTCCGGCGCGCGGCAGAGCGTCGAGCTGGCGCACCCATGTCCGCACCGACAACGTCACGCCGTGCGCGAGCACCACCGTGGCGGCGTCCGAGAAACCGTCACAGGGACCGGTGTCGACGTAGCTGATCGTGCCGCCGTCAGGGCCCGGGATCGTGGTCGACACGAGTGCGAGCGGCCCCAACACGAGATCGTCATCGATGTCGTGACGCTTCTTGACGCGCGCGGCGGCGACTCGTTCGAGCGCGTACCCGGCGCCGGCGAGACCGCCGGCCACGCCGAGCAACGCCGCGCCCCGCACCCACCGCTGCGCTCGGCTCATCGCTCGGCACCGGCGTGCAGGTATCGACGAGGCACCCTCGGCCCGAACCCGCACACGATCTCGTACGCGATTGTGCCGAGCCGGTCGGCGATCTCCTGCGCAGTGATTTCCTCGTCACCTTGGCGGCCGAGCAACACGACTTCGTCTCCGGGTGCACCGGGCGTGTCACCGAGATCCACCATCAGCTGGTCCATCGTGACGGTGCCCGCGATCGGGCACCGTCGGCCACCCACCAGCACCTCGCCACCGGCGGCGGCGAGATTGCGCGGGATGCCATCGGCGTATCCGATCGGCACCGTCGCGACCCAGGCGTCGCGCTCGAGGCGATACCGAAGCCCGTAGCTCAACGCTTGACCAGCTTCGAGGCGCTGCACGAACGAAACGCGCGCCTTCACCGTGAGCGCGGGCGTCAGTTCGACGATGCCGGCCAACGCTGGCGCCGGCGCGACGCCGTACACGGCGATCCCACACCGCACGATGTCGTAGCGCGCGTTCGCCAAGACCAAGGCGCCCGCACTGTTCGCAGCGTGCACCAGTCGCGGCGACAAACCCTTTTTCCTCAAGCCAACGAGCGCATCGTCGAACACCGCGAGCTGGAGCGCGTTGTGCGGATGATCCAGCTCATCGGCGACCGCGAGATGGGTCAACACGCCGTCGAGACGCAGTTCGTCGTGCCCGATGATCGCCGCCGCAAGCTCAACCGCAGCGCCGGGCGGACAGCCCACACGATGCATCCCCGTGTCGATCTTGAGGTGAACACCGAGCGGCGCGGCACCGGTCGCGGCGACAGCTTTCGCGAGCGCGTCAATGCCCGCTGCGGTGTAGACCGTCGGGATGAGGCGATGCTCGACCACGGTGTCGGCCGCGCTCGCGAGGGGCTCCGAAAGTACGAGGATCGGAGCGTCGATTCCGCCGGCGCGCAACTTCATGGCCTCTTCGACCAGCGCAACGCCAAGCATGGTCGCACCGGCTTCCAGTGCCGCGCGGGCGCACTCGAGCGCGCCGTGTCCGTAGCCATCGGCTTTGACGACGGCGAGGAGTTCACTTGGCGCCACAAGCGCTCGGAGCGCTCGCACGTTCGCGCGCACGGCGTCGAGATCGACCTCGGCCCACACCGGCCGTAACTCAGCGCTCATCGAGGCTCCACTCTCGCGATCTCAGCTGCAGACCGAACTGCTCGAGGCGTTCGACCCGTTCGACGCGTTCCAAGTTCCAAGTTGCACGTTGCAGGTTGCACGTGGGACCGACGAAGCCGTTCCTAGGTGACGAGATCGCCGCGGCGCAACTGCTCCAGCGTAGGGGCCAGGGCCGCGATCACATCACCTGCAATTGTGCTCGGGCCGAGACCGGCGTTGCGGCCCGCCTGGCCGTGGATCCATGCAGCGCTCGCCGTCGCGGCGAACATGTCGCGTGCACTGACTGCGCCGCCGAGTTGTGCGCACAGCGCCGCGATCACGCCACTCAATACATCGCCCGTACCTGCGGTGGCCAGCTCACTTCCACCGTTCGCGACGATCGCGGCCCGCCCGTCGGGCGCGGCCACGACGGTGCCCGGCCCTTTCAGCAGCACGAGACACCCCGTCGATGCCGCCAGCGACCGGGCTGCATCGAGCCGATTGGCGCCGACGTCGTGCCCGGTGAGCGCGTGGTACTCACCCGCGTGCGGCGTGAGTATCGCCGGCGCGGCACCACTCGTGACGCGCACGCGCAGCTCGCGATGATCGGTCCCGAGGGCTTGCAGTGCATCGGCGTCGATGACGATTGGTGCGCTCACTTGCGCAACGAGGGCCCGCACAGCCCGTTCGGTCGCTTGCCCTCGACCAAGTCCGGGCCCGATCACGACGGCCTTCGCTCGACCCGCGATCGCCAACGCTTCGGGCACCGAGCTGTCATCGAGGAAGCCGTCGGGTGACCCCGGGACCGGCTTCACCACCACTTCGGCGCCGCCCATGTGCGTTGCCGCCTCGATACCGCCGACGCCAACCACGACCATGCCTGCGCCACAACGCTGCGCGGCGTGCGCCGCAAGCATCGGAGCGCCTGTCATGCCGGGCGAGCCGCCGATGATCGCGACGGCCGACGACCATTTGTAGTCGTGGGGCCACCGCTGCAGCGGTGCGGTCGCCGCGTCACGCGCGGTCCAGAGCACCGTCGCGGGTGCGTCGATGGGTAGGCCGATGTCGGCGACCGTCACTCGCCCGGAGTGGAATCGACCTGGCTCGAACAACACGCCCGGTTTGCAGGCAGCAAATGTGATCGTCTCGTGTGCGAGCACCGCACCGCCGATGAACCCGTCGCCGCGAATCTCGCCGGTGGTGCCGTCAACACCGCTCGGGATGTCGACGGACAGGATCCGCGGCGCGCGATACAGCTCATCGTCGATCATCGCCGCGACACCATCGAACTCGCCGTGAAAACCAGTGCCGAACATTGCGTCGACTGCGAGATCGCAACGATCGAGCGCACGACCCAACCGCGCGAGATCAGGTGGTGTATCGAGTTCGAAGCAGTCGACGCCGACGCCCCAGCTCTGGAGTACGCGTGCAGCCATCCGCCCGTCGGCGCCGTTGTTGCCCTTGCCGCACACAACCACAACCCGCCGGCCGTAGACGCCACCGAGCATGCCACGCACATGCCACGCGACGGCAGTACCGGCGCGTGCGATCAGCGTTGCCTCGCTCGTTCCCTCGCTGATGGCGCGGCTGTCGATCACGGCCATTTCGGCCGGTGTTACAACGGGTTCCATCGGTCAGCTCGGGCCCTGGCCCGTGTTGCGCCAGTGGTCGGCGAGCACCACAACGGGCTCGGTGAGCAACGAGACAAGGTCGATTGTCGCCAGCACCTCGTCGCGGAACGTCGGCTCGGTTTCGGTGACTTGGTCCTGGATCGCGGCGTAGCGTCCGCGATACCCGGCCAGCACTCGTCGCGCGGCCTCCGCACTCACGCGTTCGTGGAACCGGGCGTGCAGCAACGTGAGGCCGGTCGTCTGGTTGCCCTTGAGTTCGGGAACGTAGATGACCGTGCGGCCATCGGCGCGACCGCGCACGACGGTGACCTCACGCTCGAACGCGGCGCGGTGTTTGGTGCCGCGCAGGCGCGCGTCGGCATCGGTGCGCGACGGGATGCCCGTTGCGACACCACCCTTGTCGATCACGTGGATCGTCGCGCCGGCGTCGATGTCGCCTTCGATGCGGTAACGCGTGTATCCGACGATCTCGGCGACAGCGTCGTCCAGCTCGACGAGCGTGCGCAGCTCCCGGTACGTGAGCGAGTCGCGCGGCGCGCCAGCCGCGAGTACCGACTGCACGAGCCGCACCCGCAGCAGCGTTTCGTCGCTGCGGGAAATCCCGACGGTGACCGTCTTGGCTTGATGCTTGATCGCGTCGACTGGTCGCGTGAGTTCGTCGATGCCGCGCGTAAGCGCGGCAACAAGATCATCGACGAGCGCGCTCGGCGTGCCGGCCTTGCCCATTTCGAGTTGGTACGCGTCGAGCGACACGACGCCCGTGGCAAAGCGCAACACCGCCGCAAGGTGGACGGCCGTCGCGGCCTCCATGGCACAGTCGTACGAACCGGCTCGAATTCCTTCGAAGAATCGTTTCGCCGGCGCGGCCATCTGCTCGGCCAGGCTGGCCAGGACAACATCGTCGCTGCCGCCGACTGCGGTGATCGCTTCGATTGCGGCGCGTGCTTCGCGCAGCGGTCGCGCCGAGGCGTCGATCGCCAGCGCGGCCTCGTAACCGAATACGTGACCCGCCATGGCCGACAGCACAAAGTCGAGCTGCGGATGCACCGCGGGCACGGTCAACAGGTCGAACGCCGCTCCGAATCGCTGCTCGCCTTCGGTGGCGATGACGACGGGTGCAGCCTTGTGCGCCCGGAAGATCGCCACTTCTTTGGCGACGTCGTCGGCATTCGAGCCGGTGAGTCCGGCGGCGCACACCAAGATGAGCGGCTCGGCCGAAAGATCGATGTGTTTTTTGTCTTCGGTGCTGTCGCAACCAATCGACTTGTAACACAGCTCAGAAAGCTTGATGCGTGCTTCTTGGGCTGCGACGCGGTTGACGCCGTTGCCGACAACCGTCCACGACCGCCGAAACGGTGCGTGGCGCTGGGCCGCCGCAGCGATGGTCGCCCGATTCGCGATGACCTTGGTCATGGCGTCGGGGAGGCGGCGCAGCGCATCAAGCATCTCGTGGCGTGCTCGCGCGTCAACGCATGCGGGATCGACCGCATCGACGATCGCGTAGGTGAGCAGTATGCCCGCGGCGATCTGCGCGTAGAACGCCTTCGTCGATGCAACGGCCATCTCGAGATCGCGGCCATCGGACGTGTAGAGCACGCCGTCGCTCTTGTCGACGAGGTCGCTCTGGCGCCGGTTGACGACCGCCAGCACGCACGCGCCGCGTGCGCGAGCAAGATCGACGGTTCGGTTTGTGTCCGTCGTGGTACCTGACTGCGAGATCGCGATCACAAGCGTGTCGTGCATGTCGTCGCGTAACCCGAATCCCGAAAGTTCGGTGGCCGCCAGCGCGCTCACCATGAGACGCTGGCCCGCGGCACGTGTGAGCGCGTACGCCAAGCTCTGGCCCGCGACGGCGGCGGTGCCCTGGCCGATCACAAGCACCGTGCGGATCTCACCCGAAGCCAGGCGCGAACGCACCATGTCGGGCAGCATCGTGTGGTCGAGCGCGACGGTCAACAGCCCGTCGGTACCAGCGATCACCTTGCCGCGCAGCGTCTTTCGGAACGATGCCGGCGACTCGGTGATCTCCTTCCAGAAGTAGTGCGGCGCGTCGCCCCGGTCGACGTCGCGGGTGGTCATCTCAGGCGTCGACAACTCCGATTCCGACAGTGGGAGCTCGCGGCCCTCGTATCCGAACCTGCGCACACCGGCGATGTCGCCGGCGAGTCGCCCGTCGAGCACCACCACCTGGCCCTGGGTGCCCGGGTCGTCGGGTATGCGCATCGTCTCGCCGTCGAGTCGGAAATAGCGCGAGGCGACCTCGACGAGCCCGTAGGGCTCGCTGGCCACGATGAACATGTCGTCGGCCAGACCGACATAGAGCGCCTGACCACTCCCACGCTGCGCGAGCAGGATCGTGTCGGGCTCATCCGCCGACGCCGCGCCGATCGCGACCGAACCTTCAAACGACGCGACCGTCGCACGGAACGCCTCAACCAGCGACGCGCCAGCCACACGACGGCGCGCCACGAGCACGGGAATCACCTTGGCGTCGGTGGTGATCTCGCTGCTGATCCTCAAGTGCTCGTCGGCAACGAGATCGGCGTAGTTGTCGACGTCACCGTTCAATGACGCGACGACATAGGCAGCCTGCTCGTCGAATCGCGACTCGTGTTCGTCGCTGTTCAGCGGGTGCGCGTTCGCCTCCGAAATGATGCCAACGCTCGCCCAGCGGGTGTGACCGAGAATGAGCGCACCTGCGCCGGACGGACGCACCGCGAGGCGCAGCAGACCATCGTTGCGGATCTGTCTGCGCAATGCTGCGGTGTTGTCGCCGAGCTCACCGATCTCGGCCGCCGTCTTGTAGACGAACGACAACGCCGTGCCCACCACGCGCACGGCGCCACCACAGAACAGCGGGTCGGCCACACGCTCGGCCACCATCCGGCGCAACGTGGGGTCGGCGAGGTCGAGACTGTGATCGCGCACCAACACATGCAGGCCGGCCGAGTCTCGACCGCGCACCTCGAGGCGATCGAGCGCTGACAGCGCGAGATGGATCGAGTGAAACGCAGCGATCGCGCTCGGTGACGCGTCGACACCCGCGAGGTCGATGACCGCTGCGGCCGCGCCGAGCCGGTCGTGACCCACGGCCCACAGCGAGTCCTTGAGCGCAACGAGCGAGGCGTTGACCGCTTCCACGGCGTCGGTGACTGCGAGCGTCTCCATCGCCGCTTCGATCGCGGCTTCCCTCGCGCCCACGAGCGCGCTGAGGTCGCTCGTGAGGTGCGCGAGCCGGGCCCGGGCGACCGGGTCGGCCACGAGCGCGGCCACTCCGGGCACACCGTGGAGCGAGGCGTCGACCGCCCCCAGCACCGCCGACACGGCGTCGAGGCCGAGCACGACCCCGCCGATCGGTTGCAGCGCTTCCAGCAAATCGTGCGCGGCGCGCAGCTGGTCGGCGAGCGCCGCCAAATCAGGCGCTCCCCGCCCGCTGGCATCGGACGGGCGGCTAGCGATGGCGACGATTCCGCACATTCCGAACAATTGTAACGGCTCGCGTCTACTGCGACGGCTTCGCCTACCGCGGCGAGTTTCCTTCGCCCCCGGGTCGCTCGTTCCTCGCTCCCGGGCTGCTCCGGTCGCCGCAACCACAGCGAGCGCTCGCCGCGGAGCGCAGCGAAGCAATAGTCAGCGAGCAAATGGTCAGGAAGTTTTGATGGTGGCTGCGATTTTGGTGGCGATGGCTTCGGCTTGGGCTGTGGTGGGGGCTTCGACCATGACGCGCACGAGTGGCTCGGTCCCCGAGCGACGGACCAGCACTCGGCCTTCGCCGCCGAGTTCGGCCTCGGCGTCACGCACGGCCGCTCGCCATTCGTCGTGCTGTTCGAGCACGCTGGTGTTCAGCACCCGAACGTTGTGCGCCACCTGGGGCAGCTTCGTCATCATGGCCGCGAGCGCACTCGCCGACTTCCCGCTTCGCACCATCAGGTCGGTGAGCAACAGGCCGGCCAGCGCGCCGTCGCCTGTGGTGGCGCGGTTTCGCACGATGAGGTGGCCCGACTGCTCACCGCCGAGTACATACCCGCCGGCCTCCATCGCCGCGAACACGTGGCGGTCGCCCACCGGGGTCTCGATCACATCGATCCCGGTCTCGCGCAGGGCCTGGCGGAGCCCGAAGTTCGACAGCACGGTGACCACGACGCCGTTGCCGGCGAGCTCGCCCCGCGCCGCGAAGTCGCACGCCAACGCGACCATCATCTGATCGCCGTCGACCATGGCCCCGCCCTCGTCGACGGCCAGGCATCGATCGGCATCGCCATCGAACGCGAGGCCGAGCGCCGCGCCCCGCGCGAGCACCGCTGCTTGGAGCGACTCAGGGTGCGTCGAGCCGCACGCTTCGTTGATGTTGCGACCGTCGGGTTCGTCGTGCAACACATCGACGCGCGCGCCGAGCGCACGAAATACCGCGGGGGCAACCTCGACGGCCGCGCCGTTGGCGACATCGAGCACTACATGGATGCCATCGAGCCGGCGTCCGCCGATCGCGCCGATCAGATGCTCAACGTACGCGGCGCGAGCTGGCCCAGCGGCGTCAGCGCGCGCGTCGAGGCGCGCGTCGACCGGCCGGGCGAGGGCCACGGGCCCCTCTCGTGCGAGCGCAGCATCGAGGGCATCTTCGACAGCCTGCTGTTCGACATCCGACAGCTTGATGCCGCCGGGCGCGAACAGCTTCACGCCGTTGTCGGAGAACGG
>JBBREP010000020.1:0-44096 GCA_038202885.1 Acidimicrobiia bacterium | reverse complement strand
AGGGGGGTCCGAACGGCACGTTCAACGAGAACTTCTTGTTCAACGGAATGCCGCACGACCTGGCCACGACGATGGCGCGTGTCGATGCGCTCGGAGGTCCGAACAGCTACGGGCACTATCCATGGGGCTGGGCCTATGCCGGTAATACGCCGTTCAAACGTTGGAAGCGCGAGACGCACGAAGGCGGGATCGGCGATCCAATGATCGTCGCCGGACCCGGGGTCGAGGCGCCTGCCGGCGGTTCGCCGAGCGCGGCGCGCAACGTCCGCAACCAGTACGTGCACGCCGTCGACGTCGCGGCCACGATCCTCGACGTGTGCGGCGTGGCCATGCCCGAGGTGCTCAACGGCGTCACCCAGCAACCTGTCGCGGGCGCGAGCTTCCGGGCCTCGCTCCGCGACGCGAGCGCGCCCGAGCACCGCCACACCCAGTACTACGAACAGTTCGCGTGCCGGGCGCTCTATCACGACGGTTGGAAGGCTGTGGCGTTTCACGCGATGAGCGTCGCTCGCTACACCGACTCCGACGACGACGATCCGCGCCGCCCGTTCGACGAGGACCGCTGGGAGCTGTACCACGTGGCCGACGACCCGTCGGAGTGTGACGACCTCGCACACACGCATCCCGAAAAGCTCGCGGAGCTCCAGGAGCTGTGGTGGCGCGAGGCACGGCACTACGGAGCGTTGCCGTTGCAGTCAGACCGCGCGTTCGCAGTCGGTCGGCCACCGCAAATTCCGGCGCGCACTCGGTACGAGTATCACGTGGGCGCGGCTGCCGTACCCGAAGAGGTGGCGCCGAACACGAAGCTGCGTCCGCACACAGTCGTCGCGTCGTTCGATGTTCCCGACGGTGGCGCGCAGGGCGTGCTGCTGGCGCAAGGCGGCCGGTTCGGCGGGTTCAGCCTGTGGCTGCGCGACGGCGTGCCCTGTTACACGTACAACTTCGCGGGTGTCGAGTCGACCACGATCAGTGGCGGCGCGCCGTTGGCCACGGGCGCGCACGTGATCGGCGTGGAACTCGCGCCCGACAAGGACGCTGGGTTCACCGCGATGACCGCCGCGCTCCACGTCGACGGTGACCTCGTCGCGACAGTGTCGCTCGACCGCACGTCACTCCTGCGGTTCGCGCTCGCTGGTGAAGGGCTGTGCTGCGGATACGACGACGGCACGCCCGTCGGCGACTACGACGCGCCCAATGCGTTCACCGGGACGTTGCATTCCGTGATCGTCGATGTAAGTGGGTCGACCGCGTACGTCGACGTCGACGCCGATGCACGACGGGCGTGGCTCACGCAATAGAGCTCGCGGGCGCAGACCACCACCATCGCTACCAAGCCCGCGTTGCGCACCAGTACCTCGACGTGGCCCACCATGTTGTCGGGGCGCGTGAGGTCGTTCGACGCCACGTACCACGTGTTCATCAGCATGACCGCGAAGTATGCGCCTGTCACCCGCCACCGGCGTTCGTGCGCGGCGATCGCGGCAAACGGCGCGCCCCACACCAGATACTGCGGTGAGAGCAGCGTCGCACCGGCCAGCACGATGCCGAGCGCGCCCACGGTGACGGTGCCCGCTGCGTATGCGTTGAACCCACGGGCGCGCCAGTACCAGTAGGCAAGCGCCACCAACGTGAGGATCGAGATGGCGTAGCCGACCATCGGTGGAGGCGCCCCGACGCGCCACGCGCCCGACTCGTAGCGCGCGTGCGAGCCCTGGAACAACGCCAGGAGCACGCCGGGCGTGCTTTCGACGTGCCAGCCGCTCGCCCCGCGGAACGTCGCCACATCGATCGGGCCGCGTAGACCCGACCACGCGATCCACGCCGCGCCACCTCCAACCAGCGTCAGCGATGCCGCCACGAGCGCGCGTCGTCGATGCCACATCCACAGCACAACGAGCAACAGCACGGGCCACAGTTTCAGGAACGCGGCCGCGACAATGAGTACGCCTCCGAGTACCTCGCGACCACGGCGCGTGCACGCCACGCCTCCGATCGCAATTGCCGTCGCCACGAGGTCGAAGCCGTTGAGCAAGAAGGCTAGGAGTGGCGCGGCAAGCACGAGGTAGACGAGCGCGGCGCGGCGCGACCAGGCGCGCCAGAGCGCGAACGCAATAGCGAAGTCGGCGATGGCGTCGAGCCAGACGAGACGCTTCATGAGCGACGACAGGCCGTCGCCACCAAGCGCTCGCATGCCGATCACCGCGAGCGGCGGGTACTCGACCCGGTAGTCACGGCCCGCGACGCCGGGCGCGGTCGCGATCTGTTCGAACCGATGCGCGTCGCTCTGGAGCGCGTGCTGGTCGTGTCCGAACCCGGGTTGCAGCAACGTCACGAGCGGGATCGCCAGGTGCACGACCACCAGGGCGGTCACGACGAGGACACGGCGGTCCCGCAACTTGGCGACCAGGTCCATATGCCCCGATCGGCGCCCCCGAGCGTCCCCTGAAGGCTCCCATTCCGGCACGGCATCCCGGAACGGACTATTCCACTCACTTCGAGTGTTAGAGTGCCATGTACCGGTCGGCCCGGAATCCGGCCGGTGAACCCACCAAGGTTCCGAGGCCGACACCCCGCGGTGTGGCGTCCGGGCTGTCACCCGCCGGCCGAAGACGAACTGCCCACAGTCACAGGTCCCGACAGGAGGGTCCTCGACATGGTGCGACTGCAGGTCCCGCTGCCCGATCGCTACACGACGGCCACCCCCGACGCGCTCGCGACGATGATCACCGACGCCAAAGCAACGCTCGGCGACCGACTCATGATTCTCGGCCATCACTACCAACGCGACGAGGTGATCCGCTGGGCCGATGCCACCGGCGACAGCTTCCTCCTCGCCCGGTTCGCGGCCGAGAACCAGCGGGCCGACGCGATCGTGTTTTGCGGCGTGCACTTCATGGCCGAATCGGCCGACGTGCTCACCGCCGATCATCAACACGTGTATCTCCCCGACGTGAACGCGGGCTGTTCGATGGCCGACATGGCCGACATTGACCAGGTCGAAGAATGTTGGGACGCGCTCACCACGCTCGTCGACATCGAGCGCGTCGTGCCGATCACGTATATGAACTCGTCGGCGGCACTGAAGGCGTTCGTGGGTCGCAACGGCGGTGCGGTGTGTACGTCGTCGAACGCGCGGGCGATTCTCGAATGGGCGCTGTCGAAGGGCGACAAGGTGTTGTTCTTCCCCGATCAGCACCTCGGCCGCAACACGGCCTACGCGATGGGCTACGGCCCCGGCGACGAACAGGTCTGGGATCCCCGCCACGATCTCGGTGGGCTCGAAGAGCGCGACATCAAGGGCGCGACCTTCCTGCTCTGGAAGGGCCACTGCTCGGTGCACCAACGTTTCCGTCCCGCACACGTCGACGCGGCGCGGCTCGAACATCCCGGCGTCGAGATCATCGTGCACCCTGAGTGCGCGCACGACGTGGTCGCGATGGCCGATCGTGTGGGTTCCACCGAGCGGATCCTCGAATGGGTCGACGCCGCGCCGTCGGGTGCGGCGCTCGCCATCGCGACCGAGATCCACATGGTCAACCGGCTGGCACGCATGCACCCAGACAAGACGGTGTTCTCGCTCGATCCACTCATCTGTCCGTGCAGCACGATGTTCCGGATCGACGAGCCGCACCTCGCCTGGACCCTCGAGCACATCGTCGCCGGCGATCCTGTCAACCGCATCGTGGTCGACGCCGACACCACCGAATGGGCCAAGGTCGCGCTCCAACGCATGCTCGACATCTGCTGACGCCCACAGCCGCCTGAGGTGATCAGCCGCGCTTTTCGGCGACGAGGACGAGGAGGCGGGGGATGGTGATGGCGTCTTGGTATTCGGGCGCTTGGGCGACGAACCCCGGCGGCGGCGCCGGTTCGAGCATGCGCACGACCGACAGGCCGTTGCCGGCGAGCGCATTGATGTAGTCGCTGAGCGGCCGGTGCACGAACGGCAGCCGCACTCCTGGCGACAGCTCCTCCATCACCATGTCGGTCACGAGATACGGCCCGACCCGCCAGTACTCCTCTTCGAGAATGTGGTCGACGATCCAACCGCTGCCCGGGCATTGCAGCAGCGGAT
This sequence comes from Acidimicrobiia bacterium, assembly GCA_038202885.1. Classification (GTDB taxonomy): domain Bacteria; phylum Actinomycetota; class Acidimicrobiia; order IMCC26256; family PALSA-610; genus JBBREP01. Next base: position 40,021 of record JBBREP010000020.1, on the reverse strand, counting down.
GATTGAGGAACCACACGAAGCGTCCACCGGGCGCGAGCACTCGTGCGACCTCGGCGATCGGCGGACGGTGGTCGGGGATGTGTTCGAACACGAGGCATGCCAGCGCGCCGTCGCACGCACCGTCACGCATCGGCAGGTGTTCGGCGTCGCCGCGCGCGTACGTCGGTCCGCCGGCGCGCACCGTGGCGACATGCAACTGACCATCAGTCGGATCGAAGCCGACAACATCGCTCCCCTGTGCCGCGAGCACACGCGCGAGTTGGCCTTCACCGCAACCGATGTCGACGACTCGCTGTCGCCCGGCAAGCAGTTCCACGCACAGCGGCACGATCTGCTCGACGTATTCGGGGTCGGCGCCTTCGGTGAACCCGTCCTGCCACCAGCCGGCATGGCGCTCCCATGCCGTTGGGTCGCTCGCGATCGTCGGATCCACTGCGGCTGACGTTACGACGGCTGGCCCGCGATCTTTCTATGCCGACGTACGCGTGCGCTTGCGCGGCTTGCTGGCCGCTTTGGTAGATGTCTTGGTGCGGGTCGGCGGCGCGAGGCCGAGCACGGGCGCCAGGAACCGACCGGTGTGGCTTTCCGACACCTTTGCCACTGCTTCGGGTGTGCCCTCGGCCACGATCGTGCCGCCGCCGTTGCCGCCCTCGGGACCGAGGTCGATCACCCAGTCGGCGCACTTGATCACGTCGAGGTTGTGTTCGATCACGAGCACCGTGTTGCCCGTGTCGACCAGGCGCTGCAACACGCCGAGCAGCCGCCGGACATCTTCGAAATGCAGGCCTGTGGTGGGTTCGTCGAGGATGTAGATCGTGCGGCCGGTGGCGCGCTTGCCCAGCTCGGTCGACAGCTTCACGCGTTGTGCTTCGCCGCCCGACAAGGTGGGCGCGGGTTGGCCAAGACGGACGTAGCCGAGGCCCACGTCGACAAGCGTCTGGAGCTGGCGAGCAATCGACGGCTGGTTCGTGAACAACTCGAGCGCGGCCTCGCACGGCAGATCGAGCACGTCGGCAATGCTGCGGTTCTTCCACGTGATGTCGAGCGTGTCGCGGTTGTAGCGCGCGCCCTTGCACACCTCACACGGCACGTAGACGTCGGGCAGGAAGTGCATCTCGATCTTGATCGTGCCGTCGCCCTGGCAGGATTCGCAGCGACCACCCTTGACGTTGAACGAGAAGCGGCCCTGCTGGTAGCCGCGCACCTTCGCCTCTTGGGTCTGCGCGAACAGCGACCGGATCTTGTCGAACACACCGGTGTAGGTCGCCGGGTTCGAGCGCGGCGTGCGACCGATCGGCGACTGATCGATGTCGATGACCTTGTCGAGGTACTCGAAACCGTCGATGCGTTTGTGACGACCGGGCACCTCGCGCGAGCGGTAGATCTTCTGCATCAGCGCCCGGTAGAGAATGTCGTTCACGAGCGTGCTCTTGCCGCTACCGCTCACGCCGGTGACGGCGACGAAGCACCCAAGTGGAATCTCGACATCGAGGTCTTGCAGATTGTGCTCGCGCGCCCCGCGCACGCCGATGCACGCCTCGCCCGGCTGGCGGCGCAGCGCTGGAACCTCGATCGTTCGACTGCCCGAGAGGTACTGACCCGTGATCGACTTCTTGTTCTTCAGCAGGCCGGCAACGGTGCCCTGGTGCACGATCGCACCACCGTGCTCGCCTGCGCCCGGGCCGATGTCGACCACATGGTCGGCGACGCGGATCGTCTCCTCGTCGTGTTCGACCACGATGACGGTGTTGCCGAGATCGCGCAGGCGCACCATCGTGTCGATGAGGCGCTGGTTGTCTCGTTGGTGCAGCCCGATCGACGGTTCGTCGAGCACGTAGAGCACGCCCACGAGACCGCTGCCGATCTGGCTGGCGAGGCGGATGCGCTGCGCCTCGCCGCCGGCAAGCGTGCCCGCAGAACGATTCAGCGAGAGGTAGTCGAGCCCCACGTCGAGCAAGAACTGCAATCGTTCGTTGACTTCTTTCAACACCCGTTCGGCGATCATGCGGTCGCGCTCCGACAGCGTGAGCGCGCCGAGCACGCCGGCGCAATCGCGAATCGACATGTCGCCGACGGAATGGATGTTGTGCCCGTCGATGGTGACCGCGAGCGACAACGGCTTGAGGCGCGCCCCCTTACATGCCGGGCACGGCACCTCGCGCATGTAACCCTCGATCTGCTCACGGGTGCGATCGGAGTCGGCCTCGGTGTGGCGGCGCTGCAACCACGGGATCACGCCTTCGTAGCGCGTGGAGTACTGACGCTGGCGGCCGTAACGGTTCTTGTAGCGCACCGTCACCTGTTTGCCGGTGGTGCCGTGCAACACGATCTTTTTGTGCGCGGCTTTCAACTTCTTCCACGGCGTGGCCGTCGAGAAACCGAACTCCTCGCCCACGGCCGCGAGCACACGCCCGAAGAACTCGCCGCGGTACCCCGACCACGGCGCCAGGCAGCCACCGTCGATGGAAAGGTCGTCGTCGGGCACGATCAGGTCGGCGTCGACCTGGAATCGCGTGCCGAGACCGTCGCACGTTTCGCACGCGCCATACGGCGAGTTGAACGAGAAGTTGCGCGGCGCCAGTTCGTCGAACGACAGCCCGCAATGCGTGCACGCGAGGTGCTCGCTGAACGTCAACACTTCCGGTTCGGCATCGGCCTCGAGCAGCGTGTCGCTCGGCGGCACGATCTCGACCTCCGCCACGCCTTCGGCCAGGCGCAGTGCGGTCTCGAGCGAATCGGTGAGCCGCCGCTCGATCCCGGCCCGGCGTACGAGCCGGTCGACCACGATCTCAATGGTGTGGTTCTCGTAGCGAGCGAGGCGATCCTTCACCGCGTCGGAGAGGTCGACGGTCTCGCCATCGATGCGGGCCCGCTGGTAGCCCTGCCCGGCGAGTTCCTTGAGCATGCCTTCGTACTCGCCCTTGCGACCCCGCACCACCGGTGCGAGCACCTGGAAGCGCGTGCCGTCTTCGAGTTGCAGCACCCGATCGACGATCTGTTGCGGTGTCTGGCGCGTGATCGCCTTCCCGCAGTTCGGGCAGTGCGGCTTGCCGATACGCGCGTAGAGCAACCGCAGGTAGTCGTAGACCTCGGTGATCGTGCCGACGGTGGAACGCGGGTTGCGCGACGCCGACTTCTGATCGATCGAGATCGCCGGCGACAGGCCCTCGATGAAGTCGACATCGGGCTTGTCCATCTGGCCGAGGAACTGCCGCGCGTACGCCGACAGCGATTCGACGTACCGACGTTGGCCTTCGGCGTAGATGGTGTCGAACGCGAGCGACGACTTCCCCGACCCCGACAAACCGGTGAACACAATGAGCTTGTCGCGCGGCAACGTGAGGTCGACGTCGCGCAGGTTGTGCTCGCGGGCGCCCCGAATGACGATCTCGTCGCTCATCTCGCCGTATCGTAGCGGACCGAACGCCTGTTCGCTGGCGATCCTTGCGAACCCATCCGAACTCGCTGCCCTTGCCCACATTCCTTCTTGGGGCTACTGCACCGAGTTCGCTCGTATGAGGCTGTACACGGCGAGCGCAGCCGACGCGGCGTAGAGCCAGATGCCAGCAGTGCCGAACTCGATCGACCAGACGCTTGGAAGGAAGCGGTGCTTGGCGACGCGGTTCACGTAGGCGTTGAGCGGCGTGTCATTGGTGGCCACCAGCACGACCGTCGTCGTCGCTGCGACCATGAGGAACCCTCCCCACAGTGCCGCGATGCTCGCGACACCCCGGACCTGCGACCAGCACAGCGCGAGGGGCACCGCAAGGAACGGGATCGCCGGTATCACGTAGCGCGGGCCGGGTTCTTCGAGCCACGGCGTACCCGACCAGCCGGCCACGAGCACGACGTACGCCGCGAAGACGACGAGCGCAACAACGGCTTCAGGCCGGCGGGCGTGGCCCACCACGACGAGTCCGATCGCCGCCGCGACACCGACGAGCACGATCGGACTCGTGATCAGCAACCCGCGATTGCCGAGCATGGCGTCGTAGAACCACGGCCAGCGCGGCGCGGAATACCCGCCGTGGGTCGTGCCGCCGAGCGACCCGGCGTAGTACGCGAACGGGGTGTGCCACGGCGCGCCGAACGCCCGTGCCTGATACCACGCGAGTGCGGCGATGGGCCCAGCCGCACCGAGTGCGCACCAACCAACAAGGCGCGCATTTCGACGAGCCGCAAGGGCCGCGACCACCACGGCCACAATCACGAGGTGATACTCCGTGGCGACGGCGGCCGCGGCGAGCAACCCCACGAAGAACATCGATGCACGCGTCGCGACCCGATCCGCGATCAGCGAATAGGCCGCATACCCGAGCAGCGCCGACAGCGCGTGCGCATACAGATTGACCGCGTGCGGCAACGCGATCGATCCACCCATGATGGCGAACGTTGCGACGAGCGCGGTGCGCGGCGCGGCACGGGCGCAGCGTCGATACACAAGGGCGCCGAGTAGTGCGAACGGGACGACCGCGCTCCACAGGGTGAGCCACCACAACATGAGGTCACCGCGCACCGGCGACTCGGCCGATACCGCGGGTACTCCCACGAGTCGGGCCGCGGCGTAGAACGGTGCGGCCAACGCCGGCTGGCCCGGTCCCTTGTCCGAGCGAAGGTGCCCTTCGTAGATCGCATGGTCGATCCCGAGCATCGAGCGGTACCGGCCTAGATCGACGGTGCCGTGATCCACGATTGCCGCCGTCAGCGCGTCACGCGACGCCGGTTGGGCGGTGCGCGGGGCCACGAGCGGACCGAGGAACACCACCACCATCACGAACAACGCTCGGGCCACCCGGCGCCGGTGCACACCAGCGGCGCGCGCGCCGACCAAGACCGAGTCCGACGATCCCGGTGCGGTCGCAACGTAGGAAGCCGCGCCGGGCGCGGTCCACCGCGTGTCGCGTTCCGTCGGGGCGGTCGCGTCGAGGGTCATCGCTTCCCCATCGGCGCTGGGACTGCCTCTGTGAGCCGCGCGTGGGCCGATTGGACTATTCGGTGGCGCCGGCCTCGGGCCCGCCGCGCGCCGCCACCGATGTGACGGACGTCTCATTGACCGGTAGTGAGCACGCGCTCATAATGAGTGGGTACTCACTCAGCACGGAATCGCAGCCCAAGGAGGTCCCGCGGTGGTACCTCGCAGCACGGTCAGCAGAGATCAGATCCTCGCCGCCGCCGAGCACGTCATCGGCGAGCACGGCTATACGGGCGCCACCACCAAGGCGATCGCCAAGGCCGCGCACTGCTCCGAGGGCTCGCTCTACAACCACTTCCCGGACAAAAAGGCGCTGTTCGTGGAGTGCGCCGTGGTGCGCACCGCCGGCTTCATCGAGATCGTGACCGGACTGGCCGAACGCGTCGGCAAGGGCACCGTCACGTCGAACCTCACCGATCTGCTCGCAGCGATGCTCGAATTCCACCGCCGGCTCGTGCCGCTACTGCTCACGACGTGGGCCAGCACCGAGCAGTCGGGCGAAGACGGCGGCGCGGCCAACGCGGCGCGCCACGACATGCCGGCCGACGCCGACTCCCACATCCCCGATGAACTGCGCGGCGGTCCGCACGCCTTGATCGCCGGCTACCTCGAAGGCGAACGCACAGCCGGTCGACTGCGTTGCGACCTCGACTGCGACGCGGCCGCGACGGTCCTGATGGGTATCCCGTTCAACCGGGCACTGTTCGAGCGCATCAAGCCCGACCTGGAAATGCCATTGGATTCCGACGACTGGGTCGCCCGCACCGTGGCCGTCGTCGTCGAGGGAATGGCGAATGCTTCCACCACCCGAGGAGACATCACCGAATGAACGGTTTCGAAACGCACGCGATCCTCGCGTCCGAAGTCCATCAACGGTTCGGACACGGCGACAACGCGGTGCATGCATTGCGCGGTGTCGATGTCGCCATCGATGCCGGCACGGTTTACGGATTGCTCGGCCACAACGGCGCGGGCAAGACCACGCTCGTGAACATCCTCACCACCCTCGCGCCGCCGGCGTCGGGTCGCGCGTCGGTCGCCGGCTACGACGTCGTGCGCGAGCCCAAGCAGGTGCGTGCCCGCATCGGACTCACCGGGCAGTTCGCCGCGGTCGACGGCGACCTCACCGGGCGCGAAAACCTGCGCATGATCGGACGGTTGCTCGGCCAGCCGAAAGCGATCGCAGACGCGCGCGCCCTCGAACTCCTCGAGCGCTTCGCCCTCTCCGACGCCGGCGATCGCCGTGCTGTGACCTACAGCGGCGGCATGCGCCGGCGCCTCGACCTCGCGGCCTCGCTCGTGGGGCGGCCCGAGGTGCTGTTCCTCGACGAACCCACCACCGGGCTCGACCCGTCGAGCCGTATCGAGCTCTGGGAGGTCATCGCACAGCTCGTCGACCTCGGCACCACCGTGCTGCTCACGACGCAGTACCTCGAAGAGGCCGACCGTCTCGCCGACCGCATCGGCGTGCTCGACGCTGGGCTCATGATCGCCGAAGGCACTGCGGCCGAACTCAAGTCGAAGGTCGGCGGGCACGTCGTCGAGGTCACCGTCGCCACCGACGACGCCCTCGCCGCGGCGACCGACGCGTTGCGCGATCGCCAGGCTTCGATCGACACGACCACGCGCACCTTGACGGTACCGGTCATCGGCGCGGGCGATGTGGCGCCCATCGTGCGCGCCCTCGACGATGACAACGTGCTCCTGACCGGCCTCCAACTCCACGAACCGACGCTCGACGACGTGTTCTTCGCACTGACTGGCGCGCGACACGTCGACGAGCCTTCGCCCACCGCCGCCTGATGTTGTCGTCGATGCAGACTCGAACCGGAGACACGAGCCCATGACCGCGATCACCGCACCCGCCACTGTTCCCGCCGAGCTACAACACGAGCGCAGCGCGGGCAGCCTCATCGAGGTGCTTGTGCTGACGCAGCGCAACCTCTTGAAGATCATCCGCGTTCCCCAGCTCGCGTTCTTCTCGCTCGTCCAGCCGATCCTGTTCCTGACGCTGTTCAGTCAGGTGTTCCAGGGGCTCGCCCGAACGCCCGAGTTGGCGCGGCTGCACGTGAAATACATCGACTTCCTGCTCCCCGCGATCCTGATCACGACCGTTGCGCAGAATGCGGTGCAGTCGGCCGTCGGCATCGCCACCGACCTCAACACCGGCGTGATCGATCGGTTCCGTTCGCTGCCGATCAGCCGCGGCTCGGTCCTCGTCGCCCGATCGGTGTCTGACTTGTTGCGCTCAACGATGCAGGCGCTGATCATGATTGCGCTTGGCACCGCCGTGTTCGGCTTCCGCTTTCACGGCAGCGCCATCGGCGCCCTCTCGATGCTCGTCATCGCTTCGGTATTCGCGTGGGCCCTCACCTGGATCTTCCTTGCCCTCGGCGTACGCACACGCAATCCCGAGACCGCGCAGGTGGCCGGTTTCATGTTCCTGTTCCCGCTCATGTTCGCCTCGAGCGCGTTCGTGCCGGTGAAGACGCTGCCGGGGTGGATGCAGGTCGTCGCCAAACTGAACCCGCTGTCCTACATGACCGACGCCACCCGCGCGCTCGCGCTCGGATGGGACACCACACCGTCGGTGCCCCAGGCGCTGTTGGCGTGTGCCATCGTCGCAACCATCGGGATTTCGGCAACGGCACTCGCCTGGCGACGGTTGGCGCGCCCCTGACGTACTGGCGCGATCACGTCGCCACGGTCAGGACGCGATCGGTATCGCGGCTCCAACGAAGCGGGCCAGCGCCCGGCGTAGCCACCACGCCGCGGCGGCGATCGTTGTGGCATGGATGACCCAACCCACCGGACTGCCGAACGCCATCGTCCATAGCGTGGGCACGATTGCGTGATCATGGAGCTGTCGGATGTATTCGTCGAGCGGCAATCGCCCAACCGATACGAGATGCGGCGTGAGCACACCGAGCGCCATCGTGACCGCGCCGAAGATCGAGGCCCCAATCACGACACGACGCGCCCGTTGCAACGCGATGAGCACGGCACCGCCCAGAAACGCGAGACCGGGCACGATGTATCTCGGGCCCGGCACTTCGAGGTCGAGCGAACCCGACCACATCGCCGCGAGCATCACGAAGCCGAGCGCAACAGCAACGCCGAAACGCGCTTCGGTCTGGAGCGTCGCGGCGACCCTCCGTTGGGGGCCGACCATCGCCCAGAGCGCGACTGCCACCAACGGTGTCACCGTGACGAGGCCGTGCGCGCCCACCAGCACCTCGCTCACGCTGTGCACACCAAAGGCCGTGATCCCGCCGCTCTTGGCGCCAAGGCGCGCGAGGTCAGGAGCGAAGTAGGAGTACGGCAGGCGCCACGGCGCGCCGAACGCGAGCCATTGATAGCCGGCGAGCAGCATCGCTGGGAGTGCGGCACCGGCGATGAAGGGCGTTGTGCGCCGTCGCTCACGTGTGTACACCCACGCCAGAATTGCGACCGCAGCAATAGCGCTCTGATACTCGACCACCACCGACGCTCCCGCGAGCAAGCCTGCCGCCGCCGCGCCGCGCGCAGCGATGGGCCGCGTCCGCACGCACATCCACGCCGCGAACGCGCACAGCGCGGTGAGCGAATGGCCGTAGAGCTGCGGCGAGAACACGAGTAAGAGCGTTCCCGCGCCAAGTGCGAGGGTGGCCGTCCACGCACGGCGCGGGTCGTGTTCGGCGAGCCAGCACCACACGAGCCCGAGCAACAGCGCGAACGGCACGAGTGAGGTGGTGAACGTGAGCCACCACACCGTGAGGTTGCCGGTCACCCGCTGATGCGCGTATGAGTCGGCGCCGATTGCCCGCTCGAATGCGTAGAACGGCACCGCGAGTACGGGTTGGCCCGGCGCCTTGTCGGAACGCAGTCCCCCATCGACGATCGCCTTGTCGACACCGAGCACGCCGGCGTAGGGCGACACCTCGACGCTGTGATGCTCGACGATGGCCGCGGTGAGCGCCGAGCGCGACGCGCCGTTGGCCGTCACGTCGGCCACGAATGGTCCGAGCACCGTCAACGCGAAGATGACGATGGCGATGACGGCACCCGTGCGCTCCGGTACGCGCGACAGCCGCGACGCGGACGCGGGTGCAGGCGCCGGGGCGGGCGAGGCTTCGAGACCCGTCGCCGCCGTGTCCGACACGCGCTCCGACGGGGGCGGCGACGGGGGCGGCGTCGCCCCGGCCGGATCGAGGAGGGTCACCCCTCCTCATCGGCGCTCAGGCCCCTCGATTCACCCGGCCTCGCGCAGTTCGCGTTTGAGGTCGTTGATCTCGTCGCGCAGGCGAGCGGCCTCTTCGAAGCGCAGGTCACGTGAGGCGTCGTGCATCTCGTCGGTGAGGCTCAAGATGAGACGGCCCAATTCGTCGCGCGGCAAGTCGAGGGCATGCGAGACCACACGCTTGCTCGGGCCGCCGCGCCCACGGCCGCGACCGCCTCCGGAGCCCGATTGGCGCTCTCCCCCGTCGTCGGAACGCAGCATCGCCAGGATGTCGGTGATCTTCTTGCGGATGGTCTGGGGGTCGATGCCGTGCTCGGCGTTGTATTCGATCTGCTTCTTGCGCCGCCGCGTGGTTTCGCCGATCGCGGTGCGCATGGAATCGGTGTAGTTGTCGGCGTACATGATCACCTGGCCGTCGACATGGCGCGCCGCGCGACCGGTCGTCTGGATGAGCGATGTGGCCGAGCGCAGGAAGCCTTCCTTATCGGCGTCGAGAATCGCGACGAGCGACACCTCGGGCAGGTCGAGACCCTCACGCAACAGGTTGATACCCACGAGCACGTCGAATTCGCCGAGGCGCAGTGATCGCAAGATTTCGATGCGTTCCAACGTGTCGATCTCACTATGGAGATAGCGCACGCGGATGCCGAGTTCGAGCAGGTAGTCGGTGAGGTCCTCCGACATCTTCTTCGTGAGCGTGGTGACGAGCACGCGCTGGTCGGCCTCGGCGCGCTTGCGGATCTCGCCGACGAGGTCGTCGATCTGGCCCTTCGTGGGTTTGACGATCACCTCGGGGTCGAGCAGTCCCGTGGGGCGCACGATCTGTTCGGCGATGCGTGACGACACCTCGAGTTCGTAGGCGCCGGGCGTCGCCGACATGAACACGACCGTGCCGACCTTCTCGCTGAACTCCTCGAAGCGCAACGGCCGGTTGTCCATCGCGCTCGGGAGCCGGAATCCGTGTTCGACAAGCGTGTCCTTGCGGCTGCGGTCGCCGGCGTATTGGCCGTGGAGTTGCGGCACGGCCACATGCGACTCGTCGAGGACCATGATGTAGTCGTCGGGGAAGTAGTCGAGCAGCGTGTACGGCGGTTCGCCGGGCTTGCGGCCGTCGAGATGGCGCGAATAGTTCTCGATACCGCTACACGAACCGACCTCGCGCATCATCTCGAGGTCGTACGACGTGCGCATCCGCAAGCGCTGCGCTTCGAGCAGCTTGTTGTTTGCTTCAAGTTCGGCGAGCCGTTCGTGCAGCTCGACTTCGATCCCTTCGACGGCGCGCTGCATGCGCTCGGTGTTGGTCACGTAGTGCGACGCCGGGAACAGTGCAAGCGCGGAGATGTCTTCGACGAGTTCGCCGGTGAGCGGATCGACCACACAGATGCGTTCGACTTCATCGCCAAACATCGAGATCCGAATGGCGCGCTCCTCGTAGGCGGGGAACACTTCGATGGTGTCGCCGCGCACACGAAACTTGTTGCGCTGGAACGCGAAGTCGTTGCGCTCGTACTGGAGGTCGACGAGGCGGGCCAGGATCTCGCGTTGGTCCTTGGCATCGCCCACGTTGAGGAACATGAGGTTCTCGGCGTACTGCTCGGGAGAACCGAGGCCGTAGATCGCCGACACCGACGCCACGATGATCACGTCGCGGCGCGTCAGGAGCGCGCTCGTGGCCGAGTGACGCAGCCGATCGATCTCGTCGTTGATCGAGCTGTCCTTTTCGATATACGTGTCGCTCGATGGCAGGTACGCCTCGGGTTGGTAATAGTCGTAGTAGCTGACGAAGTACTCGACCCGGTTGTTCGGGAAGAACTCCTTGAACTCGGCCGCGAGCTGGGCGGCCAGGCTCTTGTTCGGGGCAAGCACGATCGTGGGGCGCTGGGCCTTGGCGATCACGTTGGCGATCGTGAAGCTCTTGCCCGAGCCCGTGATGCCAAGCAGCGTCTGGTACTTGTCGCCAGCCTCGAGCCCAGCGACCAGCGACGCGATGGCCTCAGGCTGGTCGCCCGACGGCGACATCTCGGTGACGAGCTCGAAATCCGGCACCCCCCGATCGTACAGAGGGCCTACGACACTGTCTTCTGCGCCTACTCCGTCCGGCGCTGCGAGCGACGGCTCGCGGCCGGTCTGACCGCAGCGAGGTTGTGCCGTCGCCGCTTCACTGCGACAATCCCGCACGTCCCGGCGTACTGACAAGGTGAGGATGCAGTTTGACCTGTGAGATCGTCAGTTCGCTGGATCGGGCGGGTCGCTGAGGGCTTGGAGGTGGGGCCAGATGGTGTTGATCTGGTCTTCGAGGTGGGCGACGTCGGCGCCGTTGTCGAGTACCCACGTGGCGACGGCCCGGCGCTCCTCGTCGCTGGCCTGTTGCGCGATCCGCCGCAGCGCGTCATCTCGATCGACGCCTCGGGCCTCGAGCCGGGCCAACCGGGCTTCGAGCGGCGCCTCCACCACGATGATCGCCTTGTAGTCGTACCCCCGGGTGCTCTCCACGAGCAGCGGCACGTCGTGGACGACGATATCGGTCTCGGCCACGGCGCTGATCTGACGCACGAACTCCTCGGCAATCGCCGGGTGCGTGATCGCCTCCAGGTCCTTGCGGGCCTCGGGGGACACGAACGCCCTGGCCGCCAAGGCAGCCCGATCGAGTCGTCCGTCGGGGCCGAGGATGTCGGCGCCGAAGCGCTCGGCGAGTTTGGCCAGTGCCGGCATTTCCGGTTCGACAACCGAGCGAGCGATGGCATCAGCATCGATGATCACAGCGCCCCGGGCCGCGAGCATTGCCGCCGCGGTCGACTTGCCCGACCCGATTCCGCCCGTGAGGCCGACCATCACCACGGCGCCGGACACTATGGCCAACCCGGCGCACGCAGCGGTCTGGCGCTTTGCCTTCAGTCGCCGCGCGCGCCGCCGACTAGCAGTGTGGGCCGTTCGGCCCAACACACGCCATGCCCAGACCCACGATCGCCGACGCCCGGCCGCCCATCCCCGTTGCCCTCGCCGCGACGCTGGCGCCAGTTGCGCCGCGCACGGCCGACGACGAATTCGATCAGCGGCTCGCACTCCTGCTCGTCGCCGCACGCTGGCTCAACGTGGTGCTCGGAACGTTCGTGCTCCTGCGCGACGGCGGCCCTGGCTACGAACTCCTCGGCACCGCACTCCTTGTTGGGCCGGCGGCGGTCTACACGGTGCGCGGCGGGCGAGCAACGTTGTCGACCCGCACCGAAATCGTGCTGCTCGAACTCGCCGTGACGGCGCTCGCGGTCTTGCTCACCGGCGATCTCTCCAGCCCGTTCGTGCTCGCGCCGGCGGTACCGATCATGCTCGCCGGTTACCGCTTCGAAGAGCGCTACGCGATGGCGCTCGCCGCGATCGCGGTGTCGGCCACCGGGATCGCGATTGTCCTCCAACACGACAACGCGAGCGGGCCGCGCGCCGGGGCCCTCGTCGGCGTCGTCTACCTCCTCTGCGGCGCGCTGGGCGCGTTCACTCGCCGGCTTGTGCACGAGATCGGTATGCACCGCAGCGAAGTACTCGAAGAGTTGTCGCGACTCGAAGAGGCCAACAGCCTGCTCGTGGCACTGCACGGCCTGGCGCAGACCATGCCGGCCACGCTCGATCTCGCCGAGGTGATGGTGTCGGTGCGCAACCGCCTCGATGCCGCGTTCGACCACTCGTCGCTCAGCGTGCTCGTACTCAACGCAGCGTCTGGGTTCTGGCATCCCGAAGTCGCCGAAGGCGTCCGGCTCGGATCGTCGCTCAGCATCGACGAATTCGCGCCCCCGTTGCGCGCCGCGATCGAGCAACGCCGCGTGGTGCGCGTCGAAGACCACCTCGCTGACCACACCCAGGGCGTGTCGTCGTTCGCACGCAGCGGTGTGTACTGCGCATTGTGGGCCCGAGGCCAGGCCGTCGGTGTGGTCGCCGTCGAGCACAACGAGCCCCGTCGCTACGGGGTCGCTGACGGTCCGCGCCTTGCCGCGTTCACCGAATCGGTGGCGCTCCAGCTCGACAATGCCCTGTGGTTCGGACGCCTGAAGACGATGGGCGCCGAAACTGAGCGAGCACGCATCGCGCGCGACCTGCACGACCGCATCGCGCAGTCACTCGCCTACGTGGGCTTCGAACTCGAACGCCACGCCGCGAGCACCACGCCGGTTGCGCCGAACGTGCTCCACGAGTTGCGCGAGGTCATCCACGGCGTCGTGACCGAGCTGCGCGACACGCTCTATGACCTCCGGGCCGGCGTGAGCGACGACGACCCGTTCGAAGAGGTCGCCCGCCGGTATCTCGAACGCTTCGAAGAGCGATACAACATCGACGTCGATTTCCACTCGCAGAGCGACCACCGGCTACCCGTCTCGGTCGAACAAGAACTTTGGCGGATCCTGCAAGAGGGTCTCCAGAACGTCGCTCGTCATGCCCGCGCCGATCACGTCGAGGTCGCCTACGACGTTCGCAACGCGACCGCGACCCTCGAGGTGCGCGACGACGGATGCGGTTTTGTGCCCAGGGTGGTCGACGGCGACCGCTTCGGGCTCATGGGAATGCGGGAACGCGCCGATGCCATCGGTGCGCACCTGCACATCGACAGCCGACTCGGACGCGGCACCGTGATCCGCGTCGAAATGGAGGTAGCAGCATGACCAGGGTCCTTCTTGCCGACGACCACCAACTGTTGCGCCAAGCGCTGCGCCGCGCGCTCGAAGACGCCGGCTACGACGTCGTCGCCGAAGCGGGCGACGGCGAGGAAGCGATGCACGGCGTGGCCGAGCATCGGCCCGACCTGGTCGTGATCGACGTGACGATGCCGGTGCTCGACGGCGTCGAGGCGACCCGACGGATCCACGCGCAGTTCCCCGAGACGTCGATCATCGTGCTCACGATGCACGCCGAAGACGCGCTCAAGGCCGAGGCGCTCCGTGCCGGTGCCGCGGCGTTCCTCACCAAAGACTCTGCGATGCACGAGCTCGTCGCGACAGTCGGTGCGGTCACACGGGGCGAGATCATGTCGTCGGAGGTTGCGGCCCAGATCGTGCGCGAGTTCGAGCCGATGGCCGTCGTGGGCGCCAGCGCCCGCGGTGCGCACAACGGCACCGGCCTCGCCCCGGCCGAGCCATCACCGTTGACGCCACGCGAAGAGGAGATCCTCCAGCTCATCGCCGACGGCCGCTCCACCACCGAGGTCGCCCGCGAGCTGTTCATCTCGGCCAAGACCGTGAAGAATCACCTCGCATCGATCTACGCCAAGCTCGACGCCCGTGACCGGACCCAAGCCGTGCTGTCCGCCGTCCGCAGCGGCATCGTCCACCTCAGCTAGGGCTTGTCTTTTGCGCCTGCTTCGCCCGGCGCTGCGAGCTCCCAACGCACCCACGTCGCTCGTTCCTCGCTCCTGGGCTGCTCTGGTCGCCGCGGCTGTCCGCTGGAGCTTCGCCCGGCGCTGCGAGCTCCCGACGCCGACGAGCGTGTTCACGGAGCGTGGCGATATTGCGGTCCGTCAGCGTCCACGGATAGGTGCACGCCACCACCAACATGGACCTCATGAGCGTTCGCACCGAGATCCACGCGAAGCACTGCGGCCGTGTCGCGTTCCGACACGACAACTCGAGCGCGACCACCTGCTCGAATCGCTAATTATTCCGAGTTCACGCGTGAGAAGTTGTGGTGCGCGTCACATCAAACGGACCCGCAACCGAAGCAGCGCAGGAGCGAGGAACGAGCGAAATGCGTGCGAAGGGCGCTGACAGCGGCGGACGAAGTAGCCGCAGTGAAGACAGTCCAGATGGCCCATGGACCCGGCCACGGACCGTGGCGATACTCCATCTTGTACGCAGCATCCACTCCACCAAAAGGAACCACCAACATGGACCTCATGATTTTCCGCACCTGGATCCAGGCAAAGCTTGTCAACCGCACCGAGCGGGGCGCGAACTTGGTGGAGTACCTGCTCCTCCTCGCCTTCATCGCCATCATCGTGCTCGTCGCCGTCAAGACCCTCGGCGGCACCGTGTCTTCGAAGTTCAGCTCCGCCAACGGCGCGCTCGGCTGAGACACCCCACACCAAGAACACTCTCGAACGAGGGGCTGCAGGCATCGCCTGCAGCCCCTCGTGCATTTCACGAACTCGGTGCACTGGACCAGAATCATTCGGGTCAGTGCACCGAGTTCGTTGGTTCCTTTTTGGTCAGGCGAGACAGCCTGGACAGGCGCGCACGTACACGACCCACGACTTGTCCCGGTACGTCCGGACCCACTGCGGACTCTGGGCGAGGAGCTGACTCAATGAACGGGTTCGAGGCCAGACAACGGTCTTGACGTGGTACTTGGTGAGCAATGCCGCCCACGACGGGTCACCGGCGCTGATCTTGCTGTAGTCGTTGATGACCGAGACGGGGTACATGTCATAGCGGTCGTCCATGAACACGTGGAACTGCGGATAGTGCGCGGCGAGCAGCCAGCCGGCGTTGGCGTCGGTCGTGAAGATGTCCTTCGACGTCGATCCCTGCTTGACGAGTGCGCGCATCGCGCCCACCGAATAGCCGCGTAGGTCGTAGCTCGGTTGCGACACGGCCTGCAGGGTGAAGATCGCGGCTAGGCCGACGAGCCCAACGAGCACGACGCCGGCGAAGCGATTCGCGACGGGCGCCTCGTCCACCTCATCCGGCTCGTGGGCAACTCGGTCGCGAGCGGCGGCCCTGGCCACCACCGGCAGCATCACGATTGTGGCGATCGCGAGGTTGCGCAACGCCCAGAAACTCATTAACACGAACGGCAACGTCACGATCAGGTCGCGCCGCGACGGTCGGTGCGACGAACCCACCAGCACCACGATGGCCACCGTCAGGAAGGCCGCGAACGCCATACCGGCTTGGGCGTGGAAGTCGGGCGACATCCACTCCACGACGTCGCGCAACACACCACCACGCCGCAACAGCCCCACTGGGAATGTGATCAGCGAAATGCCGTACGGGTTCACGAAGAGCACCGCGAATGACACGAGGCCCGAACGCAGTAGCGCGCGCTCGCGAGTGCCAGCAGTAGGCCGGGCGCCGTCGAGCGCTCGCCCGCCGAGGTGCAGCCCGAGGTACAGGTAGCCGAGCGCGAATGATCCGTGCGTGTTCGCCCACAGCCACATCACCACTGGAAGCGCGAACACGGTGGAACGCGCCATCAACGACGACGGCACCTCCACCATCCACACCAAGGCCGCAAGCCCGACGAGGCCGAACGCGAGCGGTCGCTCTGACCACATCGCGGCAACCACGGCGAAGGCCAGCAGCGTCAACCCGGCTGCGCGCAGGCGATCGTTGCAGCACCGCAAGGCCAGGCGGAACAGCGCGGTCATCACCATGGCCGAACACACGCCCATGAGTAGACGAATACCGATGACACCAACCGAACGCTCGAGCGCGCCGTACACCAATTCCGCAAGCCACGACTGCGCGATGAACCGCGTGCCCGGCGCGCTGAACGAGTACATGTCGTGGCGCGGGATCCCGTGATCGAGGATCCAACGTCCCGTCGTCAGGTGGACGAAGAACGAATTGTCGTGGAGCCGTTGGAGCCCGATCTTCCAGCCGCCAAGCGCGAACGCGGCCGTGAACGCGACGGCGAGGCTGACGCCACGACCGCCAGGTCGAGCCGCCGCGCCGGCACCAACGCCTGGACCCGGGCCGCCATCCGGGCCGCCATCCGGGCCGCCGTCACCGTTGCCGACCGCGTCGTCGTGCCACCTGCGTGGATCGAGCGGATCGACGTCGAGCACGGCCATGGCGTCCTCCGACGGGGTGGGTTACAGGCTGTGCGTGATGGTGATGAGCGCGGGGCCCAACACGATCACGAACACGGCGGGGAAGATGCACAGCACCAGCGGGAACAGCATCTTCACCGGCGCCTTCTGCGCCTTCTCCTGCGCCGCGAGCCGGCGATGCACACGCATCTCGTCGGCCTGCGAACGCAGAATCTTGCCGATCGACACGCCGAACGTGTCGGCCTGGAGCAACGCCATGACGAACGAACGCAACTCCGGCACGTCGGTGCGCTCATCGAGGGCACGCAACGCCTCGGCGCGGCCGGCACCCAGACGGCTCTCCTGCAGCATGCGGCGGAACTCGTCCGAAAGGTGACCCGGAACGGAGTTGGCGGTGCGCTCCAATGCCTGTTCGAAACCGAGGCCAGCCTCGACCGAGATCACGAGCAGGTCGAGCAGATCGGGCAGCTGGCGTGCGATCGCCGTCTTGCGCTCGTCGACCTTCTTGTCGATCGAGATCTCCGGGTACATGAACGAGCCGCCCCACAACGCTGCGAAAGCGAGCAGCGCCATCAGCCCGCCGGGCTTCCACACCATGAACACGAGCGGGTACCAAATGATGACCGACACCGCGCCAAGCGCCTTCAACATCACGAGGCGGTCAACTTGGAAGCCGACCGGGTTGCCGGCCTGCACGACCTTCTGCCCGAGCTTCTCGCGGTAGCCCGACGGCGTGAACCGGTCGAGGAAGCCCGCGACCGACGAGCCCAACGGCGACAGTACGCGGTCGCCGAACGTGGCCAGCATCTCCTGGTCGCGCTGCACCGTCACCTGGTAGCCCTCGAGCGACCGCAGCGAGCGACGGGTCTCGGCCCGCTCGCTGACGATCGTCAGGACCGTGATGGCTGCAAGCGCGGCCGCGAGACCGAAGCCGAGCGCAATGAGGATTTCCACTCTTACACCTCGATGTTGACGATCTTGCGCAACCAGAACCAGCCGACGACCACACCAATACCCGCGCCGACCAGCGCAATGATGCCCATCGTCTCTTTGAACAGTTGCGGAACGTAATCAGGCTGGAGCACCTGGAACGCGGCCAGGAAGAAGAACGGCATGATGCTCAGCACGATGGCCGAGAAGCGTCCTTCTGCCGTGAGCGACTGCACCTCACGACGCAGACGTTCGCGGTGGGTCATCGTGGCCGCGACGGTGTCGAGGAGCTCGGCCAGGTTGCCACCGACCTCGCGCTGGATGCGCAACGCCATGACGACCCAAGCGAGGTCTTCGCTGTCCATTCGCTCGGCGCATTCCTCGAGCGCGACGTCGATGTCGCGACCGAGACGCGCCTCGCCGAACGCACGCTGCAGCTCACGGCCGATCGGCTCGGCCGCTTCGTTTGCGACGGCCTCCAGGCCTTGCATGAACGAGAAGCCGGCGCGCATCGACCCGGCAAGCAGGTTCAACGAGTCGGGCAGCTGGCGTTCGAAGTTCTTGAGCCTCTTCTTACGGCGGCGCGTGACGTACACGAGCGGGAACAGTGCCGCGATCACGGTGATCACCAGCGCAGTCATGCCGCCGAACAACAGCAACGACACAACACCGATGATGATCGTGGCGAGGGGCGCGTAGAACAAGAGCTCGGCCGAGCGCAGCGGCAAGTCGGCCTGCTCCAACGCGTGCTCGACCTTCATGAGCACACCGGCGCGAGTCGCGAAGTCGCGCGTCATCTCGACGGCGCCATGCACCATCTTGTTGTCGGTCGCGAAGTCGACAAAGTCGCCTGCCTGCATCGGCCGGGTCAGCCCGCCTTCGGGCTCGTAGCCCGCGAGGCGCCGCTCGAGGCGACCCTGGTGCTTCGACACGACGATCGAGATCGCCACCGCGAGCGCGCCCGCCGCGAGCGCTGCGAGCGCCGCGAGCAAGATCTGGCTCCCCCGCGACCCGATGAACGAGTCGGCGAGGACGAGTGCGGCTGGCTTCATCGCACACCAGCCGCGCGGCGAGCAAAGGGCTCGAGCGTGAACAGTTCGGGCTCCAGGCGGATGCCCTGGTCAGCGAGGCGGTCCGTGAAACGGGGACGGATGCCGGTGCTCTTGAGGTGACCAAGGAATTTGCCGTCGGTGTCGACGCCCATCCCGTAGTCGAACAGGTAGATGTCCTGGAGGATGATCGTGTCGGCCTCCATACCGAGAACTTCCGACACGTGCGTGATCCGCCGGGTGCCGTCGCGAAGGCGGCTGACGTGCACGATCAGGTCGAGCGCCGAAGCAATCTGCTCGCGCACGGCACGGATCGGGATGTCCATTCCGGCCATGAGCACCATCGTCTCGAGACGAGACAGTGCGTCGCGCGGCGAGTTGCAGTGGGTCGTGGTGAGCGAGCCGTCGTGGCCAGTGTTCATGGCCTGGAGCATGTCGAGCGCTTCAGGGCCACGACACTCACCGACGATGATGCGATCGGGCCGCATACGCAGCGAGTTGCGGACCAGGTCGCGAATCGACACGGTGCCCGTACCTTCGATGTTCGGCGGGCGCGATTCCATCGAGAGCACGTGATCCTGCTGGAGTCGCAGTTCCTTGGCGTCTTCGACGGTGACCACGCGCTCGGTCGGCGGCACGAACGACGACAACACGTTCAGCAACGTCGTCTTACCGGAGCCGGTACCACCGCTGATCACACAGTTGAGGCGCCCACGCACGCACGCATCGAGGAAGTGCGCCACGGGCGCAGTGCAGGTGCCGAAGTTGATGAGGTCACCCACCTGGAACGGAACCTTCGAGAACTTACGGATGGTGAGGAACGGTCCGCCGATCGCGACCGGGTGCACGACCGCGTTCACACGAGAGCCGTCGAGGAGTCGGGCGTCGACCATCGGCGTCGACTCGTCGACGCGACGACCGACCTCGCTGACGATTCGCTCGATGATGCGGCGCAGGTGCGCCTCGTCGGTGAAACGCACGCCAGTGCGTTCGATCTTGCCCTCACGCTCGACGTAGATGTCATGCGGGCCGTTGCACATCACTTCGCTGATCGTCGGGTCCTTGATGAACCGATCGATCGGGCCGTAGCCGAGCGCATCGTCGGTGACCTCGCGCACGAGTTCGGCGCGCTCGGTGCCCGAAAGCACCAGCGACTCCTCGGCCAGCGCGCTGTGGATCGTGTCGGCGACGGTGCGCCGCAAGTCGCGATCCGACAGCCGTCCCTCGTCGAGCAATGGGCCGAGCACTTCGATCACCGTGCCGTGGACGCGCTGACGCAGTTCGTCGACCTGGGTCGCTCGCTGCGTCGAGGCCGGCTTCTGGAAATCCTGCCATTTGGTGAACTGTGACATCGTCTTCGACTCCTAGTCGCGTCGCCAGCGTCGTTTCGGTGCTTCGGCCATGTCGCCGTCGTCGTCGCTCTCGCTCAGTGCCACGAAGTAGTCCGCGATCTCGCCCAACGCGATCGCAGCCTGCGACTTCGGTCGGTCGAGGATCACCGGCGTCCCGCGGTTGACGGATTGCGGGACGGCGATGTCCGACGGCACTTTGAAACTCACCGGGAGCCCAATGGCCCGTTCCACGTCAGCGATCTCGAGATTGACCCGTGCGTTCGCGCGGTTGAGCACGAGCTTGAGCTTGTTGCCCGCGAGCGACAAGAGGTTGAGCGTCTGCAGCCCGACCTTCAAGTTCTTGATGCTCGGGATGTCCATACTTGCCACGAGCAGCACGTCGTCGGCGTGTTCGATCAGCGCCAACACCACATCGTCGAAGTGCGGCGGCATGTCGACGACGACGAACTCGTGCGTCTCCTGGAGCATCTCGACGATCTTGAGCATCGCCTCGGGCGTAATCGTGTCGGCCGCCGATGGTTCGACCGGCGCCGGCAGCACGTGCAACTTCGTGGGCCCGTGCGTTGCGAGCAGGCCCTCCATCATCTCGACGTCGGCGTGCTCGATTGCGCCCGCTGCGTCGACGGTCGTGTGCTGCGGCGGGATGCCGAGCAGCACCGCGACATCGCCGAACTGCAAGTCACAGTCGACGACAACCGTCTTGCGGTCACGCATCGCGAGGCCAGTCGACAGGTTCGTCGCCAACATGCTCTTGCCGACGCCGCCCTTGGTCGAAAACGCCACGATGACGCGACCAAGCTTCTTGGCTGCCGCGGTGACCTGGCCGGCATGGACCGTGAGCGCACACACCACGTCGCCGACACGCTCGACGGCCTGGCGCAGTGCTTGCTCGCCTGCGTCGATCGCAGCCACGTCTCGAACCCCGGAACGCAGGGCGTGTTGGAGGATTCCGAGCGACAGTTCCTCGACGAGCAGGATGACGCCCATCGACGGGTGCAGTCTCGTGAGACGCTGCACCATCGCGAGGCCGGTGTCGTTGGCATGACTCGGTCCGAGCACGACCACAGTCGGCTCGTTCGGGTCGAGCGTCTCCACCATGACGTCGACCGACTCGTAAGGCACCGCACCGACCGCGGCGAGTTCGATGGCGAGCTTCGTACGGATGCGATGCTCGCTGTCGATCGCCGCGACCCGGTACCGGCCCGCTCGTGAAGTATTGATGGTCGTTCCTTCGGTCGCCATGGGGCTTTCGTCAAACTTCCTGTCGGGTATCCGACCTACCGTTTGTTGCGCGTCGCGCTCGGTGCCAGCTACTTCTTCACCGGGACGAGGTTCTCAGCTTCCCGCCACTTCGCGAGCTGCTGGTCGAACAGGTTGTTCGCCTCGACGACCTCAGCGGGGAAGGTGAACTTCTTCGGATCGAAGTGCGTGGGCGTGAGCGTCACGTAGACCAGCGCGTTGAGCGCGTAGGCCTCAGCGATCTGCTCGGCCTGGCGTGGGGTCACCTCGACGGTGATCAGACCCTTGTTCTGGACCACGTTGGCCTGGGGCTGGGTCGTCGCAGTAGTGCCGCTGCCCGCCGGTACCGCAGACGACGGCTGAGGCGTGACTGCGGTGGTGGTTCCGATCGCGAGCACCTTGAGGCTCGTGAGGTAGGCGCTGGTCATGAGACCGGCGTCGGCGTCCTTGGCGAGGTCGCGGATGCGCAAGCTGACGACCACGTTCACGTTGTCACCGGGCTGGATCAGACCGGCCACACCGTGCTGCTGGTCGACGCTGATGGAGATGGCTTCCTTCCCCTTGGCGATGGCGCCGGAGAAGTTGCCGAGCAGCGAACTCGTCACGAACGAGCTGGGCGTGATGTAGCCACCGTTGTCGATCGCGTACGCAGCGACCAGGCTCCCGAGCCCGTTCGCCGTCGTCAACGCGCCCGGAGGCGCATCCTTCTTGGCGACCTTCTTGGTCGACAGCCAACCCTTTTCCTGGGCCGTGGCACCGCTGGTGCCCACCGGGATGGGTTGCGTGGCAACGAGCACCGAGACCTGAGTCACCTTGTCCTGAGCCCGCTGATCAGCCTTGTTCAAATAGAAATAGACGCCAACAGCAGCCAGCACGGCCGCCACCGCCGCGACCGCCGCGGTCAGCACTCGCCAGTTGCGCACGTGATCATCCCCTTACTCGCCGCTCTCTGCGGCTAGGCAGCTTCTCTGCCCCAATCGTCACGGAAGTCACGCCTGTGAGGCCGAATGGCCCGGTTTTCGCGATAACGAACGACAAGGTTCCGATACGTATGGATCGGTTCGTACCGTTTGCAGGTTGACCCTCGTCCGCGCGGTTTCGACCCCAATGCAACAATCGCCACAGCTGATGCTGTGGCGATTGTCGACGTGCTGCTGGTGGACCCGCGTTTCGGGCCAGCCCTAGGGGCCGGAGTACGGGGTGTCAGGTGTCAGGCCTCGGGTGTCAGGCCTCGGGCGAGTCGGCGTCGGCGCCGTCGATCAGCTCGGCGGGCGTTTCGGCCGCAACGGCCGCTCCGGCGTCGAGTGCCTCGGTCTCGTCGTGCACCGCCAGCGCGGGCGGGCTCGGCGCCGCACTAGCGCCTTCAGCGTCACCGGCGTGCTCTTCGGGGTGGAACTCCGGCCCGATGTAGTTGCCGTGCTCGTCGAAGTTGTCTTCGCCGTACACCTCGCGGTATTCGGCCGAGACCGTGCCGCCTTCGGCAGCCTGCTTGATCGACAACGAGATCCGGCGCCGATCGAGATCGACGTCGATGATCTTGACCCAGAGCTCTTCACCAGGCTGGACGACCTGCTCGGGCGCCTCGACGTGGTGCACCGCCATCTCGGAGATGTGCACGAGGCCCTCGATACCTTCAGCCACCTGCACGAACGCACCGAACGGCACGAGCTTGGTGACCCGGCCGTAGACCAGCTCGCCGACGGCGTGACCGTTCGCGAACTCCTGCCACGGGTCCTGCTGGGTGGCCTTGAGCGACAGGGAGATCCGCTCGCGTGAGAGGTCGACGTCGAGCACCTGCACGGTGACCTCGTCACCGACCTGGACGACCGAGCTCGGGTGATCGACGTGCTTCCACGACAGCTCGGAAACGTGGACGAGTCCGTCCATCCCGCCAAGGTCGACGAACGCACCGAAGTTGACGACCGAGCTGACCACACCACTGCGGATCTCGCCGGGCTTCAGGTCGGAAAGGAAGCGGTCGCGCTGGTCGCGCTGGGTCTCTTCGAGATACGCGCGGCGCGAAAGCACAACGTTATTGCGGTTTTTGTCGAGCTCGATGATTTTGCATTCGAGCGTGCGGCCCACGTACGGCGCGAGGTCGCGCACACGGCGCAGGTCGACGAGCGACGCCGGAAGGAAGCCCCGCAGGCCGATGTCGATGATGAGTCCGCCCTTGACGACCTCGATGACCGGGCCCTCGACGACGCCTTCTTCTTCCTTGATCTTCTCGATTGAACCCCAGGCCCGCTCGTACTGCGCGCGCTTCTTCGAGAGCAGGAGGCGACCGTCTTTGTCCTCCTTGGCCAGAACGAGCGCTTCGATCTCGTCATCGAGCGCAACGACCTCATGCGGGTCGACGTCGTTGCGGATCGAGAGTTCCTTGCTCGGGATGACGCCCTCGGACTTGTAACCGATGTCGAGGAGCACCTCGTCGTTGTCAATCTTCACCACGATGCCGCGCACGATGTCGCCGTCGTCGAAATTGACCATCGTTTGATCGATGGCGTCTTCGAGCGACATCCCGCCGAGGTCGTCCTCGGTGATCTGGGTGATGGCTTCGAACGTCTCTTCGACGTCGATCACGTCAGTGGCGGTTGCAGCAGTTGCGGTGGCCGCGGCGTCAGTCGAGGCGTCGGTGGAGGCGTCGGACGCGGCGGGTGTGGTGGTGTCGTCTGGGGACAATGGAGGACCTGGAATCTCAATCGTGGACGGATCGTCGCGGTGCACTCAGGTTCGCTGTGCGAGCATCCTCCAAGAACGGAGGCGATCGGGGTGGCGATCCGGCGCGCCGCGCGGCCGCCCCGGTCGGGGCGACGGGCGGAAGGTTACCTGGTCGCTGGCCGAGCAGCCAGGAGCAGAAGCTCTGGATGATCGAGCGTCGGCGGGCGCGGGCCGTACGCACCGGGTGTGACGCCGAAGACCTCGTTGCAGCGCATTCCGGCGACGGTGCACAGCATCCGCAGCTCCCGGGCGGTGAAACAGGTAGTCCACAGGTCGTGCGGCTGCTCGTGACCCGCGTTGTCGCGCAGCATGGCCGTCTCGTGCAGCACTCCGGTGGTGGCGTCGAAGGTTTCGCCATCCTCGAGGTGTCGGATTGCGAAACCGGCGTGGAACGCGCTGATCGCGGCTCGGCCGCCGGGAATCAAGGCACGGGCGAAGCGTGCGAACAACGCCGCGTCTTCTCGCCCGCCGAGGAGACCAAAGCCGCCCTGGCACAGACAGATGAACGCATCGAAGCGGTCATGGTGGTCGAGCTCGCGCACATCTGCGAGTTCGAACGTCGCCGGCAGGTCCTCGGCGCGCGCCGCAGCGCGCGCGAGGTCGATGAAGGTCGGTGCCGCGTCGACGCCCACGCATTCGATGCCGCGCCGAGCAAGGGCGAGGCTGTGGCGCCCTGGTCCGCAGCCGATATCAAGCACCTGCATCCCCGGCTCGAGCCCGAGCGCTCCGACCAAGAACTCGACCTCTTGTTCGGTGCCCTTCGTGAAGGCATTGCGTAGATAGGCCGGGCCGAGATACGCGGCGATGTCGTTGAACCACAGTTCCTCCGGCACCGCGGGTGGCGGCATCAGCGGGTCCACCCGGTCAGCGTACGGGCACAACCAACCTCCGAGCCCTGTCGTGGCATCGCGTGCTCGTCGTCGCCGCGTCCCGGCGAACCTGTGCCCAATTTCCCCCTGTCAGGGGGAGAAACGCCCCAAGAACGCCGACCGCCGTCAGCGACGATGACTGAGGCGGGCAGCGCTACTTGCAGTCCGCCCAGGTCGGGCCGGATCCAAGGTCGACCACGAGCGGCACGCGCAGCGTGCAGACCGACTCCATCGTGTCGCGTACGAGCTTCGACACGTCGTCGAGTTCGTCGCGCAGCACGTCGAACACCAGCTCGTCGTGCACCGTGAGAATCATGCGCGTCTTGAAACCACCGTCGGTGAGCATGGAGTCGCATGCGATCATCGCGAGCTTGAAGATGTCGGCTGCGGCTCCTTGCACCGGCGCGTTCTGCGCCATCCGCTCCCCCATCTGACGGATCCGGAAGTTGTCGCTCGACAGCTCCGGGAGCTGGCGGCGCCGACCGAACATCGTCGTCGTGAAGCCCTTCGATTTCGCTTCGGCGACCGTGTGACTCATGTAGTCGGCCACACGCGGGAAGCCCGCGAAGTAATTGTCGAGGATCTCCTTGGCCTGATCGGTGGGGATGTCGAGGCGTTGACCGAGCCCGTAGGCCTCCATCCCGTACGCGAGCCCGTAGTTGACGACCTTGGCGAAGCGCCGCTGGAACTCGTCGACGTCGGCCTCGTCGACCGAGAAGACCTTCGATGCGGTCACCGTGTGCACGTCGACGCCGCGCTCGAACGCGTCGATCAGGCCGGGATCCTCGGCGACGTGCGCGAGCACGCGCAGCTCGATCTGGCTGTAGTCGGCCGTGAGCAACACGCAGCCCTCGGCCGCGATGAACGCCTTGCGCATCTGGCGGCCCGAGGCCGAACGCACCGGGATGTTCTGCAGGTTCGGGGTCTCCGACGAGATCCGGCCGGTGGATGCGACGAGCTGATTGAAGTTCGCGTGGATCCTGCCGTCGGCGGCCACGAGCGGCGGCAACGCGTCGGCATAGGTACCGCGCAGCTTTTCGACTTCGCGGTAGCGCAGGATCTGCTCGATGATCGGGTGCGAATCGGCCATCTTCTGGAGCGAGTCGGCATCGGTCGACGCGCCCGTCTTGGTTTTCTTGACCGGCGTCAATCCGAGCTTGTCGAACAAGACGGCCCGCAACTGCGGTACCGAGTTCACCGCGAACGGTTCGCCGGCCAGCGCATGGATCTCGGCTTCGTGCATGCGCGCTTGGTCGTTCAGTTCGCGGCCCAATTCGGAGAGGAACGCGACGTCGATGCGCACGCCCACTTTCTCCATCGTCATCAGCACGTGCACGAGCGGGAGCTCGAAACGCTCGTACAACTCGACCAAGTCCCGCGAGGCCAGTGCAGCGTGGAGCGAGTCGGCCAGGCGCAACACCGCAGTGGCGTTGCGGCCGACCTGGTCGTTCACGTCGTCACCGCCGAAATCGAGACGGCCTTCTTCCACGTCCGGTGAGCGCAGTTCGATGCCGAGGTAGCGCAGCGCCAGGTCTTCGAGGACGTACTTACCCTCGCCCGGATCGAGGAGATACCCCATCACGGCGGTGTCGTGCGCCAGCGGCAACACCTTCCCGCCGAGGCCGTGCATGAGATCTTTCGCGCGGTGGATGACGAGCTTCGGCGGACCGGCCGCGAGTCGGTCGAGCGCCGCAGCGGTGTTCGGTTGCACGAGCAAATCGGCCGCGATGTAATGCGCCTGTTCGGGCGCCCACGACACCGCGATTCCACGCAGTTCATGGGTCAACGCATTGGCCCAGCTCGCATCGAGCGCAACAGATCCGTCGTGCTGTATGGCCGCATCGAGGACTGCCGCCGCGGCCGCATCGTCGCGGGCCGTAGTGACCTCGACCTCGAACGCGTTGACTTCGGGGGCCTCGGCCGTCGCGCCGAACGCGTCGAGGATCCGCGGCAGCAAGGTGCGGAACTCGAGCTGATTGAACAGCACGCGCACCACTTCCTTGTCGAACGTTCCCAGCCGCAGGTCGTCGAGCGTGACACTGCAATCGACGTCTCGCTGCAAGATCGTCATGGTCCGGTTCGTGAACACCCGGTCGCGGGAGGCCGTGAGGTTCTCGCGCTGCTTGGGCGGCAGCGCGTCGAGGTGCTCGTAGATCCCTTCGAGGTTGTCGTAGGCAACGATGAGCTTGGCCGCGGTCTTCTCACCGATCCCCGGCACACCCGGAAGATTGTCGGAACTGTCGCCGCGCAACGCGGCGTAATCGATCCATTGCTGCGGGGTCACACCACCGGTACGTTCGACGATCCCGGCCTCGTCGTAGCGGGCGTAGTCAGACACGCCACGCTTGTTGTAGAGCACCTTGATGTGCGGGTCGCGGACGAGTTGGAACGAGTCACGATCGCCGGTGACGATGACGACATCAACACCGTTGTCGCCCGCCAAGGTCGCGAGCGTGGCAATCACGTCGTCGGCCTCGACCGCCGGCACGCTGAGTTGGCGGACCTGTAAGGCGTCGAGCACTTCCGCGATCAGTGGAAGCTGCGCGCGGAACAGATCGGGTGTCGCGGCTCTGCCCGCTTTGTACTCTGCGTCGAGCGCATAGCGCGCGGTCGAGCCACCTGGCGCGTCGAACGCCACGGCCAACGCGTCGGGCTGTTCATCGGCCACAACCTTCGCGAGCATCGACGTGAAGCCGTACGCCGCGTTTGTGACGGTGCCCGATGTGGTGACCAGGTCGGTCGGCAGCGCGTAGAACGCGCGGTAGGCCAGCGAGTGGCCGTCGAGCAGGAGAAGCTTCACGCGAACGGCACGGCGATCGCGTTGGCCGCGACGATCGCAACGACACCCGTCATGGCGTGAGCCGTCCTTCGATCACATCGCGGGCCACGTCGCCGATGGTACGGCGCGTGCGCATTGCCGATGTCTGCAGGAAGCGCCACGAGGCGGCTTCGGTGAGTCCGTGCTCGTCCATCAACCGGCCTTTGGCTCGATCGATGAGCTTGCGCGCTTCGAGGCGGGCCGCAAGGTCGGCGTTGTCACGTTCGAGCGCCAGCATCTGTTCGTGACGCGCGAGCGCCATCTCGATGGCGGGAATGAGGTCGGACTTCTGGAACGGCTTGACGAGATACGCGAGCGCGCCGGCGTCGCGAGCCTGCTCGACGAGGTCGTGTTGGCTGAAGGCCGTCAGAATGAGCACCGCGGCAAGCCGCTCGTCGGCGATCGTCTTGGCCGCTTCGAGCCCATCCATTCCCGGCATCTTGATGTCGAGGATCACCAGGTCGGGGCGGAGCGAGCGTACGAGTTCGATCGCGGTGTCGCCGCGACCGGTGTCGGCGACGACGATGTACCCCTCTTCCTCGAGAATCTCTTTGAGGTCGAGCCGAATGATGGCCTCGTCCTCGGCGATGACGACGCGGGCGTTGCTCAATTGAGTCGGCCCTTTCGGGTCGGCGACGCGGGGGTCGGCGGTCATGACAGCTCGGCCGTCATTCGGTCGAGCAGTGCATCTTGCTCGCGTTCGAGCTCGGCGATCGAACCCGACAGCACTTCGAGTTGACGCCGCTGAGCGTCGGCATGGCGGCGGGTCTCACGTGCTTCGGCGTCGGCGATGGGCGTTTCCGACACCAAGGCACGCAGACGCGCGTCATCGGCCTCGGTGTCGAGGAACGCGACCTGTTCACGCGCGACGGCAAGATCGGCGCGCAGCCGCTTCAAACGATCGCTGATATCGATGAGTCGGCGCTCCAACGCCGAGCGTGGCACGCTCATGAGTCTAGGTGGGTATCGGCTTGCGAGCACGGGGGTTCCTGTGAGCACACATGCGATCTTCACAGCAGAACACGTTCAGCTCCGCGCCACAGTGCGGCGCTTCGTCGACCATGAGATCCGACCGAATGTCGACGAGTGGGAGCGCACCGGGCTGCCCGATGCCCTCTTTCGCCGGTGCGGCGAGCTTGGATTCTTCGGATTGCACTATCCGGCCCAGGTGGGCGGCAGTGACGGCGATCTCGCCGCCGGGATCGTCTTCGTGGAGGAACTCGCACGCTGCGGCGCCGCGGCCGTTGCCATGGCCTTGTCGGTACAGAGCCACATGGCGACGCCGGCGTTGGCCGCGTTCGGCACACCCGAACAACGTGAACGCTGGCTGCGGCCGGCGCTCGCTGGGGAGCGCATCGCTGCGATCGCCATCACCGAACCCGATACCGGGTCCGATGTGGCGGCGATCCGGACGCGTGCGGTCCGTGACGGCGACGTGTGGCGCGTCAGCGGCTCCAAGATGTTCATCACGAACGGAGCGCGAGCCGACTTTCTCACGCTCGTCGCGCAGACGGATCCGGGTTCGGGCCACCGCGGGATCTCGCTCTTTGCCCTCGACACCGCGCTCCCAGGCGTGCACGTGTCGCGCACCCTCGACAAACTCGGCATGCACGCGAGCGACACCGCGCTGATCATGCTCGACGACGTGCCCGTACCGGCCGATGCATTGATCGGACTGGAACCCGGCCGCGGTTTCGCACAGTTAATGCAACAGCTACAACATGAACGGCTGGCCGGCGCGGCCGCGAGCGTCGGTCACGCTGCCGAAGTGTTGGAGCGAACGATCGCGTACGCACACGAACGGACCACGTTCGGCAAGCCCCTCGCATCGCATCAAGTGATCGCGCACAAGTTGGCCGACGCCGCGACCGAACTCGAAGCCGCGCGCCAACTGCTCTACGGCACGACGTGGCGCGTCCAGCAAGGCGAGTACCCGGTGGCCGAGATCTCCATGGCGAAGAAATATGCCGCTCAGGTCCAGCATCGCCTCGTCGACGCGTGCCTCCAGGTGTGGGGCGGCGCCGGCTACCTCGAGGAAACCGGGATCGCCCGGGCCTATCGCGACGCGCGACTCAACCGCATCGGCGGTGGCGCCGACGAGATACTGAACGACGTCATCGCCAAGCGTTTGGGCATCACCGGCGGTCGCGGCGCGGACGCCGCCCCCGACGCGATCGCTCCACCCGGCCCGTCGACATCATTGCCGTAATAGAACGACGTGTCATGCCCGCTGCTGTCGTAGAACAAGACGTCGAGCGCGCCGTCGGAATCGAAATGGCCGAAGGCCACGTAGTGCGACGTCCAGTCGACGTGCGGGTTGTGATACACGGTGCTCACGAGCCCGCCGCTTGAACCGGCCCAGTAGGCGTCGGGCGCGTTCGGCGCGGTGGCCCACCAGAGGATGTCGGAGCGGTGGTGGTTGTCGCCGTCGAAGTTGCCCCACAACGGTTGGTAGTTGCCGCTGATCGAACGAGCGATCAAGTGGTTGTAGCCGAGGTTGCCTAGGACCAGCGCGTCGCGGATCGCGCCGGGTCCGTACCACAGGATGTCGGAGCGCGCGTCGTTGTCGACATTCATCACCATGGGAAGCGCGCCCGCGCCGGGCGACGAAAACGTCGTCGATGTGAACCCGCCGCCGCTACCTTTTGCGATCCACACGGGGAGGTGCGTCAGGTTCGGCGCCCACCACAACAGGTCCGTGATGCCGTCGCCGTTGAAATCGCCGCCGGTGACGTCGTCGTAGACGCCATTGATCGTGAGGGAGTGCACTGAGAACGCGCCCGACCACGATGCGTAGCCGAGATAGTCACGCCCGGGTCCGGGGGCGTACCAGAGCACGTCATCGCGGCCATCGCCGTTGTAGTCGGCGATGAGGGGGCGGTAGAGCCCATTGACGGTCAGCGAATGCGTGCTGAAGGTGCCGTTCCCGCGGCCGAGCCACAAGAAGTCGGGCGAAGGTCCGGGCGCGTACCAGAGGATGTCGAGGTGATGATCGCCGTTGAAGTCGCCGCTCAACGGCTCGTACGTGCCGTTAATCGTGATCGAGTGGCGACTGAAGACCCGTCCCGGCCCTGCGAGCATCAACTGGTCGAACCCACGCCCGGCCGCGTACCAGAGGATGTCGTCGCGGCCATCGTCGTTGAAATCACCCACGATCGGCATCGCGCTCGCCGGCATGTCCTGGTTGGCCACGACGGTGAATTGGGTTGGCACGCCAGGCTGCACAACCGACGCAGTCTGGGCGGCCTGCGCCATGGTCGGCGCCGCGAGCCCCAGCGCCACCGCCGCGACCAGGGTGACGACCCCTGCCGCGGTCGTTCGTGACGTCGCGAATCGTGAGTGCCGCTGCGGCATCGAAGCTTCCTCCCTGGACCGGCGGCAGCGTAACGGCCGCAGCGGGCCTCAGGGGATCGCCACCCCCACCGCGAACTCGCTGGTGCTGAACTTCGGTGTGGTCGCAGTCGCCGTCACGGCATGACCGGCTGCGGCAGCAGGCACGCTGAGCACCAGCGTGCCCGACGCGTTCGCGACGCCGCTCTTCAAGTACGTCTTGCCCTGACCCGCCTGGCGGGCCGCCAGCGACGACACAAACAGTTCGATGGTGCAGCCCGCACACGTCTTGATCGTGATCGAGGTGTGCGTGGCACCTTGGAGCACGGGCGTGAGCACGCCCTCGTTCACGTTGGGGTCACCGGTCTTGGTATTCGCAGTGCCATAGGGCGCCAAGTCGATGGCCAGGCCGGGGGTGTCGTGTATCGAGTTCTGCGTGAACCGGTTGAAGTTCGTCGGCGACGGCGTCGCGTCCGGAGGAGTTGTGCCGGTGGCCTGGATCTGGATGCCGTGCGTGTTATAGGCAATCTCGTTGCCTGGTCCGATGGTGTTGCTGAACGCGCCGGCCTCGATGTGGATGCCGAAGCCCTTGTTCGGAGCGGGCTTGTGGTTCGGAAGCACGCCGATCAGATTGTTGTTGACGGTGTTGTCGTGCTGACCCTTGTCGATCATGATGCCGCCGGCGCCGCTGTTGACGATGACGTTCTGCGACACGACGTTGTCGTGGGCATCCGACGGACAGACCGTGTTGTTGCAGGTGCCGCGGCCCTCGAGGTTCACCCCGAACTGGCCGTTCGCGGTGTTCGCGTTCACGGCCGTCGCGGTGAGGTTGGTCCCGATGTAGTTGCCAATGACGAAGTTGTGGGATGTGGCCGGGATGTGCGAAATCTCCACACCGGTCTGGAAGTTCCCCGAGATCACGTTGTGCTCGCGCAGGCCCGTCCCGCCGATGAACGTGTACGTCGTACCGGTGTTCACGTCGATGCCGTGCGACTGATTCTTACGGCGCTGCGTACCGGTCGGGTCGAGTCCGATGATGTTGTTCTGGATCACCGTTCGCGTCGTCGGGGAGTTGTAGAACGCGATCCCCTGGTGCGCGCAGCCACCGATTGTGTTGCGGTCGCCCAGTGCCGGCGTGCCAATCACGTTGTCGTGCGCGCCGCCTTGCAACACGATGCACGACGATCCGGCGACCAGGTGGGCGGTTGGGTCATAGGCGCCGTTGGGAAGCAGTCCGACGAGATTCCCCACGATCCTGTTCGACGCCGACGACGTCTGATGCATCCAGATCGTGTGCTTGAAGCCGTGGATGTCGAGGCCGCGAATGGTGTTGCCCGCCGTGCTGATCACGAGACCATCCATCCCCGACGGTCCCTTGCCCGCGATTTCAATCTTGCGGACAGCGGTGTCGGCGGTGGCGTTGGTGTTCGGCGTCGAGCCGGGCTGGGTGAACCCGTCAATGGTGATGCCAAACCGAGGATTCGCGATCGCGGGGAGCAACGTGGCCGGTGCGATTTTGTGCACGCCCGTACCCGGGATCTTGAACGCGATCGTGACTGCGGCCTTCGCGGCGTCGGCCTCTTGGATCGCGGCGCGCAAGGTGCACTCTGCGGCCACCGATGTCTTGCAGACCCCGTTTCTGGCCACATCGGCACGGTCGGCGATCGAGTTCACGGTGAAGGTGACGCCGACCCTGGGCGTCGCCGCCGACGCGGCCGTCGGTGACAGCGCGATGCCGCCAAGCAACGTGATCGCACCGAGTCCGGACATGATGTGTTCGATTCGCAAGTTCCGCACGCGCGTAAGCCTCACTTGAAGTTGTTCACAGCCACGGCTGGGTGGCTATCTGGCTGATGGCGACGCCACGATGTCGCCGAGAAGTCGCTGGAGACTCTCGGCGTGCGCCCGGACCCAGCACGTTACGACGGCCACCGAGCGTGAACAAGTATGCCCGCAAGGCGCGTGACGACGCCGCGCGGTCAGTTGGTCACGAAACGTGGAATCCGGCCCGGGCGGATCAGGCCGGAAGGCTGAGGCCGAGACAATCGTGACCGCACGCGCTCGTGTTTGGCTCCGGGTCGCCCGGTCGATGCAGAACTGCTTTCACCGGACGGACATGCAGCATCGTGTCGTGGTCGCGCACCTCGGTGGTGACCTCGCCGTCGACGATGAGGCTGTATCCATCGGAGTCGGGAGCCGGCGGCCAGTGGAGGCACACGATTGCGTTCGCCGCGGCGTTACGCGCACTTCGCGCGCCCGACAGCACGACGACCGCAAGACCACCGGGCGCCCCGCCTGATGCCGTACCGACGCCGGTGTCGGCGTCGGCGTCGGCGTCGACCTCGACCTCGACCTCGACCTCGACCTCGACCTCGACCGGCGCAAGGTGCGGCCGTGACTCTTGGGTCACCGACACGAGGAACGCGGCGCGCCCGAACGTCGCGAGGGCACTCGACAACGTCGAGGGGAGATCGGTGGACGCCACACCGTCACCGTACCAAGGGATGGGCGTGTACCCGGAGGTGCATGTGGCGAATACCTGTATGGCGGTTGCTCCGCGTCCATTCGGTCGGGGCGGTGAGTTCGAACGACTGGAAGCGCGCGAACAGTTCCTCAAATACCACCCGCATCTCCAGACGGGCGAGGTTCGCACCGAGGCAGAAGTGCACACCATGGCCGAACGTGAGATGTGGGTTGGGATCGCGCCCGATGTCAAAGTCCATCGACCGTGCGAACACACGCTCGTCGCGGTTCGCCGAAGCCTCCCAGAACAACACCTTGTCGCCGGCGCGAATGATGTGCCCGCCGAGTTCGGTGTCACGCGTTGCGGTGCGACGCTTCGATGGCGACGGTGCGGTCCAACGCAACATCTCCTCGATCGCGCGCGGCAGGAGCGCAGCATCGGCCGAGAGCCGCGCCAATTCGGCCGGCCGCTCAATGAGCGCGAGCAAACCACCTGCGACTGCATTGCGCGTTGTTTCCGAACCGGCCGCGAAGAGCAGTGAGAAGAACGAGTACAACTCCATGTCGTCGAGCTGTGGCGCGTCTTCGTCATCGAGCGTCGCGTGCACGACCACCGAGAGCATGTCGTCGGCCGGCCGGGCACGTTTTTCCTCGATGAGGCGCGCCGCGTACGCCAGCATCGACGACTGCGCCGACGACGGGTCCGTGCCGGCAAAGCCGGCATCGCCGGTGCGTATGTCGAAGCCGGGGTCGACGGCCGACCAGAGTGCGTGGCGATCGGCTTCGGGAACACCGAGCAAGATGCAGATCGCCTGCATCGGAAGCTCGGCTGCGACATCGACAAGGAAGTCGAACGTCGCGCCGTCGTCGATCGGGTCGAGCAGCGCCCGGGCGCGCCGACGCAACTCGTCCTCAAGACGTCGCACCATCCTCGGCGTGAGCCCACTCGACACGAGGCGGCGAATACGGGCGTGGCGAGGGTCGTCCATCATGTTGAGCACGAGCCCGGCAACGTCGAGATCTTGGAGCAGCGTGCCGCCACCCGTGCGCGAGCCGCCACGCTCGGATGAATACGTCACCGCGTCGACCTGCACGGCCTGGGTTTCCGCATACGTGGCCACCGACCAGAACCCGTCACCGTCGGGCGTGTGCGACGTCGGTTCGTGCCAGTAGACCGGCGCCTCTCGGCGGTGCAGGGCAAACACGTCGTGCGGGAAGCCATCGGCAAAGTTGTCGAGGTCCGTCAGATCGAACTCTGCAATGGGCGCCACGTCGGTAGCCTCGCGCGGCCAGGGAGTCAGGAGGTTGCCGTGCCACGCATCGAAGTGTTCGCCGACATCACCTGCCCCTTCGCGCATGTCGGCCTGCGGCGCCTCGCGAGCGCGCGCGACGCGCTGGCCCGGACCGATGTCGCCATCATGATCCGGGCGTGGCCGCTCGAGCTGATCAACGGCGCCGCGCTGAGCGGACCGTCCGTCGCAGCAAAGATCGGGGCGCTCCAGGAACACGCAGCCGGCGACCTGTTCGCGAACTTCGACGCCACGCACTTTCCGGCCACATCACTCCCCGCGCTCGCACTCACCGCCGCGGCCTATTCGGTGGGCGATGGGGTCGGTGAAGCGGTGGGGTTGGCCGTGCGCGACGCACTCTTCGAGCAGGGACGCAACGTCGCGTTGCCCGATGTGCTCGCCGAGATCGCCGACGCGCACGGTGTGCCATGGTCCGACGACGGCACTGCTGACTTCGCGAACGAACCGTCCATCTTGGCCGACTGGCATGACGGTGTCGCCCGAGGGGTGCGGGGATCGCCGCACTACTTCTGCGCCACCACCAGCTTTTTCTGCCCCACTCTGCTGATCAGCCACGTGCACGAGGACCTCGACATCCGGCCCGACGAACCTCGCTTCCAGGCGTTCCTCAACACCTGCCTCGGCTGAGTATCCGAACGCTGATGAAACAGATTCGCGTCCACGGTCCCAACGACGTCCGGCTCGACGACATCGACGAACCTGCCCCGGGGCCGCGCGACGCGCTCGTGCGCATCGCGGCGTGCGGGATCTGCGGCACCGACGTGTCATTCGTCCACATGGGCGGGATCACCGGCGGGCCCCAAGCGCTCGGCCATGAGGTCGCCGGTACGGTCGAATGGGTCGGGGCCGAGGTCTTCGACGCCGCGGTCGGAGACCGCGTCATCGTGCACCCGGCCGGCGACGAGCGGGGCCGGCTCGGTAGTGGTTCCCCCGAGGGTGGGCTCACCCCCATGTTGTTGGTCCGCGAAGCAGCACGGGGCCGGCGGCTCTTCAAGGTGCCCGATGGGATGCCGCTGCGGGTTGCGGCGCTCGCGGAACCCCTCGCCGTCGGGATGCAGGCCGTGAACCAGGCCGACGTCGCGCCCGGCGACAAGGTTGCAGTGTTCGGTTGCGGACCGGTCGGGTTGATGGCCATAGCGACGATGATCGACCGCGGCATCGACGACGTCGTTGCGATTGATCTCAGCGCGCAGCGACGCGAGTTTGCGCTCGGCCTCGGGGCGGCGCACGCGTTCGACCCGACCGAGGTCAACGTGTGGAAGGAACTGAAGCGAGTGCACGGTACGGCGCCGTTCATGTACGGCCCGACTGCCGCAACGGACGCATTCATCGAGGCATCGGGCTCCGACCGCGTGATTGGCGAAATCCTCGACCACGGGCGCTTCGGTGGACGCATGTCGATCGTCGCGTTGCACTACGAAGCGGTGCCGACGAATTATGTGAACATCCTGATGAAGCAATTCACGATTCGGGGCTCGTTCGAGTACCCGCCGCGATTCGAGGACGCGATCGAACTCCTTGAACGTCGCGACCTGTCGCACCTCATCACGCACACCGTGTCGCTCGACGAGTACGAGCGCGGGCTCGAATTGCTTACGGGTTCCAAGGACTGCGGGAAGGTGATGGTTGTGATCGGTGACGACGCATGACGAACCGACTCGCGTTCGACTTCACCGGCACCGCAGTGCTCGTGACCGGGGCCACGAGCGGCATCGGATTCGCGGTCGCGTCCGCGTTCGCGAGCGCGGGAGCGACGGTCACGATCACCGGGACGCGCGCGTCCGCGCAGGATTACGACCGCGATCTCAGTGCGTTCACGTATCGTCGTCTCGAGATTCGCGATCGCGAGGCCGTCGATGCACTCGCAGCCGGACTCGGCCCGCTCGACGTCCTCGTGAACAACGCCGGCGCGAACTTTCCCGATGGTTTGGACGAGTGGGATCCCGACGGGTTCTCGGCCGCGCTCGACCTCAACGTCGAGGGCGCGATGCGCCTTACCGTCCGGTCGCACGACGCGCTCAAGGCCAGCGCGATGCCGGGTGGTGCGAGCGTCGTGAACATCGTGTCGATGACCGCCTTCCGCTCGACCACGATCGTGCCTGGGTACTCGGCGGCGAAGTCGGCACTGCTGTCGCTCACCCGCAACCTTGCCGCGCACTGGGCCCGCGACGAAATCCGCGTCAACGCCGTCGCGCCGGGCCTCATCGAGACCCGCATGACCGCGCCGATGCAGGCATTCCCGGAGATGTTGGCAGCCGAGGTCAACAAGGCGATCTTGCGGCGCATGGGCACGCCCGACGAGGTCGCGGCGGCGGTGCTGTTCCTGAGTTGCGACGCATCCTCGTTCACCACCGGCTCCGTCGTCGCCGTCGACGGTGGCTACCTCGCGCAATGAACCGATATCCGCGGTGAGGGGTCAGATCCGCATCGACGACCTGGCTTCGCCGGTGCTCACCGACGTCCAGCGAATGGCGATCGATTGGGGCGAGTCGCATCCCACCGACCTCACCGTCGATGCCGTGTGCGACGCCGCGATCGGTCGCACCGGCCTCCACGACTTCGGGCCCGATGACTTCCGCGAACGCCTCGGTGTGCAGCTCGACGAGATGGACGCCGACGGGGAACGCACTGGGATCGGTCGCATGGTGATGTTCGGCGATTGCGCCCGTTATGCAGCCAACCGGTTGCTCATCCACGACCTGCTGCAGCGCAACCCGCAGATCCGCGACATCCCGATCGAGCGCCCGTTGATCGTGGTCGGGCTGCCGCGCTCGGGTACCACCAACCTCGTGAACCTGCTTGCGGCCGACACGCGGTTTCGAGCGATGCCGTTGTGGGAGTCCTACGAACCCGTGCCGAATCCGAACGAGCCGGTGCTCGTCGACGGGGTCGATCCACGTTGGACTCGCTGTGATCAGGCGTGGGAGGCGATGCAGAGCGCGGCGCCGTTCGTCGCAGCCATGCACCCGATGGAACCCGACCACGTCCACGAGGAAAACGAGCTCCAAGCGCCTGACTTCTCGAACTACAACACCGAGTGGGTCGCTCGGGCTCCGAAGTGGCGCGACTACTACCTGGCCCACGACCAGACACCGCATTACGCCTACATGAAGTCGGTGCTCCAGATTCTCCAGTGGTATCGGCCGCGCGACCGCTGGGTGTTGAAGTCGCCGCAGCACCTCGAGCAGCTCGGCCCGTTGTTGACGACGTTCCCGGACGCGGCGATCGTCGTCACCCACCGTGATCCGGTTGCGGTCGTGCAGTCGACGATCACGATGAACTGCTACGGCGCTCGCACGACGTACCGCACGACCAAGCCGGAGTGGTACCGCGACTACTGGACCGAGCGTGTCGGGCTGCTCCTCGACGCGTCGCTGCGCGACCGTCACCTGCTGCCCGAGCAGCGCACCGTCGACGTGTTCTTTCACGAGTACATGGCCGACGAGCTCGGCACGCTCGCGCGCGTTTACGAGTGTGCGGGGATCGAGTTCACCAGCCAAGCACGCGCCGAGATCGCGACCTACCAGGCCGCGCACCCGCGCACCCGCGGCGGCCAGGTTGTCTACGACCTGCGCGGTGATTTCCACACGACCCCCGAGGCAATGCGCACCCGGTTCGATGCGTACTTCGACCGCTTCGACAACGTTCGGATCGAGGTCCAGTGAACATTCAGGAACAGGTCGACCACCTCATCGAGACCCGCCCCGGCAAAGAGCTGTTGACCGCCGTGTACGACGACCCGGCCTTCGAGGTCGCCGACGGCATCTTCCGTTCGGGTGGGAACACTGCGGCATACATGCTCCTGGCGGACCACGGACGCGTGATCGTCAACACGGGCATGGGCTACGAAGCACCGCACCACAAGCGTGTGTTCGACGCCATCCGGCCCGGGCCGACGCACTACGTCATCACGACACAGGCGCACGTCGACCACGTGGGCGGCGTCGACCTCTTCAAGGAACCGGGCACGCAGTATGTCGCGCAGGCGAACAACCCGGCGTGCCAGGCCGACGACGCGCGCATTCGCGAACTTCGCATGCGCACCGCGGGTATCTGGTTCGACATGCTCGGCACCGACGCTCGACGCATCTACAAGGAGAACCCGGGCGTCTCGATGGCGCAGTCCGAACCGACACCCGACCTGCTGGTCGACCGGCGCCTGACCGTCAACGTGGACGGCCTGCGAATGGAGCTCATCGCCGCGGTCGGCGAGACGACCGACTGTCTCGTCGTCTGGCTGCCCGAGCGGCGCATCGCGCTCGTCAGCAACCTGTTCGGTCCCCTCTTCCCACACTTTCCGAATCTCAACACGATCCGCGGCGACAAGTACCGCTTTGTCGAACCGCAGCTCGCGACGAACCGGATGGTGCGCGAACTGCGACCCGAGGTGCTCATCACCGGTCGCCACGAACCGATCCGTGGCGCCGAGCTGATCGACGCGTGTCTCGAACGCCTCTACGGAGCGGTCGACTACGTGCACACGCGCACGCTCGAAGGCATCAACGCCGGGACCGACATTTGGACCTTGATGCGCGACATCACGTTGCCGCCCGACCTGCGCGTGGGTGAGGGCTACGGCAAGGTCGCTTGGGGTGTCCGAACACTGTGGGAGAGCTACGTCGGCTGGTTCAGGCTGCAGTCGACGACCGAGCTGTACCCCGACTCCGCAGGCGCGGCACTGGCCGAGCTCCTCGACGCCGCGGGTACTGATGCCGCGGTCGCACGCGCGGAGGCCGCCTTAGCGCGTGGCGATGCCGTCCTCGCAATTCGCATCGGCGAAGCGATCGCGGCGAGCGGCGACGACGCACGGGTCGCACCGTTGATGATCGCCGCGCACCAACACCTGCTCGCCCACGGTGGCGGCGTGAGTTTCTGGGAGCACGGCTGGTTGCAGAACCAAATCTTG
The DNA here is from genome assembly GCA_038202885.1 of Acidimicrobiia bacterium. Lineage (GTDB taxonomy): Bacteria > Actinomycetota > Acidimicrobiia > IMCC26256 > PALSA-610 > JBBREP01. The sequence continues at coordinate 93 of JBBREP010000020.1, read as the reverse complement.
CAGTGGCAACGAGCGTGAGGCCCACAGGAATTGCCGTCATCGCTCCTGCGATGCCACGATTTTTGCGATGCGAGCGGCCATCCCGTTTCTGGT
>JBBREP010000019.1:0-45856 GCA_038202885.1 Acidimicrobiia bacterium | reverse complement strand
AGACCGCTACGACGAGATGCTCGCCACCAACAACGTGGTGCCGCCAGTGCGCACCCAAAAGTGCGAGACCGAACATCTTCGCACGCTCTTTGAGGCCGCCAGCTTCGACGTGGTGCACGCGAGCAACACACTCGATCACCACTACGACCCTGAAGCCGCGATCAGCGAGATGGTCGCGGTCACCAGGCCCGGCGGTGTGTTGATCATGTCGCACAAGGAAAACGAAGCCGAAAACGCCCGCTACAACGGCCTGCACCAGTTCAACTTCTCGATGGACGGCGACGAACCGATGCTCTGGAACCGCCGGGTGCGTTCACGCGTCGACGACGTGCTCGGCAGCGGCGCGCAGCGAGTGCACGCCGAGCGCTTCGTCGATCCCAAAGGCAACGCGGTGATCTTCCTCGTGTACCGAAAGGTCGCTCCGTAACGCCGGCTACAGGTACAGCGTGCGGTGGATGAACGAACCCTCGAGCGTGCCGAGTCGGCTGCCCGCGACCCAGCACCATGACGCTCGCCCTTCGCTCGTTGCCAGGCGGGGGAGCCACGCGATCACGAGGAGCCACGACCGCCAACCGGCGAATCGCGACGGTGGTTGCAGGCCGGCTTGGGCGAGGCGGCGCGAGATGTACGGACGCCCACGGCCGTAGAAGCGGCCGTGCCGCCACAGTGATCGCGGCTCGGCGCGGTAGCGATAGGCGATCTCGGCGCCCGGCGCGAAGTAGATGGGTACATGCTGTTCCCAAAGCCGGATGCAGAACTCGGCGTCGTCGACCGCCCCAATAATGGTTTCGGAGTACCGGCCGATGCGTTCCCACGTGTCGCGCTGCAAGCCGACGTTGCCGCCGGGCGCGATCGGCACCTGCCCGAACAACAGTCGCGGCGCGTCCATCGGCAGGATGCCACGCGTGCGCACGAGCCATGCCGGATTGAGGATGTCGGCATTCACCGGCCCCGTGACCACAGGATGGTCACGTAACGCATCGCCCATCGCGGCGACCCAACCCGGGCACACGATGTCGTCGCCGTCGCACACCGCAACGTGATCGCTGAGGGCCGACGCAATGCCGACGTTGCGCACGAAGTTGACACCGGAACGGCCACGGGCCTCGACGAGGCGTACCCGCGGGTCGCTCGCCGCGTACTCGTGGGCAATCTCGGCTGTGGTGTCGGTCGACTCGTTGTCGACGATGATCACCTCGAACGTGCCGGTCCACACTTGGCTGAGCAGGGCATCGAGTTCCTCGCGCAACGTCGTGGCGACGTTGCGGCACGGGATCACCACCGAAAGATCAGGAGTACTCATAGATGCGTCGTGTGACACGCGTATATGTCGGTCAAACGACGCATCGGGTCCATCATAGGTAGAGGGTGCGGTGGCGCAGACAGCCGGCGGCCTGCCCGCTGCGCTGCGCGAGTACCCACAGCCAACGCATGCGCGTGGCCTGGTCGCGCAGCCTTGGCACGGTGCGGAGCAGCCACCAGTACACCCGTAGGCCGTCGAGTCGCGACGGCGCGTCGAAACCCTGTTGGCGCAGTGCCCGGCACAAGAACGGCTTCACCCGTCCGCCTTCGAACGATTGGTCCCACTGTTCACGCCGTGTGGTGCGGTAGCGGTATTGGATGACGGCATCGGGCACGGTCGTGACGGTGATGCCCTTGCCGGCCAGGCGGATCGCGAGGTCGACTTCTTCGCCTGCGATGAGGTGCTCGTCGAGGCCCGAGGCCGCGAGGTAGATCCCGCGCTCGATCGCGAAGTTGCAACCGTGTGCGAACGTGACCGGGCCCATCTGGCCGGGCTCGGCCCGGGCCGCGCCACCGCGCCCGGCCACGACGGTCTCGTCGTTCAGCAGATCGAACGCGAGCCGCCCACCGACGAAACCGTGGCTGCGCAGCGCCTCGCCCAGCGCGTGGAGCCATCCGGGCGCGACAACGTCGTCGGCGTCGCAACACGCGACGCGCGTGCCGCGTGCGGCGCCTACGCCGACGTTGCGGGTATGCGAGGGACCGCGCGCGCCGGTCGCGCTCACGAGGCGCAGGCGGGGATCGTGTGCGGCGCGTTCGGCCACGATGGAGGGTGTCGCGTCGGTCGACATGTTGTCGACCACCACGACCTCGAAGGGCTCACCGACGTCTTGCGCGAGCACGGCGTCGAGCTGCGCGGTGATCGTCGCGGCGGCGTTGTACGCCGGGATCACGACGCTGAGATCCGGCCCCACCCCGGTGTCAGCCGCGGTGTCGGGCCCGGTGTCGGGCCCGGTGTCGTTCGCCGGTCCGTCGGCGGTCATCGGGGGCCGGCCAACAGCGTGCCGAGGAGCTCCTCGAAGCGATCGACGATGGTGTCGGTGTCGACCTCGGGGCGGTTCGCGTGCGCCCGCGCCTGTTCGACGAGCCGCGCGTACGTCGCGTCGTCGTCCCAAATCGTCGCGAGGGCTGCGAGCCAGTCGTCGATCGGAGCGTCGGGCGCGACGAGGAGCCCACCGTCACCGACGGCCTCGTCGTGGCCGCGTCGATCGACGGCGAGCACCGGTATCCCGCTGGCTTGGGCTTCGAGCACCACCCGGGGACGGCTCGCGACGGTGCACGCGAACAACAGCACGCGTGCGTCGCGGTAGACGGCTGCGAGCTCGTCGGTGCGCGCGCGCAGCTCGACGTTGGCCAACCCGGCGATCGCGGCGTCGAGCGAGCGACGATCCGCGTCGTCAATCGGCCACGACTCTTGGAACACGAAGGGCACATCGGGTCGCGTGCGGGCGAGTTCGACCGCGATGTCGACGCCGTACACGGGCACCGGGTTGATGAACAGCACTCGCTCGCGCGTCGATGCAACCCGGCAGGCGTCGAGGTGCACGACCGACGGCACGTACTCGCACGCATACCCGAGCGCACGCGCACCGTCGGCGTGGGCCTGGGCGTTCGCGAGGAGGAGGTCGGGCAGGGCCGGGGGAGCGGCGAGGTGGCGCAGACCGGTCGTTTCGCGCAGGTACAGCACGCTCGGAAGGTGTCGCTCGCGCAGGAGCGCGAGGACCTCGCGCCACGCCGGCCGTTCGATGCTGTTCACCACGACCACATCGGGGCGCGTGCGGTCGATGGCATCGCCGATGGCGTTCTCGACGATGGCGGCGCGCCAGGCGGGATACGCGCGCGTCGGTTCGGGCACGAGTCGCCGACCCACGCGGCGCTTGGCCATCCCCGCGATGCGCGCCGCGGGCGCCCAAAGACGGCCGCGCTGGTGCAGTTTTACGTCGAGGTTCAGCAGGCGCTTGTGGCGTTCGGTGGCGCGCGCGTCTTCGTCGATGCTCATGAGCGTGGCGACGTGGTGGCCCCTCGCCGCGAGCACGCCCGCGAGTTCATGGGTGCTGCGCGCCGCGCCGCCCACCGATGTGCCTGACACGAACAGGATGCGCATGCTGTGTGAAGCTCCCCGGTGCAGGGGCTGATTCTAGCGGTACTCCCGAGACGTCGACCCGAGGTGTTGCCCCGAACAGTTGCCCCGAACAGTTGCCCCGAACAGTTGCCCCGAGCTACGCGATCTCGTCGAGCCAGCTTTGGGTGTCGAAACGCCGTAACACGTCGATGGCCGCAGCCTGGTCGTGTTCGTCGAGTCGTTCACGCCACCGCCCAACTTGGTCCGCCGCGACCCGTTGGGTGGCATAGCCGGTGCCGGGTTGATTCGACTGTGCCAGGAACTGCGATGCCGCGTCTGACCACGTGAGGCCCAGACGCGCCGCAGCGCTCGCGAGTGACGCCTCGGGTTCGTTGCACACCACGTCGTGGCGAAGCAGGACCCACTCCGGGTGGCGGCGCGCGACGTCTTGGAGTTCCAACGTCAGCATCGCGATGAGCGCGGTCGTGCGGGCGATCGGTGGTGCGTCGGCGGCCGGAAGGTCCACGCCGTAGCGGTCGTGGCCGCGCTGGCGGATGGCGGCAAACATCGGTGCTGCGGGGGCTTTCCAGCCGAGGTCGCGCCAACTCGCAAGCATTTCGAGCGGATGGCGCAGCACGATTGCAACGTCGGGTGCGAACCGCTGCGCGATCCACTCGGCCGCGAATGCGGCGTGTACCGACTTGACCACCACGTGCGCCGAGCCCGGTGCGCCGCGGCGGACGGGCCCGAGTGGTTGGGCCATTCGTCGCACGATCGTGAGCCGAGGCGTGAGCGCGCCGTCCGTCACCGCGGTGTGTCGCTGTTCCGCGGTCGTACCGCGGTAGGCCCACCTCGCGACCCGGTCGGCCGGCGACCCGGTGGGGCGGCCGCCGGCAAAGGCGCCGGCCCAGAGCCGCTCGTATTCGGGAGCGGCGTCGCCGACGTCGAGCATGGGATGATGGAGCATCGAGAGCTTCGCCCTGAACGCGAACGGGTCATGGGTGCCATCGGGTTCGTGCACGAGCGTCGCGCCCGTGGTGTGCGACAACGCACTGGCAACCCACGTAGTGCCTCCGCGCGGCGCGCCGAGGAGGAGCACACGATGCACATGGCGACCGTAGCGCCTGGCCTCGCGATGCATCCACCGTGCCACGGCGGCCACGCCGGGCTCAGGACGTCGCGGTGAGCGATTCGCCGCCGCAACTGTCGGTGGTCGTGCCGGCCCACGATGGCGCCGTGACCTTGGGGGCGCAGCTCCTTGCGCTCACGGCCCAGGTGGCGGCCGAGCCCTTCGAGATCGTCGTCGTCGACAATTGCTCGACCGATGCCACCGCCCAGATCGTGCAGCAGTGGGCCGAGCGTGACGCTCGGGTGCGCCTCGTCGAGGCACACGCGGGCGCGGGGCCGAGCTACGCCCGCAACGTCGGGATGCGCGCGTGTCGTGCGGAACGTGTGGCGTGCTGCGATGCCGACGATGTGGTGGCGCCCGGTTGGGTTGCCGCGATGGTCGCGGCGTTGCGCGACCATCCGTTCGTCGGCGGCCAGCTCGAGGTCGAGCGCCTCAACGCGCCGTGGGTCGTTGATGGCCGTGGCCGGGCCGTCGGTGGCGGGCTCGGCCGTTACGGCGACATCGAGTTCGCCCACGGCTGCAATCTCGGCATTCGTCGAACGCTCGCGCTCGAGTATCCATTCGACGAGACCCTGCGCGCCGGTGAGGAGATCGACCTCGCGGTGCGCCTGCGCGACGCCGGGGTGCGCTGCGCGTTCGTGGCCGGGGCGGTGGTGCACTACCGGTATCGCAGTTCGACGTTCGCAACGATGCGCCAAGCGTTCGCGTACGGGCGAGTGCAACGCGTGCTCGCCGTGCGCGCTGGTCGCGCCGCGCCGCGCCACCGTGGCTGGCGTCGCGCGGTATGGCTCGTCGCGCGCGTGCCGCTGCTCGCTCGACGGTCGGGCCGCATCCGGTGGGTGTGGATCGCCGGGGTGGAGTGCGGACGGCTCGCGAACGCGCCGCGCCGCCGATCGCACTGAGCGACCGTCAGGATTCAGGATTCAGGACGACGCTGAGACGGTGCCTCGACCGGGGATCGCCTCGACCACACGCCGGACCGCGAGCTTGGCGCTGCGAGTCAACTGGTGTCGGTACACGCGCCAATGGCGCGGGAAGCGGCGCCGCGCCGGCGCCCCCGAGCCGGGTAGTGCGAACGGGCTCGCCGGAAGGTGCGGGCCGATGTCGTCCCACGCGTTGTCGACCACGTTCAAGATCTCGTTGTGCTGACCGTCGATCGCATCGAAACCGATGTCGCCAAAGCGCGCCAAGGCCTCGTCGTAACGCTCGTCGAGCGTGGTGTTGGTCGGGTCGAGGTTACGGATCAAGGTCAGCCCGCTCGGTTTGACCGCGACGGTGACGATCTCGAGATCGGGCCGCAGCGCGCGCAGACACGGCACGAGCTTCCACGTGTCGCCCGTCCAGGTCTCAGAACCGCGGATCCGTCCCGAACTCGCGGCGTCGAGTGGGTAGCAGTCGTGGACGAGCACAACGGAGTCCGAGGTACAAAAGCGCTCGATGTTGCGAAAGTCACGGAGCGCATATTCGAACAGGTGCATGCCGTCGATGAAGGCCATGTCGAGCGTGCGGCCGCCAAGAAGTTCGCGCACGTCGTGCTGCGCGAAGAAGTCGTCGCTCGTCTCGAAGAAGAGCTTGGTGGTGTCGTTGATGCGCGTGCGGATGGCCGGCACCGGATCGATACCGATGATGGTTGTCTCGGGCCCAGCCAGGGCCAGCGACTTGCCGGTGTGGACGCCGATCTCCAGGTACGTGCGCGGCCGAAGGGCCACATGCAAGCGTCGGATCAGATCGAAGTAGTGACCCTGAAGGCGCTCCGCGACGTCGGCCATCTCCGTCCTTTCAACGTCGGTCGAACGGGGTCGCACAGTATCCCACCGTAGGATCGCCAAGCACCAGGGGTCGGTCGTTCGAGGGGCCGCCGTGGTGGCCACGCGGCGACCGGAGCAGCCCAGGAGCGAGGGACGAGCGAAATGGGTGCGAAGGAAGCTCGCAGCGCCGGACGAAGTAGGCGCAATGAGACAAGCGTGGTTCTGGTGGTGGGCGACGCACTGCGCCACGACGCGCTGCTGATGCGCGACGCCAGTGGCACGCCGACCGCACTGACCGACCGCCTCGCCGACTGGATTCGCTTCGACCGCTGCTACGCCGCCGCGCCGTGGACGCTCCCATCGTCGACAAGCCTGTTCACCGGGACCGACGCGTTCGTGCACGAGCACTTTTCGATCCGCGAGCCGCTCCACGTGGAGAGCCTGGTGCCGCGCTTTGCGGTCGACCACCATCTCGCGGTGATGAACAACTCGGTCCTGACCCGCCCGGCCGGCCTCGACGGTGGCTTCGACCGCTATCTGTGGGTCGCGGATCCGTTCGAGGCGTTCGCGACCGCGAGCACGTTTCTCGCCGAGCGCAGCGACGACGGCGCCAGCTTCTTTCTCATGGTCCACAGCAACTTCGTGCACGACTACTACATGGCGACCTCGCGCCGCGACTACGAGCACTACTTCCCCGAGCGCAACGACTACATGCCGATCGGGTTCCGCGTGCTGGCGTGGAAGGGTGTCACCAAGCGCGGCGCGATCATGCGGCGGATTTATGACGCGTGCGTGCTGCGCTTCCACGACGAGGTCGACACCATGCTGCGTGCTGCTCCGTTGGAACGCACGATCGTGGTGGTGCTGGCCGACCACGGTGAGGGATTCGAGCCCGAGCGCGCCCGCATTCACCACGGTGGGCGGGTGCACGACGACCTCGTGCGCATTCCGTGCGCTGTGTACCTACCCCCCGGCGTGCCCGACGTCGTGCGCGAACGTCTTGTCGATGCGGCGCGCTCGCCCGTGGGCGCGATCGACATCATTCCCACGTTGCTGGGCGTGCTCGGTCTGGCGGTACCGGCTGGTATCAGCGGGCGCAACCTCGTTGCCGACCCCGACCCCGACGACCCAGACCCCGGCGGGCATGGTGACGCGGGCGGGGATGCTCCGAGGGCACCCGGACGTCGCGTGCTGCGAATCTTGGATCGGCGCTATCTCTACCTCGCCAGCCGCTTGCGCTTGAACACCAACGCCAAAGGCAAGAACATGACCCGGCGCGCCCGGGCGCGCAACCGCATGTGGCGATCGACGATTGCGCGCTCGCACGTGGTCGAGGGCTTCGTCGAGGGCCAGCACAAGCTCATCGTGACCCGCGTCGACGCCGCGAATGCTGGCGCGGCCCGCGCCGGCGCGCCGTGGCTCGCGCGCCAACACAACGGCACGCCGCTCGGTGCGGTGCGCGGTCGCACCTGGTTCGGCCTCGAACTGTTCGATCTTGCACGCGACCCGATGGAACGCGACAACTTGTTACGAGGCCGACGCGAGATCGTGCCGACTGTGCTCGATCTCGTTGCGCGTTACGCCAGCGGCGATTTCACTCGCGGCCTCGACGACTTACTCGTCGGGCGCGGTGGGAAACGCACGACGAGCTGACAGGCGCGCTCGTTGGAGGCGCAGCCAAATGTGGCCGCGCTTCAATGTCTGTTTGACTCGCCGCGCCTGGGTCGCGCGCACTTGGCGGATCCAGGTCATGCCGCCGAAGTGGTGGTAACAGGCGTCCCAGCCCGGTGGCATCACCGAGCACACGAGACCGTGCTCGGCGAGCTGGGCGTACAGGAACGCCCCGGTGTCGTACGCGATTCGTGCACCGGGCGAATCGGGGTCGTCGGCGTAGCGGAACCCGAAGCCTGCGTCGAGGTTGCGCACCTGGGCCACATCGACCATCATCAGCCACGCGGTGGGGCGCGGGGCCCAGCGCACCGCCGTGCCGTCGCGGTCGCGATGGCCGCGATCGCCGAGCTCTTGCACTCTCGAGGTCACCAATGCGGCGGAGCTCTCACCAGCCCGCGCCACGAGGTCGGCGAGCCAGCCGTCGGCAAGGAACTCCATATCGGAATCGACGAATGTCGCGTAGCGGGTCGTGCATGTGGCCACCCAGTGGTTCAGCCACTCGGCGTGGCGGCGCCCCTCGGGAGCCTCTTCGAGCGTGAGCCAACCCCGTTGCTCGAAACCGCGCAGGCGAGGGAGCGTGCGATCCGTCGACCCGCTGTCGCCCACCACGAGCGTGAACGGTGTGCCGGCGTACTTGTGGATCGTGCGTACGCACAGCTCGGTCGCCGCAGCGGTGTTGAGCGACGCCACGTACACGGTGACCTCGTGCCCTATGTGGTCGCGTGACACGGCTGAAGGCTCGCATGGAGGAGCCCCGCAGACCAAGTCGTGATGCGGTCGTGGCGGCGTCCGTGGCACCGATCCGGTTCGCCGTCGTCGTGGCCATTGCGGTCTCACGTACGGGCCACGTTGTACATTCGGCCACTTCGGGCGCGCCGCGTGTGGCGCGGCTGTTCCTTGAGTACGAGGTGGTGTCGCCGCAATGTCAACTGCCAGGCGACTCCGGGTGAGGCCTGATGCGGTGGTGCGCCGCGTGCGTGCCATCACGAACCACCCCGCGAACGCCGCGCACCGCGCCGCCAGCCTGTGGCGCGTCGCCCAGTGCGAGCTGCGCGCGCGGGTGTCGGGCAAGCCGGTCACGGTCGCGATCGGTGACCACTCGCGTATCGCCGCGCACCTCCACGCGGGCGGGTCGTGGCGAGCGGTGCTGGCAAATCCGCCCGACTGGAACGAGATGCAAGCGTGGAAGCAGCACCTGCAACCACGTGATCTGTTCGTCGATATCGGCGCCCATGCCGGGGTGTACTCGCTCTGGGCGCTCGACCTCGGTTGCGACGTGGCTGCCGTGGAACCGGTGCCCGAACTCGTGGTGCAACTGCGCGCCAATCTCGCGCTCAACAGCTACGCGGCCGAGGTCCACCCGATTGCCGTCGCCGATGCGCCGGGCACGATGTCGATGTCGGGCCCCGACCTGCTGCGCCAACACCTCACGCTCGACAAGTCGCCCAGCCCCGACTCGCCCAGCCCCAACTCGCCCAGTCCCGACGCCGCGAGTCCCGACACTGCCATGCACGTCGAGGTGTCGACGCTCGATGCCGTCCTCGCCGGGCGCCACGCGGCCGGCGTCAAGATCGATGTCGAAGGGGCCGAGCGGCTCGTGCTGGAGGGCGCGTCGGCGGCACTCGCCGAGCGCCGCATCGACCTGTTGCAGTTGGAGTGGAACGACTGCTGCGAATCGTTGCTCGGTGAGACCCGCGCGCCGGTCGTCGCGCTCTTGCGCGACTACGGCTACGAACTGTTCCGGCCCGACGCCAAGGGCGTGCTCCAGCCCACCGACGGCGCCGCCTACGGCCCCGACCTCTTCGCCGCCCCCACCCCCGCCTAACAACCCCCCCCAACCACCCCCCCCAAGGGTTTTCCTCTGCACCCCGCGGCGTGTAGCGCCGTCCAGTGCAATCAGAGCGCGAAAATCGCGCCCGCTTTCTCAGCTTCGGCCGAGGCGCCGGCCGACGGCTGCGGCCGCGCGTTTGGCCGCGCCGAGCGGCGTGTTGAGCATCACCTGCAGCTTCTCGCTTCGTTCCAGCGGACGCTCGTGCACGAACTCAGGCTTGTAGCGCTGTTCGAGGACGCGTCGGAAGTCGGCGAGCTCGAGCGGCGCTCCGCCGTTGCGGGGGTCGAGATGGCCGAGCTTCGCGAAGCAGTAGTCGGCGTCGGCGGCGAACCGTGGAAACGCGAGCAGGGTGTGGGGAAGGTCGTACTTCGTGACCGTCACGATGAGCGTGGCGAGCCAGTCGACGATCGCGGCGCGCTCGCTGCTCGCGCGCTTCGAACGCCCGACCATGCCGCCGCGGGCGCGCGGATCACGGCCGTATGCCGCCGCGCGCACCCGACTCGCGGCCGCGACATCGAGGTCACGCACGGGGATGATCACGTGTTCGATCTCGACCGTGCCGGCCTCGATGAGCCCATCGAGTTCGATCGACAGGCCGGGCGCCTTCACGACCCGCGGCGCGTTGGCGGCGCGAATGTTGCCTTCCAGACCGGCACGCGCGTCACGGTTGATCTCGACGCCGACGTGAAATCCGGTATCGAACCCGAGGTCGGTCAGCACCTGTACGAGCAAGGTGGTCCCGGCGCGCCCGGTTCCGGCGATCACGATCTTGGGCTCTGTCATAGCGACGGGCAGTCTCGCAGGCTGTAGCCGTAGCCGAGCGCACCGAGCCGCGACTCGAAGCGGCGTACCACCGGAGCGATCTTCATCGACGCCGGCAGCCACCGCGAATGACGGAAGCGGCGGAAGTAACGGATGTTCGTACCCTGTCGCAGCTCCGTTGTGGGGACGTGCGGAGCGAGCCCGGCGAGCGCGTCGATGCGGGCGATCGTGTCGGCCGGCTCGGCGACCAGGTCCTCGTACCGGACAAACGCAAGCCGCTGCACGGCCGGTCGATCTTGTTCGAACAGTTCGTGCGCGTGGATCCAGTGGTCGATCAGCGACGCCGGGTCCGAGCGGGCCCAGAACTCGGTGGCGTAGGCGACGGCCACGGGGTGGCGCACGATCACCACGAACGTCGCGGTCGGAAAGATGGCCTGGAGGAAACGGAGTCGCAGCAGATTAGGAGGTGACTTTTCGACCAGTACCGGCCGCGAGAGATCCCAGTGTGGGCTCCACGCTGCGAGCAATCGGGCGGCGGCGTCGGGCTTGCTCGCAACATCGGCATCGGTGAGATGCGCGGACGGCGCGTAGGCGAATGCGCCCGGTCCACCGAGTTGATAGGCCGCGGGCAGCACGTCTTGGAGGTGCTGGCCCTCGTCCTCGAACGCACCGTTAGCCCCGAGCCCACTCACGTCGGGATGCTCGGCGAGCAGCCGCGCCAACACGGTGGTCCCACTCCTGTGCAACCCGGCAACGAACACGAGCCGATGATGGGTTGGATCGGCGACCTCGGGCGGCATCTCCACGCGATGCTATCGGTGGGGCTGCACTTGAGCACCCGAGGCGCGCCGACTGTGGCGCGACTGTGACCTATCGGCGCTGGATTGCGCCGAGACGGCGGACGCGGTTCACTTCGCCGGGAACCTCATCGGTTCGGTCACCCTGTTGGGGCAAAGGACTACATGACACGACGACGAACCGAAGGCGGCGGCTAGTGGCGCCGTTGCGCATCCTGGGGCTCATCAAGGGACTCGGACCCGGCGGCGCCGAGCATCTCCTCGTGGCCGCGGCCCGAACAAGGGATCGCGAGGCGTTCTCGGTGGAGGCCGCGTACCTGTTGCCGTGGAAAGACGCGCTCGTCGAACCGCTCGAATCGCTCGGTATCCCGGTCGAGTGTTTCTCGGTGCGCGACGAACGCGATATCCGCTGGCTCGGTGCGTTGCGTCGGCGATTGGTGCGTCGCCCGGTCGATGTCGTGCACGTCCATTCGCCGTACGTGGCCGCGCTCACCCGGCTCGTGGTCCGGTCGGTGCCGGCCAACGTGCGCCCCGCGGTGGTGTCGACCGAGCACAACGCCTGGAGCACCTTCAAGGCGCCCACGCGCGTGCTCAACGCGCTGACGGCTCGATTCGACGACGCCACGATCGCGGTGTCGGAGGAGACTCGACGGTCGATGTCGACGCGTGCCCGTGCTCGGTGCGAAACGCTCGTGCACGGGGTCGACCTGGCTGCACTCGGCGCGCTGCGGGCCGAACGCGCCGCGGTCCGCGCCGAACTGGCCGTCGCCGACGACACGTTCGTGGTCGGCACCGTGGCGAACTATCACCCAAAAAAGGACTGGCCGAACCTGCTCCGCGCGGCGCGCATCGTGGCGGATCGTGATCGGTCGATTCGCTTCGTTGCCGTCGGCCAGGGGCCACTCAAGGACGAGGTCGAGGCCCTGCATCGCGAGCTCGGACTCGACGGGACCGTCACGCTCACGGGGCACCGCCCGGACGCAACCAGGCTCATGGCCGGCTGCGACCTGTTCGTGCTCGCGTCGCTCTGGGAGGGGTTGCCGGTCGCGGTGATGGAGGCGCTTGCGCTGGGCTTGCCGATCGTGGCAACCGCGGTCGGAGGCGTGGCCGAGACGTTCGCCGACGGCGTCGACGCACTTCTCGTGCCGGCGGGAAACGCCGAGGCGTTGGCCGACGCGATCATCGAGGTGGCGCACGATCCGGCGTTACGCGCCCGATTGGCCGACGCCGCGGCGGCACGAGCGGCCGAGTTCGATGCGGCCAGGGCGCAACGCCGCGTGGAAGACATCTACCGCCAGGTGGCGTCGACGTGACCGTCCGGCCGACTGGCGACGTGACTGGCGACGTGACTGGCGACGTGACTGGCGACGTGACTGGCGACGTGACTGGCGACGTGACTGGCGACGTGACTGGCGACGTGACTGGTGGGGCGCCGACCAACGCGAGGATCGGAGTGCGCGCGTGAGCGAGCTCGTCGTGCGCCAAGCCACGCCCGACGATCTCCCTGCGGTGTTGGCGCTGTTGCGCGACGCGATGGGCCGCAGCGACGACGCTCGCTTCGACGGCCTGTTTCGTTGGAAGCACCTCGAGAACGCGTTCGGGCCGTCGCCGGCGTGGGTCGCCGTCGACGGGTCGCGGATCGCGGCGGTCCGGTACCTCATGCGCTGGGAGTTCGAGCGGGCCGGCCAAGTAATGCGGGCGGTGCGCGCCGTCGACACCGCGACGCATCCCGACTATCAGGGCAAGGGCCTTTTCAAGCGGCTCACGCTCGGAGCGCTCGACGACCTGCGCGCCGAAGGCGTCGACTTCGTGTTCAACACGCCGAACGACCAGAGCCGACCCGGCTATCTCAAGATGGGTTGGTCAGTCGTGGGATCGCTGCGGGTGCCGAGCCGTCCGCTGTCGCCCGCCGGGCTCGTACGCATGGCCAAGGCGAGGGTGCCAGCCGAACATTTCTCCACCGACACGAACCTGGGCGTCGACGCCGCTGAAGTCTTGGCCGATCACGACACCCTCACCAGGTTGCTCGACTGCCGTGCGCCGTCACCGCGGCTGCGCACCCGACTTTCGGTTCCGGTATTGCGCTGGCGATACGGGGGCAGCCTGTTGCGGTATCGGGCCATCGTGGGCCGCGGCGGGGCGGGCGACGGCGTCGCGATCGTTCGGGTGCGCCGGCGGGGCGAGGCCCGTGAGCTGGCGATTGCGCTGGTACTTGCGCCCGACCGGGGCGGGGCCGTGCGACTCGTGCGTCGCGCGCTACGCCAGGCGCGCCGCGAGGCCGACTACGCCGTGGCCATCGGTGACCGGCCGTCGCCGAGTTTCGTGCCCGTACCCCGCGCCGGGCCCACGCTCACCTGGCGGGCCGTCGCCACCCCCGAACTCATGCCGCCCCTCAAGGACTGGAACCTCACCCTCGGCGACATCGAACTGTTCTAACCCTCCTCCTGTGACACATGGGGGTGGTGGGGAGTTCTCCATTGCCCTCGAGGGCACGACTCCCGTACAGTCAGCGTCCCTACACGGGCGTGCTCGGCCGGTCGCATCTGGCCTCGATGGGCTCGACATGCCCACGATGTTCTGGAGGTCGCTGCTCGATGGGTGCCGCACGCGCTCGGGCGCGTCGGATGGCACAAGAGGCGCTCAAGCGGGCCTCGGTCGGCGTCGATCGCCTGCTGCCGCCGGCACGGGGCGCCGTCGTGCTCATCTACCACCGGGTCGGGCGCCGTTCGGCGCTCGAAGTCGACCTGCCGCGCGCCCTGTTCGAAGAGCAGGTGGCTGCGATGGCCGCGTCGCGCCGTACGGCCACCCTCGACGACGCCCTGCTTGCGCTCAGTGGCCCGGCGCCCAGCGTCGGTCTCGACCCGGTCGTGGTCACGTTCGACGACGGCACGGCCGACTTCGTCGACGTCGCGCTGCCGGTGCTCGTCGACCACAAGGTCCCCTCGGTGCTGTATGTGGCCACCGACTTCATCGATTCGGGCCGGTCGTTTCCCGACGACGGTGTGCCGCTGTCGTGGGCGGCGCTCGCCGACGCGGTGTCGACGGGGCTCGTCACGATCGGCTCGCATACCCATACCCACGCACTGCTCGACCGGCTCGCACCCGCCGACGTGGAGGTCGAACTCGACCGTTCCCGCGACCTCGTACGTGAGCACCTCGGCATCGAGGCCGACCACTTCGCGTACCCGAAGGCCCTTGCCGGTTCGCCCGGCGCCGCGCGTGCCGTGCGGGCTCGGTTTCGCTCCGCGGCGATCGCCGGCACGCGTCCCAACCCGTACAGCCACACCGACCCGTTCCGGCTGCGTCGTTCGCCGGTGCAGCTCGGCGACGGCCTGCGTTGGTTCGAGCACAAGCTCGCGGGCGGCATGCACATCGAAGACGACGTCCGGCGCGTCGCGAACCGGTTGCGCTACGCGGGGGCGACGACGTGACGGTCACCGACGCGGCTGTGGTCGCGCGCAGCGTTGTGGCCCCACGCCGTCGGCTCGTGCACCTCACGACCACCGACATCAGCCTGGCGCTGTTGCTCGGCCCGCAACTGCGCGCCTATCGCGACTCCGGCTTCGAGGTCATCGGCGTGTCGGCACCGGGCCAGTACGTCGCCGAACTCGAGCGTGACGGCATCCGCCACATTGCCCTCGAGCACTCCACTCGATCGATGGCCCCGCACCGCGATGCCGCGGCGTTCGCGGAACTCGTGGGTGTGCTGCGCCGGCTGCGGCCCACGATCGTGCACACGCACAACCCCAAGCCGGGGGTGTACGGCCGTCTCGCGGCGCGGGTGGCGCGTGTGCCGGTGGTGGTCAACACCGTGCACGGCCTCTACGCCCTTCCTGAAGACCGCTTCGCCAAACGTGCCGTCGTGTACGGGCTCGAACGGATCGCAGCCACGGCGTCACACGCTGAATTGCTCCAGAACGTGGAAGACGTCGATGTGCTGCGACGCCTTCGCATACCGGCATCGAAACTGTTCGTGCTCGGCAACGGCGTCGACCTGGGCCGGTTCGATCGTGCACGCGTCGACGCCAGCCGTGTCGATGTGCTCCGCAAGGAGATGGGCGCGCGCGACGGTGACGTGGTGGTCGGACTTGTGGGTCGGCTCGTGTGGGAGAAGGGCTACCGCGAGGTTCTCGACGCGGCGCGACGGCTCCACGACGCCGCTCCCAACGTGCGCATCGTGATCGTGGGCGGGCGTGATGAAGAAAAGGCCGATGCGTTGAGCGCCGCCGACATCGAAGCAGCAGAACAGCTTGGAAACGTTGCGTTTCTTGGCCACCGAGGCGATGTCGAGGAGCTCTATCCGGCGTTCGACGTGTACGCGCTCGCGTCGTACCGGGAAGGTTTCCCACGCTCGGCGATGGAAGCCGCGGCCATGGGGTGTCCGATCGTGGCCACCGACATCCGGGGTTGCCGTCAGGTCGTCGACGACGGCGTGACCGGTCGTTTGGTGCGCGTGCGCGACGCGGGTGCGCTTGCCGACGCGATCGCCGAACTCGCGCTCAACCCCGACCGGCGCCATGCGATGGGCGAAGCCGCGCGCGCGAAGGCGCAACGCGATTTCGACCAGCAGCGCGTGATCGACCGCACCCTCGCTACGTACCGCCGGCTCCTCGAAGCGCGGTCGCTATGACGTCGAATCTGAACGCGATCGAGGTGCACGCGGCCGACCGTTCCGATGCCGGCCGGATGGCGGATCTGCATGCCTCGCGCATCACCGAAGGCTTCCTGCCCACACTCGGGGTGTTCTTCCTCACTCGGCTGTACCGGCGCGTCGTCATGTCGGGCGACGCCTTCGCCGTGGTGGCCCGCGACGCAACGGGCGCGACGGTCGGGTTCAGCGCGACGGCGCTCGACGTGTCGGCGTTGTATCGCCGCTTCATGGTGCGCGACGGTGTGGTGGCCGGGACGGTCGCCGCGCCGCGTATCGCCCGTTCGTGGCGGAGAGTGCTGGAAACATTGCGCTATCCCTCGCATGCGGGTGCCGAACAGCTGCCGCCGGCCGAGGTGCTGGCCGTCGCCGTCGACCCGGTGGTGGCCGGGCGCGGTGTCGGGCGTGCGCTCGTTGAGGCTGCGCAGCGCGAGTTGGAACGGCGCGGCGTGCACGCGGCCAAGGTGGTCGCGGGGGCCGATAACCCCGCGGCGTTGGCGCTCTACCGTGCGTGCGGCTTCGAGGAGGTCGAGCGGATCGAGGTGCACGACGGCATCGAGTCGTGCGTGCTCGTCTGGCGGGTTCCCGCGCTGCGTGTCGTCCGACCCAACGACGCCGTCCGACGCGACGACGCGGGTCGACCCAAGGATGTGGGCCGACCATGACCGGTTTGCTGGTATTCGCCGCGGCACTCGTGGTGGCGCTCGTCGCCACGCCGCTGGCCGCGGTGCTCGCGCGCCGGTTCGGTGTCGTCGACCGGCCGGGACCGTTGAAGGTGCAGCACGCGTCGGTGCCGTACCTCGGTGGTGTCGCCGTGTTCGTGGCGCTCGCCGGCCCGCTCGCGTTCATTCGCCCGTCGCTGCTCGCGCCGCTCGCGCTGCTCCTCGTGCTCGGCCTCGCCGACGATCTCGGCGACTTGCCGCCCCGATTGCGGTTGCTCCTCGAGCTGGGGATCGGACTGGTGGGTGGCGCGGTCGCGCCGGCGCCGGGCCGCGTCGGTGTGCTCGTGACCGCGGCCTTCATCGTGGGCCTCGTCAATGCCGTCAACCTGCTCGACGGCCTCGACGGCCTTGCTGGCGGCGTGGCCTTCGCCTCGGCGGTCGGCTTCGCCCTGGTCGGTGGCCCGGCCCGGTTGCCCGGCCTGGCGCTGGCCGGTGCCCTCGGGGGTTTCTTGTGGTTCAACCGTCCGCCGGCGCGGATTTACCTCGGCGACGCCGGCGCCTACATGTGCGGAGGCGCCCTCGCGCTCTTGGCCGGACTGGCGCTCGACCGCGGCACCGGCGCGGCAGCCTGGGCCGCAATCCCGCTGCTGGTGGCCCTTCCGGTGTTCGACACGGGCATCGCGATCGTGCGCCGTCGCCGCTCGGGCGCGCCGCTGTTCGGTGGCGACCGCAGCCACGTCTATGACCAACTCGTCGACCGGGGCCAGACCCGGTCGCAGGCTGTGCTCGAATGCATCGCCGCGCAGACGTTGTTGACCGCCGTCGGCGTCTTCGCCATCCGGCTGAGCGCAGCCTGGGCAGTGGTCGCAGCCACAACATGTGTGGCCGCGCTCGTGCTCGTGGCAACGTGGGGTGGATTCACCTCGAGAAGATCGGAGCCGTCGTCATGACCCGACTCGCCGTGCTTGGTGGAACGCCCGCGTTCCCCGACGGTCTCGCGTTCGTCCGGCCGCCGGCACCGCCGCGTGCCGCGGTGTTCGAGCGCCTCGGTGACTCGTACGACCGCGGCATCCTCACGAACGGGCCGCTCGTACGCGAACTCGAAGACGCCGCCGCGGCCCGGCTCGGTGTGCAGCACGTGGTGGCGATGTCGTCGTGCACGATCGGGCTGATGCTCGTGTTCCGCGTGCTCGAGGTGGATGGGCCGGTGTTGCTGCCGAGCTTCACGTTTTCGGCGTCGGCACATGCCGTCGCGTGGAACGGGCTCGGATGTCGCTTCGCCGAGTGCGATGCGGAGTCGTTCCAGCTGGATCTCGGCGACGCCAAGGAGCGCCTCGACGGCGTGGGCGCGATTCTCGCCACGCATGTGTTCGGTGCGCCGTGCCGTCCCGAGGAGGTCGAGGACCTCGCGGCCACGATTGGTGTGCCCGTGGTGTTCGACGCGGCGCACGCGTTCGGGTCGCGGCGCGGTGCTCGCGCGATCGGCGGTTTCGGAGTCGCGGAGGTGTTCAGCCTCACGCCAACAAAGCCTGTGGTTGCTGGCGAAGGCGGCCTGGTGGCCACGAACGACGCGGCACTGGCCGAGGCGCTTCGCATCGGCCGTGACTACGGCAACCCCGGCAACTACGACACGCAGTTCGTCGGGCTCAACGGGCGCATGTCGGAGCTCCACGCGGCGGTCGCGCTGTGTTCGCTCGACGCGTTCGATGCGCACCTCGCGCGCCGTCACGCCATGGCCGCGCGCTATCGCACTGCGCTCGCCGGCATCCCTGGGGTGCGTGTGCAAGCCGTCGATGTGGGCGACTCCTCGACGTACAAAGACTTCACGATCGCGGTCGACGCCGACGCGTTCGGTCTCAACCGTGACCTGCTCGTGGTGGCGTTGAAGGCCGAAGGCATCGACACGCGGAATTACTTCGACCCGCCGGTGCACCGTCAGCGGTCACACGCCGACGGTTCGCACCTGCCGATCACCGACATGGCGTCGAGCCAGGTGGTCAGCCTGCCGATCTACCCGGCGCTCGACGACGACACCATCGACCGCGTCGCCGCCATCATCGCCGACGTCCACGCAGAAGCCCCCAACATCGCCCCCCACTGAACGAGCCCCACCCCCGCATCTGGGATACGGGGACTAGCGGGTGGGGCGGTGGTTCGATGGGAGGGGCGGGTCGGGGAGTTGGCTCGACGCGATGATTGCTGCGGCCGCGGCCGGCGCGAGCAACACGAGCGCCTTGGCGGCATGGTGGGCCATCCCCGCGACGCGTGCCGACCAGGCCACGACGGCGAACTGGAACGCGACCGCAACGAACAGGTTGCGCCAATGATCGAGCGGACCGTGGCCGTCGCGTTCGCGCATCGTGCCGAGGATCCGCCGCCCGATCGGCTCGTAGGCCAGCATTCCCACGCAGCCGATCGCGCCCACAATCGAACCCGGGCGCGCCGCCCCCTCGATCGCAGCGACGTAACAGACCAACCCGACCGCGGCCGCGGCGCCGCTGGCACCGAGCGTCGCCATCGGCTTCGGAAACGCAAGAAATATCAGGGGAAACGCCACACCGAGCAGTCCTCGCGCGCCCTCGGTATCGGGGACCGTCACGTACACGCCCGCCACGCTGACCACCAAGAGCGCGGGGCCGTAACTGCGCCGCCCGTGGTAGCGGTCGAAGTCGCCGGCGAAGGCACCCAGCGCCGGTACTGCGAACACCAGCACCGGTGCAACCCACGACGGCGCGCCGTGGCGATGGATCGCGACGCCGAGCAGCACACTGCCCGGCAGGAGCAACAGCGGAGTCAGCGCCAGCCGTACTGGCTTGGGCACGAACCGGCTCAAGGCGCCGCCCGCGCCGAGCACGACCACGCCGGTCGGCGCCAAGACGCCGATGTCGAGTGCCCCGCGCCCAGGCCCGAATCCCGACAGCACGGCCAACCCGGCGCCCACAAACACCGCTCCGGCGACGGGCGGGCGGCGGCCGAAGACCCGGATCGCCGAGCAGGCGAGCACGATCGCGAGGGCGAGGACGCCGTCGACGAGGCCGGCCTGGAACTGCGAGGTGTCGATCAAATCCGTGATCTTCCCCACATTCGCCTCCCGGCCGTCGGATATTTCTTGCCGGGCGCTTGCGCGCGGCATGCGCGACGCAGGAAGATACCTGCCAGGTCGGAACGACTACGGGTGGCCGTTCACACCAGGAACAGATTGAGAGGTCTTCGGGCGGAGGACCGGATCCTCTCAGTTCGGCGGAACGTGGGGGGAGAACGGAGCGCGGGCGGTCCAATGGTGTTCACGGGGCGATGGATGGTCAGGGGGCAATGATGGCGAGCCACTCAGGCCGCCCACGGATCTTGCAACGACGGTCGACCCGGAAGCGGGTCCTGCAGGCGCTACTCGACAACATCGCGTGGGCCGTCGCACTGGTACTGGCCGTCGTCGTGCGGTACGGACTCGATACGAGCAAGGTCAACTACGCACGGCTGGTCGTGATGCTGCCGGTGGTGTGGATCGCCCAGATCTGGGCCGGTCGGTCGTCGGGCCTATATCGGGGCAAGTGGATCTTCGGCAGCTTCGAAGAGGTTGCCGCCGTGGCCCGCACCGTCGCCACCGCGACCGCGGTGCTCGTCGTCGCCGACGCCTTGCGGGCGCGCAACCGTCCGATCCCGTTCGTCGCTGCGTTTGCGGGCGGCGCCATTGCGTTCCTGCTACAAGGCGCGCTGCGTTACGCGTGGCGGCTCGCCCAAGAACGCCGCTTCCGCCTCCGCGCGACCGAGCGCACACGAGTGCTCGTATTCGGCGCCGGTTTGGGCGGCATGCAAGCAATCCACGCGATGTTGCGCGACGAGTCGAGCCCATACCTGCCGGTGGCGTTGCTCGACGACGACGTCGAAAAGCGGGGTCTTTCGATCATGGGCGTGCGAGTCGTCGGTGGCCGCGAGGCTACGAGGGCCGCGGCCGAACGTTTCGGTGCCGACGCCGTGCTCGTCGCAGTGCCCAGTGCCGACGCCCAACTCGTGCGCGAGCTCATCGACCTCTCGGTGCCGCTCGGCCTCGAGGTGCGTGTGTTGCCGTCGGTGCGCGAGCTACTCGGTGGCGAGGTCGAAGTCGGCGACATCCGTGAGCCCGACGAGCGTGACTTCCTCGGTCGCCACCAGGTCGAGACCGACATGCAAGAGATCGCGGGTTACCTCGAAGGCCGCGTCGTCGTGGTCACTGGCGCTGGTGGTTCGATCGGTTCGGAGCTGTGCCGTCAGATCGCAACGTTCAAACCGGCCGAGCTGATCATGATCGACCGCGACGAATCGGCGTTGCACGGCGTGCAGCTGTCGCTCGAAGGTCGGGCCTTGCTCGACTCGCCCAACCTCGTGCTGCTCGACATCCGCGACCGTGAGCGCGTGCGGCGCCTGTTCGCCGACCGCCGCCCCGACGTGGTGTTTCACGCCGCGGCGCTCAAGCACCTCCCGTTGCTGGAGTCGCACCCGGCCGAGGCGCTCAAGACCAACATCTGGGGCACCTTGGCCGTGCTCGAAGCTGCGGCCGCCGCGGGCGTCAAGACCTTCATCAACATCTCCACCGACAAGGCCGCGAACCCCACGAGCGTGCTGGGCTACTCGAAGCGTTGCGCCGAAGGACTCACCGCCTGGATGGCCGCACGCGTCGACGGCGCCTTCCTCTCGGTGCGCTTCGGCAACGTGCTCGGCAGCCGCGGCTCGGTGCTCACCACCTTCCGGGCCCAGATCGGATCGGGCGGACCGCTCACGGTCACACACCCTGAGGTCACCCGCTTCTTCATGACCGTCGAAGAGGCGGTGCAGCTCGTCGTACAGGCCGGTGCGGTGGGTGCGGGCGGCGATGTGCTCGTGCTCGACATGGGTGAGCCGGTGCGCATCGCCGATGTGGCTCGTCGCCTCGCCGCGATCTCCGAGAAGCCCATCCCGATCGAGTACACCGGACTGCGTCCGGGTGAAAAGCTCCACGAAGAGTTGTTCGGCACGGGCGAGATCCGGCGGGCCAGTGGCCACGAGCAGATCCAGGCCGTTGCCGCGCCGGCGCTCGACCCCGGCCTCGTGCGCAACCTCGACCCCAACGTGACGTGCCCCGAGATCATCGCCACGATGTGTGCGCTGTGCGACGAGATGGCCGCCACCGACCTTGAGCGCTACGCCGACGACGACGGCAACCTCTCCGTCTCAGCGTGACCTTGTAGCGACCTGGCTTACGGTTCGACGGTAACCCGTAGGAAGGTCGCGGGGATCGACGTCGTGTCGTTGTTCGGGCTCTGGTTGTGCTCGTTGAACAAGGCATCGAGCTCGCGGTGTAGGTCATCGGACCGTCCGTTCGCCTCGGCAGCTTCGTACGCGTTCATAGTGGGTCCGTAGTAGTTCCTGAACAGCGCGAGGAACTCCGATGGCGGCACGGCGATGTTGAAGACGAACGTGTCCCGCTCGCAAGAGACCTTGTCTTGGGATACTCCGGCCGCCGCGAAGCGTTCGATCACGTGTTCCTCGACGCCCCAGGTCATCGGGCTGACGAATCCTTCGGGGGGCGGCGGCGAATAGGCCGAACTGATCTTCAGGATCTGTGCGACCAAGGTCGGGTCGCCCGGAATCCAGTTGCCCATGACGATCCGGCCGCCCGGCCGGGTCACGCGCACCATCTCCTTGGCCACGTCAAACGGCCGCGGCGCGAACATCGCCCCGAAGATGCTCACGACGAGATCGAAAGCCCGGTCGTCCAGATCCGCCAATTCGCAGGCGTCGCCTTCCTGGAAGCGCAGGTTCGTGAGCCCTTCTTCCTTGGCCCGGCGGTTTCCGGCTTCGACGAGGTTCCGCGCGATGTCGACGCCCAACACCTCGGCGCCGAGCCGCGCTGCGGGCACGGCTGTCGTGCCGTCTCCACAGCCGAGATCCAGCACCTTGAGCCTGGTGGTCGGGCTGAGGCGGCCAACGAGGTCCGCGCCGCTGTCGCGCATGCTTGTGGCGAGGCGAGTGAAGTCGCCCTTTTCCCACAGTGCTTTGTTCTGGTTCATGACTCACTCTCCATATCGAGAAGGCGATGATCGGATTGGTTAGACACTTCGCCCGGTGAAGGCGACGAGGCGTTCGATTGGTGTGGCGCCGACTGGCGGTTCGACTGCGTTGGCGAAGGTGTCGCCGTCGCGCATTGCTGGCGCGATGGCCTGGTGGGCGAACGCGGAGACGGCCGCTACGAGCGTGTCGGACGGTTCGTAGCGCTGACCGGTAGCGGTCGCGAGGTCCCAGCCGTGGACGAGGCCGTCGAGTACGACGAAGCGGGCGAACGCGTCGCCGGGCATGTCGCCGAATGGTGCGGCGACCGTGTGGTCGAGAGCGCCGGGCGAACGGATGGCGCCCATGAGGCCTTCCAACGCATGTGCGGTTCGGGCCACGACGTCGGGACCTTCGGCGATGTCGGTAGCGACCTCGGGTGGTGTGTTGCCTCGGAACGCCGCCGCGAACTGGATCGCGCCTGTGGTCATGTGACCAAGCACGCCGCGCACAGTGAAGTTCGTGCACGCGGTCGGCGCGTCGAGATCATCGGGCGTGATCCCGGACGCGACCTTTCCAAGCAGTGGTTCGAGTTCGTCGAGTTGTTCGAGTGGTCCCATCGTGCGGTCTCCTCGTGTCGGTGATGTTGGGTCGGGTGCATCGTTGCGCAGGTGTTCGGCCGCCAGTTCGGCTGCCTCGCGGTCGCGCCCATGCCTGATTAGGTGTTGCACGTCGTCGGCCCAACCGGCGTCCGAGGCATCGAGCTTGTCCATACGTCATGGTGCCTCGCGGTCGTGTTCGTCGCATCAGCCAGATCATGCATTTGTCGATGACACCCGCGTGGGTGATTCGACCCATCGCGGCGCTCGGCGTCGGGAGGCGTTGCGTGATTCGGCCGATGCGGCCGGGCGCGGTACTACCCGATGATGCTCGCAGGCCGGGATCAACCCGGCCCGAGACCAGGGAGTTGTGACATGCACGCGACGATCACCGACATTCCGCTCGAAATGCAGGTGGGCGGCATCGAAACCCGTGGGGTGACGTGCGGCGACCTCATGGTCCGGCACCTCGACCTCCCGGCCGGCGTCGACTTCACGCCATTGTTCAAGGGACTGCCAGGCGACATGTGCCAATGCCCTCATTGGGGCTACGTCACGGCCGGTTCGGTCACCGTCCGATATGCCGACGGCACCGACGAAACAACGGGCGCCGGTGAGGTCTACTACTGGCGGGGCGGCCACACCGGGTGGACCGACGGAGGCGTCACCTTTATCGAATTCAGCCCGGCCGATGCCATCGCTCCGGTCCTCGAACACCTCGCACGGCAAATGTCGACGTCGGCGTGACCTTGACGGCCACGCGCCCCGAGCCCGCTACCGTCGGCGCCCGATGCCGACCCAACGCGGCGACGCCGTGAGCCCCGACGACCCGCTCGACGCGGCCCGTCACGCGCTGTCGCAATGCGACTGGCGGGGCGCGTACGACGCGGCGGTAGGCGTGCATCCCGACGCAGCCGACCCAGCCCACGACGCCGACCGCCTCGACGTGTTGGCGGACGCGGCGTGGTGGCTTGGCCGCCTCGACGAATGCATTGACGCCCGCGAGGACGCCTACGCGCGCTACGACGAACTCGGAAGCCGTCGGCGGGCCGGGCAGTGCGCGGTGTGGCTCTACGAGCACTACTGCTTCAAGGCCCAGCCCGCGATCGCAGGGGCCTGGCTGCGCCGCGCCCGCCACGCGCTTGAGGACGATCCGAATTCGGTCGAGTACGGGGCGCTGCGATTACGCGAGGCCGAGACTGCCCACGGATCGGGAGACCTTGTCGCGAGCGCGGCCGCCGCCCGCGAAGTGGTCGAGCTCGGGCGGCGCCTGCGGTCCTCGGATCTCGAGGCCGAGGCGCTCCAGACCCTCGGGCGCGTGCTTATCGACCAAGGCGAACCCGCCGATGGGCTCGCCACGCTCGATGAGGCGATGCTGTTCGCGGTCGAAGGCCGGCTCCGTCCTTACTCCACGGGCAAGGTGTACTGCAGTCTCATCAGTGCGTGCGAAGCCCTTGGCGATCTTCGCCGCGCGGCCGAGTGGGGAGAAGCGACCACCCGCTGGGCGCAACGCCATCCACTCGCCGTGTTTCCCGGCTTGTGCCGAGTGCACTTGGCGTCCTCGTTGCGCTCGCGCGGCGAATGGGAGGAAGCCGAAGAACAAGCAATGCGCGCGTGTACCGAACTCGCGACGCTCAACGTGACGAACGCCGCTGCGGGCTACGCGGAGATCGGTGAGATCCGCCGCCGGATCGGTGACCTCGACGGCGCCGAGGATGCATTCCGCCGCGCCGAAGAACTCAGCGGCCAGCCCCAATCGGGACGTGCGCTCCTGCGACTCGCTCAAGGAAACGTCGACGCGGCGGTCGCGACCGTCACCCGTGCGCTCAACGAGATCACCTGGGATCGCCTCGCGCGCGCCCGTCTCCTTCCCGAGCGCGCGCAAATCGCGATCGCAGCTGGCGATCTCCCCACCGCGACGGCCGTGCTCGACGAACTCGACTCCATCGCCTCCGACTTCACGAGCCCAGCCCTGATTGCGGCGACGCTCTCGACACGAGGCCGGATCCAGCTCGCAGCGAATGACCGATCCGCGTGCGCGACGCTCCGCCAGGCTGCTGAGCGATGGCAAGAACTCGATGTCCCTCACGAGGTGGCGACGGCGCGAATGCTGCACGGCGCTGCTTGTCAACAAGCTGGCGATCTCGACGGCGCTACGACCTCGTTCGAAGCAGCTCGGACGCTCTTCGACCAACTCGGCGCGACGCTCGATCTGCGCAACCTGCGCGCCATCAGCACCGCCAGAGCCGACCTTCCCAGCGGACTCAGCCAACGCGAGGTCGAGGTCCTGCGCACCGTCGCGGCTGGGCTGACCAACAAGCAGATCGCCGACCAGCTTCACCTCAGCGAAAAGACCGTCGCCCGTCACCTCTCGAACATCTTCACGAAGCTCGACGTGACGTCACGCACCGCGGCAACGGCGTTCGCGTTCGAACACAACCTCATTACTTGAAGCGCGCGGGACGCGCTGGTGGTCTCAGGAGCCTGGGGCGCCGGGTTGGGGTGCTGCCCCGCAGGGCCGCGTGGTGCGCACGGCGTAGATCTTGACCGGCTTGCGGAGCAGGCCGACGCTGGTGCCCTCGGCCACGATCGGCCGCCTCGGGCGACCCGCCGGATTCACGACAATGTCGACGCACAGGCCCCGCATGTAGTGCCGGCGCTGCGCGGCACCGAGCGCGACGGTCGGTTCCTGGAGTAACGCCCTCGCCAACTGGGGTTGGTAGCCCACCCACTCATAGCCAGGGTTCACGTCGACGATCGGATAGCCGGCGCGCACGGCCGCTTCGGCGACCTGCCAGCGGGTGGCGTCATACGACGCCGACTCGGCCGAATACACGACCCCGAGTGCGACGAGCCCGGCCAAGGCAACACCGCACGTGACCAATCGAGCGGCGCCCCCTGCGCCGCCGGAAACCTGTCGGCCCGCGGCGCGCACGTCGGCCTCAACGTTGGCCTCGACAGGCGAGTCCGACCGCGCCGCGCCCGCCGCGAGCACGAGGAGTCCCACCAACGGCAGCGCCGGGAGCGCGTAGCGATCCCAGATCGGCAGCTTCAACAGCACCGCGAGCTCGTACCCGACGGCGAAGCCGACCACGTTCAACCCCAGCGCGAGCATCGGCGCGTCCACCGCATGGCGGCCTCCATCGGTGCTGTGCCGGGCCAATAGCGACCGGCGCCGCGACCACAGCGCCACAAGGAGCGGCACCGCGGCCAGTGCTAACAGCAGGGCTCCTACCGAGCCGACGACCGTAACGAGCTGGAACAGTCGTGCCGACATGATCCGGGGACGGGTGCCGTCGACGATGTCGTCGGCGAGCACCCCCCGGGCGTCGAAGTAGTTGCCGACGAACGGCGATTTGCGGGCGGGGGTGAGCTGCGACGAGTTCGACACCACCAGCAATACGGCCGTCGCCACGCCCACGACCGTGGCCGTGATCCGGCTCGCCGACCAGGCCCGGCGCACCGCGCCAACCGGCCCAGCCAGGCACACCGCAGGAAGCATCAGCAGCCCGGCGAGGCGCAAGAACCCACCCGAGGTACGCACCACGTCCTTGTACGCGATGCCCGTGGGCGCCCTCGGCGACAGCGCCCGGGTGTTGGGCACCCCCGCCCACCACACGAGCAGCGCAACGGTGGCCACCGCGAACACCGCCGTCAACAGCAAGGCCATGCGCAGGCGCCGTTGGTCGCCATCGACCCACGCGCTGTACAGCGCGGTCAACAGGATCGCGATGACCGTGATGATGGCGTACTGGCGGATCGCGACGGCGACGAAACCGAATGCGATCGCGGCCACGAGATACCACTGCCCGAGCGACGACGACGACGAAGCCGGCGAAGCCGGCGACGAACGTGCTCGCCGCCAGCCCGTGCACGCGCAGGCCAACGCCAGCATCTGGAACGCGAACGCGGGGATCTCAGTCATGAACGTGGCCGCGAGCGGTCCCCAGAGCGGGCACGCGCCGACTGAGAACGCCACGAGGAGACCTCGTCGGCGCGAGAGGCCGAGCGTCTCGGCCATGGCGACGATCGCAGCCAGACCGACGACACCGAGCCCAGCCACGAGCACCCGTATCGCGGTGAGGCTGTCGCCGAACACGGCCACGACGGGCCGGGCGATGATCAGCTGGCCGATCAGTGTCATCGACACCCAGTGGTTGAAATCGAGGTGGCCTGTGTGGCGCCATACGAACAGCGCCCGCAGGTACGACCAGTCGTCGCTGCGAGGTATCCGCAGCGCGTCGTAGTGGTGCGCGATCACGAGCGGCACCACCGCGCCGATCACGATCAGGAGCGCGAGCGCAATGGCATCGTCGGCCCATCGGCGCGCACCGGCGGTGCGCGCCGGGCCTGCATCGGAAGTGGTCACGAGGCTGCTTTCCACCTGGCTCGGCACCGGATGAGGATACGGGTCGGCGCGCTGCCTGTGGCGGTAGGCACAGGGTGGTCCCGATGTCGCTCGGGGCCCTGGCGCACAGCGTCAGTTCGCTGTTATCCTCCGCCCACTGTGTCCCGTATCGACGATACCGGGGCGGGCGTTGTGACAGGCGGAGTTAGCAATCCAGTGCTCGATATCGGTCGCCTTGAACGGAACCTGCCCGAATACCGCGCTCAATATCAAAGCGCGTCGCCGTTCCCGCACATCGTCATCGACGATTTCCTGCCGTCTGACGTGGCCAAGGACTGCGCGGGGGAGTTCCCTGAGCGCGGCGACCACTGGATCTCCTACGTCCATGTCAACGAGCGCAAGTTCGCGAACAAGCAGCCGGCCACATGGGGCGACACGCTCCAAAAGCTGCTCGACGAGCTCCAGTCGCCCGAGTTCGTGGCGTTCATCTCGGCCATGACCGGCATCGAGAACCTGAAGATCGACGACACCCTTGAAGGCGCGGGGCTGCACCAGTCGCTCACGGGTGGCTTCTTGAATGTGCACGCCGACTTCACCGTGCACCCCAAGCGCCGGCACTGGCGGCGCCGCATCAACCTTTTGCTCTATTTCAACCCCGACTGGAGTCCCGAGTACGGCGGTGATCTCGAGTTGTGGAGCACCGACATGCGCCAGATGGTGCGCAAGGTCTCGCCGGTGCTGAATCGGGCGGTGCTGTTCAACACCGACGCCGATTCGTTCCACGGCCACCCCGAGCCGATGACGTGCCCCGAAGGAATGGCACGACAGTCGCTCGCGCTCTACTACTTCACCGAGGAGGACGCGCCGGTGGTGCGTTCCACCGAGTACCGCGCCCGTCCCGGTGAGGGCCTGCGCGCGGTGCCGATCTTCCTCGACAAGACGGTGCTGCGCAACTACGACCGCCTCAAGCGCCGCATGAAGATCTCCGACGACGGCGCCGGTCGCATCCTGCGCCGCATCGATCGGATCCGGCACAAAAACAGCCCACAGGGATAGCGCGTCGATCCGTCGACTCCGAACGAAACACGAGCACAGCCAGTGGATGCACAAGGCGGTACCCCGATGAAGAAGATTGGCATTCTCGTCGTCGCGTACAACGCGGCAACGACGTTGGCGTCGGTCCTCGATCGGATCCCGAAGGACTTCCTCCCCAAGGTCTCGAAGGTCATCGTCAACGACGACTTCAGCAACGACGCCACGTATCTCGTCGGCCTCGGCTACCGCCAGCTCGCGCCGCACGTGCCGCTTGAGATCATCCGCCACCCCCGCAACCTCGGCTACGGCGGTAACCAGAAGGCTGGCTACCGCTGGGCGATCGAACAGGACCTCGACATCGTGGTGCTGCTACACGGCGACGGTCAGTACCCGCCGGAGATGCTCCCCGCGATCGTCGAGTCGCTCGAGAACGATCACTGCGACGCCGTGTTCGGATCGCGCATGATGAACAAGGGCGAGGCCCGCAAGGGCGGGATGCCGCTGTACAAGTACGTGGGCAACCGCATCCTCACCAAGTTCGAGAACAAGGTCGCCGGCATGGACCTGAGCGAGTGGCACTCGGGCTACCGCGCCTACAGCGTTGCCGCGTTGAAGGACATCCCGTTCGAGCGCAACGACGACGGTTTCGAGTTCGACACCCAGATCATCCTGCAGCTCCACGAGGCCGGTAAGCGGATCTGCGAAACCCCGATCCCCACGTTCTACGGCGACGAGATCTGCTACGTGAACGGCATGAGCTACGCCCGCGACATCGTGCGCGACGTGCTCGTGTACCGGGCCCACAAAATCGGGTTCGGCTCCGGTGCGACGGCGTTCGCCACGCACAATTACGAGCAGAAGCAGGGCGACGACACGTCGCACGGCCGCATCGTGCAATGGCTCGAGCGCAAAGCGCCGTGCCGCATCCTCGACCTCGGGTGTGCCGACGGCCGCCTCGGCGAGCGTCTCCGGGCCCTCGGGCACACGGTGGTCGGCGTCGACCTCGAAAAGGACGACGGTGTCGGCGATCGTCTCGATGAGTTCTTCGAAGCCGACCTCGACCAGGGCATCCCCGACGAGGTCGGCAACGGCTTCGACGTGGTGTTGGCCGCCGACGTGCTCGAACATGTTCGCAAGCCCGAACGTCTCCTGGTCGACATGCGTGAGCGCCTCACCGATCACGGCACCGTGATCGCGTCGGTACCGAACTTCGGCCACTGGTACCCACGCACGCGGGTCGCTGTGGGCCGTTTCGGCTACGACCGTCGCGGGATTCTCGACGACGGCCACGTGCGGTTCTTCACGCGGCACAGCTTCGAGCAGATGTTCACGAGTGCCGGTTTCGCCAAGCGTCGCTCGGCGTCGGTCGGCCTGCCGCTCGAAGCGGCCAAGCGCGGGAGCGGCTCGGCGGGCGGCAGCGAGAACGAGGGTCTGCTCGGACGGACCCAGCAGGTGGGCGTCGACGTGTGGCCGACCCTGTTCGGTTTCCAGTTCCTGTACGAGCTCGAACCGCTGCACACCGACATTCCCAACGCATAGCGTGGCGGTGGCGAACACCGACCGACGCCGCTATCTGCGGGCCTGTGGCATCGGCGGCGCCGCGGGCGTCGCCGTATTCGTTCGAATGCTCTGGGTCAACGGCGGTATCGCCGCGGGCTCGTTGTTCGGCGGGTTCTACGAAACCCAAGCGCGCGCGTTCCATCGGTTTCAGTGGAACGTGCCGCTCGGCTCGCTCGGCATCGAGGCGTTCCAGATCGGCCTGAAGCAGTACGAGTACTACGGGCCGTGGCCGGCCATCATGCGGTTGCCATTCATGTTCTTGTTCCCCAGCATGGACGGCCGCTGGACACAACCGTCGATGCTGCTTGCGCTCGTGGTCGCGCTCGTCGCGGCCAGCCGGCTCAGCTGGCGCATCCGCGGTCTCGTGCGCGCCGACGCTCCGGTCACGCGCGTCGAGTGCTTCCTGGTCGGCCTGTTCACGTTCGTGCTCGCGGCCGGCTCGGTGCTCCTGTTCCTTGCGAGCCAGGCGTGGGTGTACCACGAGGCCGAGATGTGGGGCTGCGCGCTCGCGCTCGCCGCGTTCGATGCACTCACGGCGTACATCCTCGAACCGCGGCGCAGCACGCTGATTGCCACGTCGGTCTTTGCCGGTATGGCGATCCTGTCTCGTGCCTCCGTTGGTTTCGGTGCCGTGCTCGCCATCGTGGTGCTCGGAGCGGCCACGTTCACTGCTCGCACCCGGCGCCTCGTCGGCCTGCCGAGCGCATGGGACGAACGCCGACGCGCGTGGTTGCCGATCGGTGTTGCTGCAGGTACGCCGATCGTGGCGTACATGTACGTGAACTACGCGAAGTTCCAGTCGTTGTTCGTGTTCCCGAGCACCAAGCAGCTGTTCTCGCAAATTGGGGTGTATCGCAAGGCGATGCTGGCCCAGAACCACAACAGCCTGTTCGGCTTCAAGTTCTTTCCCACCGCGCTGCTGCAATACATCCGGCCTGACGCGCTGCAGTTTCGCTCGCTGGTGCCCTTCGTCGAATTCCCGCGCACGGCGCATGTGATCGGCGGCGTGCTGTTCGACACGATCGAACCCACCTCCAGCGTGCCGAGCTCGATGCCGATCTTTGCGGTCCTCGCCACGATCGGTTTCGTCGCGATCGTCCGCGGGTTGTTCCACCGGCGCCGCCCGGCGGACACTGCGACGACAGCGACGACGGCTGGCGCACCGAATGGCACATCGGAGGGCACGAGCGACACCGCCCCGGGCCTCGGCGTGCTGCGCATCGCCATCATCGGCGCGCTCGCGAGCGGGTTCACCGTCGTGCCGTACTCGTACATCGGCCAGCGCTACATGTCGGACTTCGTGCCGTTCTTGGTGATTGCCGGCCTCGGCGGGCTCCACCTGGTGTTGCGTTGGGCCATCGCCAAGCCGCGACGCGTCCCGGTGTTCGTCACGGTCATGTCGGTGGCCACGGCGTTCTCGATGTGGGTCAACGCTGGCCTCGCCTACTCGTATCACCATGAAACGGATCTCGTGCCGGAGGGATCCTCCGGCGCCTTCGTGGCCCAGCAGTACAGCTGGCACACAGCATTTCCCGGCGGTACCGCGCCGTACGTGCGGCAAGGCCCGACGTTGCCGAAGCCGATGGCCCGCGGCACCACCTTCGTGGTGGGCGATTGCCAAGGCGTGTATTGGTCGCAAGGCAACACGTGGCCGCCGTCGGAACGTTGGTACGCGATCGCGCGCACGAAGGCCACCGGCCAATTCGACCTCCAGGTGCGCTTCAATCACGTCGCCGACGCCAAAGTCGAGCCCATCGTCGTGCGCCATGGCGAGCACACCCAGATGGTCGCGGCCTTGGTGACAGCAGGGAACCTCGTGTCGTTCGGCTTTTACACCGACGGCCATCGCGAGTTCCGGAGTAGCCGCGCCGACGGTTTCGAATTCGGGCCGTTCCTGAAGTTCATCCCCGGCCATCCCTACTACCTCACGGTGACCTTGGACCCGAACAACGGTCAGATCAGCGTGATCTTCACCGGGTTTGTCGCATACGCGTTCCAAGATTTCCGCCTCACTACGCCCCAACTCTCGAGCTATGTGTTCCCAGCCGACAAGGTCGAGATCGGCAAGAACACGGTCGACTCGCGCACGACCACGGCCGTCGACGGACAACTGCTCGACCGCCACCTCAAGCGTCCCGCGATCTGCGGCGACCTCAGCCTCCCGCGCTCGTCGACCGGGTCGAGCGCGACGAAGTGACCACTGAGGTGATCGTGCCGCACGACGCGGCCGACGACGTGGAACCGCCGGCAGGCCCGAACGACGGGCGGCGCGCCTTCTTCCGCGCCAGCGCCAAGGGCGGGCTCCTCGCGGTGATCCCGTTCATCGGCGTGTTGCTCCTCAACGGCGTGAACATGTTGAGCGATTCGTTCACGACGCGCTTCTATCCGTCGCAGGCGCGCTCGTTGCTCCAGGGCCATTGGGACATGCCCAAGGTGATCCTCGAGTACGAGGGTTTCCAGCACGGGGCGCGTTGGTACATGTATTACGGGCCGTTTCCCGCGTTGCTGCGGATGCCGTTCGTGCACCTCATCCCCGGTGTCGCCGAGCGGATGACCCAAACGATGATCTTCGTCGCGCTGGTGCTCGCATTGGCGTGTACGGCGCGCATTGGTTGGAACGTGCGCGAACTCGTGCGGCCGGGCCAGCCGGTAACGCGACGTGAGCGACGCTGGGCCGGTGCCATGGTGCTCGTGGTGGGCGCGGGCTCGGCGTTCCTGTTCCTTGCGAGCCAGGCGTGGGTGTATCACGAAGCCGAAGCTTGGGGCGCGGCACTGGCCATCGCTTCATTCGACGCCACGCTCACATGGTTACGGCGTCCCAGCCGGATCGCGCTCGTCGCAGCATCGGGATTCGCGATGGCATCGGTGCTGTCGCGCGCATCGGTCGGTTTCGGCCCCATCGCCGCGCTCGGCCTGCTTGCCATCGCGGTCGCCTTCCCGCGGGTACGCGCCGTCGCGGGAACATCGTTCGATCTCGCTCGTCGCCGCGCCCTCGGCGTCGCGATGGCCGCCGCGCTACCAGCCATCAGCTACTCGTACGTGAACTTCGCGAAATTCGGGAACTTCTTCGTGTTCCCCACCGACCGCCAACAAATGTCGCAGATCAACCCTGGCCGCAAGTTCTTTCTTGCCCAGAGCGGCGGGAGCTACTTCAGCCTGAGGTTCATCCCGACGACCCTTCTGCAATACCTGCGGCCCGACGCGTTGCGCCTCGGCTCGCTGATGCCATTCATCGACTTTCCGCACAGCCCACGCGTGATCGGCGGGGTGGTGTTCGACGCGCTTGAACCGACATCGAGCGTGCCGTCGTCGATGCCCCTGCTGTTCGTGCTGGCGTGCGTCGGCATCGTCGTGGTGTTCCGGCGCCGCCGAAAAGCCGCCGGCGACTCGGGCAACGACTCGGGCAACGACTCGGGCAACGAGGCGCTGCGTGTGTTGCGCCTCCCGATGATCGGCGCGGCGATCGGCGCGGCGTCGGTGTTGCCGTTCGGCTACATCGCCCAGCGTTACCTTTCCGACTTCCTGCCGCTGCTCGTGCTTTCGGCGCCGGTGGGGTTGCAACTCGCGTTGCGCTGGACCGAGCAGCGGGCTGGGAGTACGCGTGATCGAACAACGCGCGTGGTGTGGGGCGGCCTCGGAGCGTTCTTGGCCCTGTCGTTGTGCGCCAACATCGCCTTGGCGGTGAGCTACCACTACACGAGTGACTGGGTCCCGCAAGAGGTTTCGGCGCCGTTCATCGCGGCGCAGTACCGATTGCACTCGCATGTTCCCGGCGGTACGGCTCCCAACGTGGTGCGGGGCGACCATTTGCCCTACCCACCCCTCGCGCGCGGCACGGTGTTCGTCGTCGGCGATTGCGCGGGCGTCTACTGGTCGCCCGGCGATGTACGCGAACTGGCGTGGGGCGCATGGCAGGGCGTCGCTCGGTCGCGCGCGGCGGGCGAATACCGCCTCCACATCACGTTCCAGCGCGCTGCATCCACGGTGTACGAACCGGTCGTCGTGCGCGGCCGTGCTGGTCACATCCAGGCCATCGCCGTGATCGTGCGGCCCGACAACACCGCGCAATTCGTCTTCGAATCGCAAGGTCACGACGACTTGCCGCGCAGCGCGACCCTCGACGGCTATTTCCCTGGCCAGATCGTGCACTTCGTTCCCGGTCGCACGTACTCGGTGACGGCGATCATCGATCCCTACAACGGCCACGTCACCGTGCTGTTCGGCAAGCGGGTGGTGTTCCGCTTTGTGCAGTTCGAGCTCACGCCGCAGCAGGCATCGAGCTATGTGTTTGCGACCAACGACGTGACGATCGGCAACAACACTGTGCAGCCGTCGATGGAATCGAGCTTTTCGGGCACGATCACCGAAGACCCCGCACCGAGGCCATCGCTTTGTAACGCGCTCGGCGTCCGCTGAACAACCGCGGTTGACGGCGGTGGGGTAAGCAGCGCTATTTGCTCGCGGGCGGCCTCGGTGGCGCGCAGGCCAACCGGGTGCGCTGCGCGACGACGGGAACGCTCGTGTGCAGCGGCGGCGAATAGGTGCCTCGCGCGACGAGGTGCCTGCGGCTGTTACGCAACGCGCGCTGTCCGACGACCACGATCACGCAGAAGTGTCGTGAGCGCGCAG
This sequence comes from Acidimicrobiia bacterium, assembly GCA_038202885.1. Taxonomy (GTDB): domain Bacteria; phylum Actinomycetota; class Acidimicrobiia; order IMCC26256; family PALSA-610; genus JBBREP01. Next base: position 11,073 of record JBBREP010000019.1, on the reverse strand, counting down.
CAGTACCAGGATGTTCTGCGTAGAAGTTGACCCATTCGAAGTTGCCGCCTACCTGGCGCGGGGCCCAACCGGCGTGTACCGCAGCCTCTGAGACACGCCAGCGGGACCCGTCGAACGATGCCGAATCGACGGTATAGCCAACCCCGATCGCGAAGAGCGTGACCAGCCCGACCACGGCCGTGCCGGTACGCCATTGGGCGACCCGGCGAGGCTGTGCGACGCGCTCGGAATGCTCGGCGGTGTCGATCGGCGCGCGCTCACTCGCGACGAGCAAGGCCACGAGCGGCACGATCGGCAACACATACCGGTCATAGAGCGGCAGCCCCGCGAGCGCGGCGACCGCGTAGCCCGCTGTGTATCCGACCACGCTGAGGCCCACGGCGATCATGGGCAGGGCGTCGGGCTCGACCGACGGCAGGCGGCGCGCGCGGGCGTGGCGCGCCAGGCCAGCGATGAGCGGCACCGTCACGAGCGCGAGCAACACCGCTCCGATCGTGCCCGCGGTGACGAACAGTTCGAACAGGCGCATCGGTACGAGCCTGGGGCGAACGCCGCTGCTCACGCCGCGCGCGAGGATGCCTTCGGACACGAAATAGTTGCCGGCAAAGGCGTTGCGCGGCTCGCTGAGCCCCGTGAACGACAGCCACGCACCCACAACCGCGACCACGCCGACAGTTGCTGCTCGGTGCGTAGCCCATGCTCGGCGAACGAGTGTGCTCGGTCCAACGAGCGCGATGACGGGGAGCAGCCAGAACCCAACGGTACGGAACATGCCGGCACCCTTGTACCCGAGCGTGCTGACGGCATGACCCGTGGGAAATCCGAGTGGGAACGGCTTGGGGTCGGGGATCGTGTGCCAGTATCCGTAGAACGCGAGCGCAAAGACCACAGTGCCGACCGCGAGCGCGCCGACCGTCCGCAGCCGTGCGTAGTCGCGCTCGGAATAGAGGGCGAATGCTGCGGTGAGTGCGACGGCGATCGTGGGGATGAGGGCGTACTCGCGGATTGTGAACGCGAACAGCCCGGCGGCCATGCTGGCCGTGAGCAGTGGCGTCGATGTGGGCGAACGGCGCAGCGCGGCGACGCCGAGCGCGAGCGACAGCATCGAACACCCGAACGCCGGCACGTCGGTCATGAAGCTCACCGTCAGTGTCCCGAAGAACGGGCCTGAAGCAACGACGAGCGCGATGAAGGTGCCGACCCAACGACGGCGCGCGTTGGCCGGCACGATGGTGGTGATCGAAAGTAGCCCCATCACGCCGAGCGCGGCGGTGAGCGCTTGCACCGAACTCGTGTCGTGGCCACGCACGAGTGCGATCGGCGCAGCCAGCACGAGTTGGCCGACGAGCGTCATCGACACCCAGTTGTTGAAGTTCAGATGGCCCGTGTCGACCCAGTGGTACAGCGTGCGCAGGTACGACCAGTCGTCACCCCGGGGCACGCCGAGCGCGTGGTAATGCTGTGCGATCGTGAGCGGGAGCACGAACGCAACGGCGACGACGAGCGCAATCGGCGCGGCTGTCCGGACCCGTCGCACGCTCGATTGCTCCTCCCGCACGACGAACGGTACCGGTGAAGATTAGGCGAGGAGCGGCCGGTCTCGCCGATGGCGCACGTCCTCAGCACCCCGGCGCCGCGCCAAAGCACATGGTTGGCGAACGAGGCTCGGTAGCGCTGCGCATCAGTAGCATCCAGGATCGTGCGACGAATGCTGGTGACGGGGGCGGCCGGCTTCATCGGTTCACATGTTGTGGCAGCTCTGCACGCCGCCGGATGCCACGTCACGGGCATCGACAATGAGCGGTCCGGCGATTGGAGCCGAGTCGACGCGGGCTGCGCTCAGGTTCGCCGCGACCTCGCCGAACTCACGCCCGATGCGCTCGATGAGCTCTGCCGCGACGTCGACGTCGTCTTTCACCTTGCCGCCGAAAAGCACAACTCGGCCAAGGCGACACCGCAGCAGATCATCGATGTGAACATCTCGGCTACGCGCCGCCTGTTCGAGGCCGCGGCACGAGCACCGCGCGCCAAAGTCGTGTTCGCGTCGTCGCTGTACGCCTACGGGTCGATGGGTCCCGACGCAATGCGCGAGACCGATCTCCCGGCGCCCAAGACGGTGTACGGCATCTCCAAGCTCGCCGGAGAACACCTGCTGCGCGTGCCCTACGCACGCGATCTACTGGCATGGTCGGTCGCACGCTTGTTCTTCGTCTACGGCCCGCGCCAATACGCTGAAGGTGGCTACAAGTCGGTGATCGCATCGAACTTCGAGCGATTGGCACGCGGTGAGGCACCAACCGTGTACGGCGACGGTGAACAGTCGCTCGACTACGTGTACATCGATGATGTCGTGGCGGCGCTGCTCGCGCTCGCAGCGCCCGAGCACGATGGCAGGATCTTGAACGTCTCCTCGGGCCAGGCCACCACGGTCAACGAGCTCACGGCCAAGATGATCGCGGTCACTGGAACCGCCATCGCGCCGCGCAGCTGCCCGGCCGACTGGACGGCCGGGTCGCGACGGGTCGGCGACCCCGCCGCAGCCGGTCGGGAACTCCGATGGAGGGCGAGTACACCGATCGACACCGGCCTGGAGCGATACTGGAGTTGGCTGGGAGGGGGTACGCGGCGTGCCTGAGCGTTTCACGATGAGTGTTGTGTGCCCGTGCCTCAACGAGGAAGTGAACCTGCCGCTGCTCGCGGAGCGCCTCTTCACCGCGGTGAAGGAGGCGGGAATCACAACCGAGCTCGTGGTCGTCGATGACGGCAGCACCGACGGCACTGCGCAGGTCGCCGAACTGCTCAAGCTCGAGTACGGCGACGCGGTGCAGTGCGTGCAGCATGCCACCAACCGCGGCATCGCGGCGGGCTGGCGTTCGGGCGTCGACGCGGCGCGTGGCGCCTACGTGTGTCTGATCGACGGCGACCTCCAGAACCCGCCTGAGGAGGTCGTGACCCTCTATCTGCGCCTTCTCGAGAGCGCTGCCGACCTCGCGCAAGGCACGCGTTCGAGTATCGGTCGGCTGCGAGATTCGCGCCTGCTGTTGTCTCGAGCGTTGAACGCGCTCCTCAACGTCGTGTTCGGGATGCGCGCCAAGGACAACAAATCGGGGTTCGTGCTCGGACCGAAACCGGTCATCGACGACATCATCACCCACCGCAACAAGTACCGCTACTTCCAATCGTTCATCTCCGTTGCCGCGCACGCCAAGGGCTACTCGGTGCTGGAGGTCGAAACGCTCTTTGAAAGCCGCTACGCCGGTGAGTCGTTCCTGGGAACGGGCTCGCTCCGTGTCAGCCTCAAGGCGTTGCTCGACTTGATCCCTTCGGTGCGCGAGTTTCGCTTTGGCGCGCGCCGGCGGCGCAGCAAGGCGATCGGCCCGAAGCTGAACCCGAGGCGCGCTCGCCATCCGTACCGCGGCTGGCGACGACTGTGGTTCGAGGCGTATTTCGCGACGATGCCACTGCACAAGTGGATGATCCACCGCAGCGCGCGCGGGATCTATCTCGACCTCAAAGAAACGGAGTGGCTCTCCAAAGACGAACTCGTCGCGCTCCAGCAACGCAAACTCCAGCGGCTGCTCCAGCACGCGTACGTGCACGTTCCCTTCTACCGCGATGCCATGCGATCCGCGGGTGTGCATCCGCTCGAGATGGACTCCCTCGACGACATCCGACGGCTGCCGCTGCTGTCGAAGGACGACGTACGCAGGAATCTCTATTTCAAGATGTTCGCCGACAACCACGACAAGCGCGACATGCTCAAAGTGACCACGAGCGGCTCGACCGGCGAACCGTTCACTACCTACGCCGATCGATACCAGCTCGAGGTGCGCTTCGCGACCACTCTGCGATGCGCCGAGTGGACCGGATGGCGCTTCGGCGATCGCCAAGCCCGCCTCTGGCACCAGACACTGGGCATGACGAAGGTCCAGGTCATCCGCGAACGGATCGACGCGTGGTTCATGCGCCGGCTCTTCGTGCCGGCCTTCGAGATCGACTCGGCCAACATCGAACATTTCGTCGGCGCCATCCGCGCCCATCGGCCGGTGCTCCTCGACGGCTACGCCGAGTCGCTTAACTTCCTCGCGTCCTACGTGCGCGAAGGGGGCCACCCCGGCTTTTCGCCCAAAGCCATCATCTCGTCGGCTCAGGGCTTGCCCGACAACGTTCGTGCGCTCATCGAAAGCGGTTTCGACACCAAGGTGTACGACAAGTACGGGGCGCGCGAGTTCTCGGGGATCGCCTATCAATGTGGCGAGTCGCCGGACCATCACGTGATGGACGAGTCCTACATCGTCGAGCTGCTCGTGGATGATCGGCCCGCCGAGCCGGGGGAGGTGGGCGAGGTGGTGATCACGGACCTCAACAACTTCTCGGTGCCGCTGATCCGCTACCGCATTGGGGATCTCGCCGTCGCCGTCGACAACAGCGTGCCGTGCGCATGCGGGCGCCAGCTCTCGCGGATCGGTCGGATCGAAGGGCGCACGCATGCCATCGTCTACTGCGCGAACGGCACGTGGCTTCCCGGGTCGTTCTTCTTACACTTCTTCAAGGACTACGAGCACGCCATCCGTTTCTTCCAGATCCAACAAGAGCGGCGCGGCGAGTTCGTGCTCAAGATCGTCAAGAACCGCCGGTTCTCCGAACCCGAACTGGCCTTGATCATGACCGAACTTCGGGCCTACGTGGGTGAGGACACGAGAATCGACATCGAGTTCTGCGACGCGATCCCGCTGCTTGGCACCGGGAAGCGCTCTCCCGTGGTCTCAAGTGTGCGCGAAGACTTCCAATCGCTCGCGCCCGGCACCGAGCACAATCCCACCTCGTGAGCCCACAACGCGACGGCCGTGCCATCGCATATGTGCAGCGGACGGCGATCTGGCTTCCCGCCGCGATCATCACGCTCCTGATGCTCCCGCTCGTGACCACGCGACGCACCTTCGGACCCGACTGGACGCTGCACCTCTGGGCCATCCGCCAACAGCAGTGGAACATCCATTCGATGGCCCATCCCGGTCTGTTCATCTCCGTGACGCGGCTCGGCGCGTTCTATCCGCTCTTCGCGTTCGTTGGTTCGGGGATCTACGCGGTCGGCGGCTATCTCGCCGTGTTGGTAGGGCCGATCGCGGCCTACAAATGCCTCTACTTGGTGGCGTTGTGCCTGGCCTACGGCGGCTTCACCTGGCTCTCGGTGCTGCTGGGGCTAGGCGGTTGGCGGTCGCAGGTGCCGGGTGCGGTGCTCGTGACCGGTGCGTACTTCGTCACTGACTTTGTGGGGCGCGGCGACTTCGGCGAGCTGATCGCAGTTGCGTCGTTGCCGTTGCTTGCGGCAGCGATCTGCGCCATGGTCACGCTCCCGAGCGTGCGCCTGCGCCATCGGCTGGCGGTGGTTGTGGGGGTCTTCGTGCTCACGGGCAGCCACAACATCACGTTGCTCTGGGGCACGACCTTCATGATCCTCGTCGGAGTGGTGCTGGCCCTGACGTGGGGGCGGGAGTGGCGGCATCGATTGCCCTGGCCGCGCCTCGGCCACCTGGTAGGGCTCGGCGTGATCGGCGCAGGCTTGAACGCCTGGTATCTGTTGCCCGACCTCGCCTACTCGCTCGACACCCGCGTCGGCCGGTCGGTCAGCAACACGCAGCCTTTTCGGTTGCATATTGGGACGATCTGGCCGCTCCTCAACCCGTTGCGGCCCGGCGATCCAGCGCGCCCTGCCGGAGCGTTTTCGGGGCGCGACATCCGGCTCTCGTTCCCGTGCTTGTTTCTCGCGTGGGCGTTGCTCGTGGCAATCGCCCTGTGGCGCGGTCGGGATCGTGCGGCGAGGACGCTGTTCATCGGCGTCGCGGCCGTGACGAGTGCATTCGCCGTACTTGTCGAAACGCGGCGGCCGTGGCGTTGGATCCCGCACGTCTACTGGAGCACGCAGTTCACCTATCGCATGGATGCCTACGTGCTGCTCGGCGCGGCGCTGCTGGTAATGATCACGTTGGTCTGGCTTGCACGGGCTCGCGAAGGCGATCCGCGCCGAAGCTGGATGCACGTCATGCTCGCGGCCGTCCTCGTGTTTAGTGCGGGCGCGGCGACCTGGCAGGTGTGGGACGCTCAATCCTGGTTCTATCCGTTCAGCCTCAGCCAGGTCGCGGCCGGCGACGACCTTGCCGACCAGGTGGTGGCGTCGCGTGACACGGTCTCGCCCAGCTGGTATTCGTCGGCTGAGTTTGTCGACGTGTCGATACCGGTCGTGGGCGTTGCTCCCGGGCGGTCGGTGCACGTGCCCTACGCCAAGATTCATGGCTCGAGCTTTTCGGGATCGCTCGCGGTTCCGAACGGACCGGCACCGTTCGCCACGAACATCGCGGCGGGGCCGCGCTTTGTCGAAACGACCGGGATCACTGCGATTGGTCGCACCAACGACGGTTTCATGGTCGCCCGACGGGCAGACGGCGCGCCGGTATCTGGTCCGGTCGCGGTGACGATCCGCCCAGCGCAGACCCTGCCGCTGCGCGCCGGGGCGATCGGCTCCATGCTCAGCCTCGTCGCTCTCCTCGCGGTGATCCTGTGGCCATTGCGCCGATGGCTCCGACGCCTGCGCCGCGGCGTCGCTGGTGGCGGCGCGTAGCCCCAGCCGCACCAGTATTGTTGGGCCCCGTGGCAGGCCGGCACCCTTGAACCGACCAGCACGGCTCACCTATCAGCCAGCACTCGACGGGGTACGCGCCGTCGCCGTGCTGAGCGTCATTGCGTATCACCTCGACTACGGCTGGGCCCGAGGTGGCTTCCTCGGCGTCGACGTGTTCTTCGTACTGTCGGGATACCTCATCACCACGTTGCTGTTGCGTGAGTGGTCCGACGACCAGCACATCGACCTGATTGGGTTCTGGGGCCGCCGCCTGCGGCGCCTGCTCCCTGCGCTCCTGTTGGTGCTGGGCGCAACGGCCGTGGCCGCGCTGTGGTTCATCGCTCGCACCGAGCTCTCGCGGCTGCGAAGCGACGCCCTCGCGGCACTGTTGTACGTGGCGAACTGGCGATTCATTTCGTCGGGCCAGTCGTACTTCGACCAGTTCAGCGCGCCCTCGCCGTTGCGCCATCTCTGGTCGCTCGCGATCGAAGAGCAGTTCTACCTCGTGTGGCCTTTGCTGACGTTCGCGGTGTTGCGACTTCGTCGGGGCCGCTACTCGACGTTGGGCGCGCTGTGCGTGACGGGCGCAGCGATCTCAGCGCTACGGATGGCGATGCTGTTCGATCCGCGCGACCCGTCGCGCGCCTACTACGGCACCGACACGCGATGCCAAACGCTCCTCGTCGGCTGCCTGCTCGCGGTCGTGGTGCGCACCTGGCGGCCGCGGCGCGAACACGCCAAGCTGGCCGGCGCCGCGGCGATCGTGGCCTTGCTCGCGATCGTGTGGGCGCTCGGATTTGTGTCGGCGAACGACAGCGTGCTCTTTCACGGTGGCTCGCTCGCCTTCGCGGTGCTCGGCGCGATGCTCATCGCCGGGACCACGCTCGTGGAGTCGGGGATTGTGCGCGCCGTGCTGTCCATCGCGCCGTTGCGCTGGATCGGTCGGATCTCCTACGGCCTGTATCTCTGGCATTGGCCGATGATCGTCTGGGTCACCGCGAGCCGCGCGGGGTTCGGAGGGCTGAAACTGAACGCGCTGCGGGTGGCGCTGACCTTTGCGTTCGCGATCGCCTCGTATTACCTCGTGGAGCGGCCGATCCGCACGATGGTGCGACGGCGCACATGGCATCTCGCCGCGGCTCCCATTGCGATCGCGCTCTCGGCGATTGCGCTGATTGGTGCGACCGCGAATGCGAAGGGGCCACCGAGCTATCTGTACGGCGGAGCCGGCGAGGCACCTGCGTGCGCCCCGACGGCCGCGGAGTTCCGCCACGCGTCGGCAGTCAATTCGCTGTTTGGGGCGTTTGGCGTTCCCCAGCTGAGCCACCGCAATGTGTTGGTGATCGGAGACTCGACGGCCTGCAGCTTCTTCCCAGGGTTCCAGGCCGTCGCCGATTCGGGCGGTGTCGTTGTCGATGACGCAAGCGTGATCGGTTGCGGCATCGTCAGCGACCTTGTTGTGGGCCCACTCATGCCGTCGCTTCCCTCACGGCATTGTCACGACGTCGTGCGGCGAACGCAAGACGCGGCATTGGCTCGGGGGCGACCCGACTTCGTGCTGTGGATGAGCGCGTGGGAAAAGAATGCAATCGTGGCGCCGAACGGTGCGTCGTTAGAGCCGGACACCCAGGCGTGGAGGGCCGAATTGACCCGCCGTATGGATGAGGCCGTGCGCCGCCTGACGGCGACGGGCGCTCGGGTTGTGATGTTGGCCGTGGTGCCATCGGCGCCGGGGTTCTCCGACATTACGGGCGCACATCAAGCGACGAACGCGCTCGACGACCACTCCACCATGCGTCTCGACGACTTCCTGGCGGCGTACGCGCGCCGCAATGCGGCGCACGTGTCGCTGGTCGACCTCCGCTCGTTCGTATGCCCGTCGGGCCCGCCGTGCCCGGCGGTGGTCAGCGGTGTGCGTTTGCGTGTCGACGGCACGCATTTTGGCGTGCAGGGTGCGGTCCTCACGGCGCGTTGGCTGCTCCAGCAGATCGCCGCACTGCCCCGCTGAACTCAACGCCCAGTGCCAACGACCTGGGGCAGCAGCCATCGCGCCACCCATACGGCCCCGTGCACGGCAAAGTGGGCCCCATCGACGCGCACGGCACCTCCGTCGACCTTGGCGCGGCAAGGCCCGCCGTTCGGGCACACGAGGTCGGCGAGGTCGACCAAGGTGACATCGTTGGGATGCTCGCGTGCGAACTGGGCCTCGAGCGCGTTGAGGCGAGTGAAGAACAATGCGCTCGCAGTCGGTTTCCCCGTCGCCGGGTCGACGCCGGCCCCGAAGGGCGGTTGCGTCAGCATCACGACATGGGCGCCACTCGCCGCGAAGCGGTGCACCACATCGGCCATGCGTCGGCGTATCTCGATGTTCCAGCGCGGCGACGTCGGATCGACGAGTTGCTTGTTGATTTCGATACCGGTCCGTTCCCAACTGCTCGACCAGACGACGATGTCGGGCCGGGCCGCGGCGAACGCGGTCTGTTCCACCTGTGTGGCGAAATCGTGGCAGTGGTACGTGCGCAACTTGAAGGCGCTGTAGTGGTCGCCGACCACACCGCAGCCCACGACCGTGCCGTTCGCGACTCGGACGCCGTGCAACGCTCCTACCGCGCGCAACGCGGGGAACAAGCTGCATGCAGTCGAATCGCCGATGAGCAACACGCGGTGGCCCGCCACCAAGCGTTGCGTTCCTTTCCCGCCCGTCGCGGCAATTTCAGCCTGCACGGCTTGGGCTTCAGCCTTCGTCGGGACGCACAGCGACGAAGCGGTCTCGCCGGTGCCGTAGTAGCTGGGTTGCGCTTGCGCGTTGGCGGTGGCGCCGATGAGTGCGACGGCCACGATCGCCGCCGTCACGGCGGCGCCCGCGCGCCGAGGGAACCCCGCGAACGACGCGTGACGAATCGGGCGTTCGATCAGATAGAACGACGCCGTCGCGAGTGCGAGCGCCGCGGCGACGCGGACGACGTCGACCATGACGCCGTCGAAGCCGAGTCGCGCGGGTGTCAACCACACGATCATCGGCCAGTGCCACAGATAGATGCCGTACGAAATGCGCCCGATCCATCGCAGCGCTGGGAAGCTGAGCATCACGCGTGCGATGCCGCCTCCACTGCCAGCCGACATCACGATCACCGGGACCACCAGGCACGCGAACAGCAAGGAGCCTCCGTGGTAGAGGAACCACGCGCGTTCTGACACCGCGGCGAAGCAGCCGATCGCGCCAACGAGCGCGAGGCTGCCGATCACAGAGCTGAGACGGCGCACGCGCTGGGGGAGTGGACGACGGTGCAAGGCGATCGCGAGCAGGGCCCCGACGAGGATCGTGTGCACTCGCGCGTCGGTGCCGTAGTAGGCCCGCGACGGGTCCCCGGCCTGGTACAGCATTCCCATCGCGGTCACCGATGCAACGATCCCGACCACGCACACGCCGCCAAGCGCGCGGTGCGCCCCGCGCGCGAAGCGCAACGTCAGCATCACGATGACCGGCCAGGCCACATAGAACTGTTCTTCGATGGCGAGCGACCAGAGGTGGCGCAGCGGCGAAGGGGCCGAGAACAGGTCGAAGTACGACTGGCCCGAGGTGATGAACCGCCAGTTGGCCACGTCGAACAGGCCGGAGAGCGCGTCGCCGCGCAGGCGCCCGAGCTCGAGCTTGGGAACGAACGTGGCGGCCGCCATCGCCGTTGCGCCGAGGAGGAGCAGCACTGCGGGCAGGAGGCGGCGCATGCGGCGGCCCCAGAAGGCCAACAGTGCGAGGGTGCGCTCGCCCTGCCACTCCAGCAGCAGCAGCGATGTGATGAGGTAGCCGGAGAGGACGAAGAACGTGTCGACACCGAGGAACCCGCCGCGGGCCCAGCCGTAGCCGAGGTGGTAGAGCACCACGGCGATCACCGCGATGGCGCGCAGACCGTCGAGCGCGGGCTGATAGGCCCAACCCGAGTTCCGATCGCTCACGTCGCCTCCGCCAAAGTCGCGGCTGGGTGGCCCCGAACCGCCTGTGGAAGATACCTGGCGTGGTCCGACACGGGGCTCGTTGCGAGCGCTGAGTGACGAAGGTGGCCGCACGCGTCGGCGGCGAGTTCTCAGTGTGTGTGACGAACGGCAGGTGCGGGCCCTGGGGCCTGGAACGTCCGCTCGGATGGTCGTTACACTGCGCCGCCGCGATGGATGCGCTTGGGTTTTGTTGATGGTTGAGTCGGTTGGTGAGTTCGGTGGTGTGAGGGGCGCGGCGGGTGGGGTTGGTGCGCGTCCGGGGCGGTTGGTGCATCAGCCGGGGTTGGATGGTTTGCGGGGGGTGGCTGTTGATGGGGTGGTGTTGTTTCATGGTGGGCATTTGCAGGGTGGGTATCTGGGTGTCGACGCGTTTTTTGTGTTGAGCGGGTTTTTGATCACGTCGTTGTTGTTGGTGGAGGCGGCGGGGTCGGGGTCGGTGTCGTTGGGCCGGTTTTGGGCGC
>JBBREP010000018.1:0-47949 GCA_038202885.1 Acidimicrobiia bacterium | reverse complement strand
CCGACATCCCCGACGAGTGGGTCGGGCGGGTGACGCTGGCGCGCCGGGCCGAGATGCTGAAGATCGAGTGCATCGTGCGCGGCTACCTGACGGGCACGGCGTGGAAGGAGTACCAGGCGACGGGCATGATGAACGGCGTGCCGCTGCCGCCCGGAATGCAGGAGAGCGAGCAGCTGCCGCAACCGATGTTCACGCCGTCGACGAGGGCGGAAATCGGCGACCACGACGTGAACATCACCTACGAGGACTCGTGCGTGATCGTGACCAAGGAGGTCGCCGAGCAAGCGCGCGAGGCGTCGCTCGAGCTCTACCGGATGGGTGCGGAGCGAGCGTTGCTCAACGGCATCGTCATCGCCGACACCAAGTTCGAGCTGGGCTTCATCGACGGCGAGCTGACGGTGTGCGACGAGATGCTCACGCAGGACTCCTCGCGCTTCTGGCCCGCAGACGAGGTGACGCTCGGGCGCACGCCGCCGTCCTTCGACAAACAGCCCGTGCGCGATTACGCCGAGTCGCTCGGCTGGGACAAGACCCCGCCGGCGCCGCCCATGCCCGATGACGTGATCGCCGCGACGCGTACCCGCTACATCGACGCGTACGAGCGCATCTCGGGCCTTTCCTTCGCGGACTGGCCCGGTGGAGACTGAGGCGTGTCGCCGACTGATTTCGTCCCAGCAGATTTTGCAGTTCCCACCGAGGCGACCTTCGGTGACCTCCATTTGGTTCCGCTCGGGCCGCAGCACAACGCGGCCGACTACGCAGCGTGGACGTCGAGCATCGACCACATCCGAGCCACTCCCGGATTCCCCGATGGTTCGTGGCCGGCCCTGATGACAGACTCCGAGAATCTGCGAGATCTTGAACGACACGCCGAGGACTTCCGGCTGCGACGGGGCTTCACCTACACGGTGCTCGATACGACCGGCGATGTGATCGGATGTGTGTACTTCTATCCATCGAGAGACGAACACGTTGACGCGACGGTCCAGTCCTGGGTTCGCGTTGACCGAAGCGATGAGGATCGACCGCTCTACGAAGCTGTACGAGCTTGGCTGCGTAACGATTGGCCCTTCGGGGTCGTCAAGTACGACGAGCGTGTTGCGCAGTAACGCGGTGACCGGTCATCGGCGCAGCGGCTTCGACAACAAGCCCGATATCGCGACGTGAGCGAACTCGCGGAGCTCGAACTTCCCGATGTGCGGGCCTGGCAGCAATGGCTGACCGAGCGCGCCTCCAGCTCGGCGGGAGTCTGGTTGGTGTTGGCCAAGAAGGGAATGACCAGCTCGACCGCGTTGACGTACGACCAAGCCCTTGAAGAGGCGCTGTGCCACGGTTGGATCGACGGGCAACTCGCCCGCCGCGACGAGGCGACTTTCCGCCGAAGGTTCACTCCCCGACGTCCCGGTAGCGCCTGGTCGAAACGGAACACGTCGCTCGTCGCACGGCTCATCCGCGAGGGCCGCATGCACCGAGCCGGTCTGGCCGCCGTGGACCAAGCGAAGGCCGATGGAACTTGGGACGCTGCGTACGCCGGCGCGGCCAACATGGAGGTACCGGATGACCTCAGCGCTGCTCTCGACAAGACGCCACGTGCGCGGAAAGCCTTCGAGAACCTCGACGGAAGCAACCGGTACGCAGTGCTCTACCGAATCACCACCGCGCGACGACCCGAAACACGTGCGCAACAGGTCGAGAAGCTGGTGGCAATGCTGGCGCGCGGTGAAACCCTCCATCCACCACGGAAGAAGAAATAAGCATCGGCGCTTTCGCGCTCGACACGATTCACGATCCGGCAGCAGCGCGTACGCTTCCGATGTGGCGTTCGACGAAGATCTTGCGGGGAGGTTGCGGGCCCTGGTTGCCAACGAGCGCGGCGCGACGGAGCAGAGAATGTTCGGCGGGCTCGCGTTCCTCATCAATGGCAACATGGCGGTCAGTGCCAGCGGTCAGGGCGGGCTCCTTGTGCGCGTCGAGCCCGGGACAACGGATCAGCTCGTTCGCCGCGCCCATGCAGCGCCGTTCGTGATGCGCGGGCGCTCGATGGACGGGTGGCTGCGCGTCACACCCGAGGGCGTGCGCACCAAACGTCAGCTTGAAGCATGGGCCTCGCGTGGCATCACCTACGCACGTTCGCTTCCGCCGAAGCGATAGGGCACGCTCGCATTGCCCGCCCCCAACGCGCCCCTGCTGACCGAGACGCGCGGCGGCCGAAACCCCGCAACGCCTTGCCCCACATCCTCCATCAGGGCAATATGAGCGGGTCACATGGGTTCTGGTTGGCGCCGGGGAGAGACTCGGGAGGCCGTCGCACCGGACCAAGTTGGGAGAAGCGGTTATGGGGCAGCGTTTTGGCTTGATCCTCGCGGCAGTGGTCGTCGTCGCGTGGGGCTTCGTCACGCCGCGGGCGGGCGCGGACGCCAGCCAGGCGGCCGCGACGACGTGCCCGAGCGGCGGCGCGGGCGGCCCGTTTCTACGGGTCTGCTCGATCGCGTTGACGAGGTCGCCGACGGGTCCGGAAACCGCGGTCGGTGCCGGCAGCCTGATCACGTTGCCTTGCAGCACGGGTGACCTGAAGGCTCGCAAGTATTACGACAGCTCGGGCCATGTCATCGGAGCGACCACGGACGAGGGGTACGTGTACTTCGCCACGTATGCGGCGGGCGGTGAGGAGATCGAGGTCGGGTACTTCCACAACCCGAATCTGCGGTTCAACGGCTACACGCTCTACGTGCGCCACAAGTCCTTCTGGAACCAATCGACATCTGAGGCCACGCCGTGCGGGACGACGGTCGGCTTGTCGTCCGCGATCGAGTACGACAAGACCAATCGCTCCGTCGCTCACGTGATCGTGCAGAACGTGCTGCACGGCGGACGTAGTGGAGAGGTATATGACTTTTCGGCCAAGGCCGGGCAGGCGACGATGGTGCCGTATGAGTTCACCTTGAACGGCGGCCCCACGCATGCTGGCAAGGGTGTCATCGCGAAGCTCTCCGAAGCAGCCTGGCAGAACGCGTGCGAGGGGTGCACGATAGGGATGCTCACGGCCATCGCGCAGAATGTTCCCGGTGGTGTGTCGCCCAATCCTCTGAACGACGGCGCCGCCTTCGGTCCGGTGTCGTGGAACAAGATCCTCATCGCCGATCACGACAGGACCGGCGTGACTTGGACAAGCGCAATGACCGGTCCGACGATCGTCTGGAAACCCGGCGTCACCAAGGCGACGAAGTCTGGGGCGCCGCCGACATACACGGTCAACACGGTGCAAGTCCGGTGTGTCGCCTCGACCACCGGCAATGACCGATGGACGTGCTGACCGCGCCATCGCGTTCTCATTCGCCTTCGACCGACGACTCCGCGCGTGCCATGGTTGCCGCCGGACGCTGACCGCTCTACGCACCGCTTTTCGCGCCATCACCGATGACCGCCACGTCTGCTCCGCGTTGTTGGTGGGCGCGTCGGTTGCGGGTGGGTTGGCGTGGGCGACGATTCCGAACAGCGCATCGGGTATAGCGCGCACCCGCTGTCGTCTTGCAGGCGCAGGCGAATGAGGCCAACAGCCACAAGCCGCTGGTGTCCAGGGGCCTTCAGTACTCCGTTGCGTCGACGCTGACGCTCGCGGATCGGGCAAGCTGTGCGGCATGGCGGCGTCGGTCCGGGTCTTCACGAGCGAGGAGCTTGCCGCGGCGGGGCTACGGCAAGCCGTCGTCGACGTGTGCGTTGCTGCACACGAAGACAACGAATTCAGGTACATGTTCACCAAATACTTCGCGTCAGGCGCGCGCCATTTCCTCGCGTACGACGGCGACGCACTCGTGAGCCATGCGGTTGTGTCGACGCGCGGTGTCCAGCCAGAAGGACTCCCGGTCCTGCGCACCGCGTTCATCGACGCGGTCTCGACGCTGCCGTCGCGCCAGAACCAGGGCTACGGCACCGCGACCATGCAACACCTCGCTGAAAACATCGGCGACTACGAGATCGGATGCCTGCAGACCGACCGAACGTCGTTCTACGCGCAGCTCGGATGGCAAGAGTGGCGCGGGCCACTCGCCGGACGGAGCGGCGACGAACTGATTCCGACCCCAGAACAACGCGGCGTCATGGTGCTCCGGCTTGCGAACACGCCTCAGTTCGACCTCGAAGCCGCGTTGACCATCGAGCGGCAACCTGAACGCATCTGGGAGTGAGTGCTTGCACGGTGAGCCAGTACGAGGCAGCTGGTGGGGTCACCCCAAGGGTCACGCCATCTATGCAGTCTTGAATGCGCTCGACGAGTCACCCGACGTTGTGCGGCTTCGCCTGGTCAAAGGCAAGGTCACGCCGACACCACGGATTCAGAACTGGTCGGTCATCACTGGGGTAGGCCCGGCGAACACGGCGTCGAGCGTGGCGAGGTGTTCCGCAGACGCGCCGAGGAGCAGGCCAGCCGCGGCAAGCGTGCGCGCCGACGTGGCGCCGCTGAACAATGCCGCGAATGCGTTGATCGTGATCGATGGCGCGCCGTCGCGCGCGTTCGCGCCAGTCAGTGCGCCGCGCCCGCCCTCGACCTCGAGCAGCCATGTGCCCGCGTTCGCCGTGATACAGGGATCGCTCACTGACAACGGTATCGACGCGCTGACGCCGGACGGATAACCGCGCGCCGCGATCGCTCCGGCGACGTCGACGAGCCGCAACATCCAGTGGTGTTCGTGCACGACGCGGATCGTTGGTTCGGGGAGGTGTAACGCGAGCGTGTCCAGCGGCGTACCGATCACCGTGACATCGTCGGTCTGCGCCCGATGGCCACCGAGGTGACGCCACAGTGCGCGCTCGCTGTCCCAGTCGGGGGCCGCGAAGTCGTCGACGACGAGGTGATAGCCGCCGGCGGTTCGGCGATGGCACGAGTACGAGACGTACCCGGTGACCGAACCCTCGCGCTCGACGACGAACCGCTGGCGGTCGGGGCCCGCGGCCAGGCGCGGCGTCCATACGAATGCCGGCCGCGCGAGCATGCCAGCCCTCGTACCCGCAACCCGCACATACGTGCGCTTGATGGCATCATCGTCGTCTGGGCAAGCCGGACGCTCGTGCATCTCGGATCGACCGAGCCCTGCGAGATCACTCGTCGGCACCGAGCGCACATGCTGTTCGCCGGCGAGCTCCCACCCAAGTTTGCGGTATACGCCAACGGTCGCCGGCCCGAGCGCCGAGATCACTTCACCGTGCGTGCGCATGTGCACGAGCGCGGCGTCGAGCAACGCTCGCCCCACGCCGCGGCCCCGGCAGTCGGGCGCCACGACGACCGCGGAGACCCCACCCATCGGAATCGGCCGACCACCGAAGAATTGTCCGAACGGCAACACCACGAGCCGTCCCACCAGACGACCCTCGCTGTACGCGCCAAGCATGCTGTCGAGCAGACCGTCGCGCACCTGACCCTCGACCTCGGCCACGCCGGTGCCAGGCCGGAATGCGTATCCCTGGTCGTGGAGCGCGCCATGCTCGCCCAGCTCACCAATGCGTGGCGTACGGATTTCCAGCGTCACTTCGGCCTCCGCCGAGGCGACGCCCCGAACGTGCCCGCCGACGGGCACAACGCAGCCAGCACGCACGCGTCGCAGCGCGGTTTGCGTGCATCGCACACGCGCCGGCCGTGCTCGATCAGCCGCAGCGAGAACCGGCCGCGCTCCGCGGGCTCGATCAACGGGTTGAGGTCGAGCTCGATCTTCACGGCATCGGTTTCGTTCGTGAGTCGCAGCCGCGCTGACAGCCTCGTGACGTGCGTGTCGACGGGTAGCCCTGGGAGATCGAATGCCACCGACCGCACCACGTTGCCCGTCTTGCGACCGACACCGGGCACCGTCACGAGATCGGCCAGTTCCGTAGGGACCTCGCCATCGAAACGATCCTCGAGCGCGTTCGCCATACCGATGAGGCTGCGCGTCTTGGCCCGGAAGAAGCCCGTGGAACGCACGATCTCTTCGACCTTGTCGGGATCGGCCCGGGCGAGATCGCCAGGTGTGGGAAACGCAGCGAACAGCGCTGGGGTCACCATATTGACCCGCTCGTCGGTACATTGGGCCGAGAGGATGGTGGCTGCGAGCAACTCGAACGCATTGTGATGGTCGAGCGCGCAGCGCACGTCGGGATATTCCTCGGCGAGCAACTGGGCGACCGCGACGGCGCGGATCTTTGCGCCGCGAGGACGAGCCATGCCCGGACGATACCGTGACCCTGTGACTGGCACCCCGCCCCGTCTCGCCGCTGCGACCGATCCCGCCGACCTCGCGCGCCTTGAGGTTGCGGCACAGACCGCCTCGGTCCATCTCAACGACGTCGTGCGCGCCGACCTTGTGGCGCCCCGTCCCGAGTCCGCGACCTGGCTTGTCGAGAGCGGGCTGGCCCACGTCCAGCGCGACCCGCTACGGACCGGAGCATGGACGCTGGGTGTCGACGCCCCACGCTCGGCTCGCGAAGCATTGTTCGCGGCGGTCAGCGAACACGTCACCGCGCATGGTGGTGGTGTCATCACATGGTGGTGCGCCGGCGTCGCCGACGACGACCTCGCGTCGGCGACCGCAGCGGGGTACGACCTCGACCGGCGCCAGTACGAACTGCGTGCTCCCCTCCCGCTGGCCCCGGCCATGCAGGCGGCGGCGCACGCATCGCAAACAGTGTCGATCCGAACACTCCAGCCGGGAGACCTGCCCGAGGTACTCGAGGTCAACAACGCTGCGTTCGCCGGACACGCCGAGCAGGGCAACTGGTCGCTGGCCAACTTGCAGGCGCGCATGGCCCAAGATTGGTTCGATCCCTCGCTGTTTCTCGTCGCCGAAGCGAACCGAGAGACGCATCGAACCGCGGCGCCCGCGATCGCCGGTTTCAACTGGCTGAAGCCGCATACCGCCGAGCATGGCGATGTCGCCCGCGGCGAGATCTACGTGATCGCAGTGCACCCCGAGCACCACGGACACGGCCTCGGGCGGCTCCTCGCGGTGCGCGGCCTCGACGTGCTTTCCACGCGGGGCTTTACGTGGGCATCGTTGTTCGTCGCCGCCGACAACGACGCCGCGTCGGCGCTCTATCGCAGCCTCGGCTTCACCACCCATCGCACCGACGCAGCGTTTGTGGCCCACGTGACCGCAAGTACCCCCACAGCCAATACCCCCACGGCCAATACCCCCACAGCCAATACCCCCACAAGACGCCCCGTCGGCGGGCAACCTCGATGACGACACCCAACGCCATCACGCGCTACGCCATCGACGCTGAGGCAATGGCCGCGCTTCCTGAGCTCGCCGCCGAGCCGGCGTTTCGTGCCCGCCAACTCTGGGACGGGCTCTACGCCCAACGCCGCGCGCTCGAGGCGATCACGAACATCAGCGTCGCGTTGCGCGCCAACGTCGGCGAGGCCTTGCCGCTCGCGTTGCACGAAGCCGCGTGCCAGCAAGGCGACGGCGGCGCGACAACGAAATGGCTGTGGCGCACCGACGACAGCGCCCAAGTCGAAACGGTGTTGATGGGCTACCGCGATCGCGCCACGGTGTGCGTGTCGTCGCAAGCCGGATGTGCGATGGGGTGCACGTTCTGTGCCACTGGCCAAGCCGGCTTCGAGCGTCACCTCAGTACCGGCGAAATCGTCGAGCAGGTCATGCGGGCCGCGCACGCTACGGAACAACGCGTGTCGAACGTCGTGTTCATGGGAATGGGCGAGCCACTCGCGAACTTCGACGCGGTGCACGGCGCCATCCAACGTCTCCACACCGACGCGGGCTTCTCGGCCCGTCACATCACCGTCTCGACCGTCGGTGTCGTTCCCGGCATCCACGCGCTCGCCGAACAGCCGTTGCCCGTCACGCTCGCGGTGTCGATCCATGCCGCCGACGACGCGCTACGCGAACAGCTCGTTCCGCTGAACCGGCGCTACCCGGTTGCAGATGTGGTCGATGCCGCGCGCGACTATGCCGCGCGCAAGGGTCGGCGCGTCACGTTTGAGTATGCGGGGATCGCCGAAGTCAACGACGACCCCGGACGCCAGGCACGGGCTCTCGCCCGCCTGCTCCGCGATTTCCCCGGTGGTGCGCACGTCAACCTCATTCCGTTGAACTCGACGGCGGCGTTCGTCGGCCGTCCGAGTTCGGGTGTGCGCCTCCGCGCCTTCGCCTCCGCGCTGGGTGCGCACGGCGTCACGGCAACAATTCGCCGCAATCGCGGCGTCGACATCGACGCAGCGTGCGGGCAGTTGCGCGCTCGCAGCACGACGATCTGAGAGAATGACCACGTGAGCAACCAGTTCTTCAACCAGAGCATGCCGCAGACACTCGTCTCGGCCCAGCTCCTCTGCTATATCAGCGTGTTCTTCGCCATCATCAACGGTGGCGTCGTCGCCACCACCTACGGCGCTTCGATCCTCATCATCATCGGTCTGCTGTTGGGCGGGCTCGGCATCGCCAACGAGCGCAAATATGGCTACCTCGTGGCGGTCGGAGCATCGGGGCTCCAGGTGCTCATGTACCTCCTCGTCTTCGGCACCGATGTGTTCCGGTTCCAGGTTCTGTTGAGCTTCGCGTTCGCGGTCGCGCTGTTCGCACTGTTGGTTCATCCGCAGAGCCGGAACCACCAAAAGGTGTGGTTTCACTAATCGATGTGCGACACTCTGTGCGTCGTCGCCGACGGTCGCCTGCTGTTCGCCAAGAACAGCGACCGGCCGGTCGGCGAAGTCCAGCTCGTCGAGCAGTGGCCGCGGCGACCTGCGACGACCGCGCCACTGCGCGCGCAGTACATCGATCTCGGCGCTGACCCTGGCGCGGTGGCCAATGCCAGTTCACGCCCCGCGTGGCTGTGGGGTTTCGAACACGGCGTCAACACGCACGGCGTCGCCATCGGCAACGAGAAGATCTGGACGACCGACGATCCCAGCGCACGCGCCGACGCGCTCTTGGGCATGGATCTCGTGCGGCTCGGACTCGAACGCGCGACAACGGCAGACGGCGCGCTCCACCTCATCACGACGCTCCTCGAGCAATATGGGCAAGGCGGCAGCGGCGAGGAGCACCAACACGAGCCGTACGACAACGCCTTCCTCATCGCCGACACCCAGTGCGCATGGATCCTCGAGACCAACGATCGCCAGTGGGCCGCGCGCCGCGTCGAAGGCGGTGGCGCCGCGATCAGTAACCGCGTGAGTCTCACCGACAACTGGGATCTGGCGTCGCCTGGCATCAACCCCGGCTTCGACGTGCAAGCGTGGCGCTCGCCCACGGTCCCGACGGGACGCGCCGACCGCCGCTTGGCCGCCACAACCGCGTGCGTGAGCACTGCCGATCCAGCCCGCCTCCACGCCGGCGACGTTGTGGCGACCCTGCGCGACCACGGCGCCGGACCGTGGGGCGACCCTCGAGCCGGTACAACCGCGGCGTCGCGGCCGCCGACGCCGCCGCCGATCGAGAATCGCGACGACGGCTACGGGTTCACCGTGTGCATGCACCTGCGCGACTCCAAGGCCACTACGGCATCGATGGTGTGCGAGCTTCACGCCGACGATCGCGTATCGCCACGAGCGTGGTTCGCGCTTGGATCGCCGTGTGTGAGCGTGTACGTACCGGTCTTCTTGCCGTCGATCCCCGCCGCTCTCGGTAACGTCAACGTGTGGCATGCCTTCGATCGGCTCCGCGTGCGCGTCGAGGCTGACGGCGACCAACTCGCGACGATCCGCTCCGTGCTGGGGCCCGTCGAGGCCGACCTGTGGGCCAGGGCCGACGAGCAGTGGGCGTCGGGTGTCATCGACCCGTCGTGGCACGAACACGTATGGGACCCGATCGCCGAAGCGCTCACGCAGCTCGGCGCATAGAACAGCGGGTCCATTGGTACTTCCCGTTGCATAATTGCCCGTCAGGTACCAACCGACGGCGAGGTCGCACGCGCGCGTCGGTACTGTCAGTGCCATGAACCGCCTCGAGTTCGAGACGAGCCCGTATCTGCGCCAGCACGCCGCCAACCCCGTCGACTGGTATCCCTGGGGCGACGAGGCCTTTGCGGAGGCACGCCGCCGCAATGTCCCGGTGTTTCTGTCGGTCGGCTATTCGGCCTGTCACTGGTGTCACGTCATGGCCCACGAGAGCTTTGAACACGACGGCACGGCCGAGGTGATGAACCGCCTGTTCGTAAACGTCAAGGTCGACCGCGAGGAGCGGCCCGACGTCGACAGCGTCTACATGCAGGCGACGCAGGCGATGACGGGGCGAGGCGGCTGGCCGATGAGCGTGTGGCTGCGACCCGACGGCCAGCCGTTCCACGCCGGCACCTACTTCCCGCCGAACGACCGCCAGGGAATGCCCGGGTTCGTGCGCGTGTGCGAGGCCGTCGCCGACGCGTGGGCCGCCAAGCGCGACGAGGTTGATGACCTCGCCGAACGCTTGACGAGTTCGATCGACGTCGCGCTGCCCCGCACCGACGGGCCAACGGCAATCGACGAGGCGATCACCGATCAAGCGATCGACGCGCTCTGGGATTCCTTCGACCCGTCCTGGGGCGGTTTTGGCCCGGCGCCGAAGTTCCCGCCCGGCGTGACGCTGTCATGGTTGTGCGGGCGCGCCACGCGTGCACGCGACAGCGAGCGAGCAGACCACATACAGACGATGGTCACGACCACGCTCGACGCCATGGCCGCAGGCGGGATGTACGACCAGATCGGCGGCGGGTTCGCGCGCTATTCGGTCGACGGCCAATGGCTCGTGCCGCACTTCGAAAAGATGCTCTACGACAACGCCCTCCTCGTGCGCGCGTATACCGACGGGTGGAAACTCACCGGTCAGGGCCGCTACGCGCGCATCGTCAGCGAAACGATCGACTGGGTGTTGCGCGAGCTTCGTCACCCGAACGGCGGCTTCTACGCCGCGTACGACGCCGACAGCGAAGGCGTGGAAGGCAAGTACTACTGCTGGAGCATCGCCGAACTCCGCGCCGTGTGCGGCGACGACGCCGACGCCGTGATCGAGTTCTACGGCGCGACCGATACCGGCAATTTCGTCGACCCACACACCTCGTTTCGAGGCAACATCTTGCACCTCGCGCGACGTGACGCCGAACCCGACGCCACGATCGTCGCCGCGCGCGATCGACTGCGCGCGCGTCGCGCGCAGCGCGTGTATCCGAGCCTCGACGACAAGGTCATCCTGTCGTGGAACGCGTTCATGGTGCGCGCCCTCGCCGAGGCTGGTGCTGCGTTCCAACGCAGCGACTGGATGGATGCCGCCCGCACCACCGCCGAGTTGCTGCTGACGCATCTTCGACGCGGCGACGGCCGCCTCCTGCGATCGTGGCAGTCATCGGCCACGGCCGAGCCGGGCAACGGCGCCGACGGTCGAGCGCGGCATCTCGCGTACGCCGAGGACTACGCCGCGCTCTTCGATGCGCTTGTGCGACTTGCAGAGCTCGACCGCCCAACGTGGCTCGTCGACGCCACGCAGGTGGCTGAGGGACTGATCGCGCTGTTCCACGACGATGTTGACGGAGGCTTTTTCACCACGGGTTCGGACGCGCCCCCACTGATCGTGCGGGCCAAGGACCAGATGGACGACGCCACGCCCGCGGCGGGGTCGATCGCGGCCGGAGCGTTCGCGCGCTTGGCCGTCCTCACGGGCAACGATCGCTACCGAGCCATCGCGACGGCGTCGATCGCAGCCGTGGCGCCGTTCGTGGCCCGCCATCCCCGCGGCTTCGCCGCGGCGCTCGACGCTGCGGTGTTCGACATCGATCCGGTACGAGAGGTCGTGATCGTCGGACCCGAGCGCGACGGCGCCACCGACGCGCTCCGCAACGAAGTCGGCCGCCGGCTGCTCCCCGCGACCGTCAGCGTGACCCTGACTCCCGACCCCGGCGACGAGGCAACGGCCCTGCTCGGCGCACTCATCGAGGGCCGCGGCCTCGTGCAGGGCCAGCCCGCCGCGTATGTGTGCGAGCACTACGTGTGCGCGGCGCCGGTCACGAACCCCGACGACCTCGGGCGCGTCCTCGACATCTGAATCGTGCGACCGCTGCAACGGCAGCGAGGTACTCAGCGCGCGGCGTAGGTGCCCGACTCGAGTGCTTCAGCGATGGCCCAACCGAACGCGATCATCGCCTGGCCCTTGGTGGCGTCGTGCTCGCCGACGAGCCCCACGACCTTGGCGCCGCCGGTGGCCTTGATGCCGGACGCGTCGAGCACCGGCAGTGTCGTTGCCTTCTTGCCGGTGACGCGCACCGTGAACGCACGGTCGTCGTAGTGCTGATCGCAGCCGAAACGCTTCGCGAGTCGCCGGCCCCAGGCCCGCTCCTCGCCGTTCGGCGCATAGCCGGGGCGCGGCACGACGCTCGAGTAGGTGTTGAGCATCGCGTAGATCGACGGTTGAGCGAAGCGCACCGCGACGAGCACGTCCTCGTCGGGGAAGGAGATGGCGGCCCGGCGTGCGAGCTCGCCTGTCATCCCTTGCAGGACCGTCGCGGCGATCTTGTGCTTGCGGGCGGCGCCGAGACCCCACAGGATCGCGGGTGTGCCACCAATCCGTTCGAGGGACCCGAACATGAACCCGGCCACACCGGCTTCGTCCTGGGCCACGACCACGAGCGGGAAGTGTTCGACGTGGTGATCGAGCACTTCGTCACGCATTGCGAGACCGACAGAGTGCAGCAATTGCGCCAGCTCATCGAGCTCGGCTGGCTTGAGGGATACCGAGTCGCGCGATTCGACCTTCATCGGCCATCTATTGTGGCCTATGAAGGGCCCAACCTCAAAGTCGTATCACTTCGGGCACATGCGAGGCCGCTCACTCCCGCCGATTTGCCTTGGGCGTGTGGAGCCGCTCAGCGACCGGCGCGCCGCACTCCGGTACCCCGTTCGAGTGCGCAGTTGATGCAGATCACGGCATCTTTGGTCTTGACCCGGACCAGGCAGACGCTGCAAAACGGCAGCCCACAGGCGCTGCACGACAAGCGCGTGGCGTGCGACGGATGCTTGTCGCAGCTGGCGAGGCTGCGACCGCCCCGGTTCGCCTTGCGGACCGCGGCGGCACGCTTGTCGGGGTCTTCGTCCCACCCCTCGACGTCTTGCGATCGGATGAGGTGGAGGTGCCCGGTGGTCCACATCGAGGAACCGTGCACGGTGTCGAGCCACGGACCGAGGGTCGTGTCGTCGAACACGATGACCACGCGTCGATGGTCGGCGGCGTCGCGCAGCTTGGCGAGCAGGAGGTCGTGCACCGCCGGTGGGACGGCATAGAGGAGGTCACCGTCGAGCACGATCGGGCGCTCATCGGTACCGAGCAATTCCTGCACACGCAGTGCGGGACTCCCCATATTGGTGGCGTCGGCGGCGTCGATCCTGGCGACCAGGTCGCGACCCTCGGCCTCGATGCGGTCGAGTTCGCTCTGCAACGCAACGGCCGAATCGCTGGTCGGCTGGTGGCGGATCACGTCCTGTGCGAACGCCCGCAGTTCCACCATGGGTTCGGGGCCGGCAAGGCGCCCGAGCAACGCCGCGGTGCGAGCGCGTAGGTCGATCTCATGTGTGGCCGCCTCGTCGCCACCGGCCCGGGCGAGGTCGGCGTGGGTGTCCCATTCGACCGCGAGGGCCAGCGCAGCCGCGGCGTGGTCGCGATCGTCCTCGCCCGCGACGGCCATCGCGCGGAGTTCTGCGAGTTCTTGTTCGATCTCGCCCGCACGGATGGCGAGCTCGTCGACGCGGTCCACGATGGCGTCGTGCTCGGCCGGGTCGAGCGGGTCATGCATCTCGGCAAGGTCGTCAAGCGCGTCGGCGCCGATCACGACGGGCGCCACGACCATCGCGTCAGCAATCCAGGCCACGACGTCCGCGGCCGGCCCGAACCCTGCTACCTGCGTCACCGTCGCACCGAGGCGGACCACCTGGTCGCGCGCGCCGGGCTTGTGCAGCTCGAGCAGCTCGGACACGACAGGGGCGTGCTGAACAGTCATGGTCATCCACCGGGAGTCGGCGCCGGGAGTTTGCGGCGTAGAGATTTCCTCGGCATCGACGGCGCGCAACCTGAGCATGACGGTCCTCGATTTCTGACCCGACAGACACGCTCACCTGGGACGACACCCACTCATCGGACTTTGCGGCGGCACCGTGAACACGGCGTCATGCAGCGACGATGCTCGGGGAGCGGACCAGCAGGTTCGGGGCTGACGAATCGTGATGATTGCTGTGGCACCAGTGACCAACGCGGTCACCGTGATGAACGATTTGTACCAGTTCGTCACAGCCGCGACAACCGCTGCGGCGCCACTGTGCCCGACACCGCACTCGCCTGCGATGGTGCACGTGGCTCTGTCCCCGATTCTGGGGTCGGCCCGGCTAGGATGGCTTTTGCGCGCTCGCGCACCCGCCTGGTCACCCGCGAGGAGCACTTCCGGCCATCGGGGCGCCGCCCAACCACCGACCGCCCATCGCTTTCGGGCGGTCCGGCACCGCCCGAAGTCCACGCGCCGCACAGCGCAAGGTTCTCGGGCCAAAACGCGACAGACGGAAGCGAGCTTCCCGGTCGGCCGCTCACGCCGCAGACCAGGACCGACCCGCCACGGAGGACACCATGGCCGCCAAGCAGCGAACGACGTTCGACAAGCTCCAAAAGGAGCGCAACCGCAAAGCCAAGCAGGCGTTGAAGCGCGAGAAGCGCCAGAGCGGCTCTGACGGTGTCGGTGCCCCTGTGTACAACGAGGCTGGCCTGCTGATTGGTGTGATCGGCGCCGATGGCGAAATCGAGCCCTACGTGGCCGAGAGCAATCTGATCGACTAGACGCTCCACATCTTTGACCCGCACGGGTCGCGCCGGTTCCCCGGCCGGTCGCGACGAGTGATCGGTCACGGCGCCGTGCTGACGCGCCCGGTTCCCGGCGCGGCGGACGGAACCGCGGCGGATGGACCGGCCGCGTCGTCGGCGAGCGACAGGTACCCCTCGTCCTCCTGCGCGAAGTGAAGCTGCAGGATCGCGTGTAGGCCGTAGAGCAGCCGGCGCAGTTCGACGGTGTCGTCGTCGTCCAGACCGTCTTCGTCAATGCTGTCGAGGACTCGCCCGAGGCGCCGGATGAGGTGGGAGATCTCGACATGGGCGCGACTCATCGTGGCCGTCGGATCGTGACCGCCAAGCACGCGAGCGAGCACCGGATACAGGGTGCGGTCTTCGGCCTGCTCGTGGGGGTCGAGTTCATCGACGAGGAAGCGGTGGACCTCCTTGACCATCGCGAGCGACTCCGCCGGACGCGAACGATCGAGCGCATCGGCGACCGTGCGGATTCGGGCGACGTCAGGCCACAGGCGGGCGTGTTCCCCGCTGAAGCGGCGGCTGATCGCCGCGTCTTCGCCGCGCAGGCGTGAGGCTGCGGTGGTGTCGCGCAACGCTCGCAGCGCATTGACGATCACCGCGACATCGATCACCTCCTGCAAGACCGCGCCCCAGATCGGCGGGAGATACCCCAAGGCCGCCACGATCATCGCAACACCCGACATTGCAATTCCGGCCAGCACGCTCTGCATCGCGATGGCGCGCGCACGGCGCGCGATCACGAGCGCCTCGCCAAGACGATCGAGCCGGTCGACCGTTAGCACGACATCCGCGGCTTCCGACGATGCAGTCGCGCCGCGGGCACCGATCGCAACGCCGACGTCGGCGAGGGCCAAGGCCGGCGCATCGTTGATGCCGTCGCCGACCATGATCGTCGACCCCGACCTTTGCGCGAGCTGGACCGCATCGACCTTTTCGCTGGGTGCGCGTTCGGAAAGCACCTCGTCGACGCCGATCACGGCACCTACTGCTTGGGCAGTCGCGTCGTTGTCGCCGGTGACCATCACGATCCGGCGAATGCCACTGCGCCGAAATTCGCGCATGGTGCGCGCTGCGTCGGTGCGCACCGGGTCATCGAAGAGCAACGCTCCCACCGGTACGCCGTCCACCTCGACGAAGACGGTGAGCATGCTGTCGAGCTCGGCGCGCCGGCGCACCGCGCGTACCCACCGCGCCGACGGCAGCGCCGATGCCCAGCTCGCCTTGCCGACCCGTACACGATGGCCGTCGACGACCCCACGCGTGCCGCTACCCGGCACCTCTTCCATATCAGTGGGCAGACTCAAGCCAAGCGAGCGTGCATGGGCCGCGCGTACGACAGCCGTCGCGAGCACGTGCGGCGACAGTTGATCGAGCGACGCGGCGAGCCGCACGACGTCACCTGAGCTCATCGCGCCAGCGGTGACAACTTCGACAAGCGTTGGTCGTCCGGCAGTAATCGTGCCGGTCTTGTCGAGCAGCAGGATTTCTCCGCGCGCGAGTCGCTCGAGCGCGACGCCACCTTTCACGACGACGCCACGCCGTGCGCAACGCGACAGACCCGAGACGATCGCCACCGGCGCCGCGAGGATGAGCGGACAGGGCGTGGCAACCACCAACACTGCGACGGCGCGTACCAGCTCGCCCGACACCGCCCAGGCCAGTCCGGCCAACGCGAGCGTCGCCAGTAGGAACACACCGGCGTATCGATCGGCGAGCCGCACGAACGGCGCGCTCGAAGCTTCAGCCTCCGACACGAGGCGCACGATCCCGGCGTACGTGCTGTCGCTCGCAGTCGTCGTGGCGCGCAAGTCAAACGGACCGCCAGCATTGACCACACCGCTTCGGACCGCGTCGCCGATGCGACGTTCGACCGGCAACGGCTCGCCCGTGAGTGCGCTCTCGTCGAGCACTGCGAGTTCGTCGTCGATGAGTCCGTCGACGGGGACGATTTCGCCGGGCTGGACCAACAGGAGATCGCCGGGCACGATGTCGTCGATCGGCGGCGAGGTCAGCTTGGCGTCGGCGTAACGGTGCACGACGCGTGGCGCACGTTCGAGCATGGCGTGCAGGTCTCGGCGCGCCCGCGCCGCGGCGCGCCCCTCGATGGAACGACCGCTCGCCAACATGACGGTGATCACCGCCCCGGCCAGGTACTCAGCGATCACGAGCGTACCGACGAGCGCGAGCACGGCAATGAGATCCACGCCCAGTCGACCGTGGCGCGCCGCATCCAAAGCCCACCACAGCGCCGGTGCCACGCCGACGAGCGCCGTGAGCGCCCACAGCACGTGCGCGGTCCCTCCGAGGCCGACCAGGTGCGCGACCCCACCGCCCGAAATGCCGACGACCGCGAGGACGAGCAGGCCCGTCGTACTCAAGCGCTTCATCGCCGCGAGGCGACCACCCGGATCGCCGTCGCTCGCATCCATGCCTTCACCATGGCCCCAGCGCCCGCGCGATACCAGGGCCGTACGTCCCGATTGGATTCGGTCTCGTCGGTCGATCCGCGTCCCGCGCGCGGTGACGTGGTGCCTACGGTCGCTGCGGCCGCGGCGTACGCTGAGCGCCGAGCGCGTGTCGTGCTCATGTGCTCGATGTCTCGAGGAGACCCACCATCGCTTCCCCAGTACGAATCACGTTTCTCGGCGGGCTCGGCGAGATCGGCCGGAACTGCGCCGCCATCGAAGTCGACGGTCGCATCATGTTGCTCGACTGCGGGATCATGTTTCCCGATGCCGACATGCTCGGCGTCGATCTCGTGCTCCCCGATTTCACGTTCCTGCGCGAGAACAAGGACCGCATCGAAGGATGCATCGTCACCCATGGCCACGAAGACCACACGGGTGGGTTGTCGTACCTGCTGCGCGACTGTTCATTCCCGATCATCGGCTCGGCGTTGGCGCTCGGCCTGGCGCGCCACCGCATCGACGAGGCCGGGATGCTCGACCGCACCAAGTTCATCCCCGTCACCGACGGCGAACGCCGACAGTTCGGTCCGTTCGACTGCGAATTCATCCCCGTCACCCATTCGGTGCCGCACGGGTTCGCGACGGCATTCCACACGCCGCAGGGCACGATCTTGCACACCGGCGATTTCAAGATCGACCTGAATCCGGTCGATGGGCGCCTCACCGATCTCGCCACCATGGGTGCGATCGCCAAGGACGAGGGCATCCGGCTCCTCCTCGCCGACTCGACCAACGCCGACCAACACGGGTACTCACGCTCGGAGACGTCGGTCGGCAAGGTGTTGCGCGAGGTGTTCGCCGCGCACGAGGGCCGCCGCATCATCACGGCCTGTTTCGCGAGCCATATCCATCGCGTCCAACAAATCGCCGATGTCGCCATCGCGCAAGGACGCGTCGTCGCCACACTCGGACTCTCGATGAAGAAGAACGTCCGTCTCGCGCTCGAACTCGGCGCGCTCACGATCCCCGCCGACAAACTCCTCGACATCAACGATGTGGCCGAACGGCCACCGGCTGAGGTGTGCGTGATCTCCACTGGGTCGCAGGGCGAGCCGATGTCGGCGCTCGCGCGCATGGCAGCCAACGAAAGCAAATGGCTAACCCTGAACGAGCACGACACCGTGGTGCTGTCGTCACATCCGATCCCCGGCAACGAGATGAACGTCACCAAGGTGATCGACGCGCTTTCACGGATCGGCGTCGAGGTCGTGCACTCCGGGATCGAGGACGTGCACGCCACCGGCCACGCCAAACAAGAAGAACTCAAGACGATCCTGTCGATCACCCGCCCGGAGTGGTTCACTCCCGTGCACGGCGAGTACCACCATCTCGTCAGCCACGCTCGGCTCGCCCGAGAGATGGGTGTGGCCTCTGATCACGTCAACCTTTGCGAAGATGGCGACCAGCTCGTCATTTCCGACAGCGGCATCCGCAAGGGCGACCGCGTGCCGGCGGGTTTTCTCTACGTCGACGGCGCTGGCGTCGGCGACATCGGCCACGGCGTGTTGCGCGACCGGCGCGTGCTCTCCGAGGAAGGCATCGTGGTCATCTTCGTGACCGTCGACGCGAGCGCGCACGAAATCATCGTGGGGCCAGAAGTGATCTCCCGAGGCTGGATCAGCGAAAGCGACACCGGTCGCCTCGTCGACGAATGCACACGAGCGGTCGCCGATGCGCTCACCGACGCGACGAACAAGGGATCGGCCATCGACATCGAGGCGCTCCACACTGTGATCCGGCGGGCCGCGGGCCGCTTCGTCAAGCAGCGCACGAATCGTCATCCCATGATCGTCCCCGTCGTTGTCGAGGTGTGAGTCACCGCGGCAAAGAGCAGCTCAAGCAGCGACCTACTTCACTCGATAGAGAGGGGTGGACCGGGATTCGCTCAGCGTCGAGGTCCGCCAGGCCAGCACGGACCAGGTGAACCGGGCCCTGCGGCGCACGGCGCTCGTCGGGATCCCGGCGTCGACGATCCTCGCGTTGATCCTCGAATCGGCAGTGCCATTGCCGCGGCGTCTCGTGTTCGTCGGGCTCGTCTGGCTCGCCGACATCACGATGTTCGCCACGAGCGGTCGTTATCTGCGACGTCGCAACAAGGGCGAGGTCATCGACCGTTATTGGATCGGCCCGGCGACTTGCCTGCTGCTCGGGCTGGCCTGGGCTTCGCTGTCGGTGGTCGCGCTCCCCAGCACGCACCACGCAGATCTGCGTTCGGTCTGCCTCGTCTTTCTCTGTGCTACGGCTGCGAGCTACACGGTCGGTACCGCCGCCCGCCGCATGTACTTCTACGCATGCATCACGCCGCTCCTGGTGACAACGACGTTCGCGTTCGCGGCCTCGGGCGACCGCGTCGGCCGCATGTTCGGCCTCGCGATCCCGATCTACTTCGTGTTGATGACATCGATGCACCATGAGGTGCACGCACTCGTCATCAGCGAGCTGCAGCTGCGGCAGCGCAACGACGAAGCCAACGCGCTCCTTGTCGAGCAGACGTTGCAGGACAACTTGACCGGTCTCGCGAACCGCGGCGCCTTCGTGGCCCAACTCGAACGAGCGCTTGCTGCCGCCGGCCGCGACCAGTCACTGATCGGGGTCATGTACTTCGATCTCGATCGTTTCAAGTTCGTCAACGACTCGCTCGGCCATGGTGCGGGCGACACATTGCTCATCGAGGTGGCCGCTCGCGTGTGCTCCGTCATGCGCGGACAGGATCTGCTCGCGCGCCTCGGCGGCGACGAGTTCGCGGTGCTGCTCGACCGATTGGGCGACAGTGCCGAGGCGGTCTCCATCGCCCAGCGGGTCCTCGCTGTGTTCGATGACCCGTTCGACATCGGGGGCCGAGCGCATCGAGCGTCAGCCAGCATTGGCGTCGCCACGAACCTTGACCCGACCGATAGCGCCGAGACATTGCTGTCGCACGCCGACGCCGCGTTGTATCGAGCCAAGGAATCTGGACGCGACCGGGTCGAGATGTTCGACGTCGAGTTGGGCGCGGCCATACAACGGCGGGCCGACGCCGAACGGGACTTGCGCGACGCGCTCGCCAACGATGAGATCACCGCCTGGTTCCAGCCTGAGGTTGATCTCGAGACCGGCCAAATTGTTGGCGCCGAGGCCCTCGCGCGCTGGATCCATCCCACGCGAGGCCTCATCGAAGCGTTGCATTTCATCCCTCTCGCCGAGGCCACCGGCCTCGTCTACGCGATCGACACGAAGGTCGTCACGAGCGCCGTGGAGGTGCGCGCCAGCCTCATGGGCACAGACGTTGCCGACACGTTCCGCATCTGGTGCAACGTTTCGGCCGGTGAAATGGCGCGCGTCCAGCCCGCCGAGCGGCTCGCCGCCCTCCTCGCGCGGACGGGTTGCAATCCGAACATGATCGGCATCGAGATCACAGAAACCGCGATCCTGACCGACGTTGCTGCGGCCGCGCGGGAGGTCGCGGCAGCACGTCGGCTCGGTGTCAAGATCGCGCTCGACGACTTCGGTACAGGACATTCCTCGTTGACACTGTTGCACTCGTTGCCGATCGACAAGGTGAAGATCGACCAGACATTCGTGCGCGGCATTACCACCGACAGCCGGGCCGTCGCGATCGTGCGGAGCGTCCTCATGCTGAGCAAGGACCTCGGGCTCGATGTCGTTGCCGAAGGTGTCGAGACGATCGAACAGGCGAACGTGCTGCGCGCACTCGGCTGCCGCTACGCACAGGGTTATCTCTTTGCGCGGGCGGTTCCCATCGAGGAGCTGCGCCGACGCCTCCGCATCGACCCGCCGCTCATCCAGACGGGGTCAGGCGAACCGGCATCGTATCCACCGATGCCGCCACGGATTGATCGAGCCCACCTGCAGTCCAGGTGATCGCTCCAGTGACCTCGATGTCATCGAAGCGCACGAGCAGTTGCTCGAACAACGTTCGGATCTCCCGACGAGCAAGGTGCGCGCCCAAGCAGTAATGCACTCCCCCGCCGCCGAACGACACATGGTGATTCGGCGAACGCCGAATGTCGAATCGGAAGGGTTCGGCAAAGGCGCGCTCGTCGCGGTTCGCCGACGGAAAGAACAACGCGACACGGTCGCCCGCAGCAATCGGCACACCGCCGAGTTCGGTGTCGTACATCGCTGTGCGGCAGAAGTCCGTGACAGGGCTCGCCCATCGGATCACCTCGTCGGTCGCGGTGTCCCACAGCGCCGGATCGGCGCGCAGCGACCGAATGTCGTCGGGGCGCTCGGCCAGCGCCGCCAGACCTTGCGATATCGCATTCCGCGTGGTCTCGCTGCCGGCAACCGACAACACGAGAAAGAACATGTCGAGCTGCAAGTCGGTCAGGCTGAACGTAACGCCGTCGTCATCTTCGATCGCGGCCGATGCGAGGATGCTCCACACATCGTCAGTGGGTCGCGCCCGCTTGTCCACGCCGAGCGAGGTGGCGTACTGGTAAAGATCGAGCATGGCGCCGTCGCGGTCATCGGCGGTGAGCCCGGTGTCGGGGTCGCCGGAACGCATGATGGTGTCGGTGAGGCCGAACACGTGCGGGCG
Source organism: Acidimicrobiia bacterium (assembly GCA_038202885.1). GTDB lineage: Bacteria > Actinomycetota > Acidimicrobiia > IMCC26256 > PALSA-610 > JBBREP01. The sequence goes on along the minus strand of JBBREP010000018.1, from coordinate 26,146 downwards.
GTCGGCCTCGGGGATACCGACGATGTCACCGATGAGTTGCATCGGGAGCTGGTAGGCGATGTCGCGCACGAAATCGACGACGCCGTCGCGCTCGACCACGGCGTCGAGAATCTCGCCGACCCGCACTCGTACCTGGTCGTCGAGGCGGGCGATCATGCGCGGGGTGAAGCCCGCCGCGATCAGCTTGCGTAGCCGAGCGTGCGCGGGAGGGTCGGCAAAGACGATCGCTTCGCCGCGCTGCATCGTCGGAGCCGGGCTGAGTGTGGGGCCGTCGAGTGACGAGAAGCGCTGCCAGTCGCGACTTGCCTCTTGCACCTCGGCGTGGCGGACCACCGACCAGAACTCCACACCGTCGGGGCTGCGTTCGAGCACTGCACGCGGATGGCGCAACACACCGGCGTGCGCGCGAAGGTCGGTGAAGAGTTCGTGCGGAAACCCATGGCGGTAGAGCGACCGATCGGTGAGATCAACGTCGAGGTCGACCTCGAGGTCGACATCGAGCGGGGGCCTGGCTACCACGCGTAGGCCTCCGGAGCCCGTCCCCCAGGACCGGGCCACATCGCGTCGAGTTGCTGGAGCGCGTCGTGGTCGAGCGTGATGTCAAATGCCTTCAGCGATGCGCCTTCGAGTTGTTCCATCGTTCGGGGTCCGATGATGGGCGCCGTCACTTGCGGTTGATGCAACAACCACGCCAACGCAACCGCCGCCGGCTCGTCGCCTCGTGCCGCACACCACTGTTCAAATGCTTCGATCTTGGGCGCGAGCTGGCCCCAACGAGCGTTGAGCGTGGCGCGTCGCCCGCCCGTCGCGTCGCGCAGACTTCCACCGAGCGCGCCACCAGCGAGCGGGCTCCACGGGATCACCCCCACGCCGTAGGAACGGCACGCCGGTAACACTTCGAGCTCGATCGTTCGAGCCGCGAGGTTGTAGAGGCTTTGCTCGCTCACCAGCCCGAGAAAGTGGCGCGACTTGGCGGCCTCGTTCGCCTGCGCAATGTGCCAGCCGGCGAAGTTGGAGCTGCCGACGTAGGTGATCTTGCCCGCGGCGACCAGCGACTCCATCGCCTGCCATACCTCGTCCCATGGTGCGCTGCGATCGATGTGATGCATTTGGTAGAGGTCGATGTGATCGGTCTGGAGCCGGCGCAGGCTCTCGTCGCACGCGGCACGGATGTGGCGCGCCGACAGCCCACCGTCGTTCGGCCAGTCCGTCATCGGCCCGTACACCTTCGTCGCGAGCACCACCTTCTCGCGCCGCCCACCGCCGAGCGCGAACCAACGGCCGATGATCGCTTCGGTCGCCCCCGCCCCCTTGTCGCCGCCGTAACGGTTCGCGGTGTCGAAGAAGTTGATGCCTCGCTCAAGGGCCCGGTCCATGATTGCGTGCGAGTCGGCTTCGGTCGTCTGCGGCCCGAAGTTCATCGTGCCGAGACAAATCCGGCTGACGCGCAGCGCCGTACGTCCCAGTCGTGTGTAATCCATACGGCCAAACTAACTACTCGGGGCGCCGTCGGTCACCAACACTGGCGTGCTTCTTCGGCAAAGCCCTGTAATCCGTCGAACTCGATGCGTACACCGTCATCGGTCACGAGGTTCCCGGTCCACGTCCCGAACACTTGGTGGACTTCGCTGCCGCGCTTGTGACCGGCGACCTTTGTGTGTTTGTCGAAGCGGGGCGTGAGCATGACATCGAGTTGGCCACCAGGATCGTCGACCCGCCACGGTTGCATCGGGTCGTCCCAGTCATAGCGCCACTCGAGTTCGCGGCCGAGCTTCGTCAGCCGGCCGTCGACGATCAGGCCATTCTCAGTGAAGCCAGTGCCCTCGGTCCACTTGCCGCCGAATTGCAGGCCGATCACATGGTCGCCTGAACGCCCGGCACCGCCGCCCCAGTTCCACACGATCTCTGACGGCCACCGGCCGCGACCAACGTCGAGCACGCCCCACGCGTCGGACCCAGCCTCGGCGCGTGGGCCGATGGCCCAGCGACGATCGCCGACCACGAGTTCGCCCTCGGCCGGACGCGCCTGGTGCTTGGACGTGTAGTTGAACAGCTCGTCGCTCCAGGGGATCACGACATTGAGTGATTCGTGACCGGGTGGCTGGAACACCACCGCGTCGAGTTCGCCGGGCCGACCATCACGTTCGCGCCACCGACCGACGATGTGCGTTCCCTGCGCGTCGTCGCTGATCTCGAGGTCAAGACCGTCGCGGTGCACGCGGAGGGGCTCGCCGCCGGGGATCTCGGGAAGGCTCATGCCCTGGGCGTTCGGCACCGCGATGCCGTGCCCGCCGGCCTCACCGGTAACCAGGTCGGCCCAATACACGTCGGCCAGACCGATGTAATCCACGTCGGAGTACACGCACGACACCACGAGGTCGCCCGCGAGGATGGCCCAGTAATCCCAACGCTTGTTCTGGCCCGGGTGGCCATGCAGGTTCGCGCGGTGCAGCGGATGCCTCGACCAGCCTCGCGCCGCAGCAGCAAGCCGTGCGCCATCGGCGGTGCACAGATCGACCCGCTCCAGGAGTTCGCGTTCGTGCGTCATTGCGAGCGGTCGCGGTTGCGTGCGATGAGATCGCCACGCCGCGACTCGATCGTTTCGGCCGAGAGCCGTCGACCACCGAACACTTCGAGTTCGAGTGCGAGAGCGTCGGCCTTCGTGAGCCGCGGACCACGATCGTAGAGATCCTTGAGCGCGCGCAGGGCATCTTGGTCGGCGCTCGCCATGTCGTGGCCGACGGCTACTGCAGTGGTCACGAGTTGGTCGTGTGCGACGACGCGGTTGACGAGCCCGAGGCGCAGCGCTTCGGCCGCGTCGATGAACGTGCCAGTGAAGCTCATCTCGCGGGCAGCCCGCAGGCCCACCGCCTCCGGCAGCAGCACGCTCATCCCGCCGGCGGGCGTGAATCCGACGCGTGCATGCGTGTCGGCGAAGCGGGCTCGTTCGGAGGCGATGAGAAAGTCGCACGCCAACGCGAGTTCGAGACCACCGGTCGCACACGCACCGTTGATGGCTCCGATGATCGGCGTGCGCATTTGTTGCAGGGCCGAGAACGGCGAGTCGCCGTCGCTGAGCGTTCCCGGGGCCACCCCCTGGCCGAGCTCCTTCAGGTCCAAACCAGCACAGAACGCCGGGTCGGTTCCGGTCAACACCACGCAGGCCACCGAGGTGTCCGCGTCGGCGGCGCGAAGGGCGAGGCCGAGCTCGCGCTGCAACGAGATCGAGAGGGCGTTGCGCGCCTGCGGACGGTTGAGGGCAATGACGCGCACAGGTCCATCGTCGGTCGCGACGACGAGGCGATCCGCGGTCATGGGTTGTGCCTGTGCAGTCGACCGAACATGCGCGAAGGGTACTGCTCGATGAGCGCGACGCGGGGTGGTCGTCGGTGGTGCTAGCCAATGACGCGTGTTCGGCGTCGTGCTCCTTGCATTTAGCGCAGCAGTCGGCTTCGGGATCGGCGCGCTCGTCGCCGTCGCAGCGTGGCTCACCGTCCTTGCGCTGCTCGCCGCGGCGACACACCCGCGCGTGCCGCGTGCCGGCGCGCCCACGATGGACCTCGGTGGTGAGCCGCCGGCGCTGGCCGGATTCCTCGTTGATGGTTGGCACATCGACGGCGACGCGCCCGCAGCAACGCTCGTCGACCTTGCGGCGCGCGGCCATGTGTCGTTCGATCGCATCACGCCGACCGAAGCGCTGGTTCGATTCAGCAACAAGGCGTCGAGCGACACGCTCAACGACTACGAGAAGATGGTCCTCGACCGAGCGCGCGCCATGGCCCACGGGTCGCCAACGGTGCCGTGTTCGGCCCTGGCCGACGACAACGTGGCGACCGCGACGGCGTGGCGCACTCGGTTTGATCGTGCCGTCATCGCCCAGGCGCGCGCCGAAGGCCTGTCGCGTGCGCGGTTTACGCCTGCGATGACAACCCTGCTCACGATCCTTGCCGGAGGTGTCGGCGTTCTCGTCGCGGCCGCCATCGTCACCGCCCCGACCAAGGGAACATCGTCGAGCAACGACAATCCCGTCGCGGCCTTCATCGGGATCGCGTTGATCGTGACCGTTGGGCTCATGGCGCTGGTCTCGAAACTCCGGGCCGAGCGCGACACTGATTCCGGGCGCGCCGCGGCCGCGCGATGGCTCGGGGTCGACCGATTTCTCGGAGCCGACGGCGCGTTCGCCGACCTTGGACCCGACGCCGTCGTGGTGCGTGGCCGCCACCTCGCCTACGCCACATCGTTCGGGCTCGCGCCCGGGATCACACGCGCGGTGGCGTTCGGCGCCAACAATCCCAAGGTCGCGTGGAGTATGTACGGCGGACTGTGGCACCGCCTTCGCGTCGACCTTCCCGGACGCTTCGAGCCGCGCTGGGGCACGCCGCCATCAAAGGTCTTGTTGGGTGGGATCGTGCGCCTGCTCGCCGGCCTCGCGCTCGTGGCGGTGACGGGTCGCATCATTGTGGCCATCGTGAGCGCGATCACGAAGGCGAGCTTCGCCAACAATGGGCCGTGGTGGCTGCCGTTCGCGATCCTCGCCGTCGTAGCGGTCGTCGCGCTCACTCCCTCGCGTGCCGTGTACCACTCGCTCGTGGTCGGCGCGCTGCTCACCTACCGGGCGCTGGCCGATCAGCGCGCGCCGACCCACGCACGCGGCGAGATCGTGCGCGTCGAGACGTGGCCCGTCAGCGCCGAACAGTCGCAGCGCTACCTCGTGCTCGATCCCGGCGGCGGCGCGCGCGTCGCGCGGGCGTGGGCGCTTCCGGCCGACGCGCACAATGTTGGCGTTGGGTCCGTGGTCGATGTCGTGGTCCACAACCGCATGCGCGCGATCGAATCGATCGTGCCGGTCACGCCAGCTCCGAGCTAGGGAGCAGCCGTTCAGTCGTGCCAGTCGGTGCGATTTGTTCGCGACGGCTGGCGGCCGGTTCGCAACGGACACAACGGCGCATCGGTCAGCAAGATTCTCTGCCACGTGTTCGGGTCGAGACCGCGCCGCCAACGCGCCAGGTCGTGGTCACGTTCGGCGTCGGCCCACTGCTGCCATGTGGGAATCGCCCACAGCAGCAACGCTTCGTGGTCGTTCGTCATCGCCGTCGTGAACGCGCCAACGAGCTCCCAACCGTGGCGTGCGTGCAGCTCGGACGCATCGCGCGCTCGCTCGAGTAGGTCGGTCGCCGTACCCGGCGCCACGGTCACGAGTTCATGGGCGTACACGTCGCCGCGCACCCCGACTGCGCACAGCTCGTTGATCCCTCGCGACCACGGCGCGGGCACGACGATGCGGTCGAGTCCGCCACTGCGAAACTCCGCCGCCTTGGCCCACCACCGCTCGAGCGCCGGATCCTGCGCGCCACGACCGACTGCCTCCGTCGCGAAGGAGGCCGCGAGCCCTGCCCAGCTGTCGTGCTCCCACATGTTGACCGTCTTCGGCCACGCGCCGGTGGAGCCCATCAGGGCCCACACGCCGTAACAGAGCTGGTTGCGCTCCTCTTGGCCAATCGGGCTCCAGTTCGCGGTCATGTGGTGCATGTAATTCGCGCGGTGATGCCCGATGATGTCGATGAACTCATGGATGTACACGCGGTCGTTCACGAACGTGATCCTTGTCGCCCTGGATGCTGGAGACTGAGTTACTTCATCTGCGACCGCCGCGCAAGCTGACGCCGAGGCGGTACGGTTCGCTACGCCATGATGGTTGATCCCGTCGCCCGGCACCTCACGACATCTGGGCACGACGGCACGACGTGCAAGACGGCGCACAGAGCGAAGAGACCCACGACACGTGACTACACACGACACCACCCAATCGCATCACCCGAACATCGGGGTCGCCCGCGACGAGTTCGTCGCAACCGTCACGATCGATCGCACGGAAGCGAAGAACGCGTGCACCGGCGACATGTGGGTCGCGATCGGTGTGACGTTTCGCGACCTGAGCTACTGCGGCGTCCGCGCCATCGTGCTCACGGGTGCCGGCGGCGATTTCTGTAGCGGCGCTGATCTCGGGAGCCCGAACGCCAGCGGCCCGAAGGCCAGTGAATCGACGACCAGCGGGCCGAAGACCAGCGAGTCGAAGGGCGCCAGCCGAGCGCCAGCGGCGAGCATGGTCGACTCGATGCGCGTGCTCGGCGACGTCGTGCTCGAGATCCACAACTGCCCGGTGCCCGTTGTCGCGAAGGTCGACGGGGCCTGCGTGGGAGCGGGGCTCGGGCTCGCGCTCGCTGCCGATCTCACGTGGTGCAGCGACCGCGCTCGCTTCTCGGCGATTTTCGCGAAACGCGGGCTCAGCATGGACTTCGGCACATCGTGGTTGCTCCGCCAGCGCATCGGCGTCCACAAGGCCAAGGAACTCGCGTTCACGGCGAAGATGCTCAACGGCGTCGAGGCGTTCGAACTCGGCCTGGTCAACGCGGTCGTTCCCGCTGCGGATCTCGATGCCGCCACCGACGCCGTCGTCGAAACGATCGCCGCGGGCCCACCGATTGCGCTCGCGGCGACCAAACGCGAGCTCGACAGTGCGTCGACGTCGTCGCTCGCCCAAGCCCTCGAGCTCGAGACACTCGCGCAGAGTGTGAACGCACGGACCGACGACCTCCGCGAGGCGCTCACCGCCTACATGGAGCGTCGCACACCGAAGTTCACGGGGCGGTAGCTGTCGCCATGACTGCTCGCGATACATCCGAGGGATGGGACGGCGCACTCGAGGACCTCGAACAACGGCGCCAGACCTCGCGCGCCATGGGCGGCGACGAGCGGCTGCACAAGCACCGCGGCCAAGGAAAACTCGACGCCCGCGCGCGCATCGCGCACCTGCTCGATGCCGGGTCGTTCCAGGAGCTCGGCACGCTCGTCGGCGGTGAGGAAGCGCCAGCCGACGCCGTCGTCACGGGTTCGGGTCGGATCGACGGCCGCCCGGTGATGGTCGCCGCCGAGGATTTCACCGTGAAGGCCGGCACGATCAGCGCCGCCGCGAACTCCAAGCGCTACCGGGTCGCCGACATTGCGGTCGCCGACCGCGTGCCGCTCGTCATGATGCTCGAAGGTGCCGGGTTCCGAGCCGACGGGCGCGGTCACGGTGCGAGGACCCCGACCGACATGCTCGCCCAGGCGCGGTGTTCCGGACGCGTACCGCTGATCACTGCGGTGCTCGGCGCGTCGGCCGGTCACGGCGCGCTCGTCGCGCCCATCTCCGACTTTACGGTGATGAGCAGCCATGCGTCGATCTTCACGGCCGGCCCTCCCGTCGTGTTCGAATCGCTCGGCGAGACGATCACCAAGGAGGACCTCGGTGGTCCGGACGTGGCGATCGCCAGCGGCCTCATCCACAACGTCGCCAGCGATGACGCCGCCGCGCTCGACATGGTGCGCACGTATCTCGGGTACTTCCCGTCGTCGGCGTGGTCGTACCCGCCCGATGCAAACGACGCGGCCGACGGCGCGCGATCGGTCCCCGAGATCCTCGACATCGTGCCGCAGAACGGCCGGCGCATCTACGACATGCGCCAGGTGATCGACGTCGTGTTCGACACCGACTCGCACTTCGAAGTACAACCCGATTTCGGCCGCCCGATCATCTGTGCGCTGGCCCGCCTCGGCGGGCACCCGGTGGCCATCGTCGCGAACCAACCGAACGTGCAGGCCGGCTCGATCGACGCCGATAGCGCCGACAAGGCCGCGCACTTCATCACGGTCGCCGACTCCTTTCACCTTCCATTGATGTTCCTCTCGGACAATCCTGGTGTGATGCCGGGAAGCGCGTCCGAAAAGCGGGCCATCCTGCGCAAAGGCGCGCGCATGTACGCCGCGCAGACGATGGCCACCACACCAAAGTTCGAAGTGACACTGCGCAAGGCCTACGGCTTTGGCTCGATGGTGATGGGCATGATCCCGTTCGACGGCCAGTCCGGCGTGTTCGCGTTCCCGGGCGCCACCATGGGCGCGATGGGGGCGTCGGCCATGAGCAGGGCGCGCGGTTCCGACGACGACGAAACGGCCATGCTGCGCACCCGCGAGGTCGAGGCGTCGTATCGATCAGCGCAGACGTTCGGCTTCGACGAGCTCATCGATCCTCGCGAGATCCGCAACGTGTTGCTGCACTCGCTCGAACGCGCGCTGTACCGCCGCCAGGCATCCGCTGAACCAATCGCTCGGATCGGGATTACGCCGTAGCGAGATGGAATTCAACCTGTTCCTCCCGCAGATGCGCCTGTCGTTCGACCAGCTGGTCGCGCGCGCACGCGCGGCCGAGGCCGCCGGATTCGTCGGGATGACCGGTATGGATCACCTGACACCGCCGCTCGCCGACGACCAGCCCATGTTCGAAGCCATCGTCACAACCACGTGGCTTGCTGCGCACACCGAACGAATGAAGCTCGGGTCGTTGGTGCTGTGCGACGCGTTCCGACTTCCTGCGGTCCTCGCGCGCCAGGCGGTGGCGATCGACCACGCCACCGGCGGCCGCTTTGAGCTCGGCATCGGCTGGGGCTCGGTGCCCGACGAGTTCACGACGTTCGGCACCGGTTCGACCGAGCCCAGCGAGCGCGTGGCGCGGCTGCGCGAAACCTTGGAGGTCGTCCAAGCGTTGTGGTCGGGCGAGGTCGTCGACTACGAAGGCCAGTACCACCGGTTGCGCAACGCCCGCCAGGTGCCGCGTCCGTTGGGCCACATCCCGATCGTGATCGGCGGCACGGGCAAGAAAACCTTGGCGCTCGTACGCGACTTCGCCGATTGGTGGAATGTGCACATCGGCGAGATCGACAAGCTCGACGAGTTGCGCCCGCAGGTCGGCGACGCGCGCACGTCGATCCAACAGATGGTCGCGCTCGTGCCGCGCGGCGCCGACCGCGACGCGGTGACGGCGACGGCACAGCGCCGTTTCGGCTCGTCGCGTCCGGTGATCGGCTCCGGTGCCGAGCTTCTTGACCACTACGCGCGCCTCGTCGAACAAGGGATCGAGCGCGTCTATACCTGGTTCTGTGATTTCGCGCCGCCCGAGACGCTCGCCGAGTTCGGCGAAGACGTCATAGCACCGCTCCGAGGCGAGGTTCGCACATGACGAACAGCGATCACGGCGCCACGAGAGAGGAACGAGCGTGACCGAGACGAACGCAGACGGCGTTGGCGTCGCACACACCGACGGAGTGCTGCACATCGTGCTCAATCGGTCGGAGCGAAAGAACGCACTCGATTCCGCGGCCATCGAGCGCATCGTGCACACCCTTGAGCATGCGTCGACCGACGACACATTGCGCGCCATCGTGATTCGCAGCTCCGGCGATGACTTCTGCACCGGCGCCGACTGGGTGGCAAAGAACGACGCCAGCGGAACTCGCCCGCGCACCGGCAGCATCCAACGTCGCACACCGCTACAAGCACACCGCTTGATCGAGCTGATCTGCGAAGTTCAGCTCCCTGTCGTGTGCGCCGTTCGAGGTTGGGCGGCAGGCCTCGGGTGCCAGATCGCGCTCGCCGCTGACTTCACCGTCGCCTCGGAATCGAGCCGTTTCTGGGAGCCGTTCCTCAAGCGCGGTTTCAGTCCCGACAGCGGTGCCACCTGGCTCGTCTCGCGTTTGATCGGCCTCACCCGAGCCAAGGAACTGCTCCTGCTCGGGCGTGAGATGTCAGGCCGCGAAGCCGCGGATGTCGGCCTTGTGTACCGGGCCGTACCCGACGACGACCTGAGCGATGCTGTCGAAGACCTCGTCGCCGAACTTGCCAGCGCGGCAACGGTCGCGATCGGTCTGACCAAGAGGTGTATCCACCGTGCCCTGTCGATGTCACTCGTTGAAGCAATGGAAGCCGAAGCACAAGCACTGGAGCTGAGCTCGCGGACAACCGACTTCAAAGAGGGACTTACCGCGTTCCGCGAGAAGCGGCCAGCTCGGTTCGAGGGCAAATAGCGCGGAGCTGGGCCCACTCGCCAGCGGCTGGACTCACTTGGGTGCGAAGTGTTGACCTCCGTCGAGGCGAATGCACGAGCCGTTGAGCATCGGTGTCTCGACGATCGCCACCGCCAAGCGGCCGTATTCCTGCGGCCGGCCCATCCGCTTCGGGAACGCCGCGTCCTTGGTGAGCATCTCGGCGAACTCCTCGGGGATACCCGCGGTGATGCCGGTACTGAAAAGGCTTGGCGCAATCGCCACGACGCGGATCCCGAGGCTGCCGAGGTCGCGTGCCATCGTGAGCGCCATACCCGCGATACCGGCCTTCGCCGCCGTGTACGCGACCTGGCCGATCTGGCCTTCGAAGGCCGCGATCGACGCAGTGTTGATGATCACGCCGCGCTCGTCGTCTTCGGGTGCATTGCGCGACATGTGCCATGCCTGCAAACGGTTGAGGTTGAACGTGGCAACCAGGTTCAAATCGACCACGCGCTGGAAGTCGCTCAGCGGATGCGGGCCTTCCTTACCAAGTGTGCGTTTGGCGACTCCCCCGCCTGCGGTGTTCACGGCGATGTGCACACCACCAAGCGCCTCGACCGCCTCGGCGAGCACGAGTTCGGCGCCATCAAAATCGGTGACGTCGACCGCGTGGAACGTTCCGTCGAGGCTCGCCGCGACCTGCGCGCCCGCAGAGTTGGCCTGGTCGAGAATCGCAATCGAGGCGCCGCGCTCGTGCAACATCTCCGCCGTTGCCTTCGCCATCCCCGACGCTCCGCCCACGACGACGGCCTTCTTGCCCTTGATCTCCACGTGCGCGCTCCTCTTGGCGATAGCAATTCGCAATGATGTGCCGCACCAGTATCCGCCGTCCGGCCACCGCCCGCAGAATCCATGGCCGAACGTCGACGAGCGCAGACTCAAGAGGTGTGCTGCAACGCACTACCCCTTTGTGCCACAGGTTGACGGCTTGGGATTCGACTTGTACGCGGGGTTCGGGCACTTGGCACCGCTGCCCCAGTTACCTTCCAGCGTCACCACGTTGTCGGGATTGCAGTTGTAGATGCCGCGGTCGAGCCGCGCCGCGTGAAGTCGGGACCTTCGGCCCGTTCGGCAGTGCGAATATCGGCACATACTGAACTCGGAGGTACACCATGCGTTGGAACGACGGCGATCACGGATGGGGCTGGGGCGGCTGGATCCTCATGCTGGTGATGATGGTCTTGTTCTGGGGCGCGATCGCGTGGGCCGTGATTGCGGTCGCACGCCACGGCGGCACCCGCGCACCCGCCGATCCGTCGCGGCCAGCCCCGCCGGATGCGCATCGCATTCTTGAGGAACGGTTCGCCCGCGGCGAGATCGACGCCACGGAGTTCGCGCACCGTCGCGACGTCCTGCGCGACGCGCGGTAAACGCACCCTTGCAACGTGTCATGTTGCAAGGGTGGTGCGGGCGATGATGCGTCGCAACGGCACACCGATGCTGGCGAGCGCGCCGCCGCGTCGCCGCCACGGGCGGACTTCGTCGCGACCGCCATGCGGCCGATACCACGACGCGACGAACCGGTCGACGTCTGCGGGTTCACCGATCGGGTAGTCGAACCGATGCGATTCGTCCGAGACGATGATGAGTCCCGATGCGGCGAACGCGTGGGCGGCGCTGCGTCGTAACGGTGTCGCGGGGAACTGAGGTCGTACCCGCACGAGGCCATACAGCTTGAGGTATTCCCAGCGATCCGCAATGGTGAGTGGTCGCGTCGTGGGGAGCAACACCCGCAACTCGCCACCCGGCGCGAGGATCCGCCTGATCTCGTCGAGGGCTGCGGAGCACGGGTCGATGAGCATGAGCGCCATCGAGCACACGACGGCACTGGCGGTGTCATCTCGGATCGGGAGGCGGGTCACATCACCTTGGACGAACGTGGCGCGGCCGCGTTCTCGCCCGCGGCGCAGCTCGCTGAGTGAGCGATCAACGCCGACCCAATCCCCGTCGATGCACGCTCGGGTCGGGCCGCTGCCGCATGCAAGATCTACGACCTGCGCCTGCCGATCTAGACGCTCCGTGAGCCACGCGTAGGGACCGGCACCGTGCTCGTCCGTGCATCGGGCGAGGACATCTTCGGTGATGCCGGGATGCTGGGTGTGGAACGTGTCGATGTACTCGGCCCATTCGGGTTGACGCGCTGTCATGACAAAGGCGCGTGGGCTTCGACCCATGCGTCGAGGCGGCACCATTGATCGTCGAGCCACGCGGTGCGCTTGTCGTCCCCACTGGGAATGTCGGTGGCTGGCACGCGCCACGCGGTGACGCGCACGGCGTGAGGCAGCGGCACGGCGCGGGCCAGTTCGCGAAAGGTTGGGTACGGCTCGAGGCCACTGTGGGCGATGACCACCACATCTGCGTCGGGGAGAGCCTCGAGCAGCGCAAGCACGCCTCCGGGCCGCGGCGGGATCAGATGTGTGGTTCCGTCGAGGCGGCGGGCCCGGTCGGGATCGCGTTCGGTGAGCCGAGCGAGGGAACGTTCGCGTCGGTCGGGGCTGAACAGCTTGCCCTCGGGAAAGATGACGAGTGCCGTCCGCGAGTCGGCGCCGTCGCCGAGCTGCGCGACCTGCGATCGCGCCTCGGAGCCGTTGTCTCGAGGGATGAAGACCGAGCCAGTCCGGGCGTAAATGAGATCGAAGCCGGGGTCGGCGAGAAGTTCGGCCATGATCACGCCTCGGACCCGGTAGCCGAGACGTTGGTACAGCAGCGTCGGCAACGACGCGTCGACGATGTTGACGTGGCGACACAGCACGATGACCGGTCCGGGCTCAAGTGCCGCGGCGCCGTCGACATCGAGGTCGAGTCGCACACCGAGGAGCCGTTCGCCTCGACGGGCCAGCACGGCGATCGACCACTCCTGAAGTCGCTCGTGGCGGCGCACCGACGCAGGCCCTTGAAGCCGCGTCCCGAACCCCGCCAGCATCCACAAGATCGGGGCGGCGACGATCTCAGCCGTGTCGTTGAGCACGTACTGCACCACGAACGCGGCCACGCGCACCGTCGGCAGCCGGAACCGGAGGCGAGCGATGTCAACGACCGCTGCGGCGGCGACGATGATTGGAAAGCCCACGACGCCGATCGCCGCCGCAGCCAACATGACCGGGATGCTGACGGCGCGTCGTTGCCACCGCGACCCGAACGGTTCGGGCGCGCTCACTCGTACCGCGTGCCGTTCGCCGCGAGTTCGCCAGCGAACGCACGCAGCCGTTGCAGCGGTTCGGCGGGCAGCGGCGCCGCGGCCTCATTGAGCGCCGATTTGAGGCGACGGTAGTCATCGGCACTGAGACCGCAACGGCGGCACGCATCGAGGTGCTGTGCGACCTTCGCCGCCGCGTCGGCGTCGAGCCCACCGTCGAGGAAACCCTGGATACGTCGCCCAACCTCGACGCAGCGGGTGCCGCCCTTGCGACGAAACATGTCGACGACATCACTTGGTCTCATCAGTGCTCACTCCGAAAGTCGGGATGGCGTTCGAGACGGCCGCGCATACGCCGGCGAGCCCGGTGCAGGCGGCTCGTCACCGTGCCCGCAGGGACGTCGAGCAGCGCGGCCGTCTCGTCGTACGTGAGTCCATCGACATCGACGAGCTCGGCGACCTGCCGCAACCGTGGACTGAGATGGTCGAGCGCGTCGGCCACCCACGCGGCCGCCATCGAGGCCGTCGCGACGTCCTCCGCGCTCGGCGCGGGTGGGTTCCGGCGATCGACCTCCGGTGTCGTGTCGTGGCGAAGCAGCGTGGGCCGCTGACGCCGGTGCTGGTTGGAGTGCGCGTTGCGCATGATCGTCAGTAGCCAGGCGCGCGGGTAGCGGCCATCAAAGCGCCCGAGCCCTCGGAACGCTCGGAGCAACGTGTCCTGCACCAAGTCTTCGGCATCGCTCGCGTTGTACGAGATCGACCGTGCAACCCGGTAGAGCACGTCGATCTCGGGAACGACGATCGCGTCGAAGCGGTCGCCGATCTCGGCGCGACTGGTCTTGGCGAGGCCCGGGATCTCGTCGTCAGACATCAGCGACTCGGTCGAACTCCTCACTCCAGACGGCAGGCATTCGGGGTGTCGCAGGTGCATGAAGGGGGAACCCGCTGACCATCACCGATCCTTCCAGCCGATGTTCTGTCGCCTCCCAGCGCACTCGATGGAAGGATTCCGCCGACATGGCGGGTTTCCAGCATGTCCACACCATGCACCATCGAAGCGAAGGTCACCCATGACACCAGATCGAGCACGCGGCTCCCCGACACCGGCCGTCCCGGTCTCCGCAATGGCCATTCCTGCTGACGGTAGCGACCAGGCGCCGCGCATCCGGCGGCTGGTAGGCGTCTACGACGCCGATGCCACGTTGCGCGGCGAACTCGCCTATTGGATCGGTGCCCGCCTCGGCCGTTCCCACTGCGCACTGTGCGAAATCACGCACGGGCTCGCGCGCGAACGCAATGCCTGGAAGACGTGCCGAGCCGGCCTTCCCGTCCCGTTCGACACCTATCACCGCGACGACCAACCCGACGCGATCAGCGTCGCCACGTCGAACGTCGCACCGGTGATCGTCGCCGACACCGACCGCGGGTTCGTGCCGCTGCTCTCCCCGGCCGATCTCGACGCGTGCGGCGGCTCAGCCGAAAAGCTCATCGAGGCGATCGAACTCGCCGTTGGCCACAACGCCCTTCTTTGGCCGAGCCCCTGATCATCACGCGCGGATCACAGGACCGGGCCGGATGGGCGCGCGTCCCGATGGCGAGCTCGGCGCGGGTGCCGCCGCCACCATGGGCGGGATTGCGTGCGCGTGTGTGTGCTCTCGGCGCCTTCGCTTGGCACCGGGTCGAGGATCCGGTAGGCAAGCAATTTGGCGCGGTCGTTCACGAGGAACCAGACGAGGGCGTAACCCCATACGAACGCAGCCCACCCCCAACTGAGGGGGGTCATGAACAGGCCGTACACCGCGATCAACGTGGCGATGATCTGGGTTCCGAGCACGGCGCTGAAGAGCGCCCTCGCGGGGCGCGGCGTCGACCAGAACGGACCGCGAGTGCGGGTCAGGAAGATGGTCAGATGTCCCGCGACCGAGAGCTTCAGATACATGAGCGTCTGCACGTGCGCACGGTCGAGATGAAAGACGCGCTCGCCGAGATAGAACAAGGCGAACGCGGAGACGACCCCGGTGACGCCGAGCACGGTCGAGACTCCGAGCACGAGGCGCATGTTCCAGGCCTCGGGCTCCTTCCTGTAGCGCACGTTGTCGTAGGCAATGGACAAGATCGCGGCGTCGTTGAGGAGCGCGATCATCACGATCATGATCGCGGTCACGGGGTAGAAGTTGAAGACGAGAATCGCGAGTGTCATGAACAGCAGCACGCGTAGCGTCTCCGCGATTCGGTAGATCGCGTAGCTGTTCATCCGTTGGAAGATCTTGCGGCTCTCCTTGATCGCGTCGATGATCACCGACAGTCCCGGCGTCGTCAGCACGATGTCGGCAGCCGCGCGCGCGGCATCGGTGGCACCCGACACGGCGATACCACAATCGGCTTTCTTCAGCGCCGGGGCATCGTTCACACCGTCGCCCGTCATACCGACGATGTGGCCACGCTTTTGGAGGACGTCGACGATGTGGAACTTGTGCTCGGGGAACACCTGGGCAAACCCGTCGGCGCGCTCGATGGACTCGGCGACTCGCTCCGTCTCGTCGTGTTTGACGTCACCCAGGCCGGCGGCGTCGAGAATGTCGCTCCCCAACCCGACCTTGTTGGCAGTCTCCTTCGCGATGGCGAGCGCGTCGCCGGTGACCATCTTGACCGCGACGCCCATGTCGCCCGCGGTGGCGATCGTCGCCTCGGCGTCATCGCGTGGAGGGTCGAACAGGGGCAAGACACCGAGGAACTGCCAGTTGTCGTCGCTGTCGGTGCGGGCGACCCCGAGCGACCGAAACCCCCGGACGGCGAAGTCGTTGACCGCCTTGTCGACCGCGGGCTTCACCGTCGTGGCGTTGCCGGCGAGCGCGAGGATCACCTGTGGGGCACCTTTGCTGACCTCGAACGTCGTTCCGTCCGCGGCGTTGATCGATGCCTCGGTCCGTTTGCGTACGGGGTCGAATGGTTGGAAGTGCACCACCTCATAGCCCTGCAATGCAGTGTCATCCGGTAGGCCGCCGAGGATGGCAAGGTCGATGGGGTCGTCGTTGTCGGCTCGCGATGCGAGGGCGGCGTCGAGGATCATCGGCGCGGCGTCGACATCGTTCACGGTAAAGGGATCGCCGAGTGTCAGCTTGTTCTGGGTCAGGGTGCCGGTCTTGTCCGCGCATAACACATCGACGCCCGCCAGTTCCTCGATCGCCACCAGCCGACTCACGATCGCCTTCTTCTTCGCGAGGATGCGAGCACCGACGGCCATCGTCACCGACAGCACGGTCGGCATCGCAACGGGGATCGCGGCGACGGTGAGCACCAACGCGAACTGCAACGTGGTGAGGATTGGGTCACCGCGCACGATCGCGACCACGATGATGACCGTGACCAGCGCGACCGCGAGCACGATCAGGTAATTCCCGATTCTCAGCACCGCGCGCTGGAAATGGCTGACGGTGTGCACATCTTGTACGAGCTCCGCGGTCTTGCCGAAATACGTATTCGTTCCGGTCGCGTAGACCAGGGCACCGATTTCGCCTTGCCGAATGATCGACCCTGAGAACACTGCGTCGCCGGACGTGCGAGTCGCCGGCAACGACTCACCGGTCAACGCGGATTGATCCACATGGACCGGGTCGCCAGCCAGGAGGCGCGCGTCGGCCGGCACGATGTCGCCCGATCGGAGGCGGATGACGTCACCGGGCACCAACTCACGTGCCGCGGGCGTGACCCATTGTCCGTCGCGTTTGACCCTGGCTTTGATCGCCAACTTGGCCTTCAGGGCCTCGATGGCGTTCCCGGCCTGGCGTTCCTCCCAGAATCCGACGAGGGCGTTGGAGACGAGCAGCACCAAGATGATGAGGAAGTCGGGCCAGTGCCGGGCCGCGGCCGACAGGATCACCGCGCCTTCGATCATCCACGGGATCGGACCCCAGAAGTAGGTGAGGAATTTCAGCAGCGCGTTGGTCTTGTGTTCCGCGATTTCGTTCGGCCCGTACTGGACCAAGCGTTGTTGCGCCTCGGCTTGCGTCAAGCCGTCGGGCGACGACCCCAAACGTCGCTCGACCTCCTGGAGGGGAAGTGCCTTCAAATCATCGTGTACGTCGGCGTGCGCTGGGGCCGGCGCACTCACCGAACGTCACCCCAACTCCAGGTCCGGAATTCGGCCAGGGCGGTCACCGCTTGCACCACGGAAAGTGGGTCGAGCCACTCAGGGGGAAGCGGTCGATGAGATCGGCCACGATGTCTCGTCTTGGGCAATCGCTTGACTTCGGTGTCGTATACGTCGGGGTACAACGCGTCACAGCGCTGTCCCGGGCGCCGGGTTGTGCCACGCTCCGTTCGGCGCGATGAGCGCGTCGGCTTGTGTCGGCCCCCAACTGCCCTTCGGGTAGCGATGGGCGCGGTCGTGGGATGCAAGGACGTCGTCGACGACGGCCCACGCCGCGGCGACGGTGTCGGCACGGGTGAACAGTCCCCCGTCACCGGCCAGCGCGTCTGCAAGTAGACGCTCGTACGGCTGTTCCGCGTTCGGCTGGGCATTGAGCAACGAGAGTTCGCGCTGCTCGCCGACGAAATCCTCGCCCGCGCGCTTCACCCGCGCCGCGAGTGCGATCTCGGGGTTGGGCGAAAGGCGAAAACGGATGTAGTTCGCGCGGCCGTCGGTCGGAGCCGCGTCGTCGAACAACGCCTGCGGCGGCGGTCGCAACTCGACCAGCACCTCCGACGCCGACTCGGCCAAGCACTTGCCCGAACGCAGAAACCAGGGAACGCCGGCCCAGCGCCACGAGTCGATGAAGAGTCGAACGGCGCAGTACGTCTCGACGTCGGAATCCTTCGCCACGCCTGGCTCGTCGCGGTAGCCGTTGAACTGACCGCGGACCACATCGTTCGCACCGAGCGGGCGCATCGCCTTCAGAACGTTGAACTTCGCGGTGTGCACCGCATCCATGCCCTGATACGCCGGGGGCTCCATCGCCAGCAACGCAACGATCTGGAACAGATGGTTCTCCACCACGTCACGCAAACAGCCCGCGGTCTCATAGAAGGCGCCGCGCCCCTCCACACCGAACTGTTCCGCGAGCGTGATCTGTACCGACGCGACATAGTTGCGGTTCCAGATCGGTTCGACAAAGGAGTTCGCGAACCGGAAGTAGAGAAGGTTCATGATCTCTTCTTTGCCAAGGAAGTGATCGATGCGGAAGATCGCGTCTTCGGCGAACGCGGACCGAACGACCTGATTGAGCTCCCGAGCCGAGGCGAGATCTCGACCGAACGGCTTTTCGACAATGACCCGGCCATCCTGTGCGAGACCCGCACCCTTGATGCCCTCGATCACAGTTGCGAACAGCGAGGGGGGAATCGCGAGATAGTGCGCCGGACGGCGCGCACTACCGAGCGCCTGTCGCAGCGCTCCGAACGTTGCGGCATCGCCGTAGTCGCCATCGACATACGCGAGCAGCGACAGCAACCGCTCGAGCGCGTCACGATCGTCGATACCAGCGTCGGCGCTCGCCACGCTGTCACGCGCACGGTCACGCAGCTGCCCCAGATCCCAACCCGACGACGCCACGCCGACCACAGGGACATCCAACGTGCCGCGCTTCACCATCGCGTACAGCGCTGGAAAGATCATCTTGTGCGCGAGGTCACCCGTCGCGCCGAAGAACACGAATGCGTCGGCCGCTGTCGCGCCCTCGCGCTCATCACCCATCGGCACCTTCCGTAGCTCGCCGGTCGAAACGCCGGAACAACCAGCCTAGAGAGACGCGCGGCTCGAACGTTCGCGTCGCGGTAGTACGCTCACTACCACGAGGCGCGCCATCGCATCGGCTATCCGAAGCGGCGAAGGCCTGCGCGAGAAGGTGATCGTGAAGCGAATCTTGGTAGGCGTGGATCGTTCGGGGAACGCTGCGTGCGCGCTCCGCTGGGTTGCGGGCATCTCGGACGCGTTGGGTGCCGAGGTCGTCGCGGTGATGGGCTGGACACCGCAGCAGGCAGAACTCCCACCCGACGAGTGGGAACGAGAACACCGTGATGCGCGACAGCTGCTGGACACCTACGCAGACGAGATCCGACCTGCCAACGGGCCGATGCGCGCAGAGATCATCGACACCGAGCCGACCCAGGCCCTGCTCGAACGGGCCGAAGCCGAAGATGCCGCAATGATCGTCGTCGGTATGCGCGGCGACGGCGGCTTTCCGATGCTGCGGGTCGGCAGCGTCGCCGACACCGTCGCCCATCACACGAGCCGACCACTCGCGATCATCCCCGACGGCGCGCCGCCCAAGGTGCAGCGGATCGTGTTGGGACTCGACGGATCCGAGGGCGCGCACGCCACGGCCGTGTGGTGCGCGTCATTCGCGCGCGACGTAGGCGCCGAGGTGATCGCAGTCTGCGCCTATCACCCGCTGATCGGTTTCATGCGCGAACACGACGCCGCGCACGTCCGTGAGCAGGTCGCCAACGATCTCCACGCCCGTTGGACGGCCCCGCTGCGTGAGGCCGGCGTGTCAGTTCGTGAGGAACTCGTCTCGGAGCCTCACGTGGCCGAAGCGCTGTTGACCACAGCCGAGGCAACCGATGCCGACGCGATCGTGGTCGGCACGCACAGCCTCGTCCCCGTGATCAGCATGCGCATCGGCGGCGTCGCGATGCGACTGCTCCATGGCACTTCCCTGCCGCTCATCCTCGTCCCTCCCCGATGACGCCGCGACCTTCTCACAGCGTTCGTGGGTCGGTCATTCGTCAAGCGGTTGGGGGTTTCGGTGTTCTCCGAGGCGCGCAGCTGGGGCTTTACCCGAGTCGACGGCGTCGTACGTCCAATCGGGTTGTTTGGCGGCGTGGCGCTCGTCAAGCAGCGCGATCCCATCGGTGATATCCGTGAGCTCGGCGACAAGCCGCGGCGCAGTCGGCACCGATCGTCCGTCGATGTGCGCGTGGATATCGTCGAGGTAATTCGTGAGCAGGCTTGCACCGATGATCTGTTGTTGGATACCGAGCGAACAGCGGGCGCTGTCGGCGACCGTGGCGACGCGGGATCGCAACTCATCCAGATCGCGGGCATCGGCCGCGCCCCGCGTGATCGTGTCGAGCAGCTCCGCGATGCGCAGTCCGTCTCGCTTGCACGGTGAGCACTGGCCACACGATTCGACGGCGAGGAAACGAGCGACGCCCGCGCCTACGGCGACAAGATCGTCGGCGTCGTCGAAGACCACAAAGCCTGCCGAGCCGAGTCCGCTGCCGATCGCGGCGAGCGATTCGTAGCTGACGGGAGTGTCGAGCGCGGCACCGGTGATGAAACCGCTCGACACGCCCGGAAGCACGGCCGTGATCTGCCGGCCCGGCCGGGCACCGCCGCCGATCGCGTCGATGACCTCGCGTAGCGAAGTGCCCATGATGACTTCGCCGACGCCGCTGTGACGGGTCGAGCCGGTCACTGTGCAGACGATCGTTCCTGGAGAATCGGCGGTGCCCTCGGTGCGGAACCACGCGGCGCCTCGCGCGAGGATTCGGGAAACGTTGGCGAGCGTCTCCACATTGTCGACGAGCGTTGGCGGCGCCGTGGTGTCGTCGCTGGGTCCGGCCATCTCGACGTGCGCGGACAAGCCGCTACCAGTGTCGCGATCCGCGGATGATTCCACGACCTCGCGAACGCCGCGCCGGTACGGCGGCGCGATGCGAGGAAAGGGGTAACGGCCGTCGATGGTCTCCAACAACGCCGTCTCTTCGCCGTACAGGTATTCGTTCGGACCCTCGAAGATCGAGATGTCGATCCCGTCGGCCCAGCCGGCACCCTCGATCTCGGCGATCGCCGCCCGAACGCGATCGACCTCGCCCGAGAACGCGTGCTTCGTCGCCACGATGATTTGATCGGCGTCAACTGCGCGAGCGGCGATCAGCGCGCCTTCGATGACCTGGTAGGGGTCGTTGCGGAGGATCGTGCGGTCCTTGAACGTCCCGGGCTCACCTTCGGCCGCATTCACAACGACCGAAGTGCGTTCGGACTCGGAGCTGTTGTCACGCACGGTGCGCCACTTGCGCCCAGTCGGAAAGCCAGCACCACCCCGACCCCGCAACCCGGCGGCGTCGATCTCGGCGATGATCTCCTCGGCACCAAGACGCCGCGCGGCAGCAAGTCCGCCTCCGCCGCGCGCCTTCAGATACTCGGGAAGGGACTCGATATCGGTCGGAAACAGCACGCGATGCACAAGCGTCATAGGCGCAGTCTCTCAGATTCAGACACAGTGCAGCAGTCGCCTCCGCTCGATCACGCGAACTGTTTCACCGCCGGGCGCAGTGTCACCCAGCGCGGTCACCAGTGCGAGCTTCGCGACGACATTCGCGAACGTCACCGCTCGGCGTAGCGAAACACCCTCACCTCGTCGCCATCAACGAGCGCGTCCGCGACCGTCAGGTCCAGCACCTTGTCGCCCGGGCCGATCCTGAGATCGTTCGCCACCATCCGCTCGAACAAGGTCTGGTTCTCGATGACCGACCGCTCGGGATCAACGACCGGCGGCATGTACATCTTTTCGACCGACCCGAGCGTGCACAGCAGGTGGATGATTCGGTGCTCCGAAATAGCCCTAGTTGACGCGTAGTTCGGTGTACATGCCCGCGGCGTAGTGGCCGGCGAGGTTGCAGACCAACTCGTAGGTGCCGCGACCCAACGTGAGCGTCACCCAGCCGAGCGCACCAGGATCAATACCGTCACCGGATCCCGCCCCACAGGTGTTCGACGCCTCACCGAGGCTGGCGTCTTCGCTCACCTTGGCGTCGGTTCCGACCGGTCGCGAGCCCACCTGTTCGCCAGCGGCTAACGGAAGCACAACCAGTTCGTGCACGAGGCTCCCGACGTTGGCGACGCGCAGCGACACCGTCCCGGCATTGACGTCGTGGCGGCTGGCGACGACACGCATCGTGCCGCCCATCATGCCGCCACCGCCCATGGCTCCGGACCGACCCATGTTGGCAAGCTCGACGTCGACGACCGTTCCCGGAAGTGATGGCGCGGAGCACGCGCCGTTTGGGGCCGATGCAGGAGACCGGAAGGCGCCGCCCATGAACGCGAGCGTGATCGTGGAGCCCGCCGCGAGCACCAACGCCACGACGATCGCCGTCGCGACGACCCTCGGATGCGTGCGCACCTCAATCACCGCTTGCGCTGGACTCAAGCGCGGATGTCACGTCGTCGGCGGAACGACGAGAACGGGACGGTGACAATGGTGCACGACGTGTCGGCTGACCGAGCCCAACATCGCAGCAGCTAAGACGCCTTTACCGTGGGATCCGACAACGACCACATCGACTTCGAGTTCGGCGGCGAGCGAACAGATCGTCTCGCCTGCCGGTCCTTCGGCGACTCGCTGCTCGACCGGCGTGGGGCCGAGCGCGGCAGCCGTCTTCGCCAACGCCGCGTCCGCCTCGACCTCGGCACCTCGGTTGAGATCCTCGGCTTCCTTCGGGCTCATCAACGGACCCTCGAAGCCTCCCGCGTACTCCCCCGCAAAGTCTCGGGTCGGTTTCACGTAGACCAACACGAACTCGACGTCGTTGGGGAAGAGTGCGGCCGCACTCTGAGCGGCCTGCAACGACGCGGACGTACCGTCAGTAGCGATCAACGCTCGCACAACACACCCTCTCCTTCCCGGCCATCGACGCCGGTGACGTTCGGTCTCGGCGAGATCGATTGGTTGCTCGGTCGACGCCATCGCGGCAGCAACGAACCCGTATCGGGCGACGTGCCGGAGCAGCCGTCGTAGCGGGCTGGCGCCTCAAGTGCCTGCCAAACCTGCGCTACCGGGGTCCGGAGCAACGCTCCCGGACACTGCCCACTCATCAGCAGCGCCGCACGACTACGGAAATCAACTCGTCGCGCACAACTACGGTACACCCGCTGGCTCCGCGTGTTCGTCGGCTCCGCGCTGCTTCCGCGTTGGATTGACGCGTTTTCGAATCCAATATGTCGCGGCTTCGGCGAGCTCGTTGAACGCGGTCACGAACCGCAGATGATGCGTGACTCGGGACCTAGCGTTAAGGGCTGGCGTAGACCACAATGGCCGAATGGAAACCATGCTCGAAGCCGTCGCGCGGCTCAAGGCCCTCGGCTACGTCCTCGACCTGCGGGCTGCCGCCGGCGCCCACCTCGTCTGTCCCGCCTGCGGAATCCGTGTCCGCGCCGACGCCGTCGATGTGGACGAGACGGTGCGCTTCGAGGGCGATTCCAACCCGGCCGACGAGTCGATCCTCGTTGCGGTCACCTTGCCGTGCGGGGATCGCGGCCTTTTCAGCGCGGCCTTCGGCGCGGCCACACCCGCGCTCGACGTCGACGTACTTCAGGCGCTGGCGGCTCGCTGACTACGCCAGCTCCCCTGGCCTTCAGGTCTCGCATAGCGGTACCGATCGAAGCATGTCGTTCCTTTGAGTTTCGATGCAGGTGAGCTTTCGCGATGTCCTGCGTCCAGCGGCCCGGTGTGCGCTTGTGCGTGTGGTCGAGTCGGGTGCATCATTGGCTTGTGGGCCAGCGCGGACGTTCTTCTGCATGCAGCAGTGCCTCGGCACCCGGCGTCTTGCCTCTCAAGGAGAGACTTGACGCGGCCACGTGTTGTTCCACAGCGCGTGTGGGTTTGTCGTGACGACGCGTGGCCCGCTCGATGCGCAGCCGGGCGAGCCGGGTTGGTGGCAAGCGTCAGATCTCAAGTGGTATCCGCCGGAGGCCACCCCTGGCTTCCCGGTCTCCGACACTTCCCGCAGCGCTGGCGCAACCGGTTCCATGAACGCACCGCCGAGCGAGCCGGGTTGGTGGCAAGCATCGGACCTCAAGTGGTATCCGCCAGAATCCGCTCCGGGGGTGCTCGTCGCTGACGACATCGCACAGGCTCCGCGCCCGGGTCGTCGTGCCACAAGTGCTTCGGGCGGGGGTGTCGGTCGGTTCACTGCCTGGCCACTGTGGGCCAAGATCGCAGCGCCGTTGAGTCTGGTTGCTGTCATCGCGGGCGTTGCGGGCCAGGGCGGCGCCGGGACTTCGACACCGACGAGTCGCGCCAAGTCGCTTGTGACATTCTCGGCCGCCACCACGACCCCGACGACACAGCCCCCAACGACAAACGCGCCGACTACGACGCCAGTTACCGCACCACCAACCGTGGCCCCGACCACAACCCCAGCGACGATCCCGGCGACGGTTCCAGTGACCGCACCACCTGCACCACCTGCACCGCACCCCACGTCACCGCCGACTCCTCCTCAGACGCAAGCTCCGACAACGGTCGCCGACGTCTACTACGCGAACTGCACTGCTGCGCGAGCTGCTGGTGCAGCGCCGATCTATCGCGGCCAACCGGGGTATCGAGCTGGCTTGGATCGCGACGGTGACGGGATCGCGTGCGAATAGCCGACCGGTTTGGCGAGCTCTGGCGGAGTTCACGCTCCTGGCCGACACGTACCCAACTCATCGTCGCAGCTGCCGTCGTGCTTTGCGTTGTCGTGGTGGTCGGGGCACTCGCCAGCCCGTCGCGGACAACGACATCGGCGGACGCGACGACCACCTCACCCGGGAACGCGCCACAACCAACGACGACAGCTCACACGAACACGAACACGAACACCACCGCGGCGACACCAACAAGTCGCGCACCGACGCGGTCGTCTGCGAGTGTCACCACGATCGGCGACGCGGCGGCTTTGATCAGCCTGACGATCAATACCCAGTCCCATGCCGACACCTATCGGCGTGCGGCGTTCGGTGGCAACTGGGCCGACGACGACCACGACTGCCACAACACCCGCGCCGAGGTACTCATCGGCCAGTCCCTGCACCCGGTGACCTTCGCCGCCAACGGTTGCACCGTCGCAACGGGTCTCTGGCACGACCCGTGGTCCGAGACGCAGGCCACCGTCGCGCAGGCCTTCGACATTGACCACACCGTCCCCGCCGAGAACGCGTGGGTATCGGGCGCGTGGCAATGGACCAACGCACAACGCGTCGCGTTCTACAACGACCTTGCCACCACCGACCTACTGCTCGCGATCCCCGCCAGCGAGAACCGCTCCAAAGGCGACCAGGGCCCCGACGGCTGGAGACCACCCACGCCGATAGCCTGGTGCCGCTACGCACGATCGTGGGATCACATCAAGGCCAAGTGGCATCTCAGCGCGACGGTGACGGAATGGTCGGCGCTCGTCAACATGACCCGACGCTGCCCGTCGTAGTGGCGTACCGCGTCGTTGCGCGGAATGCCGGCGGAGCAGGCAAGATGGGCGGTCGAGCATGGGCAACGCGAAGCACGCACGCAACTCCGAGGACGCCGTCGCCCCTGTGCATCGGCGTCGGCGCCCGCTCGTCGGAACTGCGGCGCTAACGGCGATCGCAGCATGGGCAGGCGCTGTGGGTCTCATCTCGGGCTCGCTCGATCTCACCGCGCCGATCGAGCACCGATTGCCGTTCCGCTCCCCTGCGTTCGGCGCGTTCGCACTCGCCGTCGTCGTCGCAGTTCCGTGCTCGGTCGCTGCGTGGCTCGCGTGGCACCGCGATCAACGCGCCGGGATCGTCGCCGAGGCTGCTGGCTGGCTGCTCGTGGGTTGGATCGTCATCGAAGTGTGCGTCATCCGCTCGTTCAGCGTGCTGCAACCAGCATGCGCGGGCCTCGGCATGCTCCTCATTGCCCTCGGCAGACGCGCGCGACAAGGACCGTGAAATGTCAAGGGCGCGAGCTCGAGCGATTCCACCTGGAACGGCACTGTCGCGTTATTCGATCGCGGCCTGCGGTGAGCACACGACGTCGGACCCGCAGGCCCCGCGCAGCCCTAGGCAGGTGCTTGCTCCTCGACGTGATTCTGACAACGCGTGGCCCTATCCGGACACTCCTCACACACTGATGCGGGGGCGCAGCGAGCGCAGGAGCGAGGAACGAGTGAGATGCGGCGCAAGCCACTCGCCGCGCCGGGCGAAGCAGGCGCAGAAGACAGCGTGGGCGGTAGAGGACTCGAACCTCCGACCTCGTCGGTGTGAACGACGCGCTCTAACCAACTGAGCTAACCGCCCCTGGGGACGAGCGACATTAGCGTGCGCCATCGTGGAAAAGCTGATGTACCTGGTAGGCCTGGCGGC
>JBBREP010000017.1:0-49670 GCA_038202885.1 Acidimicrobiia bacterium | reverse complement strand
CTGCGGCCGGGGACGTCGCCAGGTTGTCGATCCCGGACACCTCGTACCCGATCCCTTCGGACGCGCTGTTCGTGGCCCCGACGGGCGACGACAACAACCCTGGTTCTGAGACGCTGCCGTTTCAGACGGTCGCGCACGCCGTGGCGATCGCGCCGTCCGGTGCCACGATCGTGTTGCGCTCGGGCATCTACCGCGAGACGTTCGGCGACGTGTCGCGCCAGGTCACGATGCAGCCCTATCCGCACGAGGAGGCCTGGCTGTCGGGCAGTGACGTTGTGACCGACTGGGAAGCGGTCACGGGCGGTTGGGTGCACCACGGTTGGACCGCCCAGTTCTGTCACACCTGTTTCGCGCAAGGCGCGATCGATTGGACGAACTACCCCCTGGCGGGCTGGCCGGACCAGGTGTTCTTCAACGGCGTGCCGCTGACGCAGGTGGCCGACCTCGCACAGCTCGCGACGGGCACGTTCTACGTCGACGTCACAAACCACGACCTCTACGTGGGAAGCGACCCGACGGCGTCTTCGCTCATGGTCGAAGCGACGAGTCGCGTCTCGGCGGGGAACTTCTTGTCGAGCGCGGCTGGAAGTGTCGTGCGCGGCATCGGTGTCATGCAGTACGGGCCGAATTGGAACGAGGGCGGCACCACCGGGGAGATCGAGGACCGTGCGGCCAACATGCGGTTCGAGAACGACGTCTTCACGCAGTCGGCCAACCGCGGGCTGTACGTGCTCGGCGCCGCCCACGTGACGGTGGTCGACACCGCGTTCATGGACAACGGTTTCACGGGGCTCTACGTGCGCGGTGGTAACTATTTCGACATGGAGCGCAACGTCCTCGACAACAACAACACCGAGAAGTTCTGGGACGGATTCTCGAACGCGGCTGGCGCTGCTGGCGTGAAGATCTCCGCGAGCTACCACGTGATGGTGCAGGGCAACATCGCGACGAACAACTACGGAAACGGGATCTGGAACGACGTTTCGAGCTACGACGTCGACTACATCGGCAACTTCGCGGCGCACAACACGCGCAACGGCCTGTACGTCGAGATCACCGGTACCTCCGTCGTGGCGTCGAACCTTTCGATCCTCAACGGCCAGGGCGGCTTGAAGCTCAGTGGCGCGACGGACTCGCGCGTCTACAACAACACGTTTGCTGACAACGGGACCTACCAAGTGAGCGTGCACGACGACGGTCGCAACCAACCCGATCCGAACAAGATCGCGCTCGGCATCACGTGGAACACCTCACACAACACGTTCGTCAACAACATCCTCGCGGCACCGAAAACGGGGTCGGTCGGCCCGCTCGTCTTCACCGAGAACAACGACAAGCCGGTCGTGGTCGAAGCGACGACGATGATCGCCGGAATGGACTACGACGTGTTCACGCGCCCGAATGCGGCGCTGCCGCCACTGTTCGCGTGGTGGATCCACGCAGCACCCGGCGCGACATCGAAGTACGCGTCGATGGAAGCATTGAGTAGCGCCACCGGTTACGAGCCGCATGGCACCGAGGTCAACGGATACAGCACTTCACCGATCTTCACGGCGCCCGACGACGCCAACTATGCGCCCTTACCTGGGGGCCCGGCGAGCAACACCGGTGCGCCGTTGCCGGGCGACATCGCGGCACTCATCGGCGTGCCGTCCGATGTTCCGGTCGACCGCGGCGCTCTCATCTATCCCGGTTCGGTGACGCCGCCCCCGCCGCCGCCGCCTCCTCCCACGATCTACGCGAGCGACACGTTCTCGCGCGTCGTCAACGGTGGTTGGGCCAACGCGACAAACGGTCCAGTCTGGAAGGTGACGCCGGCGGCGGCGACCTGGGCCGTGAATGGCTCGGCCGGGACGGTGACCGGCGTGAAGGGCCAGAACCTGATCGCGGGCATCGCGCCGCTGCGTACCACGAACGCCGACTTCTCGATGTCGTTCAGCAGCGACGCGCCCGTGAACGCGCTACCGAAGTGGTCCTTCGTCGTGCGCAACGTGGATGGGAGGCACCAGTATCAGGCTCGCGTGCGCGTCATGCCGAGCGGCGCCTTGCTCATCGGAATGACCCGCCTTGCCGGTGCCAGTTACGGGCTCGTCGGTTCGGAAGTGACGCTGCCCGGCATCACGTGGACGCCGGGCGCACTGCTGCGAATCCGGGCCGAAGCTGTTGGTGCCGCGCCCACTGCGCTTCGCATCAAGGTGTGGCCCGCGGGTGCTGGCGAACCGGCGGAATGGAACCTTGTGCGCACCGAGTCCGAGCCGACGCTCCAGGGTGCCGGCTCGTTCGGTGTCGTGGCCATCGCGCAGGCAGGTGCTGCGGGCGCCAAGACGACGTTCACGTTCGACGACCTGGTGATCAGCGCAACCTGAGCTCGCGCCAAGCGACAGTTGCCGCGGGTCCGCTGTGATGCGCGCCGCGTATCGAGCATCACGCATTACGCAACACGAACCACGCGCGGGTAAAGCGATGCGACACATCAGGTAAAATTGCAGAGCGAGGCACAGCGTCGTGGCGTACCAATGCACACGGAGCGGGCTCAGTCGCGCGTTCGCGCGTTCGCCGTCACGATGGAACTCGTATCGTGTCGCCGTGAACTTCACTGCGCGCCTCACGGACTCTTGGCTGACTGATACCGGGGCGTTGCGCGTCCCGGAAATCACCGTTGCCTTCTGGGTGATCAAAGGTCTGTCGACCGCCATGGGAGAGTCCACGTCAGACTTCCTCGTGCACGCAATGGCTCCGCCACTCGCAGTATTGCTGGGTTTTGCTGGCTTTGTGTGCGCGCTCCTCGCGCAGTTCGCGATGCGTCGCTACGTTGCATGGACCTACTGGTTCGCGGTCGTCATGGTTGGCCTCTTCGGAACGATGGCCGCCGACGTACTGCACGTGGGGCTCGGCGTCTCCTACACCGCATCAACAATTCTGTACGCAGTCGTGCTGATCGCGGTGTTCGTCGTGTGGCACAAGACCGAGGGCACGCTGTCGATCCACAGCATCGACACGCCGCGGCGCGAATTCTTCTACTGGATGACAGTCGGTGCGACATTCGCCATGGGAACAGCTCTTGGTGACTTCACCGCGTACACGCTGCACCTCGGGTACTTCCCTTCGGCGGCCCTCTTCGCCGCGGCGATTGTCGTCCCTGCCGTCGGCTACCGGTGGCTTCGATGGAACGCCATCGCGTCATTCTGGGTTGCGTACGTGATCACGCGCCCCCTCGGTGCCTCGGTCGCCGATGGGTTGGCGAAACCCAAGGACGTGAGCGGCGCAGCGCTCGGCAACGGACCCGTCGAGTTGGTGTTGGGTGTCCTCATCGTCGCGCTCGTCGCCTACCTTGCGATTACGCGAGTGGATGTCCAACGCGCGCCGGTCGTCGAACCCACGCCGCTCTGATCGCACGCCCCGAGTGGCCCGACGCCGATTCGACTACGAAAGCGAACACAGCCCCAATACGTGGACAATCCAGTGGTGTACCTGCAACACCGACGCCCCGAGGCCGGCGATGACCACGGCAACGCCGGTGTGCCATGCACACTCGATCTTCCATTCGCGTGGAGGCGCGTCGCTCAAGAGCGCCTCGACGCGTTGGACGGTACCTGTATCGCCAAGTGCGAGCGCGCCGGGTGGTGCCGTGGTCGCCAGCGCGGCGTGCGCGATCGCGCGCGCGACGACGCCGCGGTCGCCGACAACGCGTGCCGCTTCTTCGTCCGCCCATCGTTCGGTCGCGACCTTGACTCGACGTACCAACGGCCGCAGGAATGGAACGGCCGCGGCTGCCACGGTCGACAGACCCATATAGCGGTGGTGATGCAGCCGGAGATGTGCCTGCTCATGGGCAACGAGCGCGGCACGCTCTGGCCCGTCGAGTACTTCGAGCATGCCGCGTGACACCACGACTTGACCCGGACGCCCAGCGAGTGCGTACGCCGTCGGCACGTCGAGCGGAAGCACGGCGAACGGTTCGCTCCCCCTTGGAGCGCGTACCGCCCGCTGCGAGCGAAGTGCTCGCAGCGCGCCGACGAACGATGCGCACAACAGGAGGAACGCAAGCACGCCTGGTGGCGTCGGGACGTCGACGTGCGAGGTAGCCAGGGTGCTGCACCACGAGAGCCGCTCTGCGATGCCATGCAGTTGCACCACATTCGTGAACACGACGACCGCGAGTACCCACACGACGGTTAGCGCCGACACGACCGTGAGTGTCGTGAGCAGACGCGTCGCGCTCCGCGGTCGCAGACCGCGCGGCGCGCCGATCGCGAGGAACAGTGCACCGAGCACGACGGCGCCTGGCCCGACCAAGATGTTCGCGAGGCCGTTCATTTCCGTCGCACGCGCGTCGCAATCAACTCGCGCAACGCGCGTGCCTCATGGGGCGGCAAGGTTTCGACGAACTTCAACAGCGCGGCTTTTCGGTTCACCGTCGTCGCCAACATCGCTTGCATCCGCTGCGCCGTCAACTCTGGTTCTGTCACCGCGGCCGAGTACGCGTAGGCCCTGCCGCGGCGCACCCTCGATGCAAGGCCCTTCTCCCACAGCCTCGTGAGTACCGTCATGATGGTCGTGTAGGCGAGATCGGTGCCGAGCGCTTCGAGGATCTCGCCCGGCGTTGCCGGCGAGGCCATCACCCAAAGCTGCGCGAGAACTTCGGATTCGAGTGCGCCCATGGCGCGGCGCTCAGGCACGACGAACTCCAGTCTCGCATACGTCCGAACGGCGACCAGGGAGGCGGCACTGTAACCCTGGTGGTCGGAGACGGTGCGCGAGTCGGTGGCAAGTCACGGACGTTGCTACGATTGTGTGTAGTGGTTTCTACGGAGTCTCCGGACGCCCACGAACGCGCCGCCTCCGTCCCGACGGCCCGGCCGCAGCGCGTGCGGCGCGTTGCGCTTGCCGTTGTCGTGGGTCTTGTGTGTGCGTTGGCCGTTCCGGTGGTTGCTGCTGCGTCATCGGCAGAAGACCTACGGGCTGAGGCCCGCCGGATCACCGCGCAGATCAATGCGAACGGCGATCAGATCGCCGCGCTTGGAGAGCGTTACAACGGCGCGGTGTTGCACCTCCAACAAATTCACGATCTGCAACGCAGGGCAGTGTCCTCGCTCGCCGCGGCTGTGCAGCACTCCACGGCGCTTCGCTCGTTGAAAGCGCGCGTCGCCGCGCGCCGATACGTGGCGGGGAGCGCGTCGGGTGGTGAGCCGCTCATCCTCAGCGACGCGGGCGCGTCGATCCTCGCGACCGCAGCTCAGAATGTGTACGCGCAGGCAGTTGCGGCGCGTGACAATCAACTCCTCGATCGGTATCGCCGGGCACAGGGTGAATTGCGCGCCCAGCAGCGCCACCTCGATGCGCTGGAGGCGACTGCGCAACAAGAGGCCGACGCGTTGGCGAGTACTCGCCGAGGGATCGAGACCGCGAACGCCACGGCCCGATCGTTGCTCGCGAAAGTCAACGGTCGCCTCGGCGTACTCGTGCGTCAGGAACAACTGCGCCAACAACGTCAAGCCGAAGCCGCGGCTCGCGCTCGCGCCGCCGCGGATGCCGCTCGGGCCGCGCGGCGCAGCGCCGCACTACCGAGCCGACCGGCTGCAGGCCCTGCGACGAACCTGCCCAATGTGCCGCCGCCGTCATCGGGTGCGGCTGCGGCAATCGCATTCGCACGCGCGCAGATCGGCAAGCCCTATGTGTGGGGCAGCACCGGGCCCAATTCCTTCGACTGTTCCGGGCTGACGATGCGCGCGTGGGAAGCTGGCGGTGTATCGATGCCGCATTACTCGGGCGCGCAGTTCTCGACGTTCCCACACGTCGGTCTCAGTCAGCTACAACCCGGTGACCTCGTGTTCAAGGGGCCCGGCGGTTCCGCGCACGTCGCGCTCTATGTGGGGGGCGGGATGCAGATTGCTGCGACGCACACCGGGAGTTACGTGTTGCTGCAACCTGTTGACTATTCGCATCTCAGCGGCGCGGTTCGCCCCTAAACGACCCTCATCGGGGTGCGTGTCCCTGCGATCCAGGAGAACTCATGTATCGGCGGCGTGTCGTTGGTCCGGTTGTCGCCACCGTTGCGATGGCGCTCGCTTTCGGGGCGTGCGCGAGCGGCAAGACTGCGTCACCAAACCCGTCTCAGAACACCTTCGGGCTGAGCGAGTTCACGGTCATCGCGCCGTCGAACACGCTGCGTGCGGGTTCGGTCTCGATCACGGCGGACAATGTCGGTGGCGAGGAGCACGAGTTGGTGATCGTCCGGGCCGCGAGCGTCGCATCGCTGCCGACGAAATCCGACGGCTCGGTAGATGAAGACAAGATTGCAGAGGCCGAGAAGGTCGGAGAGATCGAACACGTTGCGGCGCGGTCGCACAAGAGCAAGACGTTCACACTCACAGCCGGGAGCTACGTGGCGTTCTGCAACCTTGTCGACGACATGGGTTCCGGCATGATGAACGGTGGGATGGGACACCATGTTCACTATGCAGCAGGGATGCACGTCGCTTTCACGGTGACCTAGTGGATCACGACGCTCACCGTGCCGGTGGACACCACGATGCAACATCGATGGGCACGATGGACGCCATGGTCGCCGACATGCGCCGGCGGTTCGTTGTAGCAGCGTCGTTTTCGATTCCCATCGTGTTGTGGTCGCCAATTGGCCGTGACGTGCTGGGTTTCAGCCTGGCGGCACCGTTCGCGATGCGCGACGACGTGTGGTCGCTGCTCTTGAGCCTTCCCGTGGTCCTGTACTCCTGTTCGATCTTCTTTCGCGGCGCGTACCAGGCGCTGAGCGCACGCACGCTCGACATGATGGTGCTCGTCGCAGTTGCCGTCGGCGTCGGTTGGACGTATTCGGTCGTCGTGACCATCAGTGGTGGTGGCGACGTGTTCTACGAAGCCGCGAGCGTGTTGGCCGCGTTCGTGCTGCTCGGTCACTGGTTCGAAATGCGCGCACGAGGTGGAGCGAACGAGGCGATTCGCGCGCTCCTTGATCTCGCGCCGCCGTTGGCGACCGTCGTGAGAAGCGGTGAGACGATCGAGGTGCCGACGGCGGAGGTCGTTGTCGGCGATCTCCTCCTTGTCCGGCCGGGGTCAAAAGTTGCGGTCGACGGCATCGTCGAAGACGGTGACAGCGACGTCGATGAATCGATGGTCACCGGCGAGAGCCTCCCGGTGCACAAAGGTCCTGGCGCGGTCGTGATCGGCGCCACGATCAACAAGAACGGCACGCTGCGAGTTCGTGCGACGAAGGTCGGTGAGGACACCGCACTCGCGCAGATCGTCAAGCTCGTGCACGAAGCGCAGAATTCGAAGGCTCCGGGGCAGCGTCTTGCTGATCGCGCCGCGTTCTGGCTCGTCTTTGTCGCGCTGATCGGCGGCGCGCTCACGCTGGCGGCATGGATGCTGTTGAGTCGGCGACCGGCCAGTGATGCGATGCTGTTCGCCATCACGGTTGTTGTGATCACGTGCCCCGACGCGTTGGGCCTCGCGACGCCGACTGCAATCATGGTGGGTACTGGGCTTGGGGCGCATCGTGGAGTGCTGTTCAAGCACGCGACCTCGATCGAGATGTCGGCGCGGATCGATACCGTCGTCATGGACAAGACGGGGACGCTGACCAAGGGCGAGCCCGAAGTGACCGATGTAATCGTCGACGGCATCGACGCCACGGAGTTGCTGGGCCTCGCCGCAGCGGTCGAGCGCGAGTCCGAGCATCCGCTTGCCGCCGCGGTCGTCGCGCGTGCCGACGCGGTCGGCGCTCCTGTGCAACTGGTCGAGCGATTCGACAGCATTCCCGGTCACGGCGCGATCGCGACGGTCGCTGGTCACACGGTCGTGGTGGGCAATGCTCGCCTCATAGCACGCGAGGGGATCGAGGTCGGGCCGCTCGGAGCACGCCGGGAAGAGCTTGCGCAGTCTGGCCGCACCTCCGTAATGGTGGCGGTCGATGGGCGAGCGGTAGCGGTGATCGGTATTGCCGACGCGGTGCGGCCCACTTCGGTTGCGGCCGTCGCGGCACTGCACGATCTCGGTGTGCAGGTCGTGATGCTGACCGGCGACAACGAAGCGACGGCGCTCCGCATCGCCACCCAGCTCGGCATCGACTCGGTGGTGGCCGACGTGTTGCCGGGTGACAAGTCCGACACGATCGCAGAACTCCAACGGAGCGGGCACAGGGTCGCAATGGTCGGAGACGGCGTCAATGATGCTCCAGCGCTCGCGCAGGCGGACGTTGGGATCGCCATCGGTGCGGGTACCGATGTCGCGATCGAGACTGCCGACATCGTGCTGATGCGGTCCGACCCTCTCGACGTTCCCACCGCGCTCGCGATCGGACGCGGCACGTTGCGCAAGATGCGCCAGAACCTGGGATGGGCGATCGGCTATAACGCGATCGCGCTGCCGATCGCGGCTGGCGTCTTCGCGCCGACGTTCGGCCTCGTGCTGCGGCCAGAGATTGCGGCATTGTCGATGTCAGGGTCGAGTGTGATTGTGGCCGTCAATGCTCTGATGCTGGGGCGCCTCCACCTGCCGGCGCGACGTGTCGAGGTCGAGACCGCGGATCTGGCCTAGCGTTTCAAGATGGCGAACGTGCGGCGTTTCTGGATCGTTGGACTCCTCGTCGCGGCCGCCGTCGTGAGCGTTGCTGTGTGGGTCGGGGTCGGGCGAGACGGCTCGTCGGCGTCGAGTAACGCGGCGATGGCCGCGCGCGCGCAGGGCGTCATGCCGTTCGACCTGCAACAGACGCGACACACCTTCACCAAAACCGCGGACGGAGGTGTGCAACGCATCGTCACCAAGGCTGCGGGCGACACGCGCAATCAGGGCCTCATCCGGTCGCACCTTCAGGTCGAGGCGCAGAACTTCCGCAAGGGCGACTACTCCGATCCTGCGAAGATCCACGGCATGCACATGGCCGGCACCGACCTGCTCGCTCAGGGCGCGTCACGTGTGCATGTCGCCTATGCCGAGGTAGCCGGCGGGGCCCAGATCCGGTACGCCACGAATGATCGTGCGCTCGTCGGTGCGCTCCACGATTGGTTCGACCGTCAGACGATGGACCACGGTCAGCCCGACATGGGCGGGTGAGCCAGACCAAGCCTTGAAACCGATACCCGGTAGGGGTATGCTCGGAGCATGACCGATCAGGTGTTCCGAGTTACGGGTATGAGTTGTGATCATTGTGTCCGGGCGGTGACGGCAGAGATTTCCGCGCTTGCGGGCGTGTCGGGCGTCGACGTCGAACTGAGTTCAGGCATCGTGACGGTCGCCGCCGATCGGGTGCTGCCCGACGCCGAGGTGGCTGCCGCAGTCGACGAGGCTGGCTACGAGCTGGTCGCGGCGCTCCCTGGAGCACCGCAATGACGAGCGTGACCGTGGCGCCGACCGAGGTTGACCTCGACATCAGCGGTATGACGTGTGCATCGTGCGCGGCGCGCATCGAGAAGCGTCTGAACAAGGTCGACGGTGTCCTCGCCACGGTGAACTACGCGACCGAGACCGCGCATGCGGTGGTCGGACCGCAGACCTCGGCCGACGACCTGATTGCGCAGGTCGAAGCCGCGGGGTACCACGCCCATGTCGCTCGATCGTCGATGTCGCAGCCGGGCACGGTGTCGGACCCCCGAGATGCCGATGCCGAAGCGCTGCGTGCGTTGCGCGTCCGACTCGTGGTGTCCGTCGTGCTTGCGGCACCGGTGGTGGTGCTTGCGATGGTTCCTGCGCTGCAGTTCCGCAACTGGCAGTGGCTGAGTTTGACGCTCGCGGCGCCCGTCGTCGTATGGGGTGGGTTGCCGTTTCATCAAGCCGCGTGGGCGAACCTGCGCCACGGTGCGGCGACCATGGACACGCTCATCTCGCTCGGCACGTTGGCATCGTTCTCCTGGTCGCTGTACGCACTATTCATCGGCGACGCGGGAATGCCGGGCATGAAGATGCACTTCGCCTTCGGCGTCGCGAGCGGCACTGGCAGCAGCGAGATCTACCTCGAGGTGGCGTCGGCGGTCACTGTGTTCATCCTCGCCGGCCGCTACTTCGAGGCGCGCGCCAAGCGTCGTTCGGGGGCCGCGCTACGCGAGCTTCTGGAACTCGGCGCCAAAGACGTTGCGGTCGTGCGCGACGGCATCGAGTCGCGGGTGGCGATCAGTGATCTGCGGGTCGATGAACTCTTCGTCGTCCGTCCGGGGGAGAAGATCGCCACCGACGGCGTGGTCGATGACGGCACGTCGGCGATCGACGCATCACTCCTCACCGGTGAGCCGGTGCCCGTCGAAGTCGGTCCCGGCGACGCAGTGACCGGCGCGACCGTCAACGTCAGCGGCCGGCTCGTGGTACGCGCGACGCGCATTGGCGACGACACGGCCCTCGCGCAGATCGGCCGGCTCGTGACGCAGGCACAAACGGGGAAGGCCCCCGTACAACGGCTGGCCGACCGGATCTCGGCGGTGTTCGTGCCGATCGTCATTGGAATCTCGGTTGCCACGCTGCTTGTGTGGCTTGCGATTGGTCAGGGCGGGACCGCCGCATTTACCGCAGCGGTGTCAGTGCTCATCATCGCGTGCCCGTGTGCGCTCGGTCTCGCGACGCCGACCGCGCTGCTTGTTGGCACCGGTCGGGGTGCACAACTTGGGATTCTCATCAAGGGACCCGAGGTCCTCGAATCCACTCGTGCCGTTGACACGGTTGTGCTCGACAAGACCGGAACGGTGACCACCGGGCGTATGGCGCTCGTCGAGGTTACGGTGGCCGACGGCGACGACGAGGGCGCGGCGTTACGGCTCGTCGGCGCGCTCGAAGACGCATCCGAGCATCCAATCGCACGCGCGATCGCCGATGGGGCACGAGCCCGTGATGGTGCCCTACCGCCCGCCGGCTCGTTCACGAATCGAGAGGGCCTCGGCGTCGAAGGCGTGGTCGAGGGCCACTCGATCGTCGTCGGTCGACCGCTGCTCCTCGAAGAGCGTGGGCTGACGCTCCCCCCGGAACTGCGTGATGCAGTCGCGCGCGCCGCGGCGCTCGGCCGGACTCCAGTGACCGCGGGGTGGGATGGTCGAGTCCGTGCCGTCTTGGTCGTCGCCGACACGGTGAAACCGACAAGCGCCGAAGCGATCAGCCAACTGCGCGCGTTGGGGCTCACGCCCGTGCTGCTGACGGGCGACAACGAACCGGCGGCCCGCGCCGTCGGTGCCGAGGTCGGTATATCCGACGTGATCGCCGACGTGCTCCCGGCGGACAAGGTGGAAGTGATCCGGCGCTTGCAGCGTGACGGCAAGATCGTGGCCATGGTCGGCGATGGTGTGAACGACGCGGCCGCGTTGGCGCAGTCGGATCTCGGCATCGCGATGGGCACGGGCACCGACGTCGCGATCGAAGCGAGTGACCTGACGCTCGTTCGCGGCGACCTACGCGCCGTGTCTGACGCGATCAGACTGTCGCGGCGAACGCTCGGAACGATCAAGGGCAACTTGTTCTGGGCGTTCGCGTACAACGTCGCCGCGCTTCCCCTTGCGGTCGCTGGCGTGCTCAATCCGCTGATCGCCGGTGCGGCGATGGCATTCTCGAGCGTGTTCGTCGTGTCGAACAGCTTGCGGCTCCGCAGGTTCCGCCCTGACTCGAATAGCCCGTTTCACGCCATCCCGGCGCCGACCAACGTGACGACACCAGAGGAGGACGTGTGCGCGGTTACACGATGAACAAGGACGACTACCTGAAGCGCCTTCGACGCATCGAAGGCCAGGTTCGGGGCGTGCAGCGCCTCGTCGAGCAGGACACCTACTGCATCGACATCCTGACCCAGATCAGCGCGGCGACCAAGGCACTGCAGAGCGTCGCGGTCGGGTTGCTCGACGAGCACATGCGTCATTGTGTGCGCGACGCTGCGAGCGAGAGCACCGAACGGGCCGACGAAATGATCTCGGAAGCCACGCGCGCCATCGAACGACTCGTACGCGCCTGACGCCGAGCCATCGCGAGCACGGCCTTTACCATTTCTTTGAACTGTCCTCACCTGGCGTCAACGTGGTTCTGAGAAGATCCTGAGAACTCGCCGGATTGCCGGTGCGGGAGCGGAGGGCCAGATCTCATGTCACGTTTCGCGCGTCGCCGTCGTCTGAGCGCCTTGCTCTCGTTCGGGGCCATCGCAACCATGGTGTTCGGTGCAATTGGTGCGGGGCCGGCGAAGGCTTCGCCGCCGTCGATCTTGGGGTACGCGACGAACTTCGACGTGGGCAACGGCACCGACAAGGAGTGCGAGGGTTTCGAAGTCGAGATCGAAGACATCACCGACACCCAGATCACCTACACCTGGCCCGGAAGTCCTGGATACCCGAATCCGTATGGCACGTCGCACACGTTCACGCCGGCGACCTATGCAGACGGTCACCCCGGTGTCACGGTGCGGTTCGCGGCCAGCTACGCAGGCAGCGCGTGGACGGCGAAGACGCCAATCGGTCAAGTCAACCACTTTGGGATCCACATCAACGGCACGCCGGGCGTGCAGCGATACTCGTGGCTGTGCGACCTCGGAGGATCCGGCGCAGGTTCAACGGGAACCTTGACGCCCTACGGCGGTACGACCCAGGGCAACTACTACGTGATGCCGAGCGTGCCTGCGGTTGTGCCGACCGTCGTCGCGACGCCAACCGGCGAGCAAGTGCAGACGATCGTCGCGCCGGCGGTCGTTCCCCAGCCGGCAGAACCTCGTTTCCCCGACGCGGTATGGGTGGTGAAGTATCAGGCTTCGAGCCCGAATCCTGTTGATGTCAACCAGTTGTTGGCCACGGATCCCGAAGTGCAGAGCGCGATCGCGAACTCGCAGATTTCGAGCGTGGCCGAGTTGTTCCAACCGGATCCGGGCACGAACCAGGGGGTCGAACAAGAGCCGGGAGATCCCATCGATCCGGGCGATCAGTCGTCGGTGACCGTGACCGAGACGTATCGGTACACCGGGCCCGTCGATCCGTCGGACAACTCGATCACGTGCAATGAGATATCGGGCGACCCGAACAACTGCAGCAACTTCGTCGGTCCGATGATCGCTCGCCAGATGGTGTCGGCGAATCTCGCCGCGGCCCTGAACCGCTCGACGCTCAACGTGAAGGTGAACACGGGTCCGACGGCGTCGACCGATGGTGGCACCGTCACGAGCAGCGGCACAGCATCGGCGAACCCGGGTGAGATCGACTGCGGCGCATCGTGTTTCACGTCGGTCGACACGGCGGCATCGGTATCGCTGACCGCGAACCCCAACGCGGGGTATCACCTGCAGGCCTGGGGCGGCGCGTGCAGCGGCACGTCATCGACATGTGCAGTTTCGGTCAACGGGCTGACGACGGTGACGGCCACGTTCTACCCGGACGCTCCGACGATGTACGTCAGCGACGCTTCGACGTACGAGGGGAAGACGGGCACGACCCACACAATGAAGTTCAACGTGTTCCTGACGTCGCCGCGTGCCGCAGCGACAACCGTGCACTACTCGACTGTTGACGAGACCGCAACGGCAGGCAGCGACTACAACGCGAAGTCCGCCAGCGTAAAGATCGGTGCGAACAAGACTTCAGCAACGGTTGCGGTGACGGTGCGAGGCGATAACGCGGTCGAGGGCGACGAGACGCTCGGGCTCAGCATCGACAGCGTGACGGGTGGCTACGCAATGGGAACCTCCCAGGCAACGGGCACCATCCTCGACGATGACGCGACGAACTCGCCGACGATCTCGATCGGCGACGCGTCGATCGTGGAAGGCAACAGCGGCACGTCCAACGCTGTGTTCACCGTCACGATGTCGGCGCCGAGCGCAACGCCGACGCCGGTGTCGTACGAAACGGCCGACGGGAGTGCAACGGCCGGGTCGGACTACATAGCGAAGAAGGGCAAGGTCTCGATCCCGGCCGGCGGCGTGTCGGCGAAGATCTCGATCGCGGTGAAGGGCGACACCACCCCTGAAGACACACAGACCTTCTCCGTGAAACTCACCGATACAGGTAGCTCGGGGATCGGCACCGATCGTGATCACGCAACGGGTCGGATCCTCGACGACGACAACGGTCCGCTCACAGGAGCATCCATTGGCGATGCTTCGGTGATCGAGGGTGACACCGGGCAGAAAACTGTGTCGCTGCCCGTCACACTCTCGGCGTCGCAGGGCTCCAACACCGTGGTGCGTTACCACACGCTCGACGGCACCGCGACGGCCGACGGCGACTACATGGCCAAGTCTGGCACCATCACGATCGCAATGGGAAAGACATCGGGTGTCATCACGATCTTGGTGAACGGCGACACCTCGGTGGAGGCGAACGAGACGTTCAGCGTGATCCTTGACAATGCCGGCGCGGTTGCCCTCGGCCGAGCGAACGGCACCATCACGGTCGTCGACGACGACTGAGCGGTGCGGCCTCGCGATGGTCGCGCTGAGGCCCGTGTTCGTGACCGCCGACGCCCCGAGGACGGCGTAATCAGCGGATGCCCCCACGGCAACCGTGGGCGGGTTCGCGCCATGCGCCTCACGGACCCCGTGGGATTGGGTTTGGAATAATACCCGTAGGGGTATTTGTTTCGACGGGGGAAGGAGGGCCACATGGACATCGAGCCGGAAGTCGTCGCGCAACTGCAGCGGCGACTGCGCCGCGTCGAAGGCCAGGTGCGTGGCATTCAGAACATGCTCGCCGAGCAACGTGAGTGCCGCGACGTCGTCACTCAGATCGCGGCCGCTTCCAAAGCGCTCGAGCAGGTCGGCTTCAAGCTCCTTGCCGCGGGTCTCACGTCGTGCCTGCAAGACCCCGAGCAGTCCGAGGCCGACGGCTATCCCGTCGCCGAAGTCGAACGTCTCTTCCTCAAGCTCGCGTGAGTCCGTCGACGCCTTCCCCGAAGGAGCGTGCCGTACGCAACTCGTCACCGCTGCACGTCATCGTCGTCGGCGGTGTAGCCGGCGGGATGTCGGCGGCGACGCGGCTTCGGCGACTCGACGAGTCTGCGGTCATCACCGTCATCGAGCGCTCCGGCTACGTGTCGTATGCCAACTGCGGGTTGCCGTACTTCGTCGGCGGCGTGATCGAAGACGAAGCAGACCTGCTCTTGCAGACGCCCGAGCGGCTCTTCGAACGGTTCCGCCTCGACGTGCGTGTCAATACGGAGGCCGTCACCATCGACCCCATTGCCCACGAAGTCACGACGCGATCCACGATCGACGGAACCACGACGGTGCTGTCTTACGACAAGCTCATTCTCAGCCCTGGCGCCGTGCCGATCCGGCCCCCGATTCCGGGGTTCGATCGCGTGCGCGGTCTGCGTACGGTCGAAGACGCTGAGCGACTTGCCGGCGATGTGACCGACCGGCCCACGAGTGCCGTCATCATCGGCGCGGGATTCATCGGCCTCGAAACGGCGGAGAACCTGTTGCACGCGGGGATCTCGGTCACCGTGGTCGAAGCCGCCGACCAGGTGCTGACCCCGCTCGACCCCGAGCTGGCAGTGCTCGTGGCGGCCGAGCTCGTCTCGCAGGGTGTTGCGGTCGAGACCGGTGTCGCCGTCACGGAAATCACTGCCTCAGGTGTTGTCCTCGCCGACGGCCGCGAGATCCCCGGCGAACTCGTGATCGCGTCCATCGGGGTACGACCCGATCTACGACTCGCCGAAACGGCGGGGCTGACGATCGGGCCGCTCGGTGGCATCGCGGTCGACGAAGCGAACGTCACGAGCAATGCCGACATC
Organism: Acidimicrobiia bacterium; assembly: GCA_038202885.1. Taxonomy (GTDB): domain Bacteria; phylum Actinomycetota; class Acidimicrobiia; order IMCC26256; family PALSA-610; genus JBBREP01. The sequence goes on along the minus strand of JBBREP010000017.1, from coordinate 33,977 downwards.
TATGCCGTCGGCGACGCCGTTGAGAAGGACGACTCGGTGGGCGGCGGCACGTCGCTAATCGCGCTCGCGAATATCGCGAACCGCCAGGGCCGCAGAGTCGCCGATCACATCTGCGAGTTGCCCTCGCATCGAGCTCCGTCGCTCGGGACCGCGATTGTCAAGGTCTTCGGCATCACGGCCGCCATGACGGGGTGGAACGAAAAGCGCCTGGTCGCCGCGGGCCGTCGCCACCGCGTGTTGCACGCGCACCCGATGAACCACGCCGGCTATTACCCCGGCGCACAGCAGATGTCGCTCAAACTCATCTTCGATCCCGAAGACGGCACCATTCTCGGCGCCCAAGGCATCGGTCGTGACGGTGTCGACAAGCGCATCGACGTGTTGGCGACGGCGATGTCGGCCGGGCTGCGCGCCGACGCGCTCGCCGATCTTGAACTTGCGTATGCGCCGCCGTTCTCGTCGGCCAAGGATCCAGTGAACATGCTCGGTTACATGGCCGAGAACATCCTTTCCGGGCAATGCGACGTCGTCGAACCCGACGAGATCGACGGGCTTGTGGGTTCGGGATGGACGTTGCTCGACGTGCGTACTGCCGCGGAACACAATGCAGGATCGATCCCACAGAGCGTCAACGCCCCGCTCGACGTGCTGCGCGCCGACCTTGCAGACGTTGCCTCGGGTCCGTTCCTCGTCTACTGCGAAGTGGGTCAACGTGGCCACACTGCGACCACACTCCTGCATGAGTTAGGTCACGTTGCGCGCAATCTCGACGGCGGTTACCGCACCTGGGTTGCCTACGACGCCGCCCGTCGCGGCGATCCGACCCTCGTCATCAAATCGGTTTCGTACGACGGCCTGTAGTCGACGCGGTTGTGGTTGTCTCTGCGAAAGTTCGGCGCGGCGTCGCGGTCGTGGTTGGTGCCGGCGCCGTCTACGCAGTGTTCAGTGCCGCCGGGGGCCTCGGCGATGCAATCGATGCACTCGACCACATGCAGCCGGGTTGGATTGTCGCGGGTGTGGTGCTCGCGATAGGGCGGATTGAGCTCTACGGTGCACAGCTGCGGTTGCTGACCCGCAATCTCGACCCGCCCAAGCGCGTCGCTTGGTCGCTCGGCTGGGTCGTGTATGGATTCGGTGCGATTACGCCGGCGGCCCCAGCCGAGGGTCTCGCGATCGCGGCCACAGCGTTGCGTCGCAACGGTGCGAGCACGAGCAACACGGCGATCAGCTTGGGGTTTTCGGAATGGTTCGCGCAACGGACGTTCTACGCCGTCGCCGCGCTCAACTTGTTGGTCGCAATGGCGCTCGGCCGGGTGCCGATCGACTCCGATTGGGCCATCCTGGCTGTCGCGTTGTTCGTGCTCGGCGGGCTGGCGATCACGCAGCGACTCGCTCGTAACCCGTCGGTCGCAGGCAGGCTCAACGTCATTGTGGCGGCTGTTCGAGCACGACGTCGACCACACCCTCCCGCCGAACAGAGCCGCGCCGATGGCATTGCGTGGCACGCCGCCGCGATGCGCGTCGTCGGTCGACCAATGCAACGCGTCCGCGCCGCCGCGCTCTCAGCGGGCGCCGTCGTCCTTGATGGGGGAACGCTGTGGTGCATGGCCCACGGCGCTGGGCTTCGCATTGGGCTCGAGGTCGCGATTCTCGCCGCGACTGCCGGCACCGTCGCTTCGTGGATTCCGCTGCTTCCCGGCGGCCTGGGCGTCGTCGAAGCAGCCATCCCGGCCGTGCTGCACGCAAGCGGCTCGCAGTACGGTCCGGCACTCGCAGCCACACTCACCTACCGAGCGGCAGGGACCCTGCTGCCCGCCGTTGTTGGCGCCGCCATGGTGGTGCCGTTACGCGGGGGTCGCTCCGCAAGCACAGCGCGGCGCGATACGGGGACGTAGTCAGCGAGCGCATCGGCGTTCGACGCCGAAGTGTTGCAGCACCAATGACGCTGGGCAGTTCCCGACGGTGACGAAGAGCAATTGGTTGATCCCGACGAATGCGGTGAGCAACAAGAACCACTGGCTGATCGTGGCGACGAGCACGATGCTGAGCAGGACCATTGTTCCGGCCATCGCGAACAGGACTCGTTCGAGGGGCCACGTCGGTGACGCGGTTGCGTCAGGTCGGCGGACAGGACTGGCATCGTCGGAGATGGATACGCGAGACATGATGGCTTCCTTTGGGTCAGTGACTGAAATGCACGTGCGGCAGGATGCGGTCGAGCCACTTCGGTAGATACCAATTCTTTTCTCCGATGAGCGCCATCGTCGCGGGCACGAGCAGCACCCGCACGATGGTCGCGTCGAGGAGCACGGCGAGTGCCAGCGTGAGTCCCAGCTCGCTCGGCGGTATTGGTCCGGTGATGCCGAAGGCGATGAACACGACGATCATGATCAGCGCGGCGTTGGTGATAGGGCGGCCAGTGCGAGCGATCCCCTCGCTGATGGCCCGGTGCGTGTCGCCAGTGGCTTCGTAGCGCTCTCGGATCGCGGCGAGCAGGAAGAGCTGGTAGTCCATCGACAGTCCGAACAGCAGTGCAAAGAAGAACAGTGGTGCCCAGGCGTCGACAAAGTGTTGGTGCTCGATGCCGAGCAGTCCGGCGCCGTAGCCATGTTGGAACACGAGGGTCGCGAAGCCGAACGCCGCGCCAACAGTAAGCAGGTTCATCATGATCGATGTGAACGCAATCACGATGCTGCGGAACACGATGAGCAGCAGCATGAACGCCACGATCAGAATCAGCCCGATTGCGTACGGCGCGCGCCCTGTGAGCACGTCAGTGAGATCACGGTTCTGCGCGGCCGGACCACCAACTCGCGCACTGGGAGCGACACTCGCGAGGCGACTCCGCAGCGAGTTGATCATCGTTGCAGTGCGCGAGTCGTCAACCGCGGTCGAACCCGTCACCCGCACAACGACGCGACCATCGGCGGCGGGTTGCGTGACGACTCGTGCGTCGACGACGCCGGCCACTTTGGTGGCAGCCTGCGCGACAGCGGGGGCATCGGAGGCTGGCGTGGTGATGAACGCGGGAGCGGCGGCGCCCGGACCGAACGCGGCAACGAGCATGTCGTAACCGTCGCGGCTCGTGTTGCCCTTGTCGACGACCGTGGCTCCAGGCATACCGAGATGCATGCCCAACGAGGGGACAATGAGTGCGCCGAGCATCACAAGACCAACGGCAAGCACCGCGCCGGGGCGGCGCAACGCGATGCCCGTCCAGCGTTGCCAGCGGCTCTCAGCGGTGATATCCGGGTCGGCCACGTTCTTGCGCACGAGCACGCGGTCGCCGAGTGCAACGAGGATCGCCGGCAGGAGCGTGAGCGATGCGAGCGCCACCGCGACGACCGACAGGATCATGCCGAGCGCCATCGAGCGGAACACCATGACCGGCACGAGGAACACGGCCGCAAGCGCCATGACCACCGTCAATGCGGAGAGGAACACGGCTTTGCCGGCCGTCGACATGGTGTTTTCGATCGCTTCGAGCGCGTTCTTGCCTTCGACGCGCTCCTCGCGGTATCGGCTGACGATGAACAGGCTGTAATCGATACCGACCGCGAGTCCGATCATCATGGAGAAGTTCATTGACCACACCGACAGCGGCGTCACTTTGCCGAGAAGGTGCAGCAGGGCGAACCCGACCGCGATACCGGCGAGCGCCAGCACCAGCGGGAGTCCCGCGGCGATCAGGGTGCCGAAGGCGACGAACAACAGCAGCATCGTCGGCAAGCCGCTCACCAGTTCAGCCTTGTGGAGCGCTTCGGCGTTGATCTTGTTGAAGTCGCTCCACACGGGCCACTCGCCGGTGACCTCGGCCCGCGCACCCGGTGCGAGCTTCAGCTTGGCGACGTAGGAACCGAGCGCACCGGCAGCAACCGGGCGGTCGGCGTCTTTGTGCACGACGAGCGCCACTGGGATGAGCGCGGTGTGCCCGTCACGCGAGAAGAGTCCGGCGGCCAACGGGAGCACGAGCGGGTTCGCGACGGCCTGCGCGCGGGGTGCTTGCTGCAATTGGGTCACGAGTGATTGCAGCGGGGCCTTGTCGCTCGCGATCAGCGTCTTCTGGTGATAGACGACGACCGGGTCTTCGGCTCCGAGCGCGGGGAAGTCGCGGCGGATCTCGTCGCGCACCTTCTGCGCCGTCGAACCCTGCGCTTCCCAGCCCGCACCCGATAACGCACCGGTGAGCGTCATCGCGAGCGGCGCAGCCGAAAATGCCAGCAACAACCACACGACGATGACGCTGCGTCGACGGCGTGCCGAAAAGGCCGCAAGGCGCGAGAACAGCGCCTTTGGATCGGGCGGCGCGGACGGCTGGTGGCCAGTCTCGACATCGTCGCGAGTGATGGTCATGTGGAACTCCTCTGCGATGGCTTGCGTGACACAGCGTTGCGCCGAGACGTGGGGAAACGTCGGGGGTGTCAGGGTGTCGGGGTGTCGGGGTGTCAGGGCGTCGGGCCGGGGGCGGCGTTCTCGGCCAGATCGCGGCGAACGACGTCCATGTCGAGGGCACGAACTTGGGCGATCAGGTCCTCGAGTGCCGCCGCCGGGAGCGCGCCGGGCTGCGAAAACACCAGTACCCCGCCGCGGAAGACCATGAGCGTCGGGATGGACATGATCCGGGCCGCGCCCGCGAGCGCTTGTTCGGCCTCGGTGTCGACCTTGGCGAACACGATGTCGGAGTGTTGCTCGGCCGCCTTCTCGAAGACCGGCGCGAACATTCGACACGGCCCGCACCACGACGCCCACCAATCGACGAGGACGATGTCGTTGTCGGTGATGAGCTGGTCGAATGTGGGTCCGGTGGCGGTGACGGTGGCCATGATGATCTCCTGACGTTGGCTTCGTACCGCTGCAACCGGTATACCCCCCAGGGTATTCCTGCCTCCGCCAACGCGTGCATCGAGCTGTCCCGGCACGCACCTTCTTGGTCCGAGTATGGCCCTGTGCGCAGGTGGTCGACAGTGCCCAAAGTCCTCATATGCGCCGGCCGCCGGCGCCGATGGGGCTTCGTCGTAGCCTTACGGGATGGCGCCGAAACGCCCGGGCGTGTTCGGCGCGCTGCTGGCGGCGATCCTGTTTGGTGCGGCGACGCCCCTGGCAAGCCGTTTGGTCGGTTCGGCGACCCCACAGGTGCTGGCAGGACTGCTCTACCTCGGCAGCGGTGTCGCGCTGGGCGCATCGATGCTCGTCTGGCCTGCGGCACGAGAGGCGCCCCTCACGCGACGCGACATGCCCGTACTTGGCGCCGCGATCGTGCTCGGTGGCGCACTCGCGCCGCTCTTGCTGCTGGTGGGTCTGGAACACACCACCGCCGCGAGCGCGTCGCTGCTGTTGAACCTCGAAGTGGTCTTCACCGCGCTGCTGGCATGGCTCGCGTTCCACGATGGCTTCAGCGCGCGCGTCGGCGTCGGTCTGACGTTGATTCTCGCGGGCGCGGTCGCAGTGTCGTGGCAGCCGGGCCGCGTCGGCATGGCGTGGGGCGCGGTCGCGATCGCCGGCGCATGTGCATGTTGGGCGCTCGACAACAACCTGACGCAACTGGTTTCAGCGAAGGACCCGCGCCAGATCGCGACGCTCAAGGGTCTGATCGCGGGGAGCGCGAACTTGGCCATGGGGCTCCTCGTCGGTGGATCGCTGCCCGGAGCCGCACGCACGATGGCCGCAATGGGCATCGGGGTCGTGGGCTACGGCATCAGCCTCACGCTGTTCGTGTCCGCCCTGCGCAGTCTCGGCACGGCCCGTGTCGCAGCGCTGTTCGCGCTGGCACCCTTTTCGGGTGTTGTCATCGCCATCGTCGTCTTTCGTGATCGCGCACCTACGTTGCTCGTTCCGGCGCTGCTCCTGATGGGCGCGGGCATATGGCTCTACGTGAGCGAGCATCACGAGCACGCGCACCGTCACGAACCGTTGACCCATACGCACCGGCATAGCCACGACGATTCTCACCATGACCATGAGCATCCACCAGGTACGACGGTCGACGGGACCCACAGTCACGAGCACCATCACCCCGCGATGGTGCACTCACACGCACATCAACCAGACGTTCATCACCGCCACGGTCATGGCTCGCGGGTCAGGTTTCGGTCCAACATCCCATGATCGTGGCCGCGACGCTGACGGCAACATTGGCGCGGGTGTCGGGTGGTTTCCCGAATCGCGCGGGAAGCTGTGCTGGGTCGACGGTGAGGACCGAGTTGTCTTTGCGAACGATCACGGCGCCGCCCGTGGTTGTCGTCGCGGCCTCCCCGAGTCCGGTGAGGGCGGTGCGCCGGCCGAGCCGGGTCGCGAGCGACGCGTAGTACTGCGCCGCTGCCGTTGGATCGGCGAGCTGCTCGACTGCGAGCGTGAACGCGCCGTCTCCGTACTCGTAATCGCATGAGTATCTCGGTGCTTTCCAATCCGCCTCGACGCGGCGGATCGTGCCGACGCCGAGTGTCTTGGCGATGTCGGTTTGCGCTTCAGACGCGCAGATCATCTTCGTCGCCGTGGACGGCGTAACGGCGTGGGTTCGCCGTGATGCCGGAGCGGTCGCGGCGTTCGGCGAGGAAGTCGAGCCGCCGCATGCACTAAACACCAACGCCGCTGCGAGCGCGGCGGCGCTTGTCGTGCGCGCTCTCCAGCGCGGGTTGTGCGTGACCCTGTTCATATTCTGCTCCGAGTGTGTCGTGCGCGTCGGTGATGGGCGTTTGTGCTCGGCGTTATGGGCTTGCAGCGAGCTGGCCAAACGCGATGACGTTGGCGAGATAGTGACCGGTCGCTTGGTCGAACGCGCCGCCGCATGTGATGAGGCGAATCGTGGGCGCGGGCGTATTGCCGTACACGTCGATCGTCGGGAATCGCTGCTTGGAGTACGAGCGGACCGCGGTGATCCGGAACGTGGCCGTAATGCCGTCAGCACGCGTCACCGCGACGCGGTCTCCGGGGTGCAGCGCGCCGAGGCGGTAGAAGATCCCCGGCCCCGACTTTGAGTCCACGTGCCCGAGAATGATCGCGGGGCCGATGTGGCCAGGGCTGACACTGCGTTCGTACCAGCCCGCGACGTGGAAACTCGCGGGAACCTCGGCGCTGCCGTCGGGGTTGAGTCCGAGCCGGATGAGTGCCGAATGCACGCCGATGCTCGGGATCGAGATGGCAACTGGAGGCGACGCCGACAGCCCGCCAGAGGTTGTCGGCGAGGTACCTGACGCGGGCGTGCCGGCGGCGGCGCGCCTCGTCGTGATCGTGGTGGTGGTCGATGGCGTTGGTTCGTACAAACTGCCAGCCGCTGCGCGAGACGGTTGCGGTGGGGAGTGTTGCGCGTCGAGCGACGACCGTGATCGCATTCCGTCGCTCATGATGCAAACCCTCTCGGTACTGTTCGGCGGACTAGCTACGCGTGGTCGCGTGACGGCGGGCGCCGAAGAGCACGACGCCGGCGGCGAGGAGCGAACCGCCGATCACGAACAGGCCAGCGTCCTGGAGACCGGAGGTACCACCTGCACCCGTGCCAGCAGCGCCGGTCGGGACGGTCGACATCTGCGATACGGCGAGCACGCCGCACAACGCAGGCGAGGTCGCAGCCAGTGGCAGGGAGGGGACAAGGTCGCTCTTTTCGCCCTGCGCCTGGGTGCTCAATGTGGCGGGGTCGAGACCGTGCACCACGATGACGGCTTTATTCGCCTGGATCGCCGAAATGGTGGACGCGTCCAAGGTGATCGTGCGGGTGTAGTCGATGCTCGGACCACTCGGCGCGACGGTCAGCACGGCCGCTGCCGCAGGCGTCGTCGGACCGGTCGTCGACAGGGTCGCACCGATGGGGCCGTATGCGGGCTGACCTTCAGTGGTGTTGATGACGCCGTCCTTGTTCACATCCGCGGCGGTGGTCGGGCACGCACCTTGACCATTGATGTGGATGTGTTGCACGTGCGGATAAGGCGCATTGTTGAACGACGCGGCGAGGCCGGTGACGTGCTCGGTGACGGTTGCTTGATCGCCGTTCAGCGTGAGCATCAGCGTGCCCGAGGCAGTCGCATGGTTGAGCGGAGCGAGCGTCGCCTGATACGACTGGGTTGCGGCGAGCGCCGGTGCGCCGGTGAGCGCCACCGCACCGAGCGACATTGCGCCGGTGGCAGCGAGCGCGAAGCTAAGGGTCTTCAGTTTCACGGGTGAACCTTTCGATTGAAAGCAAGGGCATGCACGCACGGCGAGTCGGTGACTCGGACCACTACCAACTCGCTGTCGTCGATGCGACGACACTCGGGTGGTCCCCGCATGTGAAATGTCTTCGTATCCAGAGGCTCGGTCGGATGGAAAAGACGATCGATATCTCTGTATTCTCAGACGGACGAATGCCTTCTCAGAAAGGGTCACCAATCCACGTTTGACGTCGCAAACGTGAGGGTAAGATGCTCTGAATGCTCACGAAAGGGCCTCCGTTGTCTTGCTCCGCTCGATTCACGCTCGTCGCGATGGTCATGGTCGCGGTCCCCCTTGCCGGCTGCAGCTCGAGTTCGAACTCGTCGGCAACGTCGACGTCGACGACTGCCGAGCGCTCGTCTGCGTCGTCAACAACTGCGTCGGGTCCGACGACCACTGCCTCAGAGCCCGCGACGATCACTATCAAGAACTTCGCCTTCGATACGCCGATCACCGTGCGAGCTGGCGCGATCGTCACCGTAAAGAATGCGGATGACACTGCGCACACGGTGTCGGCGAACGGCGGAGCCTTCGATACCCAGCCCATCTTCGCCGGGGCATCCAAGACCTTCACGGCGCCCGCGAAGCCCGGCTCGTACAAGTTCCACTGCAACATTCACGCGAACATGCACGGCATACTCGTCGTCAGCGGCTGACGCTCGCCCTTCTGCGATAACTCGACGTGGCACCGCGGTCAACCGAGTGGGGCTCCGCTACCGTCTGGCGGTCGTTGTGCTCACCTCGGAGGGTCCCCATGCGCGTCCAACGTTGCGCGTTCGCGCTCGGCATCGTGATGCTCGCCGCGGCCTGCTCCAGTTCGACCACGAGCACGGCCGATCCGCGACGACGAGAGCGACGTCGACGAAGGTAACGACCAGCGCTGCCGGCGCTCATGGTCTTGTTGCGCACACCTGCGCCCGCGCCGTGACGAGTCCGCCCACGGTGGTGCCGGTCAGCGGATCCACGACCGACTTCACGATGACATCGTTCGACGGCTCGCTGATCCGCGCGCACTGGTTCCCGCTCGCGTCGACATCGAAGGCGGCGCCCGCGCCGACGGTGCTGATGGGCCCGGGTTGGGGGATGGGCGGCGACACAAACGCTGCGCCCACAGGTGCTGGTGGCGAGGGCGTGTTCGGCACGCTGAGCATCGCTGGCCTGCATGCGCATGGTTACAACGTGCTCACCTGGGACCCGCGTGGTTTTGGTGCGTCGACCGGCACGGTCACCGTCGACGACCCCAAGTTTGAAGGGCGCGATGTGCAGCGGCTGCTCGATTGGCTCGCGTCGCTGCCGGGTGTCGAACTCGATCGGCCCGGCGACGCGCGGGTCGGCATGGCCGGCGGTTCGTACGGCGGCGGTATCCAACTCGTGACCGCAGCAACCGATTGTCGCGTCGACGCGATTGTGCCGTGGATCGCATGGCATTCACTGGGGACCAGCCTCTACAAGGCGGGGGTCGCCAAGACGGGCTGGGGCAACCTGCTGTTCTCGATCGCGTCGAGCCGCCAACTCGATCCGCGCATTCGCAGCAGCGAGGCCGCGTCGATGGCGCGCGGCGCCGTGACCGCCGCCGACGTGCAGTGGTACGTGAGCCACGGACCCGGGACGCTCATCGAGCGCATCACCGCGCCGACGCTGTTCGTGCAGGGCACCGTCGACACGCTGTTCACCCTCGACGAGGCCGTGACCAACTACCGCATGCTGCGCGCGCGCAAGGTGCCGACGGCGATGCTCTGGTATTGCGGTGGTCACGGCGTATGTCTCACCCCACAGGGCGATGCCGGCGCAGCGTCGCGCGCGACGCTCGCGTCGTGATGACGCGCGGTGATGACGCGCGGTGATGACGCGCGGTGACGACGCGCGGTGACGACGCGCGCTTACAGCGCGGACATCAGCGCCGGGGACCGGCGAAGTCGTCAATGAGGCGCGCGAGCTCGACGGGCTGGTCTCCCTGCACGCTGTGGCCGGCACCTTCGACGTGCTCGACGCGGGCGGTTGGGCAACGCCGCAGCAGTTCGGCTTCGTCGTCGTCATCGACAACCGACTGCGCGGCCATGCCACGCACGAGCATGAGTGGCGCTCGCATGCGGCCGACGGCGTCCCAGAGCCACGCAAAATCTGGATGGTGTGCTGCCGCGCCATCGCCGGCGATGTCGTCGGCACTCGGTGTCATGCGGAACCGCGCGTAGCGCCAGACCCAGCTGCCGTCCTCGCGCTGGAGCGCGTTGTGCAGAATCCCGCGCCGCAACGACGACTCCGTACGTGTCGGGTTGAACTCGATCGTGCGGGCGAGCAAATCATCGAAACTGTCGAAGCTCTCGGGTCCGTTGACGAACGCGGCGATGGCGTGCGCCTTCGTCTCGTTCACGCCGGGCGTGACATCAACGAGCACCGCAGCCCGTACGAGATCGGGGTGCGCGTCGACGAGAGCGAGCGTTGTCGCGCCACCGAGCGACATGCCGATCACCGCGCGCGCGTTCGGTGCCAGCGTCCGGATCGTCGTCGCGATGTCGTCGGCGTTGTCGCGGAGCTGCAACGATCCTTCCCGACCGCCGTCGGAATGGCCGTGTCCGGGCAGATCGATGGCGAGGAGCGGACGGTCGAGCGCGAGGGCCACCGTGTCCCAGGTGTGTGCATTCTGCGCGCCGCCATGCAGGAACACGAGGTCGGGGTCGTCGCGACCCCACACGAGCGCGCTCAGGTGGCGGCCGTCGCCGAGCGCCACGTCGGCTCGGCGCACCGTCGGTGGCCCGTGCCATTCGATGCCGAACTCGTCCGCGTTCTCCTGGAACATCGAGAACTCGTCGTAAGGAACCCGTGCGACGTCTGCCGACATGCGACCATCCTGGTCGGCTCGCGGCCACCGGTCCAAACGGGGCCGGTCGACGGCAGTGCGATGCGCCTGCGGCGTCGTACGATCGGCGTCGTGCAGGCAACCTTTGCGGCGCTCGACGCGGCCGATCCGGGCTTCGCCGCGCACTTCGCGGAACACGGCTGGGTGCTCACGGCACCGCTCAACCACGACCAAACCGTTGCGGTACAACAGTGGGTCGACGAGATCGCGGCGTGGCCCAGCGCAGGCGATGGTTGGTTGCACTACCGAGAGCAAACCGACGGTGGTCCGCGCCTGTGCCGCACCGAGAACTTCGTGCCGTTCCACGACGGCATGCGCCGCTTCCTCACGAGCGGACCGATGACGATTGCCGCGTCGGCGCTGCTCGGCGAGCAGGCGGTGCTCTACAAGGAAAAGATCAACTACAAGCTTGCGGGCGGAGCTGGGTACGCGCCGCACCAAGACGGGCTCGCGTATCGATTCGTCGATGCGCTCGTGTCGTGCCAGGTCGCGGTTGATGCTGCGTCGCTCGACAACGGTTGTCTCGAGGTCGTGTCGGGGATGCACCATGAGCTCTTGGCGACCGACGCGCACGGGTGTATCGCTCCCGACGTGGTTGCCGCGCTCGATTGGCGCGCCGTTGAAGTACCGGCCGGTCATGCAGTGTGGTTCCACTCCCGCACGCCGCATCGCAGCGGTCCGAACACATCGCCGACGGATCGCCGGGCCCTGTATCCCACGTACAACGCGCGGTCATGCGGCGATCTGCGCGACGCGTATTACGCGCAGAAGCATGCAGAATTCGCGGCGGGCGCTGCACTTGCGGCCCAGGTACCGGTGTCGCTCATCGGTGATTTCCAGGGCCGGCCGGTCACCGACTGAACAGTCCTGGTCACGACATCCGGCGGGTGCCGTCTGCTATCGCAGCGTGCGACTCAGCGCGAGGGTTCGGCGTCGGCGGAGGTATCGCTCTCTCCGACGCGCAACTCGTTGATGAAATCGAGTGGTCGCAGGTCGGTTGCGTCGAAGAGCACCGGCAGCATGATGTGGTCGGCGTGGCGCGCGAGGCGGTAGCGGCTCACTCCGTCCTGGGTGATGACCTCGACCACATCGAAGCCTTCGACCCAGCGATTCTGGAAGCGCGAACGGACTTCGACGGTGCAACCGACGTAGAGCTCGGCGTCGTCGTGCATGCCGTCGCGGCCCATCACCGAAAGCGCGGGGAGTTGGCGGGGATGCGTGTGCGTGTGGGGCCCCGCGTCGCTCGTGAGATCAATCGGGCCCGGTTCGATCGTGCCGCCGACGACCGTTCCGTACCCGGCGCTGATCGTGTGGGGGAAGGCGATTGCCATCTCGCGCATCAGGAACTCGATTGCGGCGAGGTTCGCTCGTCGGTCGCGTCCCTCGGCCTCGATCTGTGTCGCGATGCCGTCGAGCGACGCGGCGACCCGATCGAGTGATGCCGCGAGCAAATGGTCGTGGCGTTCGCGATCGCGTTCGATGTCGCGACGCAGATCGTCGATATGGGCGCTCATCGACGATTGCAGTTCCGCGCGCGCGTCGACCAATTCGGAATGCAGCAGACGACTCAGCTCAGCTGAGGCCCACGCGCGTGCACGTCGGAACACGCGTCAGTCTCCCTTGGATTCCAGCAGGGTTCGGGCCGGAGCCCGGTGCGCGGTGACGAGATGGTTGCGGACCGGGGGCGGCCGACCCGTGATCACGTCAGCGGAGCCGAGCACCGCGCCGGAGGATAACCGTCAGTCAGAGCCGATGGCGGGATCCCGCGCCGCAAGGGCTGCATCGAGCCGTTGGGCCGCGAGGGCGAGGAGGCGATCGACATCGACGCCGTCGTTCGGGCACCGGGCGATGCCGAAGGCACAACGCGGCAACACGGCCGCCCGGACCGCCGCCGACAGAATTGGCGCGACCTCGTCGTCTCGGGTTGCCGGGAGCACGACGCCGATCGTGCCGCGCCCTGATGAGAGCACCACGTCACCCGGTCGCAAGGCGGCGCGCAGGTCGTCGAGTCGGGCCGCCGAGCGCACGTCATCGTCGAAACGCACGAGTGCGAAGGTGAAGGCCCAGCCGTAGTCGCGGGCTCGAGCGACGGCGCCGCCCAGCACCTGTTCCGGCCCGTCGTAGGCGACGGCAACGAGCGGCGCGTCGTCGTCCTGACGGAGCGAGGCGACCGCGACGCCAACAGTGGCAGTGACGAGCTGAGCCTGTTCGACATCGAGACAGTCGGCCGGCTCGGTCCAGGTTCCCGGGGTGCCGAATAGGCCAACGGGCACGGTGCCGAGCGGGCTGCGCGCCGAGGTGAACACCTGGCGGCCAAGGCGACCGTCGTCGACGGCCACGATGACCCGCTGGGCGTCGAGCGCCGTGGCCAAATCGGTGAGCGTGTCGGCGATGGCGCCGAGCGGCGCGTCGCCATTGGTGATGCGAGCGGCGAGGCGCGTGACGACGGCAACTGTGGTCGGTCGTTCGCCCGGTGCCGTGTGCTGTTCCACCCTCGCGCCGAGGGTATCGCGCGAGGTCGCTCAGGCCATCGCCCCGAGAAATGGGCCCGAGAAATGGGCCCGAGAAATGGGCCCGGTTAGCCGACGACGACGTTGCCGAGCTCGTCGACGATTTCGCACACACGTTGCAGCAGCACCGCGTGTTCGTGCTCGCGCACCGACAGCGCGGCGAGTGCAGCATCGAGATTGCGTTGCTCTTCGGGGAGTTCCTCGCCCGTGACCACGGCGGCGAGCGTGTCGGCAGCCCGTAGCACCGCAGCCATCGGGCCGAGGTCGGCGGCGTGATGATGGGCGCGGATCGCGTCGACGCTGGCCTCGTCGAAGCGCAACGACGCCAAGGCGCGTGCGCTGAGGTCGCCGTGATCGACGCCCATTAGTTCGCGTTCGACAATGACGAGCGGTCGCGCATCGCTGGTCTCGGATGCGATTGTGGCGAACTCGTCGGGGAAACGGCGGAACAACAGGGCCGAACCGATGTCGTGCAGCAGGCCGAGGCTGAACGCGTCACCAACGTTGGCGTCAACGCGTGGCGCGAGCAACCCGGCTGCGGCGGCGGTGGCCGTGGCGTGGGTCCAGAAACCGGCCGGTACGGAGATGCCTTCTGCGGCGCCAAGATCGAGCGCGGCCGCGGTGACGATCGAGCGCACCGTCGACAGGCCAATCACCGTCAGTGCACGCCACGCGTTCGCGGCGGGTTCGACGAGGCCGTAGAACGACGAGTTCGCCATGGTGATGAGGCGCGCCGACAGTGACGGGTCGCGTTCGACGACGCGCCCCAAGGTCTCGGCCGAGACGCGGGGATCGTCGAGCATTCGTAACAGGCGCAAACCGATGCCTGGTTGCACCGGGATGCGGCTCATCTCCTCGAAGAGTTGCTCGCAGTCGATGGAGATACGTGGTTCTCGCGTCTCGGCGTGGTCGACCGTCACGACGCGATCCGGTCGACACCCGGCGAGGACGCGAATTCCCAGCAGCCCTTGCCGCGCTGTTTGGCCGAGTACATCGCAGCGTCTCCGGCGCGTAGTACGTCGTCGGCGGTGAGTCCGGGTCGCGGGAACGAGATGCCGATCGATGTGCCGACGAAGAGTTCCTTGTCGCCGTAGGTCACGGGCCGAACAACCTCGGCAATGCACCGGGCTGCGAACAGACCGAGCCGGTGTTGATCGGTGGAACCATCGAGCACGATGACGAACTCGTCGCCACCGAGCCGAGCGGCCATACCGCTGCCTTGGGCGAGTTGTGCAAGCCGTGCGCCGACCGCGCGCAGCACTGCATCGCCGGCCTCGTGGCCGTCGCGGTCGTTTACCGACTTGAAGCCGTCGAGATCGAAGAACAAGAGTGCGAACTGGAAGTTGAACCGTTGGTGGCGCGCGGCGTACTGGCCCAGCCGATCGAGCAGCTTGGCGCGGTTGGCGAGCCCGGTGAGCGCATCGTGATGCGCAGAGTGGCGCAGCTCGGTCTCGAGACGTTCGGCTTCGCTGCGCGCGGCCACGAGTTCGGTCGCATCGCGCATGACGGCGATGGCCTCACCGCCGTCGATCCGCCGGAGTGCCACCTCGATCATGCGCGAGCCGAGGTCGGTCCGCAGCCGGAACGCAACCCGTTCGATGGCCGGAGAGGTGAGACTCGCCACGAGCGCATCGCGTTCGTGTTCGGCCGCGAGCTCGGTCAGCGCGAGACCGACACAGCCGTGCTGGTCGCCGCCACACATCGCGATCGCGGCATCGTTGGCTGCGGTGATGTTGCCCGATTGGTTCAGCACCACGATCGGTGCCGGTATGTCGTTGATCTCGAGGATCATCCGATCGCCCCTTGATCCCCACGCCCGTGGTATCAGCTGCTTGTGCCGACTACATCGGCACGGTTCGACGGGTTCCTGATCGCCAAACCTGAATGGTCGTTCGGGTTCCCGGCGCGGGGCTCGGCCGGGAACCCGAAGGAAAGCCCGCTCAGGCTTTGACGGCCTGGATTTCGAGCTCGATCTTGACCTTCTCGCTCACGAGGACGCCGCCGGTTTCGAGGGCCACGTTCCACTCCAGGCCCCAATCCTTGCGGTTGATCTCAGTCTTGGCGCTGAAGGCCGCTCGTGTGCCGCCCCACGGGTCGGGGCTGACGCCGTCGAACTCGAGGTCGAACTCGACGTGGCGGGTGACGCCCTTGATCGTCAGGTCGCCGAGGAGCACGTACTCGTCGCTGTCCTGTTTGATGCCGGTGCTGGTGAAGGTCATCGTTGGGAAGCGCTCGACATCGAAGAAGTCGGCGCCTTTGAGATGGCCGTCACGGCCGTCGTCGCCGGTGCTGACCGACGCCAGGTCGACGCTGGCTTCCAACTGCGATTGCAGCGGGTCGGCGGCGATCGTCAGCGTGCCCGAGAAGTCCGCAAAACGGCCCCGGACCTTGCTGATCATGAGGTGGCGGGCCGTGAAGCCGACGGTGGAGTGCGTGGTGTCGACGTTCCAGGTCCCGCTGGTGAGTTTGCTGAGGTCACTCATGTCTCGCTCCTTGTGTCCCGAATATCTGCAGTACGAAGAGTTGCTTACACAAGTAATGTACCACACAATGATTGCGTCCGCAATTGTTGTGTTGAGAGAAGGTAGGCGTACGATGCGGCCCATGACGCGCTGGCTCGACGACGAGGAGAACGCGGCGTGGCGTGGTCTGGTGGAGACCTTCGCCGACGTCGAGGCCGACCTCGACGCCGACCTGCAACGGCTGCACGGGCTGACTGCCGGCGACTACGCCGTGCTCGTCAACCTGTCGGAGGACGCCCAGGGCCGGTTACGCATGTGCGATCTGGCCGAGCGTCTGCATCTTTCGCCGAGCGGGCTCACCCGAAGGATCGACGGGCTTGCCCGCACGGGACTGGTGCGGCGCGAGCCTGCGCCCGACGATCGGCGCGTGATCTGGGCCGTGTTGACCGAAGATGGTCGCAACCGGATCGAGACTGCCGCGCCGGACCACGTCGAAAGTGTGCGTCGCAACGTCCTCGACCACCTGTCGCGCGGCCAGATCCGTGAACTCGGGAGTGCGCTCGCCGCGCTTCGTCGGGGGCGCGCGAACTCGACCGGCGCGAGTGCGCCAACCGAAAGTGTCAGCGGCCGGACGAAGCGCTGACCGGCGTGCGCGCAGGCGCACGCGTCACCAGCAATTGCATGGTCTCGAACGTCCAATGATCGAGGAACTCCGACGACACGCCGTCGCTGAAGATCACATCGGCAGCAGACTCGAGCACCGCGCGCACGTCGGTGACGCACAAGCCGTGCGGCTCGCGCAGGTCGAGCGCTGCGTGAGAGAAATCTGAAGAGTGCTCGGGATGCAACACGAAAACCTCCGTACCACCCCGCCCGCGAGAACACCATACGCCCTCAGAAGTGGCCAGTGGCGGACATCACCAACATCTCTAACGTGTTTAGATGACCTCGCCGGGTGTGCCCGCGTCGGTGACGACGTCGAGTCCCGCGGCGGCCCAGGCTTTCATGCCGCCCGCGAGGTTCACGGTGTCGATCCCCTGGGCAGTGAGGAACTCGGTGGCCCGCCCCGAGCGAGCGCCCGATCGGCACACCGCAACGATTGTGCGGTCTGCGGGTAACTCCGAAGCGCGTGCGGCGAGCTCGCTCAGCGTCACGAATTGCGCGTGCGGTGCGTGGCCGGCCGCCCACTCGTCGTCGTTACGTACGTCGAGCAAGAGCGCGCCCTGAGCAGCGAGTTCGGTGGCTTCGATCGGTGACACTTCGACAACGGCCATGGGCTCTTCCTAGTGCGTCTGTTCGAGTTGCTGCGCGGCGACGGCGCGCAGCGCGCGGTAGTCGGCCTTGCCAGCCGGTGATCGGTGCAGCGATTCAACCATGAGGAAACGCTTCGGCACCTTGTATCCCGCGGTCGCTCGCCGGCAGTGGTCGTGCAGGTCCGTCTCACCGACCGGCGCGCGCAACTCCACGACGGCCACGACCATCTCGCCCCACCGTTCGTCGGGCACGCCGAGCACGACGCAATCGGCCACGGCGGGATGCGACCGCAGCAGCAACTCGACCTCTTCGGGGTACACCTTTTCGCCACCGGTGTTGATGCAGGCGGAGCCGCGGCCGAGCAGCGTGATCGTGGCGTCGGTGCCGACCGTCGCGTAGTCGCCGGGAATCGAATAGCGAACCCCGTTGACGGTGCGGAAGGTGGCGTCGGTTTTCGCTTGGTCTTTGTAGTAGCCGACGGGAATCGGCCCGGTGACGCCCAGCAGACCTACTCGATCGTCGCCGGGCGACACGAGCGTGCCGTCGTCGGCGATCACCGCAATGCGTTCCGACAACGCGAAGCTCGCCGCCGCAACATCGGAACCCGACTTGGCAACGTTGCGGGTCATCACACCTTCGGACGCGCCGAGTGAGTCGATCATCGTCACGCCGGGAAGGTGCGCCATCAGCGCGCGCTTGCATTCAGGGCTCCAGGTGACACCCGACGAGGTGATGGCGCGCAGTCGCGAGAGATCGAAGGCGTCTCGCTGGCCGTCGAGCACGTCGAGCAGTGGGCGAGCAAAGGCGTCGCCCACAATCGTGAGCGCTTGCACTTCTTCGCGCTCGACCTCGTGCCACGTTCGTTCGGCATCGAGGCGTTGGCTGTCGATCAGCACGACCTTGCCGCCGCCCGACAGGGTCGACAGCGCGATGAACAATCCGGTGCCGTGCATCAGCGGACATGCCGGCAATACCGTTGCGGCGCGCCGGCCCCGCGCCAGCGTGTCGGCCACGTCGGGCGGTTCCGTACCGGGGCGCGCCATCTGCCAGAGCGCTCGGTAGAGGTCGGCGTTGCGCCACATCACGGCCTTGGGGGCGCCTGTAGTGCCGCCGGTATAGATGAAGATGAGGTCGTCGCCGATCGGCTCGTGCGCGGGCGCGGTGCTGGTCGCCGCGGCGATGGCATCCTCGTACGCCTGCTCGCCGGGAACCGCGGTCTGGTCGGCCACGTGGTCGACGCGTAACAACAACGCTGGTCGCCGCTCTGGCGAAAGGGCGTTGATGGCCTCGGCGACGGTCGGTGCGAAGTCGTCGTGGAACACGAGCGCGCGTGCATCGGAGTTGTCGAGGAGATAGGCCAGCTCCTCGCCGACGTAGCGGTAGTTGACGTTGACCGGAACGCAACCCGCGAGCAGCGCGGCGTAGAACACCTCGAGGTATTCAGGTCCGTTGACGAGCTCGATGGCGACCTTGTCGCCGGGCTCGAGGCCGTGCGCGTGGAAACAGTTTGCGAGACGGGTCGCGCGCTCGTGTAACTCGCCGTAGGTCAGTCGCCGATCGCCGCACACGACGGCGACGTTGTCGGGCGCCTGCGCGGCGACGGTGTTCCACGCTCGTGCGAAGGCATGTTCGACCACACGAGCACGCTACGGGCGCCGTCCGGCGGCTGCGGCATTGATGCTGCGCTCGACTGTCGTGGCGCGTGTGCGTCAGGTCCCGATGCCCGGCACGGCCGCGGCGTAGGTGAAGCGGTTGGCGGCGTCGAACACGCCGACGCCGTACGCGTGGCCGCGTGCCTCGATCGTGCGGCCGTCGCCGAGGCTGATGGCCACGTGCGCGTGGGCCGGTTCGGCGCCACCCACGGTCGGCGGGCTGGAGAACGAGAACAGCAACGCGCCGGGGGTGCGCAGCGCCTGCTCGACCGGCATGGAGTTGCCCTGCGCGGCGAGGGTCGCGTACTGCTGGCCGGCGGTGCGCGGTAGGTCGACCCCGTTGCGCTTGGCCGACCATTGCACGAGTTCGGAGCAGTCGAACGCCGGCGGGTTCGGGTCGCTCGCCGACGCGGTGGCACCGAGCACGTAGCGCTTGCCGGCCTGGCTCAACGCGCTCTGCACAAAGCTCGACGCCGTCATGCTGCCCGTGAAGGCAGTGGGCAGGGTCGCGCTGGCGCCGGCGGCACCGGCGGTTCCGTTGGCGGCCGTCGCGAGCGCGCCGTTCAACCCGCCCTGCATCGAATCGAGCACGTCGGCGAATGTCGGCGCCGACATCGAGTTCGCCGAGGTGTTTGTGGTGGCGCGCGGCAGCGGCGTCGCGACCTGGAACTTGGTCTGGATGGCGGCAATGCGCGCCTGTACGTCGGCCAACATCTCGAGACCCATGGGGATCTCATCGTCAGCTTGGCGCCGTCCAGGAGCCTGACGGCACCTCGATCAGTATCGTGCGATCGGCGATCCACTCGTAGGCAAACAGGGGACCGTCGGCGTCGTGCACCACGATGCGCCGATATTCAGGGCCTTCGAAGCGATCGAGGGAAGCCAACGCCGCGGCGACGTCGTGGGCGCGAAGGGTGATCGCGACGCCCCTGATCGGAGGCGCGTCGGCGTCGAAGACGGCCGCGGGATAACCCGCACCGGTGTCGAACAGCCGACCCGATACCACGCAGGGTTGTGTCGCCGTCGCGAAGGGAGCGACGACCGACCACGCCTCGTGGTCTGGCATCAGCGTGCCGTAGACGAAGAGTCGTTCGGTCAACCGACTTCACGCGCTCTGCGCGCGCGGTGGTATTTCACGCCGCCGGAGAGCGCGGCGAGAATCGCGTCGTTGTCGCGGCTGATGCTCTGGTGGACGCGCCGCTCCAGCAGCGCCCGCATCACCGGGTTGAACGCTTCGTACTTCTCGCTGAAGTGCACGCGCGTCGTGCCGTCGCCAAGATCCTCCAGGCGCGTGTGGCCCTCGGCACGTGACCACAACGGCTTGCCGATGGCGTCGTAACGCCACGAATCATGCAGCTTCACCTCGGTGAGCCATTCCCACGACTTGCCGATGCCACCCGAGAGGAGCCAGCGCGGGACGGGGAAGGTGCAGTGGCGCACGAGCCCTTCACCGACCTCGTCACCG
This sequence comes from Acidimicrobiia bacterium, assembly GCA_038202885.1. Lineage (GTDB taxonomy): Bacteria > Actinomycetota > Acidimicrobiia > IMCC26256 > PALSA-610 > JBBREP01. The sequence continues at coordinate 13,596 of JBBREP010000017.1, read as the reverse complement.
GGATGCAGGATGTGGATCTTGGTCTTGCCGTCACGAGGCTGGGGACGGTCGGGACCTCGGTACCAGAACACTTCCCACACCTCGGGCAGCGGCGCGGGCACCACCACCGAGTACTCGTGGACCTGCATGCAAGTGAATCTAGGTGCACGCAGGTATCGCCCTCACGGTGGAAATGTACGCGGTCAGAGCGTACGCTCGTAGGCTTTGGATCGTGGGTCGATGGTGGTTAGCCGTAGCTGCGCTCCTTCTCGCTGTGGGAGCGGGCTTTGCTGTCGGACGTGCGACCGCTGGCGGCACGCCGAAGCGGACGGTCGACGTCAGTCGGACCTTCATCAACGCGCGCCACGGCGAGTCGGGGAATTGGGCGACAGGCGCGATACGCCGTGCCTGTGATCCGGGGAACGTATCTGTCGTCCGTGTCACGATCACCCAGGTGACAATCGGGGACCACGCGGCGTGGAGCTTCCCGACGACGAAGTCCTACAAGTGCGACGGCTTCATGCGGCAGTTCCAGAAATAGCTCGCTCAAACTAGGCGTGAAAGCCGTGTCAATAGGTCCGCTACATCGTTGCGATGTTACGCGAGGCTATTTCTGGGAGTGGCCTTTCCCGCGCGACCATGGACGTATGACGGATTCATTTGTACCGGTGCCGGCGGACAAGTTCACCTTCGGATTGTGGACGGTCGCGAATCGCGGCCGTGACCCGTTTGGGTTCGAGACGCGCGAGGTGCTCGACCCCGTGGACGCGGTGCGTGCGCTCGCCGACATCGGCGCGTACGGAGTGAACTTCCACGACGACGACCTCGTGCCGTTCGGTTCGAGTCCGGCCGACCGCCAGGCGATCGTGAAACGGTTCCGCCGGGCGCTCGACGACACCGGCTTGCACGTACCGATGGCGACGACGAACTTGTTCTCGCATCCCGTGTTCAAAGAAGGCGCGTTCACCGCCAACGATCCCGATGTGCGTCGCTACGCGGTGGCCAAGACGATCGACGCGATGGAGCTCGGTGTGGAGCTCGGTGCCACGGTGTACGTGATGTGGGGTGGCCGCGAAGGTTGCGAGGTCGACGCCGCGAAGCCCGTTGCCGCTGCGCTCGACCGTTACAAGGAAGCCGTCGACATTTGCTGCGCGTATGTGCGAGACCGCGGCTACGACCTTCGCTTCGCGATCGAGCCGAAGCCGAACGAACCGCGCGGCGACATGTTGCTGCCGACCGTCGGCCACGCGCTCGCCTTCATCGACAAGTTGGAATGGCCAGCGATGGTCGGGCTCAATCCGGAGTTTGCCCATGAGACGATGAGCGGTCTCAACTTCCACCACGCGGTCGCGCAGACGTTGTGGTCGGAGAAGTTGTTCCACATCGACCTCAACGGACAGCGCGCCGGGAAGTTCGACCAGGATTACCGCTTCGCCTCCGAAGGTGTGCGCGACGCGTTCTACACGGTGAAACTGCTTGAGGATTCGGGCTGGGAGGGCTGCCGGCACTTCGATGCCCACGCGTATCGCACCGAATCGATCGACGGCGTGTGGGACTTTGCCCGCGGCTGCATGCGTAGCTATCTGATCTTGCGCGACAAGGCCCGACGCTTCCACCACGACACTGAGATCCAAGCCGCGCTGGCCGATGCCGGTGTGGCGCGGCTCGATGAGCCGACGATGCCGGGCGGCATCACGCCCGACGCCATTGCCGCGCTGCTGGGTACCCCGCACACGATCGACACCGCGGTTGCGCTGGCGGCGACGAATCACGGCCTGGAACGACTCGATCAGTTGGTGACCGAGCTGCTGCTCGGCGTGCGCTGACGCGCGACGCAAGCCGTGGTGTCGATCGCGGCAACGACATAGCGTCCTGCGATGCCCCGCGTGCTCGGCGTTGACTCGTCGACCCAATCGACCAAGGTGGAACTGCGCGATGCCGACTCCGGCGCGCTGCTGGCCAGTGGTCGGGCGCCCCACCCGGCAACGACGCCGCCGCGCAGCGAGCAGCAACCGTCCGACTGGTGGCACGCGTGTGAAACTGCGTGCGCCGATGCGGGAGTGGCGTGGACCGACGTCGACTCCGTGTCGGTTGCGGCGCAACAGCACGGCATGGTCGTGCTCGACTCGAATCGCAACGTGGTGCGCCCAGCAAAGCTGTGGAACGACACCGAATCGGCGCCCGATGCCGGCTGGCTGCTTTCGCGCCTGCCCGCCGAAGAGTGGGCGGCGCGTTGCGGGAGTGTGCCCGTCGCCGCGTTCACGATCACGAAGTTGTCGTGGCTGCATCGCAGTGAGCCCGAAGCGTGGGCGCACCTTGCTTCGGTGTGCCTGCCGCACGACTGGATGACGCTCCAGCTCACGGGCGAACTCGTCACCGACCGCGGCGACGCATCGGGGACGGGATACTGGTCGCCGACAACAGGCGCATACGACACCGACCTACTCGCGATCGTCGACGGCGATCGTGACTGGTCGTCGGCATTGCCGCGCGTCTGCACGCCGTTCGAAGCGCTCGCAGCGCGCACCGGACGCGCGGTCGTCGCCCCCGGCACCGGCGACAACATGGCCGCGGCGCTCGCCGTGGGGGCGGCACCGCGCCAGGTCGTCGTGTCGATCGGTACGTCGGGCACTGTCTATGTGCGCAGCGACACGCCGACCGCCGACGCGTCGGGCGCGGTTGCCGGCTTCGCCGACGCCACCGGCAGATTTCTACCGCTGGTGTGCACCTTGAACGCCACGAAGGTGACCGACGCGGTGGCGCGGCTGTGTGGCCTCGAACTCGGTCGCTTCGACGCGCTGGCGTTCGATGCCGAACCCGGAGCGGGCGGCGTCACCGTCGTGCCCTACTTCGACGGCGAGCGCACACCGAACCGTCCCGATGCTTCGGGCACCATTGCCGGAGTGCGCTCCGACACGACAACGGCCCAACTCGCGCGCGCCGCGTTCGAAGGCGTGGCGTGCGGACTGCTCGACGGCCTCGACGCGCTGCTTGCATGCGGCGTTGCGCCTCCCGATGCGATCACGCTCATCGGCGGTGGCGCGCGGGCGCGCACCTACCGCCAGGTACTCGCCGACCTCGCGCAGGTCCCCGTGGTCGTTCCCGACGATGGCGAGCACGTGGCACGCGGCGCCTGCATCCAAGCGGCGGCTGTGCTGCACGGCTCCGATGCGACTGCCGTGGGTGACGCCTGGGACACAGGGCCGGCGAGCACCACCGATCCGGCGATCGACGCCGACGCAGCGACCGTAATTCGCGCCCGATACCACGATCTGGTGTGAACGCGCGGCGCTAGCGTCGGGGCCATGCCCAGCACGTCGAAAGCCGCGACATCAATGGCATCGCCGACGTCGACGGTGCCCCAGATCGCCGACTCGGTGCTCGATCTGGTGGGCCACACGCCGCTCGTGCGCCTGGCCCGGATCGCGGCGGCGGAGGGGCTGCGGTGCCAGCTCGTGGCCAAGGTGGAGACGGTGAACCCCGGTGGCAGCGTGAAGGACCGGCCCGCGATCGAGATGCTCGACGCGGCCGAGCGCGACGGGCTGCTATTGCCCGGTGGCACGATTGTGGAGCCGACGAGCGGCAACACCGGCGCTGGGCTCGCCATCGTTGCCGCGCAGCGGGGCTACAAGTGCATCTTCGTGATGGCCGACAAGCAGAGCCCTGAAAAGGCTGCGCTGTTGCGCGCGTACGGCGCCGAGGTCGTGGTGTGTCCCACCGCGGTCGCGCCCGAGGACCCTCGCAGCTATTACGCCACCGCCGATCGCCTTACGCGCGAAACGCCCAACTCGTTTCGGCCTGATCAATACTCGAACCCCAACAACCCGATCGCGCACATCAAAACCACCGGTCCCGAGATCTGGGAACAGACAGCCGGGCAGATCACGCATTTCGTGGCTGGCATCGGCACGGGCGGCACGATTACCGGTGTGGGTCGTTCGCTGAAGGAACGCAACCCGGGGGTACAGATCGTGGGTGCCGACCCCGAAGGTTCGGTGTATTCGGGCGGATCGGGACGGCCGTATCTCGTGGAAGGCATCGGCGAAGACTTCTGGCCCACCGCCTACGACCCCTCGATCGTCGACCGAGTCATCGCCGTCTCGGATGCCGACTCATTCTTGATGGCGCGACGCGTCACCCGCGAAGAAGGACTGTTGATCGGCGGATCGTGTGGCACCGCGGTGTGCGCGGCGATCGAAGTCGGTCGTGATCTCGGCCCTGAAGCAATGGTGGTCGTGCTCCTGCCGGACTCGGGCCGCAACTATCTCTCGAAGATCTTCGACGATCGCTGGATGGTCGACCACGGCTTCCTCGCCGTGGCCGACGGCCCGACTGCGCGCGACGTGTTACTGGCACGTTCGAGCGAGCTGCCTGCGCTCGTGCGCATCCATCCCGACGAACCGGTGCGCGCCGCGATCGACACGATGCGCCGGCTCGATGTGTCACAGCTCGTCGTCGCCGCGCCCGAACCGCCGCTCCAGCCCAAGGAAATCGAAGGTTCGGTGCGCGAACTCGAGCTGATGAACATCGTGTTCCACGATCCGGCCGTGCTCGACCGGCGCATCGGCGACATGATGACGCCACCGCTGCCGACGGTCGGTATCGGCGAGGCCGTATCTGCCGTTGTCGCGGTGCTCGAAGGCTGCCCCGCGGTTGTGGTGCTCGACGGCGGTCGCCCGTGTGCGGTGCTCACGCGCAGCGATCTGCTCGCCTTCCTCGACAGCCACGACGTTCCAACGAGGTAGTCCGTGAACCACGATCACTTTGAAACGCGCGCCATCCACGCCGGCCAGGAACCCGACCCGATCACCGGCGCGGTCGTGACGCCGATCAGCCTGGCGACGACGTTCCGCCAAGAGGCCGTCGGTGAGCACTTCGGTTACGAGTACGCCCGTTCCGACAACCCCACACGCCACGCGTTCGAGACGTGCCTGTCGTCGCTCGAAGGCGCGGCCTACGGCTTCGCGTTTGCGAGCGGTCTCGCGGCCGAAGACGCGGTGCTGCGCTTATTGCGACCCGGTGATCACATCGTGATGGGCAATGACGCGTACGGCGGCACGTTCCGACTGATCGCGCGAGTGCACGGTCCGGCCGGGTTGGGTTGGTCGGCGTGCGACCTCACCGATGCCGACGCGCTCGAGGCGGCCTGGCGCGACGACACCAAGATGGTGTGGATTGAGACGCCGACGAATCCCTTGCTGACGATCGTCGATATTGCTGCGGTTGCTGCGTTTGCACACAATCGCGGCGCGCTTGTGGTCGTCGACAACACGTTCGCGACGCCGTATCTCCAGTCGCCGTTGCAACTCGGCGCCGACATCGTGGTGCACTCGACCACCAAGTACCTCGGTGGCCATTCCGATGTGGTCGGCGGGTTCGTGGCGCTCAACGACGACGATGCCGCGGCCCAGATCGGCTTCCTTCAGAACGCCACCGGGGCGGTGCCATCGCCGTTCGACTGCTACCTCACGATGCGCGGCATCAAGACCTTGGCTGTACGCATGGATCGCCATTGCGCGAACGCGCTCGTGATCGCCGAAGCACTTGACGGCCATCCGAGCGTGCGCGAGGTGCTCTGGCCGGGCCTGCCGAGCCATCCCGGCCATTCCATAGCGGCCACGCAGATGCGCGACTTCGGCGGCATGATCAGCTTCCGCTGCGAGGGTGGCGAGGATGCCGCGCTCGAACTTGTGCGCCGCACGCGCCTGTTCACACTCGCCGAGTCGCTCGGCGCGGTCGAGTCGCTGATCGAACACCCGGGTCGCATGACCCACGCCAGCGTTGCCGGCTCAGCGCTCGAAGTCCCCGCCGATCTCGTGCGTCTGTCGGTCGGCATCGAAAACGCCGACGACCTCCGCGACGACATCCTCGCCGCCCTCAAGCCCTGACCACTGAGTTCGAAGGGATTACGGGAAGGTTTGGCCCGCGAGGCGGCGCTGTTTCAATTGCGCCTTGACGAAGTCTTTGTTCATCAGTGCGATGAAGTCGATCGAGATCTCTTTCGGGCACGCGGCCTCGCACTCGCCGTGGTTCGTGCACGTTCCGAAGTAGTCCTCCATCGTCTCGACCATGTGCACCGTGCGGTCATACCGCTCGGCCTGGCCCTGCGGCATCAAGTTGAGGTGCGCGAGCTTGGCCGAGGTGAACAGTTGCGCGGCGCCGTTGGGGCACGCGGCCACGCACGCGCCACATCCGATGCACTGCGCCGCGTCCATCGAAACGTCGGCGACGGCCTTCGGGATCGGGATCAGGTTCGCGTCGGGCGCGGAACCGGTGGGTGCGGTGATGTAGCCGCCCGCTTCGATGATGCGGTCGAGCGGCCCGCGGTCGACCGAGAGGTCCTTGTTGACGGGGAACGACGTGGCCCGAAACGGCTCGATCGTGATGTGCGCGCCCGTCGTGAACTTGCGCATGTGCAATTGGCACGTGGCGGTGCCGCGCTCGGGGCCGTGCGGTACGCCGTTGATCATCATGCCGCAGCTGCCGCAGATACCCTCGCGACAGTCGTGGTCGAACGCAACGGGTTCCTCGCCCTGGGCGATGAGCGACTCGTTCAGCGTGTCGAGCATCTCGAGGAAGCTCATGTCGGGCGAGACGGTCGTGAGCTCGTAGTCGCGGAACGCGCCGGGAGCACTCGGCCCGGCCTGGCGCCACACTGTGAGCTTGATCTTCATGTTCGCGGTGCTCATTTGTAGCTCCGAGTCGCGAGGTGGACGTTCTCGAACGTCAGTGGTTCTTTGTGCAGGGTCTGGGGCGTGTCGACGCCGTTCCATTCCCACGCGCCGACGTACGCGAAGTGCTCGTCGTCGCGCAACGCCTCGCCCTCTTCGGTTTGGTATTCCTCGCGGAAGTGGCCGCCGCAACTCTCGTTGCGGTGCAACGCATCGCGGCACATGAGTTCGCCGAACTCGAGGAAGTCGGCGACCCGACCAGCCTTTTCGAGCGACTGGTTCATCGATTCGTCGTCGCCGAGCACGCGCACGTTCGTCCAGAACTCCTCGCGGATGGCCGGGATTTCCGAGATCGCCGTCTCGAGGCTCTGCTCGGTGCGGGCCATGCCACAGTTGTCCCAGAGCACCTTGCCGAGTTCGCGGTGAATGTCGTCGACGGTGCGAGTGCCCTTGATCGACAACAGCTTCTTGGAGTCGTCGGCGACCTTCGTGCGCGCGTCGCGAAACGCCGGATCGTCGGCGCCAACGGGTGCGGTCCCAAGCAGCGGCGCGAGGTAATCGCCGATTGTGTACGGCAACACGAAGTAGCCGTCGGCGAGTCCCTGCATCAGTGCCGAGGCGCCGAGGCGGTTCGCGCCGTGGTCGGAGAAGTTCGCCTCACCCAGCACGTACAGGCCAGGAAGATTGCTCATGAGGTTGTAGTCGACCCACAATCCGCCCATCGTGTAGTGGACGGCGGGGTAGATGCGCATCGGCGTCTTGTAGGGGTTGTCGTCGGTGATGCGCTCGTACATCTCGAACAGGTTGCTGTAGCGCTCCTCGACCACGTTCTGGCCGAGCCGATCGATGGCGGCGGCGAAGTCGAGATAGACGCCGTTCTTCAACGGCCCGACGCCGCGGCCGGCGTCGACCTCATGCTTCGCCGCGCGCGACGCAATGTCGCGCGGCACGAGGTTGCCGAACGCCGGGTAGCGCCGCTCGAGGTAGTAGTCGCGCTCGCTCTCGGGGATCTCGTGCGCGGCCCGAGTGTCGTCGGCGTTCTTCGGTACCCAGATGCGCCCGTCGTTGCGCAACGACTCCGACATCAGAGTGAGCTTGCTCTGGAAGTCGTCACTCACCGGGATGCACGTGGGGTGGATCTGCGTATAACACGGGTTGGCGAAATAGGCGCCATGTTTGTGGGCTCGCCACGGCGCGGTCACGTTGCACTGCTTGGCGTTCGTCGACAGATAGAACGCGTTGCCGTAGCCACCCGTTGCCATCACCACGGCATGCCCGGACAGCGAGAACACCTCGCCGGTGACGAGATGGCGACACACCACGCCGACGGCCGCGCCGTCTTTGACGACGAGTTCGAGCATCTCGCTGCGGTTGTAGAGCTCCGCCGCACCGATCGCGACCTGGTGCATCATCGCCTGGTACGCACCGAGCAACAACTGCTGGCCCGTTTGACCCCGCGCGTAGAACGTGCGGCTCACCTGCGCGCCACCGAAGCTGCGGTTGTCGAGCATGCCGCCGTACTCGCGAGCGAACGGCACGCCCTGCGCGGCGCACTGGTCGATGATGTCGACGCTCACCTGCGCGAGGCGATGCACGTTGGCTTCACGGCTGCGGAAGTCGCCGCCCTTGACAGTGTCGTAGAAGAGGCGGTGCACGCTGTCGCCGTCGTTCTTGTAGTTCTTGGCCGCGTTGATGCCACCTTGGGCAGCGATGGAATGCGCGCGCCGCGGCGAGTCGTGGTACGTGACGATCTTGACGTCGTAGCCCAACTCGGCCAGCGACGCCGCGGCCGATGCGCCGGCGAGGCCCGTACCCACCACGATGATCGTGAACCTGCGCTTGTTGGCGGGGTTCACGAGCTTCACGTTGAATTTGTGGTTGTCCCACTTGTCGGCGATTGGGCCGTCGGGGACCTTGGAGTCGAGTGCCATCTCAGCTCGCCTTCGCCGTGGCCGTGTTGGGTGCGCACTTCACGGCCGTTGTGGGCGTGCGGTGCGTGCCGCAGGTGGGCTCGACAACGTGGAGCTGCACCATCAGCGGGAAGCTCAGGTTGCCGAGCACGACGATGGCCGCGAACCCACGGGCAAAATGCCGCCGGAACGCGTTGATCCGCGGGTTGTTGACGCCGAGGCTCTGGAACATCGACCACGCGCCGTGCGTGAGGTGCAGGGCCAGCGCGAGGTTGGCGACCGTGTAGAGGATCGCCACGAGTGGGCGTTGCAACGAAAAGATGAGGTTGTTGTAGGGGTCGCCCCGCACGAACTTCGGGTTGGCCGTACCCCAGGTGAGGTCGAGCAGATGGAAGGCCAGGTAGAGCAGCACGATGACGCCCGACCAGCGCATGGTGCGCGACGCATAGTTGGCCGCGAGGTAGTCGCGTGACGACTGGTAGCGGGTGGTGCGCGCCTTCTGGTTTGCCCGGGTGAGGGTGACCGCGGCGTGGATATGCACCGCGAAGGCGCCGATGAGCACGATCCGGATGGCCCACAGCAGCATCGTGCGGGGGAGTAGGTGCCCCGGCATGTCGCGCAGCGCCTCGCCGTAGAGGTCGATCTCGCTGCGGCCAAGGTAGAGCTTCAGGTTGCCGATGAGATGGCCCACCACAAAGCCCATCAGCACGATGCCCGACAGGGCCATCGCCCACTTCTTGCCGACCGCCGAACGGTAGAACTCGACGGGCCATGGTGCGCGCCGTCGGGCCCGTGAGATCGGAGCCGTTGTCGAGCGTGGCATTGTCTGTGCCACCCTGCCTCCCTCGAAGCACGAGCATCGCGCGAGCACCCGAAAACATCATTCCGGGCACGTTCACCGGGAACTCCCTTCCCGACTTGTCGAACCTACTTCCGACCTGGTCGGCTATCGGGAATCGACCGCACCGAACGACCATCACGACCGAATCCCGACTGACCGCAGAGGTGACCGATGGCGTTGGACCGCACGCAGACCGTGTTGCAACGCGGCATCGACGACGGCACGCACCTCGGGGCCCAGGCTTCGGTCTCGCTCGACGGCGATACCCACGATCTCGCGATCGGGATCGCCGCGGCGGGAGTGCCGATGACCATCGATTCCATGATGATCTGGTTCTCGATGAGCAAGGCCACGTGCGCCGTCGCTGTGGCCCAGCAGTGGGAGCTCGGTCGGCTGCGCCTCGACGACCCCGTCGTGCGGTTCCTACCGGCCTTTGGCGCGCACGGCAAGGACGGCATCACGATCCGTCACCTCCTCACGCACACCGCAGGGATCCCGTGGGCCGACGGCATTTTCAAGAGCTGGCCGTGGCGCGAGTCGGCGGCCGACAACGTGGCGCGCATCTGCGCGGCCGAGCCCGAAGCCGGATGGGAGCCGGGGATGCGCGCCGGCTATCACCCGGGTAGCGGCATGGCAATCCTCGGTGCCATCGTCGGTGTGGTCGACGGCCGCAGCTACGACGAATACGTGCGCGGTGCCATCTTCGAACCGCTCGGGATGCACGATTGCTGGGTCGGGATGCCCCCTGACCGTTTCGCCGAGTACGGCGACCGCATCGGTGTGATGCACAACACCAAGGTCGTTCCGCCGGTGCCGCTGTCGATCGATCGGGCCGAGATCGCCGCGCTCGCGATACCGGGAGCGAACGGTCGTGGCCCGATGCGCGAGGTGCGTCGTCTCTATGAGATGTTCCTCGGCGAAGGCACGCGTGAGGGCGTGGAGATCCTCGAACCGCCGACCGTCTCGGCGATGAGCGCGCGGCATCGCACCGAGATGCTCGACGAGACCTTTGGTGTGGTCGTCGACTGGGGCCTTGGGCTGGCGATCGATTCGTACGCGATGGGCCGCTACTGCTCGCGGCGTGCATTCGGCCACGGGGGCATGGAGAGTTCGGTCGGGTTCTGTGATCCCGAGCATGGCCTCGCCGTCGCGGTGGTGTGCAACGGCATGCCCGGCGGTGCGCGCCACCATCCACGTATGGACGCCATCGCCACGGCGATCTACGAGGACCTCGGCCTGGCCACCGGTGCTGGGCGCGACCACACCTACCCGTTGAGTGCGATCTGACAGCCAGCTGCGAAGGCCGTCCATTGGTACCTGGGGCGTAATTATTCGCCGGGAAGTACCAATGGACGACGCTCGATTTCCAGGTCGGCCGGGCTCGGCGCGCCTTCGGGGAAGCTGAAGAACATCTGTTGGGTCGCGTAGGCGACGAGGCCCTCGACGGGATCCCACATGTGCATCTCGAGCGAGGCGTAGCCGTCGCCCGCTTTGCGGCAGAAGTTGTGCGCGAACAGCCACTCCGAGCGCGCGGTGCCCAGCAAGTGCACGTGGAGGTCGGCGCTCGGGCTGAACCACACAGGCCACTTTCCCCAACCGCCGATCCGCTGACCGACCGCGCCCGGCATCGTGTCGCACAGTGAGACGATCGCGAGTGGGTCCCAGGTGCCGTCGTCGAGCAGCGGCACCGCGTCGAAGCGAAGCCACGAACCTTGTTCAGACGAGGTGCGCGGGCTCTCGGTGTCCCAGTGCGGCAGGCCTATGGCCGGACGACCTTCGGCATTGTCCCAGTACGTCGCGTCGAAGCGCCGCGTGAACTCGACACCGGGCGGCGGCGGATCGCGAAACGACGGGCAATCCTCGGGCGGGGCAACGTCGGGCATCGCCAGGTCGGTGAACGAGAAGCCCGGACGGGTCGCGCCGAACACCGCGATCGCGGTCAACCCCGCGTCGGCACCGGGGTTCGCGGCGGTGGCCGTGACCTGCGAGATCGAGCGACCGCGGCGCAACACGCGCACGTCGATGTCGACGTCGCCCGAATGCACTTGTCCGGCAAACACGACGCTGATCGATCGCAGCGGCTGTTCGGCGATGGCGAGTTCGCGCTCCATTGCTCGCGCCGCGATCGCGGCGACGATCCCGCCTTGGGGCAGCACGGGCGCGTTCCACGCGTCGGGCACGACGGCCCGGTACTGGCCGGGCGCGTCGCGGGGCGCGATCGCAGTCGCTTGGATGAAGGTCGAAGTGCCCACCTCGACGACGGTATTCGACCACCTTCGGACGAGGCGGATCAATTTCGGGCCGCATTTCTTCGTCGGCGGGCGCGCCGTACACTCCGACGATGCGTTGCGGAGAACTACGGAAAGAGACCTCATGAGCCATCCGTCCACCCTCGGTGCACTGCGAGAGTCCGGATGGGTATCGCGCGGCATCAAAGACGAGCTGCGCGAGCACGCCGTCGAGAAGTTGGCGGCCGGCGAGCCGCTCGTGCACGGCGTGATTGGGTACGAGGACACGGTGTTGCCGCAACTCGCCAACGCGATCCTCGCCGGCCATGACGTGATCTTCCTCGGCGAGCGCGGGCAGGCCAAGACCCGCACGATCCGCTCGCTCGTCGATCTGCTCGACGAGTGGATGCCGATCGTCGCCGGCAGCGAGATCAACGACGATCCGTACCACCCCGTGTCGGCCCAAGCGCGGCGGCTCGTGGCCGACAAAGGCGACGACACGCCGATCGAATGGGTGCACCGCAGCCGCCGTTACGGCGAGAAGTTGGCTACGCCCGACACCTCGATCGCCGACCTTATCGGCGAGGTCGACCCGATCAAGGTCGCCGAGGGTCGCTACCTGTCCGATGAGCTCACGCTGCACTACGGCATGGTGCCGCGCACGAACCGCGGCATCTTCGCGATCAACGAACTGCCCGACCTCGCGGAGCGCATCCAGGTGGGTCTGCTCAACGTGCTCGAAGAGCGCGACATCCAGATTCGTGGCTACAAGATCCAGCTCCCGCTCGACCTCGTGTTGTTCGCTTCGGCGAACCCCGAGGACTACACGAACCGCGGCCGCATCATCACGCCGCTGAAAGACCGCTTTGGCGCGCAGATCCGCACGCACTACCCGCTCGAAACGTCGATCGAGACGGCCATCGTCAGCCAAGAGGCGCGGCCGATGAGCACCGCTGCGGTCACTGTGGTGGTGCCGGAGTTCATGAAGGAATTGGTGGCCGAGATCAGCCAGCAGGCTCGCCGCTCGCCGCACGTGAACCAGCGTTCGGGTGTGTCGGCCCGCATGTCGATCACGAACTTCGAAACGCTGGTGGCCAACGCCACGAGGCGCGCACTGCTTGCCGGCGAACGCGAAGTAGCGCCGCGCATCAGCGACCTCGACGCAATCGTGCCGTCGACGGCCGGCAAGATCGAGATCGAGACGATCGAAGAAGGCCGTGAGGAGTACGTGCTCGACCGGATTGTGAAGTCGGCCGTGCTCGAAGTGTTCCGTGCGCGCGTCAAGCCCGAGCACCTCGGCGCCGTCGTGGCGGCCTTCGAAGGCGGGTTCACGGTGCACGCGGGTGAAGACGTTGCGGTCGCCGACTATGTGCGCTCGCTCGAACAACTCCCGCTCGGCCCGATCCTCACCGACCTCGGTGTGGGGGAACAGCCAGCAGCTGTGGCGAGCGCGGTCGAGTTCGTGCTCGAAGGTATGCACCTCACGAAACGCCTGAACAAGGACGACCTACGCGGCCACGTCACCTACCGCGGCCGAGGCTGAAGCTCCTTTCCTGCGCCTACTTCGTCCGGCGCGGCGGGCGACCGCATGAGCCGCGCGTTCGGCGACGATGTAGTGCGGTCGCCGCGTGGGGCGCGAGATCCGGACGGTATCGTGTCGCGATGGCTCGGTTCCGGTACTCGATGTGGGACGGAACCCAGACGGGTTTCGACCTTGACGCCGACGCGTTGCTCGGCGAGATGACCGACGACCTGCTCTACCACGGCGACCTCAACGCGGCGATGCGCCGCATGATGCAGCAGGGCTTTCGCGACCGCGACGGTAAGGACCTCCAGGGTCTGCGCGAGATGCTCGACAAGCTTCGCTCGAAGCGCCAGGAGATGCTCGATCGCTACGACCCGAGCGGCGTGTTCGAAGAGATCAACCAACGCCTCGACGACGTCCTCGACGCCGAGCGCGAAGGCAT
>JBBREP010000016.1:0-56588 GCA_038202885.1 Acidimicrobiia bacterium | reverse complement strand
GTCGATCACTTGGTCGGCGAGCCGCTGGGCGAGCGCGTGGCGCTCGTCGGCATCGAGGCGGGCCGCCAGGCGCACGAACCCCGAGCGAAACGATCGGATCGGCACGACCACGGTGGCGAGGCGAGCACCTCGGCTTGAGCCCCGCACGTCCACTTCAGGCCGGTCGCGGGGCGCCATGACGTGCGTATGCTACCGACGATGGAGCTCGTCTACTCGCTGGCGCGCAATGTCCTTGCGCCCGGGTTGGCGCTCGGGCTGTGCTGGACCATGGAAGGCCTCGAGCACATTGCCGCCGACGGCCCGGTGATCCTTGCGGGCAACCACACGTCGTATCTCGATCCACTCGCCATCGCGTGGGTTGCCGATGCGCGCCATCGCAAGGTGCGGTTCCTGGCCAAAGCCGAGTTGTTCGAAAAGCCGGGCTTCGGATCGCTGTTGCGAGCCACGCGCCAGATCCCGGTGCAGCGGGGCACCGCCGATGCAGTGCATGCGCTGGACGCTGCCATCGCATCGCTGCGCAACGGCGAGTGTGTGGCGGTGTTCCCCGAAGGCACGATCTCGATGGATCTCGAGCCGATGGCCGGCAAGTCAGGCACGGCGCGACTCGCGCTCGCGTCGGGCGTCGCCGTCACACCCGTGGGGATGTGGGGCGCGCACCGCGTGTTGTTCAAGGGCCGCCGCCCGAACCCGGAGCCGCTCGTCGCCCAGGTGGCCGTCGTCGGCGCGCCGATCACGATCCCGCAGGGCGAGCATGTGCGTGACGCCACCGATCGGATCATGGCTGGCATCTGCGCGTGTGTTCGCCGTGCTCGTGAGATCTACCCGCAGCGTCCCCGCGCGGGCGATGAGTGGTGGTGGCGTGAACCAGCCACCGCGGTGCTGCGCAGCTGCCGTCGCACATCATGAAGGTCGCGGTCATCGGCGCGGGCTCCTGGGGCACCGCCGTTGCCGGTATTGCTGCCCACAACGCTGACGTTGTGTTGTGGGCACGCCGCCCTGCGCTCGCTGACGCGATCAACGAGCACCACGAAAACGCCGAGTACCTTCCGGGTCTCACGCTCCCGACGAATCTGCGCGCAACGTGTTCGCTGGAAGAAGCCTGTGCCGGGGCCGACGCCGTCGTGATGGGTGTGCCGTCGCACGGCTTCCGTGATGTGATGCGCGAGGCCGCGCCGCACGTCGCGCCGTCGGCAACGGTGCTCAGCCTGTCGAAGGGTATTGAACAGGGCACGCTCGCACGGATGACGGAGGTCATCGCCGAGGTGCTCGTCGACCACGCGCAGTCGCGCATCGGGGTGTTATCGGGGCCGAACCTGGCCAAAGAGATCGTGCAGGGCCAGCCCGCCGCCACGGTGATCGCGATGACCGATCTCGCCGCGGCCGAACAACTCCAAGCGGTGTTCATGACGCCGACGTTTCGCGTCTACACGAACCCCGATGTGGTCGGTTGCGAGATCGCCGGCGCGCTGAAGAACGTGATCGCGATCGCCGTTGGCATCGCGCACGGCATTGGGTACGGCGACAACGCCAAGGCCGCGCTGATGACGCGAGGGCTCGCCGAGCTCGCACGGCTCGGTATGACGATGGGCGGCGACCCGCTCACGTTCGCCGGGCTTGCCGGGATGGGCGACCTCATCGCCACATGTAGCAGCCCACAGAGCCGCAATCGCTCCGTCGGTGTCGAACTCGGCAAAGGCCGTTCGCTCGACGACATCGTGGCCGAGATGAACATGGTCGCCGAGGGCGTCAAGAGCACCGTCGCGGTCAACGAACTGGCGCTGCGCCACGCGGTGGAGTTGCCGGTCGCCGAGTTTGTCGGACGGGTGCTGTATTCGGGCGCGCGTGCCGCCGACCTCGTTCCCGAGCTCATGCTGCGCAAAGCCAAGCCCGAGCTCGACGGCATCCGTTGAACACCGCAGCTCGCGGCGGCATCGCCGTCGGTGTGCTCGACACGCCTTCGCTTGCCTTGGTCGACACTGCCGGACGGGTGGCGCTGCCCGACGCCGATATCGAGATCGATTGGCGGGTCTACACCGACCGCTGGCGTGGCGCGTCGGCGGCGTCGCCGCGCCAGGTCGCGATCGACGCGATGCCCGCGGTCGAGACGCGCGTCGCGGTTGGCGGCGGCGATGTTGTCCACCGGGTCTACGCGACTGCGGGCTCGCCCGCCGCGGTCGTCATCGACATCGAGAACGCATCGCCCGGCCCAGTCGCGATCGCCGTGAGCTTGCACGGGCTGTCGGCCGCGGCGCAGCAGCATCTCGACACGGTGCTCATACCGTCGCGTCCGTGGCAGGAACACAACACCAAGGACGGGACCAAGGACGGGACCAAGGACGGGACCAAGGACGGGGTGGTGGAATTGGTGTGGCCGCTGCCACACCGCGCGTCGGTGCGGATGCTCGTGCCGCTCGTGCCGTTCGTGGCGACGCCGTCTGGTGTGTCGCTCGACCCCGCGGCGCGGCCGAGTGCTGACGAGGTCGCGCGGGGCTGGTCGATCCAGCTCGGGCGCGGCGCTCGCCTCGAACTTGATGACGTGACGCTCCAGCGCGCGATCGACGGCGCCCGAGCTGCGCTCCTGCTCCACGCCGGCGTCGATCGCCCACGCCCGGGTGTCGATGTGGCGATGGCGTTGGAGGACTGGGGCTTCGACGCCGAAGCCGCGGTGGTGTGGCAACGGCTGTCGCTGCGCGAGCGACGGCGCGCCGCCCGGCGCGTGCCCATGTCCGATCCGTGGGCCGTGGTGCGCGCGGCGGTGCAGGGAGCACCAGGAGGCGTCCCGAGCGACGCCGGCGCGTTCCTGCGCGCCATACACGACGTTGTCGTCCGCGAGATCGGCGGGGCGCACACGCGCTCGCGCCCAACGACGAGCACGATCGAACTGTTCCCCGGCTTTCCTGCCGAGTGGCTCGGTACGTCGGTGTCACTACACGACATGCCCACCCGACTCGGGCCGGTCTCGGCCGCGCTGCGTTGGCATGGTCCGCGCCCGGCCATCTTGTGGTCGGCCCCCGAGGGCATCACGCTGCGCGCGCCGATGCTCGACGCTTCGTGGACCGTGACGGGCGCATCGGGCGAGGCCCTGCTCGCGGCGCCGTCCGAGCAACTGCTGCGCCTAGCGACTGCCCGTCGCGAAGGGGAACGAGTTGCCGAACCGGGCTCGTTTTACTGAAGCGGTTCAGGCGATGTGTCGCAACCGTCGGCCGGCGCCAAGACGTTCGAGATAACCCTGCTCGACGGCTGTCGCGAACGGGTGGCTGCCGAGCACCCTCGCAGCGTCTTGGCCACACGGCGGGCTCGGTGCTGCGAGGTGCATGTCGATGTCGAAGTGCAGGTTGGGATCAAACACCGTGCTCGACAGCGTGCGCCCGAGGTTGCGCGCGTGGCGATCGCGCGTGGTCAGCCACCACGGGTTCGCCGGGTTCCCGAGCGGTCCATTCGCAGGTGCGCCGAGGAATCGCCATTCGAGGAACCGCAACACCGAGGTGTGGTCGTACTGCGTGTGATCGACGTAGCCGTGCAGTGCGCGCGGTGACGCAATGATCGCGGGCACGCGGAACCCGCACTGACCGAAGTTCTCGTCGTCGATCGGGCTGCTGCGGTCGTCGAGCGCGACCGGGGGAGCGATGTGGTCGAAGAAACCTCCCCATTCGTCGTACATCACCAACAGGAGGCCGCGCTTCCACTGGGGCGAACGGGTGAAGCTGCGCACGACGTCGCGGATGAAGAGTTGACCGGCGCGCGGATCGGCCAGCGGGTGATCGTCGTTCTCGCCGTCGCCGATGAACGACGGGTCGACGTACGACACCTGCGCCAACGTGCCGGCCGCAGCATCGGCGTGAAAGTCGTCAAGTGTGCGCAAATAGGGAGCCGTGCGGTCGCCAAACAAGATGAACGGCGGGAAGTCTGACGCGTAGTCGGCCACACTCACACCGGCCGCGTTGAGGCGGTCGAAGATCGCGGGCCATTGGAAGCCGCCCTCGGCGAGCGGGAGGTAGTTGTCTTTGTGGCCGCCGGACTGGCCCGACAGCAGGTATTCGCGGTTCGGGTACGTGGGTCCCAGCAGCGCGGCGTGCCAACGGTCGCAGATCGTGAAGCGCCGCGACAGCGCCGCGTAGATCGGCAGGTCGGTCCGTTGGAAGTACGACAGCGCGAAGGGATCGTTGCCGCTGTCGGACGCAAGGAAGCCGAAGTCGCGCTCGGCCCGACCGGCGCGCCAACCGTGACCAGGGTCGGGGTGGCCGCAGCCCTCCCACGAGTTGATCGGACCGGCATTGACCCCGTGCGGCTCGGTCTTGACTCGCTTGCCGTCGGGCGCGGTGAACGTTTGGTGGATGTTGCCGAGCACGCCGAAGCCGCTGCCGAAGCGCGACTTGCCGTCGGCGATGTACTTGGCGTCGCGGTTGAGCCAGCCGAGGTACGAATCGAAGCTGCGGTTCTCCATCATCACGATGACGACCGTGTCGATACCCGAGTTGGCCGGCGCGCCGGCGAGCACGCTGGTGAACTTCGCGGCGCGATCGGCTTCCATCGCGAACGCGCCCTGCGCGGCGACGGTCGCGCCGCCCACCGCTCCTGCCCCCGCGAGTTGGGCACCGAGTTTCAGAAAACCGCGTCGATCCATGTCCGCCTCGCCCAAGGTGTGCTCGCCCCCGTTGATTCGTCGGGGTCTATTCGTCTGGCTTGACCGCAATCATGCCGTCATGCTCCTGTGCTTGCCAAGTGCGAACCCTGCCCTTGGGATCGGCCCGGCCGGCCTCGTTGCGCTTGAGTACCTCACCGGTCGTCGTGATCGACCACCCGTGGGCGGGACAGACGAGCTCCTCGCCGTGCACCGTTGCCTCGACGAGGTCGTGATCGAGGTGCGGGCAGCGGCGCTGGTGCACGCAGAGCGCACCGCGCGTACTGCGCCAGACCACGACCTCGTCGTCGCCGATCATGGCGTCGGTGACGCCCGTCGCTGCGAGATCGGTGTTGGCGGCGATATCGGTCCACGCGTCGGTCATCCCTGTATTGTCCCGCACATGGCGACGTTCGCGATGCTGTCCACGCTCGGCCCCGACGGTTGGGAGACATTGCGCCAACATCCCGAACGGATCGTGCAGGTGCGCAACGAAGTCGAAGCCATGGGGCTGAGGGTCGTCGCGCAGTACGCGTTGATGGGTCAGTACGACTTTCTCAACATCATCGAGGCGCCCGACGAGCACACGATGGCGCGCGCGGCGATCATGCTCGCGGCCCGCGGGACGATGCGTACGACAACCCTGGCCGCGATCCCGGTCGACGATCTCGTCGCCATGCTCGTCGCCGACCGCGACAGCTGACTGATTCATATTGCAAGAAGGCGGCGACCGGAGCAGCCCAGGAGCGAGGAACGAGCGAGATGGGTGCGCAGGACGCTCGCCGCGTCGGACGAAGTAGGCGCAGTGCTATTGCCACCAAGTCTGACGTCTTCGTTCCTCACGGAGATCGTCTTCGGTGAACTCGACGGGTAAGACGTTGCCATCGGAGCGGCGGCGCAGCCGGTAGAGCGGCGGAGGAGGTTCGGGGGCGACGTCGGCGATCTCGAAGCCACGCGCCCAGTGCGCGTCGAAGCGGTTCCGCACCTCGACCCTGGTCCCGACCTTCATCGGGTCCGAGCGTATGTCGCGCGAGCCCGCTACGTTCGGCGTGTGCCAGTGCGAACTTCGAGGGGACCGTCGCCCACCTTGCGCTTCGAACGCAAGCTGTGGCGCGCCGGTGCCGAGACCGTTGTCGGCATCGACGAGGTCGGCCGCGGATCGTGGGCCGGGCCGGTCACCGTCGCCGCGGTGGTCGCGCCCGATCGGCACCTCGCGGGGGTGCGCGACTCGAAGCTGCTCAGCCCAGAGCAGCGCACGGTCGCGGCGCGTCATGTCGGGCGCTGGGCGCGAGGGATCGGTGTGGGCCACGCCTCGCATTCGGAGTGCGACGTGCTCGGGATGACCGAGGCGTTGCGGATTGCCGCCATGCGGGCGCTCGATTGTCTGCGAGACCAGGGTTTTGTCGCCGACCGGATCGTGCTCGACGGCAAGCACGACTATCTCGGGCTGCCGTCGATCGTGCGCACCGTGGTGAAAGGCGACCAGACCGTGCTGTCGGTCGCGGCGGCGTCGGTGGTCGCCAAGGTGACCCGTGACGCCATGATGGCCGACGAGGCCCAGCACTATCCGCACTATGGCTTCGAGTCGAACCGGGGGTATCCGGCGCCGATGCACCGGTGCGCGCTCGCGGCCTACGGCCCGTGCGCGATTCATCGCCGTTCGTGGGTGTTCATGGACGGCCTGCTCTGGCCGTCGCTCAAGTTCGAGCGCCAGCCGCAGCTCTTCTCCTGCTAGCTCGTCCTACTAGTTTGGGCGCATGGGTCAGACGCTGACGGTCACGGTCTCGCCGGGTGCGCGACCCGAGGTACGGAACTTTTCGACCGACCGGTCGATCACCGGAATGGCCGTGGAGCGGTTCCCGAATGCCGACGTGGCCGCCGGTGCGACCAAGCCTGCGAACGTGCTGGCGCGGCGGTTGTTCGAACTCGGCGTGCGCAGCGTGAGCGTGTATTCGAACACGGTCACCGTCGAAGCCGACGCGGCGCAATGGGCGGAGCTGGAGCCGAAGGTGTTGCACGCGATCGAGCATCTGTTCCACTACTACGGCGACGGTGCGGGCTGGTCGGTCGAAGCGCTCGTGCCGTACGGCATCCAACGCACGCCCTCGCCCGTCCAGTAGACGCCCTCCAGTAGACGCCCTTGCGCTATCGAACGTGTGTTCGGTAGCCTTGGATCATGCGTGCGGAGCTCGAGTCACTGGGATCGCTGGGATCGCGGGTTGCTCCCGTGCGGCTCGCTCGACAGCGCCGGCTCGAGGTCGCGGGGGAACTCGGCGCCGTATTGGTTGACGGTGTGCAGCGCGGGAGCGTGGTCACCGTGGGTGGGGCGGTCGGCGCGGGGGTGACCAAGGCCGCGCTGCAACTCGCAGCGGCAGTGACCGCGACCGGGGAATGGGTCGCGTTCGTCGATCCCGGCTCGCTCGGCCTCGCCGCCGCCGCGGAACTGGGAGTGGTACTCGAGCGCTGTGTGGTGGTGCGTGGTGTCGACGAGCGCCGTTGGCCGGTCGTCGTGGGCGCGCTGCTCGACGGCATGACGATGGTCGTGGCACCCGTACCGACGCGTCTCGCGCTCGGCGACGCCCGGCGGCTCCTGGCGCGCGTCCGAGAGCGTCAGGCGGTGCTGGTGGCGCTCGAAGCAGTGCCGGTCTCGCGCGTTGGCACGTGGCCAGCCGAAGCTGCGCTGCGCGTCGAAGTGCATGATGCTCGCTGGGACGGTCTCGAGGCGGGCGGAGGGCTGCTCACGACGGGCTCAGCGCGTGTGAGCGTGGAGGGTCGCGGCGCGCCGCGCGTCGCGCATCTCGGCCTCGCTCGCGCCGGGTGACGCGTGACCCGTGACCCGTGACCCGTGACAGACGTGACGCGGACGTGTTGTGTGCACTGCGTCGATTGGCCCGTGGTGACGGCCCGGCTCGACGAGCCATCGTTGCGTGGCGTTCCCGTGGTGGTGCGCGAGCGTGTGGGCGCGCGCGATCTGGTGCGCGCCGCGTCGGTCGAAGCTCGACGCGAGGGCGTGCGCGTCGGGATGCGCCGCCGCGAAGCCGAAGCGTGTTGCGGGTCGGCGATCGTGGTCGACGCCGACCCGAGCGGTGAGGCGCGGGCGTTCGAGGCCGTGGCCCGCGCGGTGGAGGCCATCACGCCGCGCGTCGAGTTGAGCGAACCGGGCCGTCTGGCGTTTCCGACGCGCGGGCCCTCGCGATATTTCGGCGGCGACGAACTGCTCGCCGCCCGCGTGCTGGAGGCCGTACACGCGGTGATGGGGGGCGAGGCGAGGGTGGGGATCGCCGATGGGCGTTTTGCGGCTCGGCTCGCGGCCCGGGCCGGCCGACCGGTGTTGGTGGTGGCCGCCGACGAGAGTCCCACCTTTGTTGCGCCGTACCCGGTCGCGGCGCTGGGCGATGCCGATCTCGCGCAGCTCCTGGAACGGCTCGGCGTGGCGACGCTCGGCGCCTTCGCGCAGCTCGCGCCCTCGGCGGTATTGGCCCGCTTCGGTACCGATGGCGCGCGGCGCCATTTCCTGGCGCGTGGGCTCGATCACACGACCTCGGCGCTCGCAGCAGTACCGGCGGAGACGCGCGTCTCGATGGAACTCGACCCACCTGCATCGCGAGTCGACACCGCTGCGTTTGCCGCCAAGTCGCTCGCAGACCAACTCGTGTCGGGGCTGGTCGCGCGCGGGTTGGCGTGCACACGTGTGGTGATCGAGGCCGAAACCGAACACGGCGAATGCCTCACGCGCAGTTGGTGGCACGATGACGGCTTTCAGCCCGCGGCACTGGCCGAGCGGGTGCGATGGCAGCTCGACGGGTGGCTCGCGGCCAACGCACCGCACGTCGATGCCGGTGATGTGCGTGCGCAACAAGACGTCGTGACGATGCGCGACGGTGGGCTCGACAGCACGACCGGAGCGCTCACGCGGTTGTCGTTGTCGCCCGAAGTGGTCGTGACGATCCCAGCGCGCCAACTCGGGTTCTTCGGCGGCGACCCCGCGGCCGCGTTGCGCGCGGATCGCTGTGTGGCGCGGGTGCAAGGGATGCTCGGCTACGACAGCGTCGGTACGTTCGTCGAGCAGGGTGGGCGGACCCCGTTCGAGCGAGTCGCGTTCGTTGCCTGGGGTGAGCCGCGCGTGCCGTTGCGCCCGTTGGTGCAGCAGGGGGAGATTGTTGCCTGGCCCGGTGCGTGGCCATCGCCGTCACCTACCCGGGTGTTCGCTCCCGGTCTTGACGCCGCGCTGGTCGATGCGCAGGGCGTACCGGTGCGAGTGTCGGGTCGGGGCGAAGCGAGCGCCGCGCCGTGTCGGATCCGTTGCCCGGCGTTGTTCGCCGGTGATGGCCTCGCCGATGTGCGGGATTGGGCCGGGCCATGGCCGAGCGACGTGCGCTGGTGGGACACAAGCACGCATCACCGCGGCGCGCACTGGCAGTTCGTGGTGGAAACCGCCGACGGCATCGTCGCCTGTTGGGCGACGTCGACCGCGGGCCGGGCGACGATCGACGCGATCTACGACTGATCAACCTCGCCGCGCCGGACGAAGTAGGCGCAATCAAAGAGCGTGCAGCACCTTGCCGGCCCGTTCGACCGCGTCGGCGTCGCCGAGCGGCATGTTGTAGATGAGTACGTCGAGTCCGGCGTCGCTCAGGGCGCCGACGCGATCGGTGAGTTGTGATTCGGTGCCCACATCGAAGCGTTCCTCGGCGTCGTCGCCTGCGATCGACCGGGTGAACTCACGCATCTCCTTGGCCTGGGCGTCGTCGTCGCACACGAACAACGACGCGAGCCGCGTGCGCCGGATATCGGCGGGATCGCGCCCCACCGTGGCGCAGTGCGCATCGATCACGCCGTTCAGACGCCGCACCTCGTCGGGGCCGCCATGGATGTTGCACATGTCGGCGTACTGCGCGACGAGCTTCAGCGTGCGCTTCTCGCCGCTGCCACCGACCATGATCGGAATGTCGCCGCGCAGCGGACGAGGCAGGTTGCGGACCTCGCTCGTGCGGTAGTAGCGGCCCGTGAAACTGGGCGCGTCCTGCGTGAACATGGCCCGACAGATCTGTAGTGCCTCTTCGAGACGGTCGAGTCGTTCTTTGGCCGGCGGGTAGTCGAAGCCGAGGGCCACGTGCTCTTCGTCGTGCCATGCGGCGCCGATACCGAGGATTGCGCGTCCGCCGCTGATGACATCGAGCGTGGTGACCTGCTTCGCGAGCATGGCCGGATTGCGATACGTCACGCCGGTGACGAGCGTGCCGAGCTGCACGCGGGTCGTGCACGTTGCGAGCGCGCCGAGCAACGTGTAGGCCTCGAGCATCGGCTGGCTCGCGCCGCCGAGCGGTGGGAGTTGGTAGAAGTGGTCCATCACCCACACCGACTCGAAGCCGAAGTCCTCGGCCGCTTTCACCCGTGCGAGCGCGCCGTCGAAGAGCTGCGCATCGGGGGTGCCGTACGTGAAGTTGGGGAGCTGAAAGCCGAACGTCGTCATGGCCGCAAGCTATCGCCGCGCTCGGAATCTCCCGGCGACGCGGCGGGCGGCGATACGGTTTCGCGATGATCCGCGAAGTCGCCGTCCTCGATGTGCGTTCGGGCGAAGCCGAGGCCTTCGAAGCCGCCTTTGCGAGCGCCGTTGCCCTGATCCGAGCCACGCCTGGCTTCGAGGTGCTGCACCTCGAACGTTGCCTCGAAGCCGATCACCGATACTTGCTCACCGTCGAGTGGCAGGCGCTCGAAAACCACACCGTCGACTTTCGCGGTTCGGACCGCTACGAGCAATGGCGAGCGTTGTTGCACCATTTCTACGAGCCGTTTCCCACTGTCGAGCACTACACACCGGTGCTCGACATCACCGGGCCTGGCGGGAGCGACTAGTCGAGCGCTTCGAGGCGCGTGACGAAACGGTCGGGGTCGAGCAGGTGCGGGTAATGACCCTGGTCGGCCCAGATTTCGACCGTGGCCGTCGGCACGAGCCGGGTCAACCAATCGGCGTATTCGGTACCAGGATCGGCGCCGTGCAACGAGAGGTAGGGGAGTCGCATCGCGCCGGCGAGCGACTCGACGGTGGCTTCGAGGTCGGAGTTGCTCGAACTCAGCACGATGTCCCAGACGCCGAGCACGACGTCTTGTTCGGGGCTCGACACCGTGTTGAGACGGGCGCGCTCTGACGCGGGCAGCGGCCCGTCAAGCACCGAGAACACTTGTTGCATGGCCGTGGCGAATTCCTCGGGTGTCCCACGCAGCGCGGGCTCGAGCATCGTGAGGATCTCTTTGAACCCGCCCAGCGCCAGTGACTGGTCGACGTTGACGATGCCGCGCGCTGGGTACCCGGCCGCCGCATACGCGCTCACTACGACGCCACCGAGCGAATGGCCCACGACAAGCGCGTTGTCTTCGCCCAGGGCACGCAGCACGGTGTCGAGGTCGGCCGCCATCGTGAACGCGTCGTACGGCGCAAGGCGTTGCGATGCGCCGTGGCCGCGCAGGTCGACGGCGATCACCCGATGCCGGGCCGCGAGCCGCTCCACCACCGGGGCCCATGCGCCGCGGCTCTCGGTGATGCCGTGCACCAGCACGATCGCATCGAGCGCATCGAGAGCGGTACGCGTGTCGTCGGGCGCGGTCACCGCATACGCGAGGAGCGCCCCATCGGAAGCCGTCGCCGTCATAGCCACGCTCGCAGTCACCATCGGCCGAGACGCTACCGGCGCTCGGGTCTAGGTATGACCGAAAAAGTTGCGCGCTAGCGCATGTGCTAGCGCCTGCGCTAGCACGGTTTTCTGGAGTGATGATCGCACACGCGGCTTCTCAGGATCGTCAGGGGGGGGTGGGGGACAGCAGCGTCGGCAGTCGTTGTCGTAACCCCTTCTTAGGGTGGTCGCATGGCTCAAGGACAACCGGCGGTGCTGTATTTGCGCGTGGCGCCGCAACTCCAGCGGGCGCTGCGCGCCGCCGCCGACGAGGCGGGAATCTCAGTCCTCCGTGCCCGAGACGGTGCCGATCACGGCTGAGGATCACGCTCGGGTGCGGCGGTTGGCCGAGTGTGAACTGCGTGAAGCGCGGGTGCGGTTCCGTGATCGTTGTTCGACGGCGGCCGACTTCGATCGTTTGCGCAAGATGGACAGCGTCACGTTGGTGGAATGGTTTCGATCGGAATACCTGCCGAGCGTGGGCCGGGTGAACGAGTTCGTGTTTCGCCGGGGTGCCTGACATCTGGTGCCTGACATCTGGTGCCTGACGCCCAGACGCCCGGCGTCTCGCCCCGGGCCAGGAGCCCTCGACAGAGCGAACAAGTGTTCGGTACCCTGCGAGGTGTGTACGCGGAGCTGCACTGCCATTCGAACTTCTCGTTCCTCGACGGGGCGAGCCATCCCGAGGCGCTCGCTGAGGAGGCCGCGCGGCTCGGGTTGACGGGCCTCGCGCTCACCGACCACGACGGTTACTACGGCGTGGTGCGCTTCGCCGAGGCCGCGCGGCCGCTCGGCTTGCCGACGGTGTTCGGGGCCGAGCTGACGTTGGGGGCGACGAAGATCCCCAACGGGATGGCCGATCCCGGCGGAACCCACATCGTGGTGCTCGCGCAGGGACCGCTCGGCTACGCCGCCCTCGCTCGTGCCATCAGCCGAGCCCAACTGCGCGGTCAGAAGGGCGCGCCGCGCGTGAGCATCGAAGAACTCGCCGACGAGTTGCGCGGCACCGACAACCTGCTGCTCACCGGGTGCCGCAAAGGCGCGGTGCCCGCGGCCCTGGCGCGCGACGGTCCGGGTGCGGCCCGCCGTGCCCTCGACGAGTTGCTCGCGGTGTTCGGTCGCGAACACGTGCTCGTGGAGTTGTGGGATCACGGCGATCCGCTCGACCGTCATCGCAACGACGCACTCGCGCGCCTGGCCGTCGACGCCAATGTCGACGTTGTGGCTACGAACAACGTGCACTACGCGACCGTCGCACAACGTCAGTTGTATTGCGCGCTGGCCGCGGTGCGGGCGCGCCGGAACCTCGACGAGATGGACGGATGGTTGCCGTCGAGCCCCCTCGCGCACCTGCGCAGTGCTCGCGAGCAGCTACGACGATTTGCGCGTTGGCCCGGCGCAGTGGAACGCACCGTCGACATCGCGCAGCAGTGCGCCTTCGACCTGCGGCTCGCGGCGCCGAACCTGCCCGACTATCCCGTACCCGCCGGCCACGACGAGATGAGTTGGCTACGCGAGCTCGTGCGCAAGGGCGCGGCCGTCTACTACCCGCCCACGCACAGCCACTACGAGCAGGCAATGCGCCAGATCGGCCACGAGCTTGCTGTGATCGACGAGCTCAATTTTGCCGGCTATTTCCTGTTGTTGCACGACATCGTGCACTTCTGCCGCACGCACGACATCTATTGCCAGGGGCGGGGGAGCAGCGCGAACAGCGCGGTGTGTTACGCGCTCGGCGTCACCAAGGCCGACGCGGTGGCACTCGGCCTGTTGTTCGAGCGTTTCCTGTCGCCCGAACGCGACGGGCCGCCCGACATCGACCTCGACATCGAGCATCAGCGTCGGGAGGAGGTGATCCAGTACGTCTATGACCGCTACGGGCGCGAGCGAGCCGCGCAGGTGGCGAACGTGGTGACGTACCGGCCGCGCAGCGCGCTGCGCGAGATGGCGAAGGTCGCCGGTATGGCACCCGGACAGGCCGACGCGCTCGGCAAGTGGGTCGACCGTTGGAGCGCGTCGGCGGCGGCGTTCCAGGAGTTGGCTGACGGTGCGACGACCACGGCGTCCCGAGCGCATACGAGTGGGGGTGACAGCGACGATCAGCAGACCACGAGGGTGCCGGCGATCCCGAAGCTCGCGCTCGACCTCGCCGCGCAGGTGCTCGACTTCCCGCGTCATCTCGGCATCCATTCCGGCGGCATGGTGATGGCCGACCGTCCGCTCATCGAGTTCTGTCCCGTGGAATGGGCGCGTATGGAAGGGCGCAGCGTGTTGCAGTGGGACAAAGACGATTGCGCGGCCGCGGGGCTCGTGAAGTTCGATCTGCTCGGCCTCGGCATGTTGACGATGTTGCATCTGGCCATCGACATGATCCGTACAAGCGAAGGCATCGACATCGACCTGGCGACGATCCCACAGGACGATCGGGTCTATGACCTGCTGTGCGCGGCCGACACCGTGGGCGTGTTCCAAGTGGAGAGCCGGGCGCAGATGGCCACCTTGCCGCGTCTGCGACCGCGTTGTTTTTACGACCTGGTGATCGAGGTGGCGCTCATCCGTCCCGGCCCGATCCAGGGCGGCTCGGTGCACCCGTATCTGCGGCGCCGCAACGGTGAAGAGCCCGTCACCTACCCGCACCCGCTGCTCGAACAGTGCTTGGAAAAGACGCTCGGGGTGCCACTGTTCCAAGAACAGCTCATGCAGATGGCGATCGACGTGGCTGGCTTCACGCCGGCCGAGAGCGATCAGCTCCGCCAGGCGATGAGTTCGAAACGTTCCCATCAGCGGATGGCCCGGATGCGCCAACGATTGATGGATGGCATGGCCGCGCGCGGTATCACGGGCGCGACGGCTGACGAGATCGCCACCAAACTGGAGGCCTTCGCGAACTTCGGGTTCCCCGAGAGCCACTCAGTGAGCTTCGCCTACCTCGTGTACGCGAGCAGTTGGATCAAGTACCACTATCCCGCGGCGTTCGCGGCGTCGTTGCTCAACGCACAACCGATGGGCTTTTACTCACCGCACTCGATCGTGCGCGACGGTACCCGTCACGGTGTGATGATGCTCGGCCCCGACATCAACGCCTCGCGGCGCGACGCCACGCTGGAGCCGCGCCCCGCACACGACCCGATTGGCGAGCCCTTGCCCGGTCACTACGGCGAGCGCAGTGTGCACGCGATCCGTCTCGGTCTGCGTACCGTGCGCGGCCTGCACGATTCGTTCCTCGATCACGTCGACGACGAGCGCGACCGGATGGCGTTCACCGACATCGAAGATTTCGTGCGCCGTACCGGCGCCACCGTCGACGCCCTCGAAACGCTTGCTGCGGCCGGCGCGTTCGAGCAGTGTTTCGGCCTCGGACGACGGCGCGCGCTGTGGGCCGCGGGCGCGCTGCGTAGTGCTCGGCCCGAGGTGCATCGCGACGGCACGGTCACCCAGACCCTGCCGGGTCTGTTGCCCGGTCTCGACGCGCCGCAACTGCCGGGCATGAGCGAGCCCGATGAGGTCGCCGCCGATCTCTGGTCAATGGGTCTCACCGTCGGCAAACATCCCACCGAGTTCGTCCGCGAGGAACTCACCCGGCAAGGGGTCGTGAGCGCCGCGGCGCTGCGCACACTGCCCGACCGTTCGGTGGTCGAGGTCGCCGGTGTGGTCACGCACCGCCAACAACCCGAGACGGCCAAAGGCACCGTGTTCATCAACCTCGAAGACGAAACCGGCCTGATCAACGTGATCTGCAGCAAAGGCATCTGGACGCGTTTTCGTACGGTGGCCCGAGGCGCGCCAGCGCTGCGGGTGCGCGGTGTGCTCGAACGACATCAAGGGGTGACGAATCTCGTGGCCGGCCGCATCACCCGCATGCCGTCGCCGCTCGCCGATGCCCTGCGATCCCGCGACTTCCGGTGACACCAGAGCGCTGCGGATATCAGATCGGAACCCAGATGGGTAGCCAATAGGTAGTCAATAGGTAGCCTGGAGGGTCCGCTTGTGCTTGCCGATGAGATGTCCGTGATGAATGAGCCCCCGGATAGTCGATGCTGCGCCGCCTCCGCCGTCTTCCGGCGCGCTTCGGCGCGCTCTGGCGTTCTGATGCCGCGGGTGTCAGAGCGGGCTTCGGCGCGCTCCTGATCAGCTCCGGCGGGGACCTCCTCGCCGGACTCGCCCTTGGTGGGCTCTCCAACACCCTGAAGACGTTGCCGGCGCTGATCGTGCTGATCCCGGCGGCCATCGGGATGCGTGGCAACGTGATGGGCGCGCTCGGCAGCCGCCTCGGCACGTCGATCCACGCCGGCACATTCCGGTTGAGCCGCCGGCGCGACACCGAAGTGGGTCAGAACCTGAGTGCAGCCATCTCGCTGTCGCTGGCCACCGCACTCGCGCTGGCGTTTCTCGCCCGCGGCGTGGCGATCGCCTTCGGCCTGCACTCGATGTCACTCGCCGACTTCGTCGTGATTTCGGTGATTGGTGCGTTGCTGTCGTCGTTCATCGTCATGGCGCTCACCGTCGGCGTCGCCGGGTTGTGTGCCCGGCGCCGCTGGGATCTCGACAATGTCGCTGCGCCCATCGTGACCGCGGCGGGTGACACGGTGACGTTGCCGAGCCTGTGGATCGGAACGTTCCTCGTTGGGTTCCGCATCGTCACGCCACTCGTTGCTGTGGTCTGCGCGACGATCGGTGTGATCGCGCTGGCATCCGCGCTGCGCAGCAAGCTGCCGATCTTGCGCAGGATCGTCGTCGAGTCGTTCCCGATCCTGGTCGTGGCGGGCACCGTTGATGTGTTGGCCGGTGTGCTGCTCGACAAGCGGATCGATAACCTGCTTGTCTACCCGGCGTTGCTCGTCATGTTGCCGGCGTTCCTCGAAGACGCCGGCTCGCTGGGTGCCATCTTGGGCGCGCGCGTCGCGACCAAGCTGCATCTGGGTCTCCTGGCCGATCCGAAGCGACCGTTCGCGTCGGCAGGCGAGGACTTCATGCTCACGTTCGTCTATTCGATCCCGGTGTTCTTGCTCCTCGGCGTATCGGCGACCGTTGCGGCCGACGTCACCGGGCAGGCGACACCGGGGATGCCCAAGATGATCGCGGTCTCGATGCTCGGTGGCGTGCTCGCCACGATCTGTGCCGCGACGGTCGGTTATCTCGGGGCCGTCGTGACCCACCGATTCGGTCTGGACCCCGATAACCACTCGATTCCGATTGTCACATCCACCCTCGATCTTCTCGGCGCGTTCTCGTTTATCCTTGCCGTCGTGCTGCTTGGCCTGGCCCACCCCGCGACGCACGGTGTGATCCATGCCGTCGCGCACATACCCCACTGATCTGTATGGACGACAACAAACCTCGCAACCTCAAAGCCATGCTCGTGGAGACCAAGGACACCTCCGAGCTGATGGTCGACCTGGCGTACGCGGCGCTCTTCTTCGGCGACGACGACATGGCCGACGAGGTGCTCGAGCTCGAGATCAGGATGTCGGACCTCGTGCACGAGATGCGTTCGGTCTGCGTGTTGGCCGCGCGAGCGCCGCGCGACGCCGACCAGATGTCGAGCGTGTTGCACCTCGTGTCAGCGATCGAGCGGATGGCCAACGCCGCGGTTGATGTGGCCAAGATCGTGACGCACAAGTTGGGGATCCCGACGGCGCTCGTCGCCGACCTCGCGGCCGCACGCGAGATCTCGCATCGTGTGCGCGTGCGTGAACAAAGTCAGCTCGACGGCCGCTCGCTCGCCGAACTTGAACTCCCGGTGGAGACCGGGTTTCGTGTCGTTGCGATCCGGCGCAACCGCGAGTGGATCGTGGATCCCGATGACGACGAGTTCTTGCGCGATGGCGACGTACTCATCGCCCGCGGTCCGAGTGAAGGCATCCCGGAACTGCGCGAACTCGCCGGCGCACCCGAGTGGCGAGTCGCCGTGCCCGAGGAACAAGCTGTGATCACCGACCTCGATCGGGCCGTCGATGTGCTCGTGGAGATGAAGAACACCTCGGAGGCCGCGGTCGCGCTGGCGTATTGCGCGCTGCTGTACAAGGACCAAGGTCTGGCCGCAGAAGTGTCGGCGCTTGAGGATCACCTCGATGAGATGCGCGAACACCTGGAGCTCTGGGTGCTGCGCGCCGCGGCGGAGACGATCGACCCATCGTCGTTGCGGGGATTATTGCATCTCGGCGCGTCGGCCGAGGAGATCGGCGATGCCGCCCAGCAGATGGTCTGGCTCGTCGAAGAGGGTGAAGAGCTGCACCCGGTGTTGCAAGCTGCGCTCGGCGACACCGACGATGTCGTGATCCGGATGCCGGTTGCGGCCGGCTCGGCGCTGGACGGCGCAATATTGCGCACCACCCAACTTGGTGACGACACCGGGTTCTACTTGCTGGCGCTACGACGGTCCGGTCGCTACATGTATCGGCCGCGCAGTGGTGCGCACATCCAAGCCGGCGACGACTTGTTGGCCCACGGGCCGTGGGAGGGTCGCGACGACCTCGCCGAGCAGTGCGGTTACACGCTCATCGA
Organism: Acidimicrobiia bacterium; assembly: GCA_038202885.1. Lineage (GTDB taxonomy): Bacteria > Actinomycetota > Acidimicrobiia > IMCC26256 > PALSA-610 > JBBREP01. Next base: position 38,792 of record JBBREP010000016.1, on the reverse strand, counting down.
CGATGAAGACACCGGCACATTCGAGTTGGAGCCGATCACCAATCCCTGACGATCACAGACGATCCCAGCTGTAGCGCTTAGTGCGTGCAGTTGAACTCCAGCTGGGCGATTTTGCATTCCGGGTAGTGGTTTCGCGCCACGACGACCGAACCGATCCCAGCCACGAGCGTGATTGCGACCGCGAGCGCGACACCCGCAGTCTTGTTCCTCAGTGCGTGGCGCGGATGCAGCATCACCCATCCGAGCACCCCGCCCACGAGGAGGCCCCCGATGTGAGCGCCGATGCCGATGTTGGGCAACGAAAACGTGAGCACCAGGTTGATGAGCAGGAGCGGCCCCCAGCCGGTGTTGTAGAACCGCACGCCGCGCTGCCACAGCCCGATCGTGGCGGCCGCGGCTAATCCGAACACCGCCCCCGAGGCGCCACCGCCCACTGCACGCGCGTCCCACAGGACCATTCCGAAGGAACCGGCCAGGAGCGACGCCGTGTAGATGAGCGTGAAACGCAGGCGGCCGATGCCGGCCTCCATCGTCTCGCCGAGCCGATACAGGATCAGCATGTTGAACAAAATGTGCATGACCCCGAAGTGGATGAAGCCCGACGTGACGAGCCGCTCCCATTGACCGGCCGCGACGGCGGAGTCGAACAGTCCCCAGCGGACCTCGAACGCGGTGAGCGGACCCGAGGTGCTGAAGATTCCGCCGATGGAGCTGCCGTTGATGAGCTGCAGGACGAACACCGCAACGTTCACCCCGACCAGCGTCTTGGTGACGAGCATCGGGTCGCCGGCGCCGCCGCGGACCGCACGCTTCACTTGCTCGGTGCGGGGCGGTTGCGCGGCTTTGATGCACTCCCAGCAGTGCGAGCCGACCGGTGCGTCGTGCAGGCACTCCCAGCATGCGGCGCGTCCGCAGCGCGTGCAGCGCCGCCCGGTCTCGCGGTCGGTGTGGAAGAAACACGTTGTCGGTGTCTCGGTCGGCGGCGGTTCCGGATACGACATCGACCGCCAAACTATCTTTACTGAACTACCGTCGAGCGTCGTGGCCACCTCGCCCCTGGAGCACACCGCACCGTCAGGCCTGACCGCGGCCGAGGTAGCCGAACGCGTCGCCCGAGGCGCGACGAACGCCTCCGGGGCGCGTGCCAGCCGCACCCTTGTCGAGATTGCCAAGGCGAACATCCTCACGCGTTTCAACGCCATCCTTGGGGCGATGCTCGTGGTGATCCTGGCACTGCGCGAGCCCGGCGATGCCCTGTTCGGGGTCGTGCTCGTGTCGAACGTGCTGATCGGAGTCGTGCAGGAATGGTCGGCCAAGCGCAAGCTCGACCAGCTCGCGGTGCTCAACGCCCCGCGCGCGCACGTGGTGCGCGACGGCACGCCACTCGAGCTGGCGGTCGACGATGTTGTGCTCGACGACATACTCGAGCTGCGCAGTGGCGATCAGGTGTGCGCCGACGGTGTGGTCACGACGAGCGACGGTCTCGAACTCGACGAATCGCTGCTCACGGGGGAGAGCGACCCCATCGAGAAGGGCGCGGGCGACGACGTGCTGTCGGGCAGCATCGTGATGGCGGGCAACGGCCGCTTCCAGGCCACCAAGGTCGGTCTCGATGCCTATGCGCTACAGGTCACATCCGAAGCGCGCCGGTTCTCGCTGGTGCGTTCGGAGCTGCAAGACGGCACGAACCGGATCCTCGTGTACGTCACGTGGGCCATTGTGCCGTGCACCGCACTGTTGCTCTGGAGCCAGCTGCGCGGCCCGGGGACGTATCACACGCAGTTGGTGAGGGTGGTGGCCGGCGTCGTTGCGCTCGTCCCCGAAGGTCTCGTGTTACTGACGAGCCTCGCCTTTCTCATCGCAGCCCGCGTGCTGGCGCGCCGGCGCGTGCTCGTGCAGGAGCTTCCTGCGGTCGAGGGGCTCGCTCGCGTCGACGTCGTATGTGTCGACAAGACCGGCACGATCACCGAAGGCGTCGTCGAGTTCCATTCCCTCGTGCCACTTGCAACCCGTGCGTGCGAGGGCGCGCTGGGTGCACTCGCGGCCGATGAGCATGCCAACGCGACGATGCACGCTGTCGCCGAGGCATTCGACGATCCGGGATGGCACCGCACCGCCACCGTGCCCTTTTCGTCGGCCCGAAAGTGGAGCGCGGCGAGCTTCGATGGCGAGGGCAGCTGGTACATCGGGGCCCCCGAAATGCTGTGGACCAAATCGCCGGCCGGCGGCGACGAGGTGCTCGCACGCGCGCAGACGTTCGCCGCCGCCGGCCGCCGTGTGCTGTTGCTCGCGTGTAGCACCGCCGCACTTGATGGCGACGCGGTGCCCGACGGACTTGAAGCCGTTGCGCTCGTGCTGTTCGAGGAGCGCGTCCGCCCTGACGCGCCCGAAACGTTCCGATACTTCACCGAGCAGGGCGTCACATTGCGCGTCATCTCGGGTGACAATCCAGCGACGGTCGGTGCCGTCGCGGCGCGTGCTGGTGTGCCTGGCGCCGAGCGCGTGTTCGATGCGAGGAACCTGCCCGAGGAGATCGATGCGCTCGCCGACGTGCTCGACGAGTACACCGTGTTCGGACGAGTGGCGCCGCACCAAAAGCGAGCGATGGTGCGCGCCCTGCAGTCGCGTGGCCACGTGGTGGCAATGACCGGCGACGGCGTCAACGATGCCTTGGCCTTGAAGGATGCCGACATCGGTATCGCGATGGGCAGTGGGGCGCCAGCGACCAGGGCCGTGGCGCAACTCGTATTGCTCGATGGTCAGTTTGCCGCCATGCCCGGTGTCGTCGCCGAAGGCCGACGCGTGATCGCCAACGTCGAGCGCGTCGCGAATTTGTACGTGACCAAGACGGTGTACGCCGTCGTGTTCGCGGTCGTCGTCGGCGTGGCCCGGTGGCGGTATCCGTTCGTGCCTCGCCACATGACGATCGTGTCGAGCCTCACGATCGGGATTCCGTCGTTCTTCCTCGCGCTCGCGCCGAACACGCGTCGCTACGTTCCTGGCTACGTGCGACGGGTCGCGCGTTTCACGGTGCCGGCCGGGGTGACCGTCGGGGCCGCGACCCTTGTGACCTACGGCATCGTGCGGCGCTTTGCCGGAGTCAGTGACGGCGAAGCTGGATCGACCGCGATCGTGGTGCTGGTCGTACTCGGTCTGTGGGTACTCATCGTGTTGGCGCGCCCGTTGACGTTGGCGCGCCTGGTGCTCGTGGCGACGATGGCCGGCGCCTTTGTGATCCTCCTCGTGGCGGAGCCATTGCGCAGCTTCTATGAAGTCGAGCTATCGCCGACGTGGGCAGTGTGGGGAGTCGCCGCGGTTGTCGGCGCCGGTGCGGTTGCCCTGGTCGACGTCGTGGCGCGCCGAGCCCTCACCGACGACGCGCGACACGGGTAGCGAGCGTGGGAGCGTTCAACCCGTCGTGCTCGTGGACCCGGGCGCGGACGTCGTTGGTCCCGGCGGTGAGGATGGCGTCGTGGTTGAGGATGCCGTCGTCGTCGGCTCGCCTTCGCCGACGAGCGTCACGTTCGGCATCATCGTGTAGTTCCACGAAAAGCGCTCGACCCGTACGTCTCGGCGCGGCTCGGTGATGGTTCGGAAGAACTCGACGGAGTAGCCGGCGTGACCCGTCGAGCCCGCGGCCGTCTCGCCCGGTCCGAGCGTCGCGCACTTGCTGTCAGGATCGTCGCTCGGGTTTTTCACTGGGCACACGACGCGGTTGTCGCCGACGGGCGTGGTGCTGATCATGTGCAGGCACCGGGGCTCGGTGAGCGAATCGGTCTCGGGGCCGACCGAACACGTGCCATAGGTCTCGCGCACCGAGCGGCCATCGGTGTTGCCGTACAGCGATACGGTGATCGACGTGGCGGTGTAGCTCGTGCGAACCCACACACCGTGCTGCGAGTCGTTGCGCCACTGGAGATCGACCTGTGGATAACTGATCGTGGCCTCTCGACCCATCGGGTAACGCGTGATGTAGAGCGAATGCGGTTGATGGCGCACGATCTCGAAGCCGGCCCACCACGCTGCGTTGAACGTCGTGGTCGACAGTTGGCTGACGCCGCCTCCGAAGTCGACCGCGAACTCGCCTTCGTAGATCACCGGTGCCTGCTGGAAGCCTCGTGCAGCCGTGCGCGGTCCGACCGCCTTGTTCAGTGAGAACAACCCGCCGGGCTCGACGATCGCACCGTTCATGATGTCGGCGGCTCGGTGGATGTTGACGACACGGGCGGCACAGCACGGGTGGTGTGTGGTGAATGTCGACACGAGTCCGGTGATGCCAAGATGCTGGGCCCACGCGGTGTCGCGTACGGGATGGGCTGGCGCGAACGGCACGTCGAAGGACCGTTGCCCGCCGAGAATTGACTGGCCGATCGCGGCGAAGTCGGGGCCGAGACCGTCGTGCGATGGCACCACGGCGACGGTACCGTCGCCGTTCAGTGTGAACGTTGCGTCGACGGGCGCCGTGCCAATCGCGCGGATCGGGGCGCTGACCGCGGCCCGCAAGCGGTCGGCGTCGACGCGCAGGACGAGGTGTCCGTTGACGGCCCGGGCGTTGAGTGCGTGCGAGAGTTCGAGCGCCGTGATCGTGAAGTCGTGGCCGCCGGAGCGCACGTCATAGGTACCAGTGAGGATGCGTCGCGCACGGGCCGCGACAGCTTCGGCGTCGGCCGAAGCGATCTGCGGTTGTACGACGGTCCTGGGGATGGTGAGCGTGTCGGCTTCGTGTGGATCGATGGCCGCGGCAGCCAACAGCGTGCGGCCCCGTGCTACGTCGATCCCGCGTCCGGCTCGGCCATCGGTCACGCTCACTGTGGTGCCGCTGATCGCGATGCCGGCGTCGCGCACGCCACTCGTCGCCTCGCGTTGCCAGCGCGCGACGGCTGCGTCGACGGCGTGCATGTCGATGTCGACGTGCAGGCGCACGCGGTCGTTGCGCGCTCGCCGCAGGAGGAATCCCGCGGTCGCGTTCAGGGGGTTGTCGGAGTGGCCGTCGCGGCGGGCCTCGGCAAGGGTGGCATCGACATCGAGGCGCACGCCGAGATCCGCGGCCGCGGCGTGCAGCTCGGTCGGGCCGGCGTTGGCCCGCAGCACGCGATGTTCGAGCGTGTCGGCGACGCGTCGGAGGGCCGAGCGGGTCGCGGTCGTCGACTTGCCGCCCGCGTCGATGGCCGGAACCGAAACGCCGGGGAGCACCCGACCGTCGTACAACATCCGTTCCCCAACGGTGCAGAACAACACGAGATCGAAGGCGATACCCAGTGCTATGGCGATCCACGCTGCCCGCGCGCCGCGCTTGCGTCGGGCGACGCGGGCGGGCGATTCGGGGACGGCGCTTCCGCCCAACGGGTTCGGGATCACTATGTCTTCGTCGGCACCCACGCGACGACCCAATGTATCGAGAGGGACGGCCGCGACACCGACGGTAGCCTGGGCCCATGACTGCACCCGACCTGTGTTTGCTCCAGGTGCACGCGCATCCCGATGACGAGGCGTCCAAGGGTGCCGGTACCACCGCGTACTACCACGCGCAGGGCGTGCGGAATGTGCTCGTGTGTTGCACGGGCGGCGAGGAAGGCGACATCCTCAACCCGGCGATGGACACGCCGGAGGTGCGCGCCGACTTGCCCGAAGTGCGCATGGCCGAACTGCGCGAGAGCGTGCGCGTGCTCGGTTACGACGCCCTGCACCTTCTTGGCTACCGCGACTCGGGCATGCCCGAGACCGAGGCCAACGCGCGCCCCGAGAACTTCTTCAACGCACCGCTCGAGCAAGCCATCGGTCGGTTCGTCGAGATCATCCGCGCCGAGCGACCGCAAGTGATCATCACCTATCACGAAGATCGCGACTGGTATCCACACCCCGACCACATCCGTGTGTGGGAGATCTCTGAGCCTGCGTTCGATGCCGCCGGCGATCCCGAGCGCTTCCCCGACGCGGGCGAGCCCTGGCAGCCGTCGAAGCTGTATTACGTGGCGTGGTCGTTCTCCCGCGTGAAGGCATTGCACCAACTGCACCTCGACCACGGGCTCGAGAGTCCATTCGAGCGCTGGTTCGAAAGCGACGGTTTCAAAGACCGTGACGATCGCTTCACGACCCGCATCGATGTCGGTGACTACATGGCGCAGCGTCGGGCTGCGCTGCTCGCCCATGCCACGCAGGTTGCTCCCGATGGTTTCTGGATGAAACTCCCCGACGAGGCGGTGCGCGATATCTACCCATGGGAGGACTTCATTTTGGCCCGCACACTTGTCGACACCGGTGTCGGTCCGGGCCAGTGCGAGAGCGACCTCTTTACCGGCTTGCGCGATCCGGCGCGCGTGCGGTGAGCGACGTCGTCGCGTACGTCGTCGCCAAAGGCAAGCGTGAGCTGTCGCGGCGCGTCGTGCGCGTGGACGGTGACGGTGACGACGTCGTCGAGGTACCCGACGGCGAGGCGGGCGAGAGCGTTGCCGTGACGTTCACGCTCACTCCCGAGCTTGCCGCCGCAGTCGAGGACGGCAGCACCGACGTGAGCGTGGGATTCATGCGCGGGGAGATCAAGATGGCCGGCGATACCGGCGCCTTGCTGCGGGTGTTGCCGGCGCTCAGGCGCGCTGCAACTCCCTGAGTTCGCGAAAGCCCACGAGCGTTGCGCCCGCCTGGTCGATCAGGTCGGACAGCGTCGTGTCGCTCGTGAGAAAGGCGTAGTCGTCGACGCGCGTTGGCCAATCGGGGTGTGACGAGCGCAGCTCGTCGGTGTCGCACGCCGGGTGCAGGTACACCTCGGTGACGCCGGGTCGAAGGTCGGACAGCACCCGTTCGATGGCGCGACGTGAACCCATCGGAGTCGACACGAAGTAGTCGGGGAACACCACGCCTTCGTTGGACGCAAGCGTACGGTAGGGAAAGCCCACGATGCGTTCGGCCGAGCGGCCAGCCATGCGCAGCGGAAGGCGGAAGTCGACCGCGAGCTCGAGGTACACGTCGAAGAACTCCGGTCGGAGTTGCATCGTGCCCATGTGGCTGTCGATGTTGCTCACGTCGAAGCCCCACATGATGGCTCGCTCCACCTGTGAACGGCACTCCCGCCGGACCTCTTCGAGGTCGGCGTGCTCCCAGACGTCGTTCACGGTGCGCGGGAATCCGCCGTCGCCGTCGAACAGGCTCGGCGAATGCGTGAGCGGCCCCCAGCGATAGGTGTCCCACTCGGCGTTCAGCGTGAGATGCACGCCGACGTCCTCGCCCCGATACAACGCGGCCGCGTCGCGCGCCCACGGGCACGGCACCATCAACGACGCGCTCGTGGCCATGCCGTGACGCAGCGAGTCGTAGATCGCGACGTTGGCCGAGCGCGACGACCCGAGGTCGTCGCAGTTGATGATCAGCAGCTTCGCATCGGGTGCGTGCCCGAGCGACTCACACAGTGACGTCATGGTCTCGCCAGCGTAGCTGTGGGCTTGGGAGGGTGTCCCGGGCCAGCCCGTCAGCGCTGTTGGTCGACGAGCGCGCCGACGAATCGCCGTGCTCGCGAGAGGCGGTTCGTTTCGAGTTCGACGATCGAGCCGTCGGCGAGCAACACGATCACCCGTGCGGTGAGCACCGAGCGCAACGAACTGATCTGCGCGATTTCCGAAAGTGCCACGGCACCGGCGCAGCGCTTCGGTCGGCCGCGCACGAAGGTGGGCGCGTACACGACGAGTCGTCGGTGCGTGAGCCCGAGCACCATGGTCATCCCGCCGACGGGAAAGCCCGCCGACTGGGCGTCGGCCGACCACCGGCGATACGCCCCAATCCCCGACATGGTCGGTCGCCGACGCAGGCGCAAGGCCATCGCCGGGTTCGCGCCATGGGCCGCCGCCGGGTTGGGCCCGAACGATCCAGGGTCGACCGTGCGGCGCCGGGCGAACGAGACGTGGAGCGTGGCGAGAAGCTCCTCGTCGGGTTCGAGTCCGAGGTCGGTCAAAGCCATCGTGGAGTCGGGTCTCGTGCGTATCTCTGCGACGGCGTCGTGCTCAGACCCGTTCGATGAGCGTGCCGGTGCCGAGCCCGCCACCGCAGCACATGGTGACGAAACCGAACCGACCATCGGTGCGTTCGAGTTCGTGCAGCGCCGTGGTGAGCAGGCGTGCGCCCGTCGCGCCCACGGGATGACCGAGCGCGATCGCACCACCGTTGGGGTTGACCTTGGCCATGTCGGGGCGCAGCTCGCGCTCCCACGCGAGTACGACCGAAGCGAAGGCCTCATTGATCTCGATGACGTCGAAGTCGGTGACGGCCATCGATTGGCGTTCGCAGATCCGGCGCGTGGCGTCGATCGGACCGGTGAGCATCAATACAGGATCGACGCCGACGAGGCACTGATCGACAATGCGCGCCCGCGCCCGCAATCCGAGTTCCTTGGCACGCGCGGCTGTGGTGAGCAGCACCGCGGCGGCACCGTCGGTGATCTGCGAACTCGACCCGGCGGTGTGCACCCCGTCCTCGCGCCCGACGGGCTTGAGCGACGCGAGTTTCTCGAGCGATGTCTCGCGCAGGCCCTCGTCGCGGGCGACGTGGTGGGTGGTACCGGTCGGTTTGCCGTCTTCGCCGAGATCGGGCGCGTCGATCGGGACAATTTCGCGCTCGAAGCGGCCTTCAGCCCACGCACGCGCGGCGCGCTGCTGTGACTCGAGCCCGAAGGCATCACAGTCGGCGCGGGTGACACCCCACTTCTCGGCGATGCGTTGCGCGCCCTCGAACTGTGAGGTGACCTCGTACTGTTCGAAGTAACTCTTCGGCGTGGGCCGGCCCAGATCGCCGCGCATCGCGGCGCCGAGCGGCAGGCGCGACATCGACTCGACACCGCAGCCAATGGCCACGTCGACCGCGTCGGCCTTGATGAGCGAGGCCGCGAGGTTCGTGGCCTGTTGGCTCGATCCGCACTGGCTATCGACGGTGGTGGCCGCCACGGTGAGCGGGAAGCCGGCGGTGAGCCACGCGGTGCGCGCGATGTTGAACGTCTGCTCGCCGACTTGGCTCACGCAGCCCCCGACGAGCTGACCGACGAGCGCCGGATCGATGCCGCTGCGTTCGACAACCGCGCGGTACACCGCGGCGAGCAGGTCGGCCGGGTGCACGCTCGCCAAGCCGCCGTTGCGTTTCCCGAGCGGTGCCCGCACGGCCTCGGTGATGACGACATCGTGATCTGCCAGCATGGGTCTCCTCGATGTGTGGGCTCGATATCTGGGCTCGAAGTGTGGCGGTCATCGTAGTGACCACCCGGTCTCGGCTTGCCGGGGCCCTGTGTTCAGGTGCAGTTGAGGACGAGCTTGCCGAACGTGGCGTCCGATGCCAGGCGGTCGTAGGCCTCACCGACCTGCGCGAGCGGCAGCGTTGCTTCGAGCACGGGCATGATCGCGCCCGACGCGAGCTGCGGCACGACATCGCGGGCGAACGCTGCGATCGCTGATGCCTTCTCCTCGGTGTTACGGCCACGAAGCACTGTGCCGAACACGCCAAGGCGGCGTTGCATCACGCCGAGGATGTCGAGCTGGGCGCGCCCGCCGGCGAGCGTGCCGATGAGCACAATGCGACCGAGCGGTGCAGCCGCGGCGATGTCGGCCTCGACGTAGCGCCCACCAACGAGATCGAGCGTGACGTCGGCCCCGCGGCCGGTGGCTTCGATGACCGCGTTGGCGAGCGCAACCGGATCAAGCGCGCCGTCGGCGTCGCGCGGCGCGACGATGCCATGGGCGAGCCCGAGTTCGCGACAGCGATCCAGCTTGTCGGCGCTGCGCGCCGTCCCGACCGTGCGCGCGCCGAACGTGGTTGCGAGCTGCACCGCCGCGGTGCCGACCCCCGAGCCGACCGCGTGTACGAGCACCCATTCTCCGGGTTGGACGTTCGCACGCGTGACCATGGCGTCGTGCGCGGTGACGAATACCTCAGGCACGCCACCGGCGTCGACGAGGTCGAGCGTGTCGGGCACGACGGCGCAGTGCGCCGCGTGGACCGCGATGTATTCGGCTTGGCCGCCACCGCCCGCGATGCCGAACACACGATCACCGATCTGCACGCCACGCGTGTCGACGCCGAGGGCCTCGACCGTCCCCGAGAACTCCATACCCGGGATGTCGGGTGGCGAGCCGGGTGGCGCGGGATAGAACCCGGCTCGTTGCATCAGGTCGGCGCGGTTGAGACCGGCGCCCGCGACGCGCACGAGCACCTCGCCGGGGCCGGGTTCGGGTACCGGCCGGTCGCTCACCACGACACTGCCGTTGACGATTACCGCACAGCGCACCGCGCCAGGCTACGGCGTGGCGAGGTGCACGTCGCCGAGTTCGAGCGCGAGCGCATCGGTCGCCCACGTTGCGGCGTCGGCGTTGATGCCGGGGCCCGAGAGGTGCCCTGCGAAGTGGTACGCCCCCACGATGTACGTGACGTCGCGCCCGGCTTCGGTACCAAACCACAGCTGCGGCATGACCTCCGCCGTGTCGACCTGCACATCGATGGTGACGGGCGTCGCGTCGTTCGTAGGGGGAACGCCGACAACCGGGGCCACGCCATGTTCCATCGGCGCCACGCCCGTGCCCTTGGCCTTGCCCGCGACCACGTCGCCGTACACCGCTGCGACGGTCCGCAACGGGTAGGTGCCGACTCGTGCGAGATCGCTGAGCGTGCCATCGAAGCGCACAACCTTGGCGTCGGCGCCGAATTCGACGGTGACATCGAGCCCGTCGACGCGGCGGCCGTCGACGAGACGGTGCAACACCACGATTCGACTCTGGCTCGGTGCGGTGAGGGGCACCGGCGGACATGCCGCGTTCGACGGGCACGGTGGTTGCGTCGGCGCGTTGCTCACGGTGCTGGTGCCGCCGTCGAGGATCTCCACCGACCATGGTCCGGTGGCACCGAACGCGCTGACGATTGCTCGCGCACGCTGTTCTGCAGTGGTGCTCGACGGAAGCGTGCCCGAGCGGCTCGCCGTGTTGGCGTCTGCAGCCGGCGTCGTCGCGACGATGGTTGTGGCGGCCGTCTTCGCATCCGGCGCTGGATCGGGTGCAGGGGTGCCAGCGCCGACGGATCCGCCGACGCTGCCCGGGCCCGAACCAGAGGCCGGCGCGTCGAGCGAGATCACCCAACCATTCGACGTCGGCGTGGCGCGCAATACGGGGTCGGTCCCAACCTCGAGGTTGCCGTTGGCGTGACGCACCGCGGCGGTCACGCCGAGTTCGTGCGCGGCGCGCGCCATCGTGGCGTCGGTGAGCGATCCTCGGGCGAGGCGATACACGACGAACGTGTCGGCGCCGGCCTTCCACGCACCCGCGTGGTGGTACCGATATGCGATGTTCGGGCTCGCGATTGGGCGTGCGAACGCCGCGTCGCGAGGCGCGCCGGGTGCCGCGGCCGCACCGACGAGTGTGAGGACCGTCGGCGTGGTGGCCGTGGCGGTGGTGGTGTCGTCGGAGCGGTTGGCAACGACGACGGCCGCCGCCACGATGGCGACGACCAGGCCGGCGCAGCCCGCGACCAGCTGGGTCCGGCGCCGTGCGCGGGGCCGCCCCGCGACGTCCCGGGCGACCATGGCGACTGGGGTCACCCCGTCGTCGGGCGCCGTGGTTGGCTCGTCGTCGTGATCGGTCATCGGTCCTCCTGAACCAGGCAGCGCCGTTCTGACGACGTGGTGTGGTCCATTGGTTCCCGTCGCCCGTGAGGGCGGGCGGTAGAGATGGTCTCATCGGACTGGATACCGTGCGCCCGATGGGATCGCTGCTGATCTGTGACGACGCCGGTGCCGAGGTGGGACTCGACCACAGTGGCGCTGAGGCGCTCATGGCGCTGACGGACTGTTTCGAAGCTGCGACCGTGTCGGCGTGCCCGCACTGCCGGGCCCGGGTACTTGCCGCCGTCGCAGTCGTTGATGTGCTCGACAGCGCCCCGCCCCACCCAGCCGCCGCGGCGATCATCAGGCTCGCCGATGAAGCGCCGACGCTCCACCTCTATCTCGTCGAGCCCGAATCCGACTGCGCGCACGAACAGTGGCGCGACCCCGGTTGTGAGGAATGGTCAGACGTCGTCGGCGGAGATCCGCCACGAGCCCGGCACTGACTACCCCCGCTCGCCTGCGGCTCGCGCCCCTTGGGGCGTTGGCGACTTACGTGTGGGCGAGGAGCGGATCGACGAGGGCTGCGAACGAAGCGTCGAGCATGGCGCAAAAGGTGGGGATGTCGCAGATGGCTGCCGGGTCGATGTTGAGTCCGACGTGGAGCTCGTCGCAGAACGACATCATCGTGACATTGAGCGCGCACCCGGCGCGCGGCCCGAGCGCGTAGTTGCCGACGATGGGTCGCCCGGCGAGGTACAGGGGAACCGGCGAGCCGCGCAGGTTCGACGTGGCGAAGTCGATGGTGCGCGCCTGACTGCGCGCCAACGCGACGAGGATCGTGGCGGGAAGCGTCGACACCAGCCCGGCGATGCCTTCGGTGGCGACGACGGCGCGTTCGCCTTTCGTCGTGGCGAGACGCTCGCGGATTGTGCCGAAGCGGGTCCGCACGTCGCGGGCATCGATCGGCACGAGAACTCGCGTCGGCGTGAATCGATTTGCCGCGGTGTCGCCCCGGCCGCGCGTGTTGACCGCCATCGCCATACGCAACTCGGTCGTTTCGCTGCCGAGTTCGGCGTGATACGCGCTCAGTGCTTGGGCCACTGCGGTGACGAAGAGATCGTTGAGGCTGCCCCCGAGGGCCTTCGCCGCGGCGACTGCTGCGGGCATCGGGAAGGTCCGCACCTCGAAGCACCGGTGCAGGCTGCGGTCGTCCATGATGTCGCTGTGCGCCGCGCCGAGTACGAGTAACTGGCGGCGCAGTGACGCGACGAGCGCCCAACCGTCGGCGATGCGCGCTGGTGTACCGCGCGGATCGGCGATAGCCCGGCGGGCGCCGCCGAGCACCGCACCTGAACGTTCGATGCCACGACTCGCCGAATCGGAGATGAGATGGCGCGCGCTCGACACGAACGAACTGCCGGCTTCAGCAGCGCCGTTCGCAGCGGCGCTGCCATTACCGTCGCTGTCGCTGTCGCCCTTGCCGTCGACCTGCAACAACGGCGCCTCGTCGGGTCGACCGTCTTGATCGACGTCGACGATCTCGAGCGACAAACGCATCCCGCCGACGCCGTCGGTGATCGTGTGGTGCAAGCGCTGGAGCATCGCGGTGCGATCGCCGTCGAGGCCCTCGATGATCGTGAACTCCCAGAGCGGCTTGTCGCGGTCGAATGGTGCATCGGACAAGGTCTCGCAAAGATCGAGCAGTGCTCGCATGTCGTGGCGCCCCGTGAGTTGGCGCCAACGAACGTGATAGTCGAAGTCGACGTGGGGCGCGTCAACCCACTCTGGCGTCGCGACGGGTAACCCGGGCATGACGACTCGCTGCGAGAGCCGGGGAATGGCTCGCACGGCCCGGCGGATGGTTCGCATCACGCGCTCGTGATCGAGCGGACCGTCGACGATCGTGAGGTTGCAGATATCGCAACGCAACGCCGGATCCTTTTCGATCGCCCACATCAGCGCCTCAGAATCCGACATCCTCATCGCGCGTTCACCTCGGGAGCCGCGTTCGCTTGAACTCGTTGAGGCGCGACCATGACAGGAGTTCGAGCATGCGGTCGAGATCGTCGATTCGGTTGCGTTCCATGAACCGGACAAAGGTGGCTTCGCCGTTCTCAATGAATGTGGGCACGCCGAACACGTCGTAGGTGTCGACGGCGTCGTGATGTTCAGCGCGCAGTGTGGCGAGCGGGCGACCGCTGGCGACCTCGTCGGCGACGGCGTCAGGGTCGAGGCCGACGGTGCGAAGCGTGTCGTGCAGCACGTCGCGATCATGGAGCTTGCGACCCTTGTCGTGGCGGGCTGCGAACAGCGCGAGGTGCGCCTCGAGGAAATGGTCGCTGAACGCGTCGCGTACCGCGATGCCGTACTCGAGCGCGAGTACGCCGGTACCGCGTTCGCGCGCCGGACGTTCCCACACGGGCGTGCCACCCTCTTCGACGTGGCTCTGATCGAGCGAGAACGCGCGGTAGACCCACTCGATGTCGCCGCCGCGCTGGTCAGCGTTGACGACGGCTTCGTGCGCGTTGCGCGCGAACGGACACCGGTAGTCGAACGTGACCTCGATACGACGAGTCATCGAGGCAACGCTACCCGTAGCGCGCGCCCGAGCGCCGCGCCCCACGCGGCGCCGGCGACAACATCCGACACGTGGTGCATACGCGTGTACACCCTCGTGGCGGCGACTGTGACGGCGAGCACGTACCAGCCGGCGTTGTCGGTGTCGGCGCTGAGGATGGTGGCGGCACAGAACGCCGCGCCGGCGTGACCTGAGGGGAACGACGACGTGATCGGCACCCGCATGCCGTAGGGGAGGCGTTCGGGCGCTGCCGCGGGCTGCGACGGGCGGACGCGGCGGAACAGTGCCTTCACCGGGCCGTTGGTGAGCGCCGATTCGATCGCGAGCGCGCTCGAGAGGCGCACCGCCGGACGCAGACTGGCGGCCTTGGCAGCGCGGATCGCGCCGATGGCATGCCAGAGCAAGGAATGGTCGCACGCCGATCCCAGCGCGTAGGCGACGTGATCGAGTGCAGGGGAGCGGATCGCGTCGCACGCGCGCTCGGCCAGCGCGTCGAAGCGTTCAATGCTCGGATGCACGCTTCAGGTTACGACGGCGCAGGCGTCAGCGTGTGCCCGAACGGCAGCGGCGGTCGGTCGGCCGCGGCTTCGGCGCGGTCGCGCAGCACAACCTCGGCCTCGTCCGGTGTGCCACCGAATTGCGGGCAGAACTCTTTGAAACTACAGAAATTGCACAGTGCACTTTCGCGGGGCCGAAAGTCGTCGCGTGTGCACGCTCGCGTCACGGCGTCCATCACCGCATTCGACTTCGACACGACGGCGCGCACCGAGCCCTCGGTGGGAGTCGCGATGATGTATTCGGGTTGCGAAAGGTAGAGCAGTTGCACGCGCGACGGCCGTCGACCGAAGTTCCGTTCGCACAAAAGCGCGTACACGTGGACGCCCGCGAGGCTCTTTTCTTCCCAACGTTCGTTCGGTGACGTTCCGGTTTTGTAGTCGGTCACCACGAGTTCGCCGTCGTCGTCGAGTTCGAGCCGGTCGATGATGCCGCGGATCGTTGCCTTGCCGACGTCGGCGGCAAGTTTGATCTCGAGCCCGATGGGCCGGATCGTGCGCGGATCTTCGAGTTCGAAATAGCGCCGCACCAGCGTCGCGGCATCCGATCGGAACCCATCGAGCTGTTCGGGCGAGAGGTCGAGGCCGGCGAACTCTGGGTGGGCCGCGAGCTCGAGCGCGGCGCGGTCGAGATCGGCGAGGGCCGCGTCGACGACGCGTTCGTCCGCGGGGCGGTCGAGCAGCAGCTCAAGGGCGCGGTGCACAAGCGTGCCCTTACTGGCCGGGGCCGACGGCGGTTCGGGCAGACGCTGCACGTAGGAGAAGCGGAACGCGAGCGGACAACTCGTGAACGCACCCATCGAACTGGGCGACAACGTCTTCGGAATCGGCCAGTCCATTACCTCGGACGATACCGGAAGGCTACGACAGTGTCTTTTGCGCCTACTTCGTCCGGCGCGGGCGAGCTTCCTTCGTACCCGCGTCGCTCCTTCGTCGCTCTCGGGCTACTCCGGGCGCCGCATGTCTTTTGCGCCTACTTCGTCGCATTCCTCGTTACGCTGCGGCGACCCTTGGGACGAGCGGAGGCACTGTGAAGGTCGACAGCGGCATGATGGACACCGACCTCGCCGAGATGGCGCGGCACTCCCGTGAGCTCGAGGACCTCGGCTACGACGGGCTGATCACGGCCGAGACGAGCCACGATCCTTTCCTGCCGCTCGCCATCGCGGCCGAACACACGTCGACGATCGAGCTCTGCACGAGTATCGCGGTGGCGTTCGGCCGCAGTCCGATGACCTTGGCGAACACCGGCTGGGACCTGAACCTGTATTCGCATGGCCGCATGATCCTTGGGCTCGGCTCGCAGATCCAGGCGCACATCACGAAGCGCTTCTCGATGCCGTGGTCGCACCCGGCCGCGCGCATGCGTGAACTCGTGCTCGCGATGCGCGCCATCTGGGGGAGTTGGCAGGACGGCACGAAGCTCGACTTTCGGGGCGACTTCTATACGCACACGCTCATGACGCCATTTTTCAACCCGGGCCCGAATCCGTACGGTCCGCCGAGGGTGTTCCTTGCCGCGGTCGGCGAGAAGATGACCGAGGTGGCCGGCGAGGTGTGCGACGGCATCATCATCCACGGCTTCACCACCGAGCGCTACGTGCGCGAGGTCACGATGCCGGCGATCGAGCGCGGTTTGGCGCGCGGCGGGCGCGCCCGCTCGGAGTTCCAGGTGTCGGGGCCGCTGTTCGTGGTGACGGGCCGCGACGAGAAGTCGTTTGCGGCTGCGGAGTCGGCCACCAGACAACAGATCGCGTTCTACGGTTCGACGCCCGCATACCGCGGCGTGCTCGAACTCCACGGTTGGGGCGACATCCAACAGGAGCTGAACGCGCTGTCGAAGCAAGGCAAGTGGGTCGAGATGGGTGAACTGATCACGCCCGACATGCTGCACACGTTCGCCGTGGTGTCCGAACAGCCAGAGGACGTCGCCGACGAACTCGCCAAGCGCTATTCGGGGATCGTCGATCGCTGTTCGTTCTACGCGCCGTACAAGACCGACCCCGACCGCTGGCGTTCGGTGGTCGCCAGCCTGAAAGCGGTGTAGACCGCCCCAACCGCGCACCGTAGACTACTCCGTAATGAGGAGTAGTGGATAGGTGCAGCAGAGCCAGCTGCTGAAGGGCGCGCTCGACCTCGTCGTCGTCGCCGCCTTGGCCGATGGTGAGTCGTACGGCTACGAGGTGTTGCAGCGGCTGACAACGGCAGGGTTGGAAGGCCTCGGTGACGCCTCGGTATACGGCGCGTTGAAGCGTCTCGAAGGGCTCGGCCTGTTGCGTTCGCGGCTCGAGGCATCGACTGGGGGGCCGGCGCGGCGCTACTACGCAGTGACTCGGCAAGGCAAGCGTTGGTTCGCCGACACGTCCAGCGAGTGGGTTCGGTTCTCGCGGGCCATCGACACACTGATCGCTACGGACGGGGGATAGCAATGAGCGTCGAGGATTATGTCACCGCGCTACGCCGCGAGCTGCGGGATCAATCGCGCTCGGTGCGGAGATTGGAGGCCGGGTCGCTGCGCGAGCATCTGGGTGAGCTCCCAGACGTTGCGCTCGCCGCGCTCGACCCGCCCGACCAGTATGCCCGCGCCTATCGCGCCGAGCGCGGTCTACGCACGCGGCGCGTGCGTCACTGGTGGCGGGGCGTGCGGTGGTGGGTGCGGGCGTGTGCGCTCGTCGCGACGTTCGCCGCGGTGGCCTTCGCCGTGGTCGCCGGCGCGCTGGTGCGCTATCAGCCCGTTGCTGTCAGCTTCTTTGCTGGTGGTCCGTCGGTTCCCGCTGGTGGTCGGCACTGCCTGACGCCGGAGCTCAGCGAGCGCACGATCTGTACGGTGCAGACCGGCGACGAATTTTTCGCCGCCGGAACGATCACAAATCACTCGTCGTTCACCGTCGATCTCGTCCGGCCGTCGCTTGACAACTACGGGCTCGTTGAAGTCAATCGCTTTCTCGGTCTGCCGTGTGCTCGAGCGATGCGATTCACGGCGGCGTGTCCGCGCGTCCGCCTGCCCGTGCACATCGCGCCGCACTCCGAGATCCCGCTCGTCATCGTGTACCGCATCGTCGGGCATTGCGTTGTTGGGGGGACGGGCGACAGCGACTGGTTCGGTCCGGGCCCGATACCCCTGCGGTTCCACTTCATCGGCGGTACGCGCACGATCACGGTTCCGACGGGCATCGGGAGTGACTTCGTATTCCGTTTCGCCGGCCCGTGCTCGGGTACCGAAGGCGTCAAGCTCGATCCGACGCGGCCATGATCGAAGCGGCTGCGCGTGCAGGGTCTTGCTGGGGGCCGAAGTGGCCGTGGCCTTCCCACACTTCGAGCGTGGCGTTGGGCAGTCGGTCGACGATCAGCCGGCCGGCGGCCGGGGTGATGGCGTCGGTGCGTTCGCCCACGCATACCGCGACACGCGCGCCGATACCGTCGAGCTTGGCGAACAGGCCGTTCGCCGGACCCATCGCGTACACCTCGGCTTCGACGTCGGGCTTGCACTTCAGTTCGAACACACCGTCGCCGCGATCACGTAGGCCGTAATCGACATAGGCGCGGAGCGACTCCGGCGTCATCACGTTCAGCGGCGGCTTCGACGCGTATGCCGTGTAGACGTCATCGAGCGAGGCCCACTCGTTGCGGCGTCGACGGGCACCGACGGCCAGGCCGAAGTCGAACTTCGGCTCGATCGCCTCGAGCGTGGGGAACATGATCGGCTCGTAGGCCCAGATCGTCGCGAACGTGCCCGGCCGGGCCGCTTCGGCGAGGAGCAGGGCCGCCGCCCCCTTGCTGTGGCCGCCTGCGAGCAACGTGGGGTCGCTTGCGAGCCCGAGATGGTCGGCGACCGCGGCAACGTCGTCGGCGAAGTGCGGCCAGGCGTAGCCGTCGGGCGACTCGCCACTGTCGCCGTGGCCGCGAAAGTCGAGCGAGTGCACGTGCCGCCCGCTCGCGACCAGCAACGCGGCGACCGGCGCCCAGATGCGACCGTGAAACCCCGTGGGATGTGCGAGCAGCACCGGCGCGCCGCGGCCGCCCCAGTCGTGAACAGCCAGGCGTACGCCCGAAGGACTGTCGATGATGTGGGTCTGCGGCTCGAGCACGAACGAGAAGCTACGGGATCGCCCGTTCTTGGGGCATTCCTCCCCCTCACAGAGGGAATTCGGGTACAGGTACGCCGGGCTACGCCGCGAGCGCCACGTACAACTCGTTCAGGAGCAACTCGGGATGCTTCGCGACCTTGTCCCACGTGGCAAACACGATGCGCCAGCCGTAGCGGCCGGGAACGCTCCACTTCTCGTGATCGTGTTCGTAGTCGCTGGCGTCGTTGTGCCAGCGCCGGCCGTTCGTCTCGAGGATCACCTTTTGCCGCGGGAAGGCGAAGTCGAAGTAGTACGTACGACCTTGCCATTCCATCTTGTACTCACGAACGAAGTCGCTCAGCCCGAAGGCAACGAGGAGCTGGCCCGTCAACACTTCGAGCGTGGAACGCGAGGGCGCAACAGGGTCGAGCGCATCGACGATCGACCGCAACGTGTTCGTGCCGGCAACGCCGCGTCGACCGTGGGTATCGAGGTAACGGCGCATCGCCGGGATCGTGACGATGCGGGCGCGCCGTGCCGACTCGAACGCCGCTTCGAGCTCGACGCGCGAGAGATCCGAGGCCAACGTCAGCAGTGTGGCTGCCGCGCTCGTGACGGGGAACCCGCGGATGCGGCGAACCTGGAGTGCGGCGCGATCGTCGGACCGGTGGACGACGACCCGTTTGCTGCGCGCACGCAACGACCGCGGCACGATGATCTCGGGCTTCACCGCCTCGACATCGGAGACACCCCACAACTCGCCGCCGGAGCGGCCAGTCACCACGGCGTTCTCGCCAGCCCACAGGAGCGCGCCGGTCAGTTCCAAGTCTTTCGTCGGCGGCGTACCCGCGTGGCGGTAGACCTTCGGCAGCACCTGCGGCCACAACTCGGTCGCGATTCGATGCTGAATCTGCTTCTCGCTCAGGCCGGCTCGAACCGCCTGCTCGCGACTGAACGCTCCGTACTGACGCCTCGCAATCCGCGCCAGCGTGATATCAGCCCGTTCTTGGGGCATTCTTCCCTCCCTGAAGGGGATTTTGGGTACAAGTTCGGGGAGGGTGAGCGGGGGAGGGAAGCGCTCTGAATGTATCTCGCGTCAACTTCGAAAGCCATGGGCAGTGCTACCGCCAGCGCGTAGCGGCGCTGCGAGGTTCGCGAACTCGCACAGCAGTGGGCGGGTGTCGCGGGGGTCGATGATTTCCTCCACGAGGAAGGCTTCCGCGGTCTTGAACGGATTCTGTGACCGCGCCAGACGCGCCTCGATCTCGGCGCGCAGCGCAGTGCGATCCTCGGCCGCGTCGAGCTGGGCCTTGTAGGCAGCTTCGATGCCGCCTTCGAGCGGGAGCGAGCCCCAGTTTCCCGACGGCCAGGCGTAGCGCATCGACAGGCGCGCCGCGTTCTGATGCGCCGCACCCGCGACGCCGTAGACCTTGCGCAGCAGCACCGAGCACCACGGAACTGTCGCCTGGTAGATCGCGGCGAGCGCACGCGCACCATGGCGGATCGTCCCGGCGTATTCGGCTTCGGTCCCGATGAGAAACCCCGGATTGTCGACGAAGTGCACCACCGGCAGATGGAACGTCTCGGCCAGATCGACGAATCGCTCCACCTTGCGCGAGGCGTCGGCCGTCCACCCACCCGCATAGTGGTACGGGTCGTTGGCGATCACAGCAACCGGCCATCCGTCGAGGCGCGCCAAGCCTGTCACCGCGCTGCGTCCCCACATCCGCCCGATCTCGAACCACGACCCTTGGTCCAACACATGGTTGACCACCGTGCGCACCTTGTAGACCCGGCGCCGTTCGCGGGGAATGACCGACGCGAGCGCGTCGTCGCCTCGATCGACCGGATCGTCGCAGGCCAGGCGCGGCGCGACCTCGTGCACCGACGATGGCAGGTACGACAGGAAGCGCCGCGCGCGGTCGAAGGCTTCGATCTCGGTGTCGACCTCGTCGTCGACGGCGCCGTTGCGCGTGTGGATCGACGAACCGCCGAGCGTCTCTTTGTCGACGGTCTCGACGCCCAGTTGATTCACGATCGGCGGGCCGGCCACAAAGAGGTGCGATGTGCCCTTGACCATCATCGAGTAGTGGCTCGTGACCACGCGTGCCGCGCCGAGTCCGGCGACCGATCCGAGGCATAGGCCAACCGTCGGCACCGTCGCGAGGTTCGCGACGACCCATTCCCAGCCTGGGTTGAACGGCACGAAGCTGCGACGATCGGTTTCGAGTGTCTTCACGCTGCCGCCGCCGCCCGATCCGTCGACGAGTCGCACGATTGGTAGTCGCAAATCGTGCGCCATGCGTTCGGCGTGTACCTGCTTCTGGAAGATCGCAGCGTCGGCGCTGCCGCCTCGCACCGTGAAGTCGTCGCCGCCCACGACCACCGCGCGTCCGTCGATCTGACCGCGCCCCATCACGAAGTTCGCGGGCGTGAACTCGATCAGCGCGCCCGTGTCGTCGTAGGTGCCGCGACCCGTGAGCCCGCCGACTTCGTGGAACGTGCCGGCGTCGAGGACGCCAGCGATGCGCTCGCGCACTGGGAGCTTGCCGAGTTCGCGATGGCGGGCCACCTTCTCGGCGCCGCCCATACGGTGCGCGAGTTCGGTGCGACGCGCCAACTCGTCGAGTTCGGGCTGCCACACCGCGCCTGCATTCGTCTCGTCGCTCATCAACGCGACCATACGGCCCCCGCGCTGCGCTGCGCTGACGTCCCGCTGCCGCGCGACGACCGAAGCAGCCCAGGAGCGACGCAGGAGCGAGATGGGTGCGCAGGGAGTTCGCCGCGCCGTACGAAGTAGGCGCAAGCGAGTCGCCGGAGTAGGCGCACTAGATAGGCAGGTTGCCCACGGCGCGCCTCACCGAGCCGTGGTCTTTGTAGGCCGCGATCGTGCGTTGCGCGATGCGCATCATGTGGACCTCGTCGGCACCGTCGGCGAAACGGGCCCAACGGGCATGCTGATACATGCTCGCGAGTGGCGTGTCGGTGGAGTAGCCGAGCGCACCGTGCACCTGGATCGAACGGTCGATGATCCGCCCGAGTGAGTTGGCGACGAAGTGCTTCGCCATCGACACCTCGGCCGAGAAGTCTTCCTTGCGGTCGATCTTGTACGCGGCGTGCAACACCATCAACTTGCACTGGTAGAGCTCCATCGCCGAGTCGGCGATCATCCACTGGATGCCTTGCTTTTCGGCCAGGATCGAGCCGTGCGCGTAGCGGTTCAACGAACGGTCGACCATCATGTCGAGGGCCATCTCGGCCTGGGCGATCCAGCGCATGCAGTGCGCGAGGCGAGCCGGACCGAGGCGGTACTGACCGAGCATGTGACCTTGCCCGCGTCCACCGAGCATCTGGTCGTTGTGCACACGGAGGTCTTCGATCACGATTTCGGAGTGGCCGGTGGCACCGTGCATGGTCTCGATCTCGCGCACGTCGTTCCAGCCCGCTTGCGGTAGGTCGATGATGAACGCGGTGTTGGCGGCCTGCGGGAGGTCGGGGTTGTCTTCGGTGCGACAGATCAAGATCGCGAACGTGGCGCGCCGGGCGCCGCTGATGAACCATTTGTGGCCGTTGATGACCCACTCGTCGCCGTCGGGATATGCACGCGTGCGAATGAGCGTGGGGTCAGACCCGGCGACTTCGGGTTCGGTCATCGCGAAACACGAGCGTGCGACGCCGTCGCACAACGGCCGGAGATACTTCTCCTGCTGGGCTGGCGTGCCCCAGTGCGACAGCGTGTGCATGTTGCCCTCGTCGGGCGCCTGGCAGTTCAGCGCGAACGGCCCGAAGCCGGTGCGGGCCGCTTCGGCCTGCACCATCGCGAGCTGCACGTGACCGAGACCCATGCCGCCCCATTCCTTGGGCATGTGCGGACACCACAACCCGCGTTCCTGCGCCGCCTTGCGCATCTCGACGATCGCGGTGATGAGGCTCTTGCGGTCGCCCTCGACGATGCCCTCCTCGAGCGGTCGGACGACGGTGTCGATGAAGTCGCGCGTCTTGGCGCGGATCTCTTCGAGCTCGGGCGAGAGGGTGAAGTCGATGGCCATATCGCCAGTCTGGCCCAAGACCATGCTCATCGACCAAGCTGGTCGCATGCGCGCCGTCATTGCCCGAGATTCGCAGCTTGTCGTCGAGACAGTCGACGATCCGACGCCCGGCCCGGGGGAGGCGCTGGTGTCGGTGCTGGCCTGTGGGATTTGCGGGTCGGATCTCCATGCGCTGCGATTCGGCAACCTCATGGTCGAGCAGGCCCATGAAGCCGGGATGCCCATCGCGTTCGACCCGGCGCGTGACTACGTGATGGGCCACGAGTTCTGCTGCGAGGTGCTGGAACTCGGCCCAGGTTGCGAAGGTGCACCGGTCGGGCCCGGTGATCTCGTCACGTCGTTGCCCGTCGCCCTGAACAGCAACGGCATCGAGCCGATCGGCGCGTACAGCAACATCTACAACGGCGGTTACGCAGAGCTGATGCGGCTCACCGCCGCGCTGTGTCTGAAGGTGCCGAACGGTCTCGATGCCCGTCGCGCCGCGTGTACCGAACCGATGGCGGTCGGGCGTCACGCGGTCGGCAAGGCCGAACTGAAAGACGGTGACACCGCGCTCGTGCTCGGCTGCGGCCCGGTGGGGCTCGCGGTGATCGCCGACCTTCGCCGACGGAACGTCGAGACGATCGTGGCGTGCGATTTTTCTCCATCACGGCGCTCGGTCGCGGTGGCGATGGGAGCGACCGAGGTGGTCGACCCGGCGACCGAACCCGGGATCGACGCGTGGCGGCGCGTGACGGCAGGAATGAAGCCGCTCGTGATCTTCGAAGCCATTGGTGTGCCCGGCATCCTCGATCGGGCGATGAAGGACGCGCCGGCCCAGTCGCGGATCGTCGTGGTGGGTGTGTGCATGCAGACCGACCGCGTGCATCCGTTCGTGGGCATCAGCAAGGAGCTGCGGTTGCAGTTCGTCCTCGGCTATGACCCCTTCGAGTTCGCCGACACGCTGCGCACGATCGCCGAGGGCGAGATCGACGTCACGCCGATGCTCACGGGCGTGTGCGGCCTCGACACCGTCGCCATCGCGTTCACCGCGCTCGGCGACCCCGAACAGCACGTGAAGATTCTCGTCGAGCCGTCGCGCACCGGTCCGATCGAATCGTTGTAAGCACAGGGTTGGAGGCTCCCACGATGCAGGACTTCAAGGACAAGGTCGTCGTGGTGACCGGCGCGGCGAGTGGCATCGGCCGCGGCATCGTGGCTGCGTTTGCGCGTGAAGGCGCGCGCACGGTTGCGGCCGACGTCGATGGCGATGGCCTCGACGAGACGGCGAAACTGGTGCGAGACGCCGGCGGCGACATCAGCACCGAGATCGTCGACGTGCGCGACGGCGCGCAGGTCGAAGCCCTTGCGGCGCGCGTCGACGAACACCTCGGCGGCACCGATGTGCTGTGCAACAACGCGGGTGTGTTCCGCGGCGGGCTGGTCTGGCAGAGCCCCGTCGCCGACTGGGAGTGGGTGTTCTCGGTCAATTTCTACGGCATCGTTCACGGGCTGCGCGCGTTCGTGCCTCGCATGATCGCAGGCGGCCGCGACGGCTACATCGTGAACACGGCATCGATGGCTGGCCTCGTAGCTACGGGCATGTCCGGCGTCTACACCGCGAGCAAGTTCGCCGCGGTCGCGCTCAGTGAGTCGCTCGCACGTGATCTGCAGTCGGTGAACGCGCCGATCGGCGTGTCGGTGCTGTGTCCGAGCGCCGTTGCCACCCAGATCGCAGTGTCACAACGCAACCGCGACGTGGCGGCAGCGCCGGCCGAAGACGCCGACGCCATTGAAGCGATCCTGCGCGACTTCTGCGCCGCCGGCATCGATCCGGATGACGTGGGCCCGATGGTGGTGGACGCCGTCCGAAACGGTCAGTTCCTCATCGGCACACGCGACACCGTGCCCGAATTCTTGCGCGTCCGCAACGACGCGCTCATGCGCTACGAACTCCCACCGTTCCAAATGTTCGACTAACGCTGCATACTGCGCCTGCTTCGCCCGACGCTGCGAGCGACCGCCCCGCCGGGTTACTCACCGCAGGTGGATGCGGTCGCCGCCGGGGCGCAGGCCCGGCCTCGCGTGTCACGCAAAGTAGGTGGCTAAGCCTTGTACGGCCTGTTCGTAGACGGGGGCGATCAGGTCGGCGAGTGAGTCGGGGTCGAGGACCGCGTCCATCGTGGCCGTACAGCCGTCGCCCGCCGGGGTGACGGTGATCGTGGTCTCGTACTTGTTTGCGTTGAGCAGTTCCGACGCCACCGAGTACGTCATCGTGCGGGCCGCGTCGTCGCGGGTCAGCACCGTCTCGGTGATCTCCATGCCCGGGCCCATCGTGATCACACGCACATCGTCACTCTCGGCGCGCACATCGCTCAGGCCGGGGAACCACGTCTTGATGCCTTGGAAGTCGCCGAACACCGCCCAGACCTCGTCGGCACTGCGGGCGATGTTGACTTCTGCGTGTGTCGTAGCCATGGCGCGCAGCTTCGCGCGCGACGGCGCCGGCCGTCACATTGACGCTGCCGTGCGCAGGCCGCCGTCGCTGATGCGCTGGGCGAAGTACACGGGCACGATCGACGCCAGCACCACGAACGTGGCGACGACGTTGACGACCGGGATCTTGTTGGGCCGAGCAAAGTTGTCGGCGAACCACAATGGCAGCGTCTGGTAGCCGCCGTCGACGTTGAACGTGGTGACGATGATCTCGTCGAACGACAGCGCGAACGCGAGGAGCGCGCCGGCGAGCAGCGCGGTGCGCATCAACGGGAACGTCACGTAGCGCAGCGTCTGGAGCGGACCGGCGCCGAGGTCGGCCGACGCTTCATCAAGGTTGCGGCTCACGCGACCAAGGCGCGCCGAGACATTGTTGTAGACGATCACGACACAGAACGTGGCGTGGGCGACGGCGAGTGTGCCGGAGCTGACCGCGACGTTGATGCGGTCGAATGCCGATCGCAACGCGATCGCGGTGACGATGCCAGGCAGCGCGATCGGTAATACGAGCGCGAGGCCCACCGTGTTGCGGCCGAAGAAACGATGACGCGACAGTGCGAACGCGGCCAACGTGCCGAGCACGAGCGCGATCACGGTGGCGGTCGTTGCAGTGAGCATCGAGTGCCAGAGCGCCGCACGCGGGCCGGGCTCGTGCATCGCGTCCCGCCAGTTCCCCACGGTCCAACCTCGTGGGGGCCAGGCGAAGTTGTGCGCGGTGCTGATGCTCAGGCGGGCCACATAGAGCAGCGGCGCGTACAACAGGGCGATGACCAGCGCCACGAAGATCCGCAGCGCGATCCGGGTCGCGCGCGACAGCACCATCAGAGTTCCTCAAGCGCGCCGGTGGCCCGGGCGCCGAAGAGATAGACGATCATCACGACGATCGGCACGATCGCGAACGCGGCGGCGAACGGAGCATCGGTTGCAAACTGGCGGCGGATGACGTTGCCGAGGAACTCGGTGGTACCGCCAACGATCTGATTGACGTAGAAGTCGCCGAGCGTGAGCGAAAACGTAAACACCGAACCAGCGACCAGCGACGGCATCACCTGGGGCAGCACGACGCTGCGGAACGTCCGGAAGTTCTTGGCACCGAGATCGGTCGAGGCTTCGAGCAGCGAGTTGGGGAGCCGCTCGAAACCGGCGTAGACGGCGATCACCATGTAGGGAAACCACAAGTACGACAACACGATCACGCTCGCCGCGAAGCCATGCCCGGGGGTGTGTCCCACGAGTTTCTTGATCGCGCCACCCTGGGGGTCGAGCAGCGAGCGCCACGCGTACGCTTTCACGAGGTACCCGGCCCACAGCGGCATCGTGAGCGCGACGATGAGGCCGCGGCGCGCCCACTTCGACGCGACCTTGGCCACGTAGAACGCCACCGGTATCGCGAAGATCGCGTCGACGATCGTGACTGTGGCCGCGGCTTGCAGTGTGCGGAGCGTGACCGTGCGGTAGGCGGGGCTCAACGAAGCGCTCGTGAGCAGCCTGCGGAAGTTGGTGAGCGTCGGGGTGGTGCTGAGCTTCGTGACCAGGCCGGTGGGGTCGGTCGCCATCGTGAAGAACGACGTGACGACGAGCGCCGTCAGCGCGCCGATGTAGATGACGACGAGCCATACGACGGGGGGTGTCAGCTCGAGCGCGAGTCGGAACCGTTCGTGTGCTGCAGCGAACCGGCCGACTCTGCGCCCGAGCTGACGCGGCATCAGCTCGCCTTGATCGCGTCCCAGGCCGCGGCCCAGTCGGCGTACGCCTTGCACTGCACATCGGTACGACCGTCGAGGCACTTCGCCGTCGGCGTCGTCCAGAAGTGCAGCTGTGCGTAGAACGCCGCATCATCGGCGTGGTACACGGTGCAGTGATCCTTGGCCGTGGTGAGGCTGCACGCCTTCAGGTTGGCCGGCGCCTCGCCGAACCACTCGGCGACCTGGGCCTGGATGTCGGGCTTGGTGATCCAGTTGAGCCATTGGTACGCGCAGTTGGGGTGCTTGGCGTTGGTGCGCACCATCCAGCTGTCGGACCACGCGGTGGAGCCCTCGGTCGGGATGATCGCGTTCACCTTGGGCGACGCCTTGTCTGCCTGCACGAGGTTCGTGATCACCTGCCACGTTGTACCGATGACCGTGCTGGCTTTCGTGAACGCTTCCTGCTCCTTCAGGTAGTCACTCCAGTACTCGCCGACTGTCTTTTTCTGTTGCTTCAGCAGATCGACTGCAGCGTTGAACTGCGTGTCATCGAGTGCATACGGGTCGGTGATCTTGAGGTCGGGCTTGGTCTTCGACAGGTAGAGCGCGGCGTCGGCGATGTAGATCGGCGAGTCGTATGCCGTGACCTTGCCCTTGTACGGCGTGTTGGGGTCGAACACGGCTCCCCAGCTGGTGGGCGCGGGATTGACTACCGCGGCGTTATACATCAGCAGGTTCGCGCCCCAACCGTGGGGCACGCCGTAGACCACACCGTTCACGGTGTTCCAACGCTGGCCTCGCAGATTGCTCCACAGGTCGTTGTAGTTCGTGAGCAGCTTCGTGTTGATTGGTGTGGCGTCACCGTTCGCGACCGAGCGCAATGACGAGTCACCCGACGCCGAGACAACGTCGTAGTCACCAGAGTGGAACAGTTGGAAGGCGTCGTCGGACGTACCGAACGTCTTGACCGTTGCCTTGCAACCGGTTGCCTTCTCGAACGGTGTCACCCAGTCGACCGTCTTGTCGTTGGAACCGTTTTCGGCGTAGCCGGGCCAGGCGAGGATGCTGACCGCACCTTCTCCTGCGCCGATCGACTGCTGGGTGGCCACAGTGGTGGTGGCACCGCCACCGGAGCTGCCTTTGGTGCTGGAACTGCCGCATGCGCTCAGCACAAGGACAATTGCGAACGTACCGGCCATTGGGCCGGCGATACATCGTGTCATGGTGTTGCCCCCTCCATCTGGGAGAACTCGGTTGTGGGACGGATCTCGAAGGCCGCCGATCGCGCGAACGCGATGCGGATCGTCGCGCCACGCTGTGGCAACAGGGCCGGGTCGTGGCCGACGTTCGTGGTGTCGATGACGAACGGGTCGCCGTTGGTGAGCGCGGCGCGTAGCCGCGTGGTGCCGCCGAGGTATTGAATCTCGCGCAGCGTCGCGGCCAACTCGACTTCGCTCTCGCGGTCGACGGGCGCCGCGTGGGCGTCGACCACTCGCGCGCGCTCCGGGCGCACCGCGTGTGTGCCCCCGACACCCAGGAGCGACAGTGCGAACTCGCCCGACAACACGTTGCTCGTACCCACGAACGACGCTACGAATTCGCTCGTGGGGCGTTCGTACATCTCGGTCGGTGTGCCCACCTGTTCGATGCGACCTCGGTGGAACACTGCGATGCGATCGCTCATCGTGAGCGCCTCGCCCTGGTCGTGGGTGACGAACACGAATGTGATGCCAGCCTCGCGTTGAATCTCCTTGAGCTCGACTTGCATTTCCTCGCGGAGTTTGAGGTCGAGCGCGCCGAGCGGCTCGTCGAGCAACAGCACGCGCGGCCGGTTGACAAGCGCGCGGGCCAACGCCACGCGCTGACGTTGCCCACCAGACAGTTGTTGGGGCATGCGGCCAGCGAATTCGTCGAGGCGGACCGAGTGCAAAGCAGCTTCGACCCTGCGTCGGCGCTCGTCGCGGGCGACCTTTCGCACCTTGAGTCCGTACTCGACGTTGCGCGCGACGGTCATGTGCGGGAAGAGCGCGTAATCCTGGAACACGGTGTTGACGTCGCGGTCGAACGGCGGCCGGCGCGTGACATCGACGCCGCCGAGCAGAATCGTGCCCGACGTGGGGAGCTCGAATCCGGCGATCAGGCGCAACATCGTCGTCTTGCCCGATCCGGACGGCCCGAGGAGCGCGAAGAACTCTCCCGGTGCAATGTCGAGGTCGACGTGGTCAACGGCGCGTACCCTGGCGAAGTGCTTCGAGACCCCGCGAAGCGAGATAGCCGGTGCCGCGTCCGACGGGTGTGGCGTGGGCTCAGGCTGGCTGTCGGCGGTCACGCGTATCCCCTCCGACCGTGACGTTAGAGGGTGATTCTCGGTGAAGCGAACATGCCGCGCCGCCAACGGTCGGGCGTCAGGAGCACCGCGCGCGGGTAGTCCTCGAACATCCACCGTGCGAAGTTGCGGCGGGTCCAATCGTTCCACGCGACCGCGCCGAGCGCGGCCCGGGCCCCGAGGGGATGGGCGAGCACGCGTTGCAAGCGCGCCGCGAAGCGCAGGTCGCGCCCAAGCGTGCGTTCCACGGCATCGCGATAGCGAGATTGCACGTCGGTGACCGTCCCTCCGGTGGCGATTGCCGACGCCGCGAGCCTCCCGGTTTCGAGCGCTTGCGCGATGCCTTCGCCGGTCATCGGATCGACGACGCGCGCCGCATCTCCGGCGAACAGAACATGGCCGTCATAGAGGTCGGCTGGCGTGTAGCGCGTCGGGATCGGCCAGGCCCGCACCGTTCCTTCGGCCTGCGCGGCCGGGCCGAGGACGCGTCGCAGCAACGGCCGATCGAGCAGTTCGGGCCACAGCGCTTTGAGATCGTGCCCACTGCGCGTGCCGTCGCGCAGGACTCCGTAGCCGACGTTGGCGCGCCCTCCCGGGAGCGGGAACACCCATGCATAGCCGGGTAGGAGATCGCGTTCGAACAGTACCCAGAGGCGACCGTCGCCGGCGTTGGCGAAATACTGACGCGCGGCGTGCCACGTGCCGAGATCGCGCGGCAGCTCGGGTTGGATGGCTCGGCGCGTGGGCGACCAATGGCCGTCGGCCGCGACGAGCCACGGCGCTTCGATCGCCGCGCCGTTCTCGAGCGTGACGGTCACGGCAACGGTGTCGGTACCCGCGTTGGCCGTAGTCACCGTGTCGATCGCCGAACCCAAACGCAGTGTCGCCCCAGACTCGGTCGCGCGATCGACGAGTGCGGCATCGAGACGCAACCTCGACACGACGGCGGCGATGTCGCCGCGACCGGCTGGCATCGCCAGCTCGATGGCGCGCCCGCCCGGCGACACGAGGACGACCTCGTCGACGCGTAGGTAGCCGCCATCACCGCACAGCGCGCGTGCGTCCACTCCGAGCCGCGCGAGCTCACGGATGGCGTTGGCGGTGAGCCCGTCACCGCACGTCTTGTCGCGCGGGAACGTGGCCTTGTCGACCACGCACACGCTGCGCCCAGCGCGCCTGGCCTCGATGGCCGCCGCGCACCCGGCCGGGCCGGCGCCCACAACGACGAGATCGAACCGCTCGCTTCGGGCCATGGTGTGCTGAAGCTATCGGTGCGAGCGCTCGCGTTCGGAGTGTCAGCGAATCTCGCGGCGCGCGAACCACACGGCGCCGAGCACGGTGAGGCCCGCGACCCAGGCCAGGCCAACGGCGACGGCGCCGCTCAGCGTGTGCAGCCCGATGAAGTGATCGTTGCCGACGAGTTTGCCGTCGGCCACGCCCCAGATGGCATTCACCGGCACGATGCGGCCAATGGCGCGCGTCCATTTCGTGGCGCGCAGGAACTGCATGGCGACGAGCAAGCCGAACAACACGCCGATCGCGGCTGCGGTACGACGCGTCACCGCTCCGATCGCGAAGGCCAGGACGGCCATCATCGCCGACGCCGCCGCGGCGCGCGCGATGTCGCCGAGGCGGTGGCCGACCCACGCCGCATCAACGCCGGTGGAGATGCCGCGCAGTGCGCTCCCGGCGTATTGCAGGATGCCGCACCACAACAGGACGACGACGGTCACCATGGCGCAGCCGATCGCCGCGGCCACGGCCTTGGTGACGTACACGACACGACGCCGAGGCTCGAACAGGAGTTGTGTCGCGAGCGACGTCCCGTAATCGGCGGCAATGTACGTCGACGCGAGGAAGGCGACGAGCAGCGTCAGCGCGATGCCCGCGCCGCTGATCGTCTGTTCGAACGTGGCCGCAACGTGGATGCGCCGGTCGTAGCCAGGCGAGAACATGGTGACCTGGCCGGGCAGGCTTGTCTGGACGGTGTGCGCCGAGGCCACGGCCGTCGTCGACCGAGCGAGCTGGATCGCATTGACGAGCACCACGAGCAGCACGACGCCGAGGAGCCCAAGGATGATGGCGCGGCGCGCGAAGAAGCGCCGCAGCTCGGTCGACAGCAGCCGCGCGCTCATGTTGCCGGTCCCGTGTCGGGTCGTGTGTCCGGTGGTGCGGCCGGTGCGGCCATGCCCTCGTGGCCATCATCAGCATGTGGCGCCGTTCCCGTGATCGCGAGAAACGCCTCTTCGAGTGACCGCGCCACTGGTGCCAGCTCGCCGACGTACACGCCATCGGCCGCGAGCGTGCGCGTGATCTCGTGGGCGCGCTCGGCTTCGACGTCGACCAGGAGGTCGCCCGCCTCGTCGGCCATTACGTGCCAACCTGCGCTCGTGAGCGTGCGTTGCGCTTGCGCGCGCGCATCAGCGCCACCCGGGACTTTCACCCTGAACTGTGATCCGCCGAGGCTGAGCAACTCGGCGACGCTGCCGACCCGCAGGATCCGGCCGCGATCGACGATCCCGACCCGGTCGCACGTGTGCTCGATTTCCGACAGGAGATGGCTCGAGATGAACACCGTGCGGCCTTGGGCACCGAGCTCGCGCACGAGGTTGCGCATCTCGATGATCCCGGCTGGGTCGAGGCCGTTCGCGGGTTCGTCGAGGATCAACAACTCGGGATCCTTGAGTAGTACCGACGCCACGCCGAGACGTTGCTTCATGCCGAGCGAATACGTGGCGAAGCGGCGGTCGGCCCGCGCATCAAGCCCGACGGTGTGGAGCACCTCTGCCACCCGAGACTGGGGAAAACCGCGGCTGCGCGCCAGCAAGGAGAGATTGCGCCGCCCAGTGAAGCCTGGAAAGAACAGCGGTTGCTCGACGAGCGCGCCCACGCGGTCGATCACCGACTCGAGGTCGCCGGGCACATCGGTGCCGAGGACCTTGATCGAGCCCGACGTGGCGCGCAGGTGGCCGACGATCGCCCTGATGGTCGTGGTCTTCCCGGCGCCGTTCGCGCCGAGAAATCCGAAGACGCCACCCGTCGGCACATCGAGATCGAGACCGTCGACTGCACGGACGGCGCCGCGCCGCGACGAGTAGTGCTTCGTCAGTCCACGAATCGCAATCGCCGTGTCCATGTGTCACACATCATGATTCATCGCCGGCCGGCTGGCGTGGACCCGTCCAATCCAAGGAGAATGTTCTGATGCGTCGGGCGGAAGGTTGGGCCCAGCGCGCGGTCGTGGTGTTCCTGATGGCGGTCGCGCCGTTGGCTACTACGGCGGAGGCCGGCACGGCGGTCACCGCGAGCACACGAGTGGCCCGACCGGTGGATATCGCGGCACCCAGAACCGATTTCAACGGCGACGGGTACGAAGATCTGGTGGTGGCCGCACCCGGTGAGAGCGCCGGACCGATCGCGCAGACCGGAGCCATCACGATCATCCCCGGATCGCCGTTCGGCCTCGCCGGGCCTCTGTCGGTGACGTTGACCGAGGATTCGCCGGGCGTTCCCGAGGCCTGCGAACCGAACGATCGCTGGGGATCGACCCACGCCGCCGGCGACTTCAACGGCGACGGTTACACCGACATCGCGGTGGGCGCCAGGGAGACGATCGGCAGCGCAGTTGGCGCGGGATCGGTCACGATTCTCTACGGGTCGGTGCACGGTCTGAGCGGCAAGGGGTCGGTGTTGTTGACCGGGTCGCTTGTTGGTGTGCCGGCCGCGCAACGCGCCTACGCCCGTTTCGGCGCCGCGCTGACGTCGGGCGACTTCGACGGCGACGGTTTCGCCGACCTCGCGATCGGTGCGCCCGGTGCCCCGATCGCGGGTCAACCCGGCGCCGGCGCGGTCATGGTGCTGCGCGGTGCCAGCACCGGCCTGTCGACGCACGCGACCACACTGATCGAAGGTCGCAACGGTGTTGCCGGTGTCGGCGCGTCTCGCGACGGATTCGGCGAGGTCTTACTTGCCGACGACATCGACGGCGACCACGACGCCGACCTCGTTGTCGGCGTGCCGCACGAGGATGTCGCCGGCACGATCGATGCCGGGGTGCTGTATCGCTTCTGGGGATCGGCAACCGGCGTGAGCACCACAGGACAACTCGTCGCGGTCGGCAAGATCGCACCCCATCGGCGGCTGGGCACGGTGCTGGCGGGCCCGCCGAACGGCACGGTCTACGCGACCGCTCCGGGTAACGGCGCGGTCGCGTGGACCATTTTCGAAGCGCATTTCGGCCGTACTGCGCCAGCGTCGATGTTCGTGCGCTACACCGACGCGATCGAGGCCGACCATTTCGGTGCCGCGCTGCTCGGCGCGAACCTCGGCATTCACTTCAATCACTCGCTTGTGATCGGCGCGCCCGGGTACGCGGGTCTGGGCACGGTCGATGCCTTCGATCATCACGAGATCCTGCACGTGATCACCGCGTCGGCGGCGCCGCCGGCTGGCGTGGCCCCGGCGTTCGGCGCCGCACTCGCTGCGGGCGACTTCAACGGTGACGGCGCGCCCGACCTCGTGATGGGTGAGCCGCTGGCCGACGTGAACGGGGCGAAGGCCGCGGGGCAACTCGTTGTGATGTACAGCAATCGGGTCGGCCCCGACCGGGCCGCCGCTCAGATCTGGAACCAGGAATCGTTTGGGATACCGAGCGGCTCGGAGGCCCAGGACCAGTGGGGTTGGCTGTGATCGTGCGGTGAACGAGGTCAGCGGGTTGGCGCTGCGGTGGCCTACAGCCCGCGCTGTGTGCGCCCGGTTCGCTGGAACCCACGGCCGTCGGACAGAATCTCTCGGCTTCTACGCCACGCGTCGGATCGCGCAGCACGCACCACACGCTGCCGCCACACCCACGAACAGGAGTCACCTGTGCATGTCGCCGTCTGCGTCAAGCAGATCCCCGACCCGGCCGTACCGGGCGCACTGAATGCCGACCACTCGCTCAAGCGCGAGGGCAAGCTCATCCTCGACGAGTCCGACAGTTACGGCGTCGAGATGGCGCTGCAACTCGTCAGCGCCGCGGGCGACGGCGAGGTCACGCTGATCTCGATGGCGCCGAACGGCGAGGTGTCGGGGCTGCGTACTGCGCTCGCCATGGGCGCGGCGAAGGCCGTGCTCGCGACCGACCCGGCGCTCGCCGGTACGGACGCGCTGGGCACCGCCAAGGTCCTCGCAAAGTGCATCGAACGCGCCGGTGGCGTCGACCTCGTGCTCGCCGCGACCGAATCGAGCGACGGTTACACGGGCACCGTGCCGGCGCAAGTGGCCGAGTTGCTCGGCTGGCCCGCGCTGACCTTTGCCAAGCACGTCGAGATCGCCGACGGCAAGGTGACGATCCAACGTCAGACCGAAACCGGCTACGACGTCGTGCAGGCGAGCCTCCCGCTCGTCGTGAGCGTGACCGCCGGTGTGGTCGAGCCGCGTTACCCGAGCTTCAAGGGCATCATGGCCGCGAAGAACAAGCCGGTCGACCAGTGCACCGCGGCCGATCTCGGACTCGGCGACCAAGTCGGCTGGAGCGGGGCGCGTCAATCGATCACGAACGTCGAGCAAGCGCCGGCCCGTCAGGCTGGCGAGAAGTTCGAGGACGACGGAACCGGCTTCGAAAAGGTCGTTACCTTCCTCGAAACCCTCAAAGTCATCTAGTCATCTGGTCATTACGAGCACACGGCTGACACGGAGCGCATGATCATGGCGTTGAACAAGGTATGGGTGTACGCCGAGACGAACGGCGACAAGGTCACCACGGCCACGCTCGAGTTGCTGACGAAGGCACGCGAGATCGCGACGACGGTCGAGGCCATCTACGCAGGCACGGCCGGCGACGCGGTGGCCACGCAGGTCGGTGAATACGGAGCCACGACGCTCTACGTCGTCGACCCCGGCGCGACGTTGCCCGGTCAAACCGCAGCGACCGCGATCGCGTCGCTTGTCGGGCAGCACTCGCCCGACGCAGTGCTGTTCGTGCAGAGCTACGACGGTCGCGACGCCATGGCGCGCGTGTCGGTGAAGCTCGACCGTCCGGTGCTCACGAATGGGTTCACGCTCACCGGCGACGACAAGCTCACGTTTGGAACCGCGATCTTCGGTGGCACGGTGCTCGTCGACGCGCAGTACACCGATGCTAGCGTCGCGTTGATCGGCGTGCGGCCGAAGTCGTTCACTGCGGAAGCATCCGGTGGTGCCGCCGCGGCCGTGGTTGCGGTCGAGACCGGCGACGCGGGGCGTGCGGCCGAAGCAACCGTGCTCGAGCGTTTCGAAGAAGAACAGACCGGGCCGAAGCTCGAAGAAGCCGCCGTCGTCGTGTCGGGCGGACGCGGCATCGGCGCCGCCGAGAACTACAAGCCGCTCGTCGAAGAGCTCGCCAAGTTGCTCAAGGGCGCGTTCGGTGCGTCGCGCGCGATCGTCGACGCGGGCTGGGTGCCCTACGCGTTGCAGGTCGGCCAGACCGGCAAGACCGTCAAGCCCAAGCTCTACGTCGCCCTCGGTATTTCGGGCGCGACGCAGCACATGGTCGGCATGAAGAACTCCGACAACATCGTCGCCATCAACAAGGACGGCGAAGCGCCGATCTTCGGTATCGCCGACCTCGGCATCGTTGGTGACGTACACAAGGTCGTGCCGGCCTTGATCGACGCGATCAAAGCCAAGTCCTAGCCGGCCGCCTCGTTTCGGGGCGTTCGTGACCGATGCAAAAGGTATGCAGGAACTGGCGCGACCGCGGACTCGCGTCGCGCTGGAACGCAAGGTCATCAACGTCGATGGCCACCGTGTCGGCATCGCTACGGCTGGCGCGGGCGTGCCGCTCGTGTTGCTGCACGGCTTCGGCGTCGAATCGATGCTCTACGCGCAACCGCTCGCGCGCCTCACGCACCTTGGCTTTCGCGTCGTTGCCATCGACGTCCCTGGCCACGGTCGTAGCGATGGCATCGGTCCGTATCCCGACATGGCTGCGTACGCGCGCCGCATCGACCGGACGTTACGCAAACTTCGACTCGGCAAGACCGTGCTCGTCGGGCACTCGATGGGTGGACGGCTCGCTGCCGAACTCGCGGCATCTCGCCCCGAGCGTTGCCTCGCAGTTGTGCTGCTCGCGCCGATCACCGGGGCGCCGTGGGATCAGCTGCGGCGCGTATTGCGATGGTCACCACCGGCGCTGCTCGGATACGGCGCGCTCGCCGCGGCCGACGTGCTCGCCACCATCCCGCTGCGCAGTGATTTCCCGCAGTCGTGGAAGCTCTCCCGGCGCATCGTGCCGTCCGTGCAGTCGATGGTCACACGACCGTGGAACGCACTCGTGACCGGCTCCGCGATTTTGCGCGCACCGTCGAGCACTGATGTGCTCGATGCCGTGTGTGACGCCGGCGTGCCCAGCTTTGTCGTCCATGGTGACCGCGACCATCTCGTGCTGCTCAACACGGCGCGCTCGACGGCGCGTCGCCTCGGCGCAACGTTCGTGCGTGTTGCTGATGCTGGCCATTCGTGGATGGTGCGCGATCCCGAGACCTTCCCCGCGATCATGGCTGCGCTCCTCGACGGCGAACTCGGTGCGGTTCTTGCGGCGCACGGCATTGTGCGACGCGAGTCGGGTACGCCCCCGCGCGCCCCGTCGAAGCTCACGTTCCAGATCGAACATCCCGCGGAGCGCCGCGAGCGCGACGAGGCGTAACGCTCGCGCTAGCGCGGGCGTTCGACGTCGACGATCACCGGTGCGTGGTCGGATGGCTGGGTGCCCTTGCGGGCGTTGCGATCGACGAGCGCGAAGCGCACGGTGTCGGCGAGCGGCTTGGTGACGAGCACCAGATCGATCCGCATGCCGCGGTGTTCGTGGAAATCGCCGGCGCGGTAATCCCAGTAGGAGTAGAGGCGATCCTGGTCGGGATACACGAGCCGGAACGCGTCCTGCATGCCCCAGTCCTCGATGGCGGTGATTGCAGCCCGCTCAGGTGCGGTGACGTGCGTGGACCCGACGAACTTGTTGATGTCCCACACGTCGCGGTCTTCGGGTGCAACGTTGAAGTCGCCGAGCACCGCGACTGCATCGGCCGGCGTGAATCGGGACGCGAGCCAGTCGCGCAGTCGCTCGAGCCATACGAGTTTGCGGTCGTAGTGGTCGGTGGCGACCTCGCGGCCGTTCGGCACGTACACCGAGACCACCTGTGTGCCGTCGCACTTTGCCGAGATGAGGCGCGCGTCACCCTCGTAGGGATCGGCGAAGTCAGCTCCGAAGCCGTACTGCACGTCTTCGATCCCGATCCGGCTCAAAATCGCGACGCCGTTCCACTGACCCTGACCGTTGTGCACGGCTTCGTATCCGAGCCCTTGAAACGTGAGCGCGGGGAAGGCCTTGTCGCTGAGCTTGGTCTCCTGGAGGCAGAGCACGTCGACGTCGGCGTAGGCGAGAAATTCCTCGACGCGCGGCATGCGGACCTTCAACGAATTGACGTTCCATGTAGCGAGGCGCACTGGCTGGCTCCGTCAGTCGTCGATGTAGGTGGGGTTCGACACGAGCAGCTTCTCGCGCACGGTCGCGCGCACATGGTCGCGCACGTCGGCGCGTTCGGCATCAATCGTGCCGTCGCGCAGGCCGCGCACCAGCTCGCGTTCCAGCGTCTCGGTGGCAGTGCCGGTGGTAGTGCCGGTGCTGGTGTGGTCGAGCAGCGCGACGAGCCGGGCGCGCTGTGCCGTGTCTTGGGCCGCGCCGAGTTCGAGTTCGCGACCCAACGTGTCGAGCACCTTGAGCGTGACGCGCATGTGAAATGCAGTGTGGCCAACGAGTGTGGGCCACACGTCACGCTCGAGGTACTCGTGGACGGCATCGACGAGCTCACGGGCGGTCGGACGATCCTGCACGGATGCCAGTTCAGCACGCCGCGCCTGCGCCCAGTCGAAGGGCCCGGCGAGGGCCTTCGACTGGGCCGGCGCCGCGTCAGTCGAAGTGCAGGTTGTTGACGGTGTCGACCTCGATGATCTGCGCGGGTGCGGGCACACCCGTAGCCGCGAGCGCGGCGCCCAGCCGGCTGGCCATGAACGCCTCGTGGGTCGCCTTCGAGTCCCAGACCTCCATCACGACCCATCCTGTGGGCGTGGACCCACCGACGTGGCTCATGAGCCCGTCCGGGTAGCCGGCCTTGCTGCCACGGGCAATGCCGAGCTTCTCGTTGACCGACCAATAGTCGTCCTCGGTCACGCCTTCGAATACCAACACCAGTGCGTACGCCATGTCATGTCTCCTTGTTCGTGTCTCGTTGTCTGTCTCCAGACGTTCGTTCGCAGCAAAGGCGAAGTTGGATCACACTGACTGGAGCCAAACACGCGCCCGCGCGCGACCTGATATAGCCAACTGCGCGGTTCGCTGTTGGTCAGGCGGCCATTGTTTGTGTGAGTTCGGTGAGGCGCCGGTCGAGGAGTTTGCGTTCCTCGATGCGTTGCGGGTCGCGGATAGGTATCGCTTGGGTGGGGTGGCGCGGATGGACCGCGCCGCGATAGGTACCGAGA
>JBBREP010000015.1:0-59204 GCA_038202885.1 Acidimicrobiia bacterium | reverse complement strand
CGCGCGCCTGGATGGCCTGGACTTTGAGACGGTGTGGGACGCGATCGAACACGAACGCGAAACCGGTCGTGTCCAAGACGACGAACGCACCATCGATCAGCAACGCGCCGATGCGCTCGTCGCGATCTGCAAGAAGGTCATCGACGGACTCGACCCCACGACCGACAACCCCACCAACGTGAACGTGATCGTCACCGACAAGACCCTCGCAGGGCTTGAGGCCGGGTTGTGTGAGACCGATACCGGCCTCGCCCTGTCGGTCGAGGTCGTCCGGCGGCTCTGTTGCAACGCCGAAATCGGCCGGATCCTCATCAACGACCAGAACCAGATCATCAACCTCGGCCGCACCCGACGCCTCTTCAACCGCGCCCAACGCCGAGCCATGCACTACCGCGACCGTGGCTGCTGCTTCCCCGGCTGTACCCGCCACGCCCGCCAATGCGAAGCCCACCACATCGACCCGTGGCAACCCGTCGGGCCCACCGACCTCGACAACGGCGCACTGCTCTGCTGGACGCATCACCGGTTAGTCCACGACCTGCACTGGACCATCAGCCGCACATCTTCAGGCGGGATCGAATGGCGAAGACCCGACCAGACCTACTACGGCACCTGGGCACCACCAGGCCTCCCACCACCAATCCCCATCAACCACCCACACGCGGCATGAACACGCGCGCGCGAACGCATTGTCGAGACGTTCCGCTGGACTGTTACTCCGACGCGCGCGTTCGGCTCAACAGCGGGTGGGGATGCCCGCAGCCGCGAGATGCTGCTTGGCCTCCGCTGGTGTCTGCTGCGTGAAGTGAAACATCGCGGCGGCGGCGACTGCGCTCGCGCCGCCGATGTGCACCGCGTCGACCATGTGGTCGAACGTCCCGGCCCCACCACTCGCCACCACGGGGATGTCGACCGCGCTCGTGACCGCGGCGAGCACGTCGAGGTCGTAGCCGTCCATCATGCCGTCGTGATCGATGCTCTGCAGCACGATCTCACCCGCGCCCATCAGTTCGACTTCCTTGGCCCACACCGCAGGCTCGACACCGGTGTCGCGCGTCCCGTTGTGCGACCACACGGTCGGGTCGCCACCACCGCGCCACACGTCGATCACCACGACAACGCACTGCGCGCCGAAACGATCGGACGCGGCTCGCACCGTGGCTGGGTGGTCGAATTGGGCGCTGCCGATGGCGACCTTGTCGGCGCCAACCGACAACAACGCCCGCACATCATCGGCGGTATGCACGCCGCCACCGACGGTCAAGGGCATGTGACAACGGTCGGCGAGCTCGTCGATCAATGCGAGGTCGGGGCCTCGACCCTCGCTCGTCGCCGCGATGTCGAAGAAGCACAGTTCGTCGACGTCACGCAGGTTGTACACCTGCACGGCTTGCATCGCACTGCCGACGGCGCGGGCGCCGTCGAAGCGCGTGCCCTTGACGAGCGTGAACCCCTTCGACAACATCGTGGGGATGACCCGGAGCTTCAGCACGATGCGCTCACGCTCACAGCCCGACGAAATTTGAGAGTAGGGCGCGCCCGAAGGCCTGGCTCTTCTCAGGATGAAACTGCGTTCCAAACACATGGCGGTCGGCGACCACCGACGTGAACTCGCCGCAATACGGGGTGGTGGCCACCACCGCGCCGTCATCCACACACTGCATGTGGAAACTGTGGACAAAGTAGAAATCGGCGCCGTCGGGGATACCGGCAAGTAACGAACAGGTAGCGCGTCGGTAAACGGCGTTCCATCCCATGTGCGGCACGCGCTCGCGCTGCGGCACAACGCCCACCGCACTCTCCGACCCCTCGATGCGTCGTTTGGGGCCCCTCGAGGGGCCCGAAACGACGCTCCCAACGAGCTTGACGACCTGCGCGTCGATGAGGCCGAGGCCTTCGGTATCGCCGCCTTCGGTACCGCGTGTTGCGAGCAGTTGCATGCCGAGGCACACCCCAAGCACGGGGACCTCATGGTCGACGACGTTCTCGCGGATCGCATCGGTGAGCCCGCTGTCGTTGAGCATGTGCATCGCATCGGCGAACGCACCCACACCAGGCAGCACGATCTTGTCGACCAGCCCGAGGTCACTGGGATCGTCGGTGATCACACCCTTCGCGCCGCATTCCTCGATGGCGCGCCATATCGAATCGACGTTGCACAAACCGGTGTTGATGATCGCGATGCGTTGCACACCAACCTCGCTCAGGCCGCTCGCCGTGGCGAAGTGTCGGTGGTGCGCGCACTGTCGGCTTCGGCGTCAGCCCCTGTGTCATTGACAGTGTCATCGACGCCGGTGTCGGCAACGTTGTCGTCGTTGATCTTGGTGAGGTTGCCCCGGGCATCGCGCACCAATTCACCCGACCGAGTCGTGTGGAACAACGCCCGGTTCGTGAAGCGATCGCAGATCGCGTCGAACTCTTCCATCGTGAGCCCCAGCGTCGCGACCAATTCACGTAGCGGAACACCGAGGTAGGTGTGCGGGTACTTGCCGTCGTGGCGCCGCACGAGTTCGATGGCGTCGTCGCGCGACATGCGTCCGCGCCGCACGTGCATACAGGCATGGTCGGTCGCGCGCCCGAACCCGAACTTCAAGAACTTGAAGTAGTCGTGGATGCCGTGAAACAGGTTGTCGAGGTTCTCGTAATCGACGAGCGCGCCTTCCACCGTCCGCCCCAGCGATTCGAAGCCGTGCGCCTGTGCGATCAACGCATTCGCGGCGCCGTCCCACGGCAAGTAGTGGCCGAGGAACAGGCCCGTCACGCCCGCGGCGCTGAGGGCCTCATCCGACGGGTAGGTGTACTGGATGAGATGACGCTGTTCGATGTCGTCGTGGCCCACGAGATCGCTCACGCGCAGCCCGATGAGCCCACCGAACTCCTCCAGCCAACGCCGGTCGAGCACGCGATCCTGTGCGGCCGCGGCCGGACCGCCGTATTCGTTCTGGCTGTTTTCGCCCCACACAATCAGGCGCACACCATGCTGCACCGCGACACGCACCGGGATCGTGAAGATCGTGACGTGTTCGGGCCACGAAACGTCGCCCACCTGCGTGAGCGCGAAGCGGTTGATGACGCGCCGCACCTGCGGGTTGACGGTGACTTCGACGTGATCGACGCCGAGGGACTGCAGGTTCGCGATGTTCCGGCGGCCGATCGGCGACAACAGGCACGTGCTCGCAGTGACGCAGAGTGGGTTCAGGCCGAGTTCGAGCATCTTCAGCACCTGGAACGTGCTGTCCTTGCCGCCGCTCACCGGCACGACGCAGTCGTAGTTCGAGCCGTCGCGCGAGCGGTACTCGGCGAGCACGTCGAGGAGCTCGGCCTTTCGGGCCGACCAGTCGACGTTGGGCCGGTGCTCGAAGTGCCGGCAGGCGCTGCACACGCCTTCCTCATCAAAGAGAATGTCCGGCCGGGTCGCGGGCATCACGCAGCGACGGCAGTAACGAATCGCCCGGGAACGAGCAGCGCCCAGTGTCATAGGAGTCTGATCGGCCGTCACGCGGCCCGCCGAAGCACTCGGGTCGCGGCAGCGCTGGCGTCACTCCCCGGCGCTGGTGCACCGCCGGAGAGGTCCGAGGACGCTGCGACGAAGCCGTTCGCAGCGAAGGCCCGCATGCTCGCAAGGTTCGCGGGATCGACGACCGCGCGCAGTTCGGTCACCTGACAGTCGTCTCGAAGCGCGACGGTCAGCGCGCCAAGCATGGCTCCGCCGTGGCCGCGCCCGCGAGCATGCGATGCCACCGCGATACTCACCGTGCCGATACCGGCCCGCACATCGACGCGCACGACACCCACCGCTTCGCCATCGCACTCGGCGATGAGCACGCGCCGAGCCGGATCGTCGAGCGCGCTCGCAAACCATCGCTCGTGCTCGGCCGGATCGACCGCACCAGTGGCACTCCATCGGACCGCCTCGGCGTCGTTGCGCCAGGCGAGCACGCCGGCGGCGTCGCCGGGCTCGGCGGGGCGCAACACGATCGCGCCCGGCACGGGCGCCGGCGTGCGACGGCCGACGACGCGCAACATGGAGCGCCACGACGCGTCGCGCCATGACAGCCCGCGGTCGCTGATACCGGCCACGAGCGCCCGCAACGCGCTGAGATCATCGGCCGTGTCGACGGTCCAACGCTCGCCACCGAGCGCCATCGCGCTACGAACGTTCGCGAGGCGATACGTCTCGGGCCGACGGTAGAGGTAGGGCGTCACGTGTTCACGCTCGCCGGGATCGACGGCGCTCGCCGCGGCGTGCCGCAGCGCCGATGCCTCCACGACCTCAATATCGAGCCCCTTCGGGAAGGTTCGCGGCAGCACGTTGGTGGTGTATTGCGCGTGCCGTTGCAGATGCTTCGCAACGACCGCATCGATGAGTTCGGGATCGGTGAGCGGGCAATCCGACGTGATCCGCACCACATGTTCCGCCGGGTACGCGTCAAGGGCCTGCACGTAACGGCCGAGCACGTCGCACTCACTCCCCCGCACCGTCGCCACGGCGCAGCGTCGGGCGATCTCGACGATCCGATCGTCGCGCTCGAGGTCGGTCGTCGCGACAACGACAGGGATCGCGCTGTGCTCGGTCAGGCGTTCGAGACGTCGCAGCAGGAATTCGAGCATTGGCACACCACCGAGTTCGCGCAACACCTTGTCGGGGAGGCGGCTCGATCCTGTGCGTGCTTGCACCACGCACACGACGCGCGGCGTGGCCCTTGGCGTGCTCACGCGGCCGCGTGCCTCGAGAGCAGGCCGAGCATCACATCGGCGACGCGGTGAGCGCCGCGCCCGTCGATCAGCGCCATCGCCTTCGCCGACAGTGCGGCCCGAGCCGGTGCGTCATCAACGAGCACACACGCGGCCGCGGCAGCGTGATCCCATGTCGACGCGATCGCGGCGCGCGCGGCGCCGATCGCTTCGACGTTGGGTCGTTGGTTGTCGGCCACTGCGAACGTCACGCACGGACGCCCGAGCTGCAGGGCTTCCAGCAAGGTGAGCCCACCAGCGGTGACGACGACCGCGGCGCGCGCCAACTCGGCGCCGAGTCCACGGGCCCCCACGATCGCTTCAACGCCGTCGGGTACCTCTGGTGCACCCCACGGCCCCACGACGAGCCGCACGCGCAGGTCCGGCCGCGCGGCAACGATCGTGGCCGCGATTCGTGCACCGATACCGTCGCCGTCAGACGCGCCGACGGCAACGAGCACCGACGTGGCGTCGAGGTCGTCGAACACAACAGCACTGTCGCGGAACGTGCCACCAGCAGACGGGCACCCATCGGACGGACCGGCATCAGGCGGGCCGACGATCGCGTATTGCGCGCCGGCAAGCACGTTGGCGGCGCGCGTGTAGACGTCGGCGCGCGCTCCCGGTGACGGCGCCACAATGCAATCCACCGCGAGATCTCGGCCGAGGTCGTCGAGCGCAACGACAACGTCGGGTACGAAGTGGCGGCGGTCGTCGGCGCGCACGCGGTAGGAATCGACCACGACGAACGGCGCCGCGACGATGCCGTCGCTCACGGCGAGCACGGCCGTCTGAATGCCGCGGACGCGCAGCGCCTCGGCGATGCCCTCGCAGCGACGTCGATGTCCGAGGCCGACGCCCGGGCCCTCGTCGCAGTACAACAAGACGCCGTCGATCACAGCGCGTCCCAGGTGACGACATCGTCCGCGGCGATGTCGCTGCGGGCCGTTCGTCCGAT
This sequence comes from Acidimicrobiia bacterium, assembly GCA_038202885.1. Taxonomy (GTDB): domain Bacteria; phylum Actinomycetota; class Acidimicrobiia; order IMCC26256; family PALSA-610; genus JBBREP01. The sequence continues at coordinate 53,512 of JBBREP010000015.1, read as the reverse complement.
CACGGCCTCGAAGAACCGGGGCGCGATCCCGAATCCGGGTCGCTTCACGCAGAGCATCTCGGCCGTGACCACCGTGCCTGCGGGTATCGCAGTTGCGGCCACGATCGAGCGCCGAGCCAACGTGTACATCTCGACGGCTTCTTCTTGCGATGGGCCACGCTTCACCCCGTCGCCGAGCGCAGCTTCGACATCGCGTACGTTCGCCACCAGTTCGGCGAGCTCCTTGGGCTCGATCGCGAACGGATGATCGGGGCCGGCCATCGAGCGATCGAGCGTGATGTGCTTTTCGAGCAGGCGCGCCCCGAGCGCGACGGCGGCCGGGCCAAGGTGCGCACCGATGGTGTGATCCGACAGGCCGACCGGCACTCCAAAGGCCGCTTCCATCGCAGGGATCGACCGCAGGTTCATCACGTGCGGTGGCGCCGGGTAGAGCGACGCGCACTGGAGCAGCGCGATCTGCTCGCAGCCGGCGTCGCGCGCCGCGGTGAGCGCCTCGTCGATCTCGGCGAGCGTGCACATCCCTGTCGACACGATGATCGGCCGACGCTTGGCTGCGATGTACCGGACGAAATCGAGATCCACGATCTCGAATGACGCAATCTTGAAGGCCACGACGTCGAGCGCGTCGAGCTCGTCGACTGCGGCACGATCGAACGGGGAGGAGAAGAATTCGACGCCACGATCACGGCAGTGCGCGGCAAGCACGCTGTGCCATGCGCGCGGCAACGCGATCGCGTCGAGCAGCTCGTGTACAGGAGTGGCACCGAGTTCGTCGAGATAATCGAAACGCGGGGTCTGGGTCGAGTACAGGTCGCGACCGGTGTACGTCTGGAATTTGACCGCGTCGACGCCGGCGTCGGCTGCGGCATCGATGAGGCGGCGAGCGATGTCGAGATCCCGATTGTGGTTCGCGCCGACCTCAGCGATCACATAACACGGTTCGCCACCACCGACGGTCCGGCTCCCGAGTTGGATCGTCGCCGGTGCCCGCAGGGATGTCGGCGAGGTCGTCGCTATCGATTTCGACATCGCAGAATTCCTGTTCTCGTGCCTGTCGGTGGCGCTCATGCGCCTGGGGCCGCGACCGACGCCAGAATCGCCGCGACCGTCTCGTCGCCCCGAAGATGGGCGACGCGCGCGAGCGCCCGCCGTTCACGTACAGGAAGCAACGCATCGAATGCTTCGCGCGTGAGTGCGTCGGCCGTCGGCAGCGACAGGCCGGCAACCAGCACCGCGAACCCCTCGGCGTCGTGGCCTCGACGTACGAGCTCACCGGCAAGGATCAGGCAGCGGGCAGTACTCGTGGCCGCGGCGACAACGAAGGAGTCGACGATGGATCCGGCGTGTTCCACGCAGGCGTCGAACAGGTCCAGGAGTTCAGCGTCGGCGACGCCAGCCAACGCGGCTTCGAGCGCGACCCGTGCCCTCGGCGTGTCGAGCGGGGCCCCGACCACCGCGGCGCGGACACGCTCGCCCGCGGCGATGGCCGGCCGCTCAGCACGTTCCAGGATTGGCGACCGAGCAGTGACGCCGGCTTCGGCCAGTCGCACACTCCACCGCAGCGCGGCCGCGGCGTCGAGTCGCCACGCGAACAGTGTCGCGGCTGCCAGCGTGACGGGGTCGTTCGGGCGCTGCGCCCACACGGCCTCGGCCATGCGGTCGAGGCCCACGGTCGGAGCACCGGCGATCCAACCGAACACCGACACGACCTGATCGGATCCGAGATGCACCAACACGTCGGTGGCATCGACCGCGCCGTCGGCGACGAGATGCACCGCGGCTTCCCAGACGGGCGGTTCGTTCGGCGCGAACGTGAGCGCGGCGTCGAGCGCACGGCGTGCGTCGGCGTTTCGGCCCGCGACGTGCAGCGCACGGACACGCGCCGCGTGCACGCTGGCGCCCGAACAGGGATACCAACGATCGCTCGGCACTGCAACGGGCCCATCTTCGCCGAGCAGCTGAAGCGCGCCGGTGGCGTCACCGAGCTGAATACACGCGGATGCGTCGAGCATGTCAGCCAAGGCCGCGCTGCCCCCGCTCTGGCGCAAGCGACCGGTGAATTCGGCGACTTCCCACGGACGCTGGAAGCCCAGCAAGAGCGCGGCAACGAACGCCGAGGCGCTCGCCTTGACGGCAGCGTCGTCGGTGGCGTCGGTCGCGACCTCGAACCAGTCGAGCGCTTCGTCTTCGCGTTGGTCGTCGAGGAGTTCAAGCGCGCGGTCGAACTCCACGCAGCCCGAAGGCTCCGCCACAGTCATGCGATGTCGCCTCCTCGCCGGCTCGGTCGCGGCGTCGATGATTCGTTCGTCACTTGATCGGCAGGCCCCCACGCCGATGAAGTCAGGGGCCTGCCGATGTCCGGCACCTCATCTTCAAGCCCGGCTCAAGACCGCGGTGAGGCCTCAACTCGGTGCGGCGATTACCGATCGTGACGCCACAGCCGCAGCAGCGGCCACCGCCGACGACGGAACGCCGGCGCACGCACCAAGGACGGCGGGGTACGGCGGAGGTCCCCGTGTCGACCGTGAAGCGCGTCTGCTCCGGCGCCACTGCCCGCGCGGCCACAGGCTCGAGGGCATCATGAGTGACCTCGCCATTGGCGCGATCCAGGCCTCGCTCGACGGTCTCGCGGCCCGCCAGCGCATCATCGCCCAGAACCTCGCCAACGCCGACACGCCCGGCTACCTCGCCGGCCGCGTCGACTTCGAGAGCTCGCTGCGCAACGCCGTGAACAGCGGCGATCCCGGTCAGGCCTCGATCAACACGTCGACGTCGACCGACCCGTCGAACCTGAACGGCAACAACGTGAGCGTCGACGACGAAACCGTCGCCATGACCGACACGACGTTGCGCTTCCAATTGATGACCGAGGCGATGAACAACAAGTTCCACATCCTCAAAGAGTCGATGCGGAGGGACATGTGAGCCTCTTTCCCGTGTTCCAGACCGCCGGATCTGGGTTGCACGCCAACCGGATCTGGATGGACGCCGTCGCCGACAACATCGCGAACGTCAACACCATCCGTCCGTACGACCAGGCGGCATTCCAAACCCGTTGGGTGCAGGTGCAGTCGGTGCGCGGCGACAGCAACGACCCCGTCGGTGTGGGCGGCGGGGTGCAGGTGGTGGCCGCGAGGTTCGGCAGCCCCGAGGGTGTCGTGCACTACGACCCTACGAACCCATTGGCAAACAAGGACGGACTCGTGCGGGCACCCGACGTCGATCTTGGCGACCAGATGACCCAACTCATCCAGGCCCAGCGCTCCTATCAGCTCAACCTGACGGTGATCGATCGCGCTCGCGACTCGTACCTGCAGGCGATCAACATCGCGGCGCGCTGACATGGGAGCCATCAACGGTCTGCTCGGCCTTGTGACGTCGGTACAACCCGCGGCGTCGACTCCGGCGACTGCCGGTGCCGGTGCACTCACCAGTGGCGGCGCCATTGGTGGCGTCGGTGCCACACCCGGAACCACGGGCGCAGCGGCCAATCAAGGGTTCGGCGATGTTGTCGTCAAGGCCCTCGACGGCCTCCAATCGGTACAGAACAACGCCGACGGCCTCGCCGTGAAGGCCGCGACCGGCGACCTCAACGACGTGCACAACTACACGATCGCGGCGTCCGAAGCGAGCCTCGCGACCGACTTCACGGTGGCCATGCGCGACCGTGCGGTTGAGGCGTTCCAGGAGATCATGAGGATGCAGGTCTGATGCCGCTCGTCGACATGGATCGCATCAAAAAGGGCGGAGAGAAGTTCGTCTCCGGATTCACGCCAGGCCAGAAGGTCATCAGCGTGCTCGGCGCGGTCGGGCTCGCGCTCGGCATGTTCATGTTCACGAAGTGGTCGACGAAGCCCGACTACGCGCCACTGTTCTCGAACCTGAGTGCCAAAGACGCCGGCGACGTGACCAAGGCCCTCGACGGCATGAAGGTGCCGTATCAGCTCGTCGACGGCGGCGCGACCGTGTCGGTACCGCGCGCCAATCTGTACAAGGCTCGCGTCGATCTTTCGTCGAAGGGACTCCCCGCGAACAGTGACGGCTATGCACTGCTCGACAAGCAAGGCATCACGACGAGCGCGTTCACCCAGCACGTCGACTACCAGCGCGCGGTGCAGACCGAGCTCGCAAAGACGATCATGGCCATCAGAGGTGTGAGCAACGCCACCGTGAACCTGGCCCTGCCGTCGGACGACCCGTTCGTGGGCGACAGCGCGCCCAAAGCGACTGCCGCCGTGCAGGTCGACACCGGCGGCGTGCAGATGGCGCCCGAACAAGTGCAAGCGATCGTGCATCTCGTCGCCGCAAGCGTGAAGGACCTGGCACCCGATGGCATCACGGTGTCGGACACGATGGGACATCTCCTCTACTCCGCCGGCCAGGACGGCTCGTTCACGTCGTCGCAAAACATGTCGAAGACACTCGCCTACCAAGACGGCGTGCGTCAGCAGGTGACCCAACAGCTCGCGACGGTGCTCGGACCTGGTCATGCCGCGGTTGGCGTGATGGCCAAGCTCGACTTCTCGCAGGGCACCACCGAAGAGACCACGAACACGCCGCTCCTCGACAAGAACGGCACACCGATTCCGGGCTCAACGAACAAGCACGACACAACGCTCACCCAGCCTGCGGGCTCCAGTGGCAACGGCGGCCTGCTCGGCAACCCGACCAACGGCGTCGGCACCGGAACTGGCACCGGCACCGGCACTGGCACTGGCACCGGCACCGGCACCGGCACCGGCACCGAGAACTTCAAAGAGACCAACGACCAGCAGACGAACATCATCAACCAGAAGAAATCGACCACACAGAACCCGCCGTTCACGGTGACGAACCTCAGCGTGTCGGTGGCGCTCGATCAGAACAAGGTGACCGCGGCACAGCTGCCCGCACTGCGCAATCTCATCGCCGCGGCGACGGGCATCAACCCGACCGTCACCAATGGCGTCGACCAACTCGTCGTCGAACGCACGGCGATGGACTCGCAGGTCCAAAAGCTCGCCCAGGCAAGCTTCAGCGCCACGACAAATCCAAAGACGCCAGCCACTCCCATGGATCTCATGGGCATCATCCGCTACGTGGTGACGCTGTTGATCGTGGCGCTGGTCTTGTTCTTCGCCTGGCGCAGCGTCAAGAAGGCCCAAGCCGCGATGACCACGGTGCGGGTACCGCTCGACCTGGCCGCGCTCGAGTCGGGCGGCACCACGATGATGGGCATGCACGAACTCCCGGCCGGCATGGCCAGCCCGGCCAACGTGCTGGTCGCCGCGGAACCGCGCGAACTCGGACCGGCTCGCACGCCCATGGAGATGGAGGTGGCCGGCCTCATTGAGCGTCAGCCCGAAGAGGTTGCGCAGACCTTGCGCAGCTGGCTCGCGGACCGTAGGTCGTAGCGACGATGGGCGGACGCGAAGGTTCCCTCACCGGCGTGCAGAAGGCTGCGATCTTCATCATGCAGGCCGGCAACGACGGCGCCGCAACGATCCTGCGATCGATGCGCGAACAAGAAGTCGCCGAAATCATGTCCGAGGTCGCGCGCCTCCAGCGACTCGAGCCCGACGAGATCGACCAGGTTCTCGCCGAGTTCCACGACACCTATGTGGCCAGAGCGCACGTCGCTGAAGGCGGCTACGACACGGCGCGCCAGATCCTGGCCGCCACGTTCGGTGCCGACAAAGCCGAAGAGATTCTCGACAACCTCGGGGTCACGCTGGTGGCCGCGCCGTTCGAGTTTCTCCGCCGCGCCGACTCGCGCCAGCTACTCACCTATCTCCAAGACGAGCACCCTCAAACCATTGCGCTCGTCCTCGCGCACATGAGCCCATCCAATGCGGCGATGGTGCTGTCGGCGCTCACCGAGGAGCTCCAGCGCGACGTCGCGGAACGCATCGCCAAGATGGACCGCACGTCACCCGAAGTGATCGAACACGTCGAGGCGATCCTGGAGCGCAAACTTTCGACGGTGATCCAACAATCCGACTTCTCGAGCGTCGGCGGTATCCAGAGTCTCGTCGACATCTTGAACAACGCCGACCGAGCAACCGAACGCCTAATCCTCGAAGGACTCGAACAGAACGACCCGCAGACGGCTGACGATGTGCGGAGTCGCATGTTCGTCTTCGAGGACGTCACCACACTCGACGATCGTTCGGTACAGCTCGTGTTGCGTTCGGTCGATGCCAAAGACCTCGCGGTCGCGCTGAAGGGCGTGGATCAAAAGGTCCGCGACAAGATCTTGAAGAACATGTCGGAGCGCGCCGCCGCGAACCTTGCCGAAGAGATCACACTGCTCGGCCCGGTCAAATTGAAGACCGTCGAAGAAGCACAAGCCGCCGTCGTACGCGTCATCCGGTCGTTGGAAGAAGCCGGACAGATCGTGATGAGCCGCGGCAACGACGAACTCGTGGTGTGACTTCTGTCGCGTGACCGAGGAGCTGGCGTTGGGTCGATGCGCCTGGGCCGATCGGCACAATGACATCATGCATATCAAGACGCCTATGTGTGCTGCCGAACAATGCGGACGGGAAATGCTCGGTACACGGACGCAACGGAAGGCATCCAACAATGAAGCTCAACAAGATTTTCGTTCTCGGCGGTACGGCGCTTCTGGCGCTTGCTTCCTTCGCACCATTCGCACCGGCGGCTCACGCCGACGTGCAGGTCAACGTCGGCTCGCTCGACTTCGACCCGAGTGGCGCACCGACCATCAGCAACTTTGATGCGGTGACCCTCAACGGTAACCCGCAGCTCACCAGTCTGCAGATCGACCCCTTCACAGTCATCGACTCGACGGGTTCGTTGGCTGGTTGGAACGTCACGCTGACGGTCGCGAACTTCGTGAATGGCGCATCGACGATCAACGCGACGCAAATCACGACAACTGCACCCACGGTGGCCACTGCCGCGGGTTCGGACATCACCGGCGTGACAGGAGTCGACCACTCCGCCATCGGTGACGCTTTCACCACCGGCCAGGAGCTCGTGACGGCCGCGATCGGCGACGGCGCTGGCACCTACCTGGTGTCGCCCGCGATCCTGAAGCTGACCGTGCCTGCCGACGCGCTTGTCGGGACGTACACCAGCGCCGCCACGGTCGCGATCAACAGCGGTCCGTGACCTGACGGGTGTAGGGCCAACACCCTCGCCCACACCGGCGCCCACACAGACGGGCGTCAACAGACAAAATTCCTCGATCGGCCCTGGTGCACTTCGCACCGGGGCCGATTGATCTTTATGCGGCGACCTGCCGCCCGGTCCGCTCAAGGTTGACGGAGATCGATGATGTACAAAGCGCTTCGCGTTCTCTCCACGCTTGCGGTTGCCGCCGCGACGTTCGTGAGCACGCCCATCGCGGCGCACGGTGCGCAGAGCCCCGACCTGGTACACGCGGTCGTCGCGCCAGGATCACAAACGGACTCGCACGCGGGCTACTACGTCCTGCGATTGAATCCGGGTGCGACGATTACCCAACAGATCGTCGTATCGAACCCCAACCACCACGCTGTGATCGCCGACGTCGCGAGTGTGGACGCGTCCACGAGCGACGCCACAGGCGCCGTGTACGGGACGCCGGACTCGACGCCGGTAGGCACCGGTTCTTGGATCAGCTTTGTCACGAACCAGTTGCAGCTCGCTCCGGGCGAGCGCCGTTCCCTCCCGTTCACGGTCACCGTGCCAAGGAACGCAAAGCCAGGTCAGTATCTCGCGGCCGTGAGCGTGGCGGTTCCGCTCGCCAAGACAGCGGCGAGCACGCCACCCGACCGTCGTCAAGCCGGCTTCGAAGTCAAGCTCCAACCGCAACGCGTCATTGCCGTCGAGGTCGACGTCCCCGGACCGCGAGCCCCGCATCTCGTCGTCCGCGGCGTCAAGCCAGTGGTCCAGGGGACCACGCTGCGACTGCAGTTCGATGTTGCGAACACAGGCAACGCATTCGCCAAGGGACACGGCACCGTCACAGTGGCCGACACCAAGACCCGCCAGGATTTCAAGATCGGCACGTTCATCTCCCACACGGCGATCAAGTACGCGATTGCATGGACAACCGATGTCGTGCCCGGACTTCACGCGGTGACGATGCGCCTCCAGGACCAAACCGGCCGGATCGCAACGTGGACAGGAACCGTGGATGTCTCTGGTTCGCTGGGTAAGCAGCTGCAGCACGATCTCACAAGCGCGAAGCAGCTTTCCCACAAGTCAGGCACATCGTTCGCGTGGATTGCCTGGCTTGTCATCGCCATATGTATCGCCGCCGCGATTCACCTGCGGCGCCGACGGGCCGTACTGCGACGCGCGCCGCGTCATGAGCCATCGTCGACGCACACAACCGGTCGTGCTGAGAGCGACACTCAAGAAATCACCATGAGTGCCAACAAGATCGGGGCCGGCGCCGGGCGCGGCCTCTGAACGATGCGCCGATTCGCCGTCGCCGCTGCTGTCGCGGTGGTCGTGCTCATGCACGACCCCATGTCGTCGCGCGCCTCGGCGGCCACGCGCAACCGCGCCACGACGACGTCGCCGCACGCCAAGACTCCGGCATCGACGCCACCGGACCCGATCACGATCGCGGGCACCGATCAAGGAGGATCGACCAGCACTGTGACGGTCGACCCGGGCGGCACCGCCACGACCCAGGTGACGATTACGAATCACACCAGCGCCGACCGCCTCAACGTCGCTGTCAGCGCGCTCGATGCGAGCATTCGGAGCGACAACACCATCGTCGCCGACACGTCGGCAGCCAATGGCAACGACCCGGCCGGCGCCGTTGGTAGCGCCACGAACGGTGCCGCAGCATGGGTCGGGATCGCCGATACCGGCCTCGTACTCGCGCCCGGCGCGTCGGTGCACGTGCCGCTGAAGGTCGACGTGCCCCCAGAAGCAACCGGAGGGGTACTCGCCACCGTCGTGCGCGCCACGGTCACCCGCGCATCGACGATCTCGCCCGACAGCACGAGCAAGGATGACCCGACACTCTCGACCGCGTCGGCGTCGATGGGCCTACGCATCAACGTGCACGGCGCCCAGCGGGCCGAACTCAGCGTGACTGACGTGAAGCTCGTGCGCACAAAGGGCGACCACTTCGTACGGGTCACGATCACCAACCAAGGAAGCACGAGCGCCGCGGTGACGGGCACGGTGGATGTGGGTACGCCACCGGTACACCTGCCGCTGGCGCTCACGATCGCGGCGCGGCGGACCGCGACGGCGGACGTTCGCTGGCCATCGGGAGCCGCGGCATCCAACGTGGCCGTGTCGATCCACCATGGAAACGACAACGCGGAGTGGTCGGGGCGGCTCGATCCGAATGCCGGCGCGCCAAGCTCCGACGCGAAGCCTACGGCCGCCCCATCGACGCCCGGCAATACCAGCGCGAGGCCGTCGAGCGACGGCAGCAGCGGTGGGCTGGGCGTCCCCTGGTTCATACTGGCGGCCATTGCGCTGGCGCTCGCATGGCTCATCTACGAGCTTTTCGCTGTGAGTCGCTCCCGAACTCAGACCGCGACCCCAGCTGGTACGCGCAACATCGGCACGAGCGCGTTTGGCGGATCCGACCCTCGGCTCCAGGAGGAACTCGTTCCACTCGTCGCCGCGATTGCGGCGCTGACCGGCTCGCTCGAGGGCTGGCCACGCCAACCCGAGCCACCGCACGACGCGTCGGAACCACACGGCGCGTCGGAACCACACAGCGCGTCGGAACCACACAGCGCGTCGGAACCGCCTCGGGCATGGGAACCACACGATGCGGTGACCGAGATCCTCGAGATCCTCGCCCGCATCGACGGCAGCGCGAGCCGGGTGCATCGCACCAACGACACCGATCCGATCACCGCGCTCGAACCCGACGAACTCGTCGACGCCGTGGCAACGGCGCTCACCGTGGCCCCGGCGACGGTACGTCACTGGCTGTCGGACGCGACGCTCAATCCGGTGCATGGCAGCGCACCTACAACCATTGACCGCGACACCACCTCGGCGCTCGTACGCGAACGCCAAGTACTGCTCGCCGAGGTCGAGGTCTTGAAGCGCGCGCTCTCCGACCTCGGATAGGCGCGCGCGGCCTGGGCCGCTCGACTCGGCAATGTCAAGGCCGCCTCAAGATCACCGCAAGCCGGTGACGCGCTGCTCAACTCGCGCTGCTGAGCACCGATCGAGGCGGGGTCGCGTCCCAGCCCCAGGCGCGACCACCGGCAACGGAACGCCGATGCGGACACCACGGATGGCGGGAACGGCGGAGTTTCCCGTGCACTCGAACAGTCGAGCCACGCAGTTGGCTCTCGCCGTCATGCGCCCGTGACCGCACCCAGGGTGCAGGTACTGCGCGGCGTCAACGCCACGGCCGCGGACCTCGGTACCGTGCGCGCGCGCGTCGCCCGCGATCTCGTCATCGATCCTGCCCTTGTGCGCGACGCCACCGACGACGGCTACCGCACCGGTTACAACGCAGGATTCACAGCTGGCCTCGAAGACGCCGGTACCGCCATCGACACGCGCGAGCAACAGCGTCGCGCCGAGCTGCGCACGGTGATGGACAGCCTCGACACCGCTGTCGACGCGTTGGACGACCACCACGCGGACATCATTGCTGACATCGAGCGTCGGCTGATCGAAATCGCCTACGCCATCGCGGTCGAGTTGGTCGGTCACGAGCTTGCCGCCACCACCCATCCTGGACGCGACGCCATTGAGCGGTGCCTGCGCCTCGCACCGCGCGACGGCACCGTCGTGGCGTACCTGCATCCTGATGACGTCGCTACCGCCGGCATTGACACCGACGCAGTGGGTCGCCCACTTCGCATCGTTGCCGATGCATCGCTCGCATCGGGTGACGCCATCGTTGACGTGGGACCGACCCGTATCGACGGCCGCATCGAACCGGCCCTCGAGCGCATCCGTGAGGCGTTGGGACGATGACACCAACCGTTGTCGACGAAGTGCTCGAGGCCGCCCGCCCCCGCTGCTACGGGCGCGTCACGCGCGTCGTTGGTTTCGAGGTCGAGGTCGGCGGCCTGGCCGCACCGGTCGGCGCCACCATCGACGTCCCCACCTCGGCCGGCGCCGTAACCGCCGAAGTGATCGCCATTCGAGACGACAAGCTCGTGTGCCTGCCGTACGGCGAGTTGCGTGGCGTCGAGGCCGGCGCGTTGTGCGCGAGGACCGCGGCGAACAAGGCCACGTTCCCCGCGGGGCCGCAGCTTCTCGGACGCATCGTCGACGGGCTCGGGCGTCCCCTCGACGGTCGTGGACCACTCCGTTGCGACGAACACGTCACGGTCGATGGCCAAGCACCCCACCCGCTCGAGCGCAACCCGATCCGCGCGCAGCTCGCGCTCGGCGTGCGCGCCGTCGACACGCTGACGCCGGTCGGTCGGGGCCAGCGCGTTGGCATCTTCGCCGGTTCGGGTGTGGGCAAATCGAGCCTGCTGTCGATGTTCACACGAGGTACCGACGCCACCGTCACTGTGCTTGCGCTGATCGGTGAGCGCGGGCGCGAGGTGCGTGAGTTCGTCGACAACGACCTCGGCCCCGAAGGGCTCGCGCGTTCGGTCGTCGTGGTCAGCACGAGTGATGAACCGGCCCTTGTGCGCCGGCGCGCCGCGTTCACTGCCACGCGCATCGCCGAGTGGTTCCGCGACCAGGGACACGACGTGCTCTTGATGATGGACAGCCTCACACGATTCGCCATGGCGCAGCGCGAGATCGGCCTCTCGGCAGGAGAGCCACCGGCGACGCGCGGCTACCCACCGAGCGTGTTCTCCCTCCTGCCGAAGTTGCTCGAGCGTGCTGGAGCGAGTGGTGTCGGGTCGATCACTGGCCTCTACACGGTGCTCGTCGAGGGTGACGACATGATGGACCCCATCGCCGACGCCGCCCGATCAATCCTCGACGGCCACATCGTCCTGTCACGATCGCTGGCAACGTCGGGCCACTTCCCGAGCATTGACGTGCTCGACTCGATCTCACGTCTCGCGCCGGCGCTCACCGACGCGGTGCAACGAGGACACGCCACCGAACTGCGGCGCCTGCTCGCTGCCTATCGCGACGCTCGCGACCTCGTCGAGATTGGTGCCTACGTGGCCGGCACGAACCCCACCGTCGACCGCGCCCTCGCGCTGCACGGACGTATCGACGACTTCCTTCGCCAGGATCTCCACGATCTGGTTCCGGCCGACACGGCGTGGAACGCCATCGCCACACTCCTGGACGCGCCGGAATGAAGCGCTTTCGGTTCCGTCTCGACGCCGTACTGCGGGTTCGGCGCATCCGCGAGGACGCCGCGAAGGCCGAGACACTGCTCGCGAACCAGGCGCTCGCCGCGGCCGAGGCCACGACAGCCGAGCGCGACACGCACTACCAGCTGACGGCACGGCCGACCGCGCCCATGACCTACGACGAGCTCCAACGGATTCGCTTCGGCCTCGATCAAGCCGCCGCGGCGGTGCGCTTTGCCGAAGCGCAGCGCGTCGTGGCCGCCGACACCGCAACGGCCGCACGCTCGGAGTGGGCCGAGCGCCATCGGGGTGTGCGTGCGATCGAACAACTCCGCGACCGCGCGCTCGTTGCGCATCGCGTCGAGATACGCCGCGAGGAAGACCGGCTCGCCGACGAGCTCGCAGTGACCCGCCATCGCGAACGGATTGGACAACAGTGACCACGATCGCGCCCGCTGACGCGGCACCGATTGCAGAATCACCGCCGTATCGGTCGCTCCCGCGACGCGATGACGGCTTCGACCGCTATCTGCAGCGGGCGGCACGGCCAGCCGACTCCGAAGCCGACGACCGCACGCGCCGCGACACAGGCTCGGTCGACACGTCCGGCGCACATTCGGTGGCGCGACGCGATCGCGAACGCCGGCGGGCGGCCACAGATGCAGAGCCGCGGGTGATGCCGCCACGTTCGGACGCGCCGAGGGCCGACGCACGGCGCGACAACACACGGCGCGACGACACTTCGCCAACGTCCGGCCCGTCGGGCGATCGCGGGCCCGAGACGATGCACAGCGAGACGATGCACAGCGACACGATGCACGCCGACACTGGCACTGCGTCGGGCACCGCTCTCACCGCCGCCGCGTCTGCGGCACTTGCGAGCGCGGCGGGCGACGCATCGACGAGCGCGACGACGTCAACCGGCGCGCTCGCGGCCGTGTCATCGCCAACCGCGGTATTGCCAAGCGCGGCGCCAAGCGCGGCGGCCACGGGTTCCGGCGCACGCGATGCTCGGTCGGTCGTCGCCGCGCCCATCGCCGCATCCACTGGCACATCCGCTGGTGCCGCGAACACCGCCGTGAACACCACAGCGTTGGACGCGGCCGCCCATGATGGCCTCGACGCCGCGACCCAGGACCGCGCGACGTCGATCCCCGATGCGACATCCGCCGCACCGACGAACACCTCCCAGACCGCGCCTGGGCAATCCACCAGCGACGCGCACGATCACGTTGGCACAACCGCAGGCCCCACGACGATCGCAACCCCGTTGCAACGCACCGTCGTTGGAACCGCGCCGAGCCCGCGCACCGATGCCACTCCTGGGTCCACACCGAACGGCGCCTCGCCGGAGGCGAACAACGTCGCCGCGCCCGCACCCGGCTCGACCGCAGCGACGTCGCAGGCCGGCGCGCCCGAGGTGCAGGTGCTCGCCGCGAGTTCGGCCCCAACAACGATCGCGACACCGGGTCGCACACCCGCGCCGGCCGACGGCCGTACGCCAGGAGCCGCCGCGACGGGCCACGACGCCGCCAACAAGGTGTCGGTACTCGAGACCGCCAGTCCCCGCACGGGCGGGCCGACCGCCGACCGGTCGTCGCTCACCACCGCACGACGTGGCAACGAGTCGGCCCCACCAGCGACCGCCGCGGGCACCAACATCGCTGAGGCCGCGACCAGCACGACAGCGACCTCGATGTCGCAATCGACGGGCGGACCCGGCGGCGCGCACGCGACGAATACCGCCGGCAACGAGACCGCGGCCGGCTCGCGTACCCACACGGCCGCGGCGCTCGGCGCGTTGGGCGCGGCGACGGCACCGGCGCTGCGCTCCGAAGGCGCAAGCGTCGACCCGACCGCAGTCGCAACTCGCCCCGCACCCGTCGCCGAGCAAGTGCTCGACGCAGTGTTGCCGCTGCGCGACCGTGGCGACGGCGACTACCACGTGAAGCTCGAGTTGCGGCCCGCTGAGCTCGGACGGGTCGAGCTCAGCGTGGAACTGCACGACGGCGTGCTGTCGGTGCACATGCACGCCGACAATCCGCGTTCGCAGGAGCTGCTCCAGCATCAACTCGATCACCTGCGCAACCTGCTGAGCGATCGCGGGGTACGCACCGGCACGCTCGACGTAGATCAACACCGGGGTCAGGCCGCAGGCGGTAACGACCGTCACGGCGGCACCGATGATCCCAGCACGCAGCGCCGGGACCGCGATGGTGCGACGGCATCAGCAACCGCGTCCGACCGCGTCGCGCGCACAGTCCGTACTCGTCCGAGTTCCCCGAGCCCGGCCGACGGCCGCCTCGACCTGCACGTGTGAAAGGCATCGCATGACCGCGATCTCACCCATTGCAACGAGCCAGTACACCGCAGGACAGTCGGCGGCGGGTTCGAGCACCGACAGCACGTCGAACCAGTTCGGCCAGGACACGTTCCTCAAGCTGCTCGTCGCGCAGCTCAAATACCAAGACCCAATGAACCCGACGGACGGCACTGCGTTCATCGCGCAGACCGCACAGTTCACGACGGTCGAGAAACTGAACGAGATCTCGCAGGAACTGAAGACGAACTCCGCGGCCACCGAGGTGCTCGAGGCTGGTTCGATGGTCGGCAAAGCGGTCACGGTCGCGACCAAGTCAGGCAAGCCCGCCGCGACGACCGTCGCGCACGTCGGCGGGAACCTTTCACTCGATGACGCCGTGGGCGCGAAGGCCACCACGTCGACCACTATCTACACGACGCAGGGCACGCCGGTCCCGATTCAGATCGAGATGACCAAGCTCGCCGACGGCGCCGACGGATCGAGGCATTGGGCGGCCCGCGCGATGCTCGGCAGCAAGCAACTCGCCGGTCCCTTCACCGTCGACTTCGACAGCCACGGTGAGCGCACCTCGGGCGATATTTCGATCACGGGCGCGCAGCTGAACGCAGTCCCCGACACCACGGGGCTGTGGAACACCACTGGTGTGCGGCTCGACCTCGGCACCTCGACAGACCCGTCGCGGCTGCGCGTCGGCGCCGGCAGTGACGGCCTCACCACGTTCGGCCAGAACGGCACCGACGGCACGAGCATTCGTGGCGTCGTCACAGGTGTGCAGTTCACCGCCAACGGCCCGCTCCTCACCATCAACGACAAGCAATACCCGCTGACCGACGTCACCGACGTCCACGTCGTCTGACCCTCGCCAACACTCTTTCTCGTTCTCGAAAACCCCGAAAGGACAATCCATGCTCCGCTCGATGTTCGCCGGCGTATCCGGCTTGCGTACCAACCAGGCCATGATGGACGTCGTGGGCAACAACATCGCCAACGTCAACACCGTTGGCTACAAGTCTGCGAGTGCAGTGTTCGCTGACGTGCTGTCGCAGACGCTGAGCGGTGCCGGCCTGCCGTCGCTCGGTCAGTCCGGTGGTTCGAACGCGGCCCAGATCGGCCTCGGCGTGCGGCTGCAAGCAATCCAGACCAGCTTCTCGCAGGGCGCCACGCAGCTCACCGGTCGCTCGACCGACCTCGCCATCCAGGGCGACGGACTCTTCGTCGTGCAGGTGGCAGGTACGCGCGCGTACGCCCGGGCCGGTTCGTTCTCGCTCGACGCCGACGGCCAGCTCGTCACGCCGGAAGGCGGCCTCGTGCAGGGTTGGCCCGCCGTCAACGGCGTGGTCAACACGAACTCGAGCGTCACCGGATTGCGTATCCCGGTGGGTCAGACGATCCCCGCGACAACGACGAAAGACGTGCGGATCGGCGGCAACCTCCCCGCCGACAGCAGCGATGGTACGGGCGCGACGCCGGCCACGGTCATCGACTCGTCGATCGACGTGTACAACTCGCTCGGCACAGCAGTGCCGCTACGCATCGAATACACGAAGGTGCCAAACGGTGCGGGCACGGTCGACTGGCAGGTCGACGCGTTCGACCCCGACGGCAACAAGATCGCCGGTCCGATGGTGTTGCAATTCGACCAGGCAACTGGTGAGATCGCAGCACCGGCATCGCGCAAGCTCAACCTCACACAGGGCCAGCTCGACTCCATCAAGGTCGGCGGCCAGACACCCCCCGGCGGTTGGGACGGCGCAGGCATTGATCTCGACTTCGGTGCGGCCGCGGCAGCAGACCGCATGACCGGCTCGGCGGGAACGAACGACGTCGCCGCGCTCAGCCAAGACGGCGCACCGATCGGCAGCCTTGTGAGCTTCGGTGTGTCGCAGGAAGGTCTGATCTCGGGCGTGTTCAGCAACGGTAAGAACGAGCAGCTCGGTCAGATCGCTCTGGCGAACTTCGCGAACCCGGCCGGGCTCGAAAAGGCCGGCGGGTCGCTGTACCACGCCACCGTGAACTCGGGGAACCCCCTCATCGGGACCGCGGGTACGGGCGGACGCGGCACGGTGTCGGGCGGCGCGGTGGAGATGAGCAACGTCGACCTCGCGGCCGAGTTCACGAACCTCATCGTGGCCCAGCGTGGCTTTCAGGCCAACTCACGCATCATCACGGCCAGCGACGAGATCCTCCAAGACCTCGTCAACATGAAGCGCTAGTTGTCGGGGGTAGGTAGGGGTCGGGAATAGGTCAGGCGGACTAGGCGGTCGTCGCGCACACAGCGCGGCGACCGCCTCCACTGCGCCCGGGACCTCCCGGCCCGGGCGGTCGCTCGCCGCGCCGGACGAAGTAGGCGCCATAGAGAAGCGCAAGAGACCTCACCCTTTTTGCTTCATCGGTGGCGTGGTGATGCCGATATCGATTTGGGAGGCGACAGCAGGGACGCAGGGTCGCCCGAACTCCAGGGATGGGTCATGATCACCGTAACTCGATTGAACGGCGGGGCGTTCGCCTTGAACCCCGACCTGATCGAGCGAGTCGAGGCAACCCCCGACACCACCATCATGCTCGTCGACGGCAAGCTTTTCGTCGTGCGCGAGCCGGTGGAGGAAGTCGTGCACCGGGTGCGCGAGGCCAAGGCCTCGATCATTTCGCTGGCGCACGCGCTCGATCGTTCGCATGCCGCGGAGCCGGCTCCGGTACTGCGGGTCGTCCCCGACCTGCACGTCAAGGAGTGATCGGCGATGGCCAAGAAAAAGGCCGAGGGCGACGACGCTGAGGGCGAAGACGCCAAGAAGAAGAAAAAGCCCATCATTCCGATCGTCGTCGTGCTGGTGCTCGCGCTCGTCGGCGCCAAGATGTTCATCTTGAAGACGCCGGCCCAGACGCCGGCGCAGGTCGCGGCAGCCAAGAAAGCCGCCGACACTGCGCTGTACAACAAGTGCGCGTTGGCCAACGACGTCAAGCAGATCGGTGATCCGCTCGAAGCCGCCAAACCCCCCACCGGCGAGCCCGGCAAGGTGTTGGCCCCAAACGACGCTTCGGTCACCGTGAACCTCGCGGACGGCGCCTATCTGAAGGTGGGCATCGCGCTCCAACTCGACGCAGGGATCGACGCGAAGGTCGCCAAGGACGACGGTCTTGGCGACAAGGCCACCGACCTCACGTTGAAGGCGCTCGCCAAGCACACGATGGGCGGACTCGCACCACCCTCGGCTCGCAATCGTGTGCAGCAGCAGCTGTCGTTCGACGTCTGCCGAGCGTACGAAGGCAAGGTGCTGTCGGTGTACTTCACCGAATTCGTCATGCAAGGCTCCTGACCCGCTGCGCCTCGATTCTTCACGTCGCCCACTAGTTCTTTCGGCCCAACGGCCCCTCAACTCGGGGACCGAGTCGCCGATCGGACATCCGTGGCGACGAAGACGAACCTCGACAAGCGCAGCGCGCTGCCCTTCGACTTCCGTCGCCCGAGCAAGTTCAGTCGCGACCACGTGCGCGCACTGCAGATCGTCCACGAGACGTTCGCGCGCCAGCTCTCGACCGTGCTCGCCACCACGTTGCGTTCGATCGGGCAGGTGACGCTCACGTCGGTGGAGCAGCTCACCTACGACGAGTACGTTCGGTCGCTGCCGAACCCCTCCTACATGGTCATCATGTCGCTGAACCCGCTGCCGGGTGCCGCGATCTTCCAGCTTCCGCTGCCGATCGCGTTCTCTGCTGTCGACCGGCTCCTCGGCGGTAACGGCGAGGCACCGAGCCCGAAGCGTCCGCTCACCGAGATCGAAGCGAACTTGATGCGCTCGCTCATCGATCGCGCGCTGCGCGAACTCGAGTACGCGTACGAGTCGCTCGTGCGCATCGAAGCGGAGATCATCCAGCACGAGTTCAACCCACAATTCGCGCAGATCGCAGCCCCGTCCGACATGGCGCTCTCGGCAAGTTTCGAGGTCCGTATCGGCGAAAAGCGCGGCACGGCAACTATCTGTATCCCGCACAACATGATGCAGCAGGTGCTCGAAAGCATCGCGAGCCAGCAGTTGTTCGCCGATCGTTCGAAGCATCATCCAGAGCACTGGGCGCGCACGCTCGAAGACGCGATCCACAACGTGCCCGTTGACCTTTCCGTCGTGTTCGACTCTGTGTCGTTGACTTCGGGTGAGGTCGTCGGGCTCCGCGTCGGCGACATCGTGCCGCTCGAGCACTCGGTCGACACACCGTTGACCGTGCAGGTGGACGGTGTCGCCTGTTACCAAGCCGTGACGGGCCGGCGTTCGAAGCGCCTCGCCTGCCTCATCGTCGGGAACCACACTGAGAGGACGCGATGAGCATCATCAACGAGCTCACGGCCGACAACAGCGTTGCGATGGCTGTCGCGGCCGCGTTGGAGACCGCGATCGGCGGCGACCTGATCCTGGGCGTCGGTCGCCCGAAGCTGACCGCGCCCGCGCTCGATCTCATGCCCCCCGGCCCGGTACGGGTCGTGCACTGCGCGGTTGAACACGGCGCCGGTGGGGGTAGCTACCTCGCGCTCACCGAGACCTTGGCGGCCCGCCTCGAAGCGAGCAGTCCCGATGAACAGCTGCTGAGCGCGCTCGCGCCTGCGTTCGTCACCGCCAACGAATCGATCCTCAACGCCAGCGGCGACCCGCTCGAGTTCAGCGCGCCGTACGAAGTCGCGCTTGACGAGTTGCTCGCCGAATCAGCCCACAGCGATCGCGAGCACGTCGTCTACACATTGATCGACGGCAACGAACGCATCGCGGCGTTCGTTGTGGCAATCGGACCCGAGCAGGCCAGCGCGGCGGCACCCGCCGAGGCGACGGCTCCCGCGATGACCGGCAATGGGACGGCGCCGGCGAGCGCTCCCGGAGCCTCCAATGTGAGCATCCACGAATTTCAGCAGTTGCACGAGAGCGCGATCTCGCTCTCGGACTCGCGGTCGCTGTCGCTGCTCCACGAGGTCGAGATGGGCGTGACCGCGGAGCTCGGTCGCCGCCGCATGACCGTGCGCGACCTCCTCGCGCTCACGCCGGGTGCGGTGATCGAACTCGACCGAGCTGCAGGGAGCCCGGTCGACGTACTCGTGAACGGAACGTTGATCGCGCGCGGCGAGGTCGTGGTGATCGACGAGGAGTTCGGTATCCGCATCTCAGAGATCGTGGCTGCCGGCGCCAACCCGAGCGCCAGCGCCGCGGCGTAACGGGATTTGTGATTCGCTGATGCCCGACTCGTCGGTGCTCGGGTTGGTCGTTCGCCTGCTGTTGTCGCTGGGCGTCGTCATCGGCCTCATGCTGCTGCTCGCAGCCGCGCTGCGTAAGCGCGGACTCGTGGTCGGCGGCGTGAGCCGCGGCCGCGGCCGCGGGCCGGCATGGGACATCGACATTCTCGCCCGCAAAGGACTCGGTCGCACCGCGCAACTCGCGGTTGTACGCGCCGCGGGCCGCACGCTCGTGGTCGGCATCACCGAGCAGCGCGTGACGATGCTCGCCGAAGCCGATCCCAACACCGTCGCCGCACTGACGACGCTCGACGAATTCGACATCGAAGGAGGCGGGGTCCAACGGACTGGGTCCCGCGGTCCCGGCACCGCCGGTACAGGGCCGACATGGAAGACGATGATCGACGTCGTCCGGGACCGTACCGTCCGACGCTGAGCATCGGTCGGCCCGGAGGCCACCGTGCAGCCACAACTCCACCCCCGCAGGCGCGTCGCAAAGAGCGCCACGATCGTGTGTGCGTTCGGAATCGCGGTGTTCGCCCTTCTCGGGGCCGCGCGCAGCGCGGCTCCCGCCGGAGCGGTCACCACACCGACGACCCCGCACGTGACCACTCCCACGATCGCCAACCCACTGGCAGGCGCGACCACACCCACAACAGCGGATCCGAACAAGGCTGAGATCTCGATCTCGGTCCCGAACCTCGACGGCACGAAGAACCCTGCTGACGCAGCCAAGAAAGCACCGGGCCAGAGCGTGCTCATCATCTTGTTGATGACGGTGCTCGCGATCGCGCCGGCGCTGTTGATGATGGTCACGAGCTTCACGAGGATCGTCATCGTGTTGTCGCTGACGCGCAACGCGCTCGGCCTCCAGTCGATCCCACCGAACCAGGTTGTGGTCGGGCTGTCGCTGTTCCTGTCGCTCTTCGTCATGGCGCCGACGCTGTCCAAGGTCAACGACGACGGTTTGCAACCGCTCCTCAAGGGCGACAAAACGTTCAGCCAGGCGTGGGACTCCGCGCAGACGCCGCTCAAGTCGTTCATGCTGCGCGAGACACGCACCGGCGAACTGAACCTGTTCATCAAGGCGAGCCACGCCAAGCCGCCCAAACATCGTTCCGACGTGACGCTCGCCGCGCTCATCCCCGCGTTCGTACTCTCGGAAATCAAAACAGCCTTCATCATCGGCTTCATCGTCTTCGTGCCGTTTCTCATCATCGACCTGGTGGTGAGCTCGACCCTGATGTCGATGGGCATGTTCATGCTCCCACCCGTGCTCGTGTCGTTGCCGTTCAAGCTGTTGCTGTTCGTCATGGTCGACGGCTGGGCGCTCATCGTGAAATCGCTCATTACGAGCTTCCATTAGCTACCTGAGGCAGGCATCCCATGACCGACACCAACGTCACCGAGATCGCGATCCAGTCGATCTTGCTCGCGACAAAACTGGCCGGCCCGATCTTGCTCGTGTCGTTGTTCATCGGGCTCGGCGTCGGGCTCGTGCAATCGGCTACCCAGATCCAGGAGCAGACGCTCGCCTTCGTCCCGAAACTCGTCGGGATCGCACTCGTCATCGTGCTCGCCGGCAACTGGATGCTCAGCCAGGTGATCGCGTTCACGCAGAACCTGTTCCAGATGGTGCCAGCCCTCATCCGGTAACGCCCCAAGCCTGGAATCGCCGCCACCCATCATCCAATGAAGATCGCCCTCGACGCCGCCGCCATCTCGGCCTTCGCCCTCGCGCTCATCCGCGCCACGGTGTTTCTCGTCTTCGCGCCACCGTTCAATACGAAGTCGATCCCGCTGAGCGTGAAGGCTGGGCTCGCGGCCGCGCTCTCGATCGCCGTCGTGCCGCAGATGCCGCCAAGCACGCTGTCGCTCGACGCGGCACCGTTCGCTGCGGCGATCCTCACGCAAGCCATCGTCGGTCTCGTGATGGGCGTGATCATGATGATGGTGATGAGCGCCGTGCAGAGCGCGGGAGCCATCATCGACGTGTTCGCCGGCTTCTCGCTCGCGGCGCTCTACGACCCACTGGCCGACACCACGTCGTCGGTGTTTGGCCGCTTCTACCAACTCATCGCGACGACGTTGATCTTCGCAACGAACGCGCACCTGCTGATCGTCCGAGGCTTCTTCGACTCTTTCCGCGTGATCCCAGCGAACGCGTACCAGCCAAAGGTGATTGCGCGCATCCTCACGGTCAACCTCGGTCAACTTTTCATTGCGGCGCTGGAAATCGCCGGCCCGGTAGTTGCGTGCCTGTTCCTGACGGAGCTGACGATGGGCCTGCTCGCTCGGGCCGCACCGTCGCTCAACGTGTTCGCGCTGGCGTTCCCCGTACGCGTGGGTGTGACATTGCTTGTCGTTGCGCTGGCCGTGCCGTTGCTCTCACCGGCGGTCGCGAATCTCGTCGACATGGGCATCCGCTCGTTCCTCGGGCACGGGGCCTGATTCGGTGGCCGCGGGCGACAAGTCACAGAAGACCGAAAAGCCCACGCCGAAGCGCATGCGCGAGGCGCGGGAAAAGGGTCAGATTGCGCGCTCGCCCGACATCGGCACATGGATCGGATTGCTCGCGACGACGGTATTGCTCCAGCTGACGATCAAGCGCGGCGCGACCGCGTTGCCGGCGCTGCTGTTGCGCATGGGCCAGCTGATCGCCGACCCGAGCCAACCCAAGGCGATCGGTTTCTTCGGCGACGCCATCCTCACCGCGGTCTCGATCGTCGCGCCGATCCTCATCGGCATGGCCTTGCTCACCATCGTGGTCAACCTGGCCCAGGTGGGTAAGCCGTCGTGGAAGCGCATGAAGCCCGACTTCAAACGCCTCAACCTGGCCAAGGGCATCAAGCGCATGGTGAGCCCGAACGCTTGGTGGGAGCTCGTCAAGGCGCTGCTCAAAGTCACGGTGTTGTTCTTGGTGGCGTGGCCGACGCTGCACACCTTCGCGGTGGTGCTCACCTCACAAGGCGGTTCGCTCTCGTCGATCATGTCTGCCGCGGGCCAACGCGCGCTCACCCTGCTGCGCGACGTGAGCGCGATCGGACTCGTGATCGCCGCCATTGACTACACGGTCCAGCGACGCCGCCTCCGCAAAGACCTCATGATGACCCGCAACGAAATCAAAGAGGAGATGAAGCAACAAGAAGGCGACCCGCGACTTCGCCAGGCGATGCGGTCCCGCCAGCAGGCCGTGAGCCGCAACCGCATGATCCGCATGGTGGGGTCGGCCGACGTCATCGTGGTGAACCCCACGCACTACGCCGTTGCGCTCAAATACGACGCGGCCCGCGGCGCGCCCGAGCTCATCGCCAAGGGTGCCGACCACCTCGCCGCACGCATCCGGCTCGAAGCGACGCGCCACAACGTGCCGATCGTGCACGAGCCCGCGCTCACCCGCGCGCTGTACAAGGCGTGCCCAGTCGGTGCGCTCATCCCGTTCGAGTTGTACGAAGCGGTAGCCCACCTGCTCGCGTTCATCTTCTCGCTGCGGGCTCAGGGTCGCGCCGACGGTTACCACGAGTTCGGCCGTCCGTTGGTCGACGCGTGAAGCCCACACTGACGCAGGCGGCGACGCCGACGCTCCGTGGCACGCACCACGCTCTGCGTTCGGTGCGTCATTCGGTAGCTCAACTCGCTGCGGTATGGGTCGATGGGACCAGGTGCCCGTGGAAGGGGCGCGCCCGGCAGCCAGGGACGGCCCGGATCCTCACCGAGGACCAGTGACACCGAACCGCATCGGACAGATCGCGATCCCAGCGGCCATCGTCGGCATTGTCGTGATGATGGTTGTGCCGCTGCCGACGGCGCTCCTCGACTTGTTGCTCGTGATGAACATCGCGTTGGCGGTGCTCACGCTGCTCGCGAGCATGCAAACACGCCGGGTCCTCGACTTCTCGATCTTTCCTTCGTTCCTGCTGATCGCCACGCTCTTCCGGCTCGCGCTCAACGTGTCGGTGACGCGCCTCGTGCTGCTCAACGGCTTTGCCGGCAAGGTCATCGAGAGCTTTGGCCACTTCGTCGTCGGCGGCTCGGTCGTCGTCGGCCTTGTGATCTTCCTCATCCTGATCGTCATCCAGTTCATCGTGATCACCAACGGTGCGGGCCGCGTCGCGGAGGTCGCGGCTCGATTCACCCTCGACGCCATGCCCGGCAAGCAAATGGCGATCGACGCCGACCTCAACGCCGGAAGCATCGACGAGACCGAGGCCAAGCGGCGCCGCAAGGAGATCGCCGACGAGGCCGACTTCTACGGTGCGATGGACGGCGCCTCGAAGTTCGTCAAGGGCGATGCCATCGCCGCCATCGTGATCGTGATGATCAACCTCATCGGCGGGTTCGTCGTCGGTGTGGTGCAAAAGCACCTCAGCATCGGCGACGCGATCCAGCAGTACTCACTGCTCACGGTCGGAGACGGCCTCGTCGCCCAGATTCCCGCGCTGCTCATCTCGCTGTCGAGCGGCCTGATCGTCACCCGGGCCGCCACCGAAGCCGACCTCGGCACCGACCTGCTCGCGCAACTCACGAGCCACAAGCGCACGCTGCAACTCGCCGGCAGCGCGGTCGCCGGGCTCGCCATCGTGCCGGGCCTGCCGAAGCTTCCGTTCCTCGTCGTCGGCGGGTTCTTCTTGTTCCTTGCGAGCCGTTTGCCGAGCGAGGCCGAGCGGCTTGCCGCCGAGGCCGAGGCGGCGGCGAAAGCTGTCATCGATGCCGAGCCCACCGGCGACACGCCCGAGCAGATCGCGCACGACATGCGCATCGAACCCCTCGAACTCGAAATCGCGTACGACTTGATTGACCTGGTCGACACCGCCCGTGGCGGCGACCTGCTCGACCGCGTCCGCGCGCTGCGGCGCAAGCTCGCGCTCGAACTCGGCATGGTGATCCCGCTCGTGCGGACCCGTGACAATCTCGAGCTCCCGGCGAACACCTATGCCATCAAGGTGCACGGCGTCGAGCTCGGCCGGGGCGAGTCGCCTCCTGGCCACGTACTCGTGCTCGGCGACGAATCGATCCAGGGCAGCCTGCCCGGCATGCTCACGAAGGAACCCGTCTTCGGCCTTCCGGCCACGTGGGTGCCGTCGGAGTTCCGCCACCAAGCCGAAGTGATGGGTGCAACGGTCGTTGACCGTCCTTCGGTAATCACAACGCACCTGGCCGAGATCGTGCGCCGGCACGCGTCGCGCTTGTTGTCGCGCCAGGACGTCAAGACGCTCGTCGATCTTGTGAAGTATTCCGATCCGATCGTCATCGACGAAATCAACTCGGCCGGCGTCACACACGGCGATATCCAACGGGTCCTCCAGTCGCTGCTCGACGAGGGCGTCGCCATCCGCGACCTTGTGCCGATCTTCGAGGTGATCTCCGAACGAGCACGCACGACCAAGGACACCGAACTCCTCGCGGAAGCGGCCCGCACAATGCTCGGCCCCGCGATTTCGGTGCCCCACGCACGCGACGGCCGGCTCGCGATGATCACCCTCGAACCAATTCTCGAGCACGCGCTCGCCGACACACTCCGTCACGGCGACAACGGCGCCTTCTTGGTGCTCGACCCTTCGTTTGCCGAACAACTCGCGCTCTCGATCGCTCGGGAGGCCGAACAGGCCGAGATGCGCGGCGTCGAACCGGTATTTGTCTGCGCGGCGCAGTTGCGTGCGGCGCTTCGGAAGTTGGTCAAGGGCGCTGCACCGCGGCTCCCTGTCCTTGCCTATACCGAGCTTGGGACTTCCCTCGAGCTCGACACGATCGGGGTGGTGAACGTTGTCCAACCAGCGACGGTTTGAGGGAACGGATCTCGAGTCCTTGCTCGAGGATGTGCGTGACGAACTCGGTGACGATGTGCGCATCGTCGCCGCGAACAGGGTGCGCAAGGGTGGCCTCGGCGGCTTCTTCGCGCGCGAGTACTTCGAGGTGATCGCCGACGAGCCCGAACCGCTCCAGCCCGAGGCCGACGTGCGACCGCCCGTTCGGCTCGGTCGTCGGCGGAGCGACGCCGCCGCGGAGACGGCCGCGGCCAGCCGATCCGTGCCCCGATCCGTGCTCGACCTCGTCGAGGAACGCAACCACGAGGAGCGCATCATGCGTGCCATTGATCTCGACGAAATGGACCAACTCGAAGCGTTGGGTGCTCGCGACCAGATCGACGCACGGCACATGACCGACATCGACCTCGACCCTGATCTCGATGACGGCGACGAGTACGTCACCGACGACGTGATCCACGTCGAGGGTCCGACCCACGATGTGGGTGCCGCGACCCCGCAACTGTCGACCGAGACCGAGCGCTTCGCGCAGATTCTCGAACGCCTGGCGCACAGCACCGAACATCACCCCGTCCCGGCCGCGCCGCGTCCGCCGCGCCCCGAGCGTCCCGCAGTCGCGTTGGCCGAGCGAGCCAGCGCCGAGCCGCTGGTACACGCCGGTGCCGCGCACTACACCGCGGTCGCGCCCGTGTCGATGCAGGCATCGGTGCCCGCGGCCACGGCGGTCGCCGTCGCGCAGATGCCGGCGCCGACACCCCAAGATGATGTCGTGTCGCTTGTCGACACCGAACGAGCACAAGCCGCGGCGCAGGCTCGGGCCGCGCACTTGGCCTACACGGCGACCGAAGACGGCGCCGAAGAAACCATCGAACGGCCCGAACAGGTACTCGTGCGTCTCGGGCTTCCGGCGCGCTACGTACCGCGCGGCGCGGCGGGCGGCGCCCTTCGCAGCGCGCTCATCGAGTCGTTGACGCGCCTGCCGCAGGCCGACGCGCTGCCCGACGCCAAGGGTGTGGTCATTGCCGTCGTGGGGATTGGCGCACGGCCCGTGCTGCTGGCCCGGGCAGTGTCGACCGAACTCGGGCTCGACCCCGATGAGGTCGTCGTCGCGACGCAAACCGAAATCGACGGCGTTCCCGCGTGGCTACAGATCACCGAGCCGGCCGCGGCCGACGAACGTCGCCGCAGCTGGCGGCGCCGCGACCAACTCACGTTCGTGGCCTTGTCCCAGCCCGCGGTCACCGCCGCGACCTCGTGGACGAGCGCCATGCTCGACAAGTTGGAGCCGACCCAGCTCTGGGGTCTCGCGTCGGCCGGGTGGAAGCCCGAAGACGTCGACGCATGGTCGCAACGCCTCGGCGGCTTCGACCTCGTGGCGTTGGATCGACTCGTCGACACCGTGAGCCCGGCGTCGATGCTCAGCCTGGGTATCCCGATCGGTCGGCTCGACAATACGGTCGCCACCCCACAGCAGTGGGCCGAGGTCCTCCTCGATCGCGTGCTCGTGTCGTGAGCATCGACCCCCGCTACGGCACCGGAAACATGACTGGCAACATGACCGGCAACATGACTGGCAACATGACCGGCGTGGGTGGAACGACGCGTGCCAGTCGAATCGATCCACACCTCGTGTTCGGTGTCAGCCTGCTCATCGGGCTGGCGCTGTCATGGCCGTCGCTGTCGGGTGCAATGCACGGCACGACCGACATCGTGCAGGCCGGCATCCATCTGCTCGTTGCCGTCGCGATTTCGTGGGCGGGTTGCTACGGGTTGGCGACGTTGGTGCTCAGCTACGCGAACACCGTCGCGCCGTCGGAACCCAACACCGCCGAACTGCAAGCGCCGCAGCGTCGGGCCGACGACCTGGCCCTCCCCGACGTCACGAGCGAAGCCGAGGCCGCCTGAATCCAGCGAAGTCGATCAGCGCACGAGCACGGCGAGCGTGCCCGCGCCGTATTCGTCGACCGTGACCGTGTAGTCGCGCCGAGCGCTCGGTTTCGCGAGCATTTCGGTGTCGTCGGTCGGTACGTCGCCGGGGAGCAAGTGCACGCCGCGCCAACGGACGGGTGCGCAGTCGTCGTGCTGGAACAACCGCTCCATGGCCTTCACGACCTCGGTCAGGTTGTTGTAATTCGCCTCGTCGACGACGCCCCGCTGCACCGCGGCGTCGACCGAGGACGACGCGACCATCGTGAGCGCGGCACCGAGCACATTCGAAAGCCGCACGTCGGCGACGCACATCGCAGCGAGCGCGCCCTCGTCGGTGCTGTAGTCCGCGGCGACCCCGACCGGTTGCGGCTCGATCGTCAGCGCCGGCCCGGCCGCAACCTGGAGTTCGCGCCCGAGCATGTCGCCGAGCAATTGCCGAATCGCATCGCGTGTGGGGAACGGGTGGAGACAGGGCACGGTGCGCTCCTAGATCCGTCGGAAGCTGTGCGAGGTCATCGACCCGCTCAGGCGAACCTTGAGCGCTCAGCGCCTCGGGCGAAACACCCAGGTCGGCAGCAGCAGCACTCGGGCCGCAGAGGCGAGTCCGCCCGCCGCGATGACCGCGACCGCCTCTTTGGTCACGGTCGTATCGGGGCCTTCTACGGCGTGCACCAGGAACAGCGCGAGTGTCGTCACCGCGAGCGCGCCGGCATGGAGCAGGCCCGAACGGAGCCACGCGCGGCTGCGCCCGTCGGGGCCGCGCAGGCCGAACGTCGACCGCCGGTGCAACGCGGTATTGACCACGACGGTGCTCGTGAGCGCGATTGCGTTCGCGCCATATCCGCCGTAGGTCATCCGCAACAACAAGAACAGGGCGACATACGCGATCGTCGACGCGACGCCGATCGTGGCGAACCGCACGAACGCGCCACCGGTGGCCGGCGGTGCCTCGGGTCGGGCGAGTGGTCCGAGGTCGATGCGTCCGTGGCCGGTCCAGCAACGGCGGGCGACTCGCAACATGCCCTTCAGATCTTCGGTCGCCGTCGCCACGACGTGCACACGAGAGTCGGGGTCGTCCACCCAGTCGACAGGTACTTCGCTGACGCGCAGGCCGTTGTGTTCGGCCAGCAGCAACAGTTCGGTATCGAAGAACCACGCGTCATCCTGGATTTCGGGCAGCAGCGCGCGCGCGACGTCGGCCCGAACGGCCTTGAAGCCACATTGTGCGTCGCGAAATCCGTTACCGAACGTGGCTTGGAGCAGCCGGTTGTAGGTACGCGAGATGAGTTCGCGCTTGGTGCCCCGCACCACGATCGCGCCCGACGCGAGGCGCGAACCGATGGCGATGTCGGAGTGGCCCGACACGAGTGGCGCCACGAGCGGGAGCAGCGCGTCGAGCCCGGTCGAAAGATCGACGTCCATGTACGCCACAACAGCTGCGTCGCTGGCCGACCACGCGGCGCGCAACGCGCGCCCACGGCCCTTGTCGTCGAGATGCAACGCCACCACGTCCGACAACACGGCAGCCAGCGTCTGCGCGGTGGCCCATGTGCCGTCGGTCGATGCATTGTCAGCAATGGTGATGCGCCACCGGAACGGGAACGCTTCTCGGAGGTACGCGTGGAGTCTGATCACGCTCGCTTCGAGGATCGCGACCTCGTTGTACACGGGCACGACGATGTCGACAATCGGAGCCGTATTCGGCGCAGCCGCACCCGACCCGACGCCCGACCCGACGACGACCGCGCTCATCCCGGCCCCACCTCGTGGACACGCTGGGAGACGGGGTTGGGGCCGGGCATGGCCTCAGTATCAATGGGCAACCTGGCGGGGCTCTCGGAACGAGGTTGGGGTTTGCTGGGAATGAAGGACGCCACCCGCGGGCGGTCGACGATGCCGACGATTCACAGCAACTTGCCAGGGTTTCCCCAGCGAGGTCACGGGCGCGGGCGCCACACTGGGTGCATGGCTCCCCGCGTGCTAGTCGTCGACGACGAGGAAAACATCGCGTTCCTCGTGTCGACCGCGCTGCGCCTCGACGGCTTCGAGGTGCTCACGGCCGACTGCGGGCGCGATGCCCTCGCGCTCGTCACCAGTCAGCGACCCGACCTCCTCGTGCTCGACGTCATGCTCGGCGACTTCGACGGTTTCGAGCTGTGCCGGCGTTTGCGCGCCGACGGCATCCAGGCCCCCGTCATCTTTCTCACCGCGCGCG
This sequence comes from Acidimicrobiia bacterium, assembly GCA_038202885.1. Taxonomy (GTDB): domain Bacteria; phylum Actinomycetota; class Acidimicrobiia; order IMCC26256; family PALSA-610; genus JBBREP01. Next base: position 23,859 of record JBBREP010000015.1, on the reverse strand, counting down.
ACGCCACCGAGGACCGCGTGCGCGGTCTCACGATCGGCGGCGACGACTACATGGTCAAGCCGTTCAGCGTCGAGGAACTCGTCGCGCGGGCGCACGCGATCCTGCGGCGCGCCGGCGTGGGCGGCGGTCCCGCCGTGCTCACCTACGCCGACCTCGAACTCGACGAAGATGCCCATCGCGTGCTGCGCGCCGGCCAGGAGATTCACCTTTCACCGACCGAGTACAAGCTGTTGCGCTACCTGCTATTGAACGCCGGACGGGTGCTCTCGAAGGGCCAGATCCTCGATCACGTGTGGGAGTACGACTTTGAGGGTGAGTCGTCGGTGGTCGAGACGTTCATCAGCTACTTGCGGCGCAAGGTCGACGCGTCGGAGCCGAAGTTGATCCAGACGGTGCGCGGCGTCGGCTACTCGCTGCGCCGGGCCTGAGGCACCGCCGGCGTGTCACTACGCAGTCGGCTCTTTGCCGTCGCGGCCACGATCGTGATCGTCATGCTGGTGGCCGGCGTGGCCGTGGCTCGCTCGGTGCGTTCGTCGTTGATCACCCAGCTCGACCAGCGCCTCGATGCGGCCGTGCCCGCAGTGTTGGGGATCGCCGCCGCCTCGGACCCGTCGAACCCGTTCGGTGGCGGTCTCGGCGGTCCCGGCAACAATCAGGGCGGGGGTCAGGGCAACAATCAGGGCCGGGGGCCGGCACCGTCGGGCAACGCGCTGAGCGAGTTGTACTTGGGGTTCTTGTCGAGCGCGGGCAAGCTCACCTCGGTGACGCCGTCGCGGTTAGCGCCGCGCGGCACGCCCGCAGTCACCGTCGCCCAGGCCCGCAGCGCCGCGCCGGCGGGTCCCGCAGCGGGCCGACCGCGCCCCGCCCATGCCTTCGAGGTCGCATCACACGGCGGCAACGGCGACGGCTTCCGAGTCATCGCCGTGCCGCGCTCCGGCGGGTACCTCATCGTGGCGTTGTCGATGTCGAGCGTCGTCTCCACCTATCAACGCATGCTGATCGCCGTCGGGGTCGCCGCAGCCGCGATCATCGCGGTGCTCGCGCTCGCGGGGCTCTGGGTGGTGCGCCTCGGGTTGCGGCCGATCCGCGCGGTCACCGAAGCCGCCGACGCGATTACGGCCGGCGATCACGCCCATCGCGTCGACCACCCAAACCCCCGTACTGAGGCCGGGCGACTTGGTCGCGCATTCAACGTGATGCTCGACGAACGCCAACAGGCCGAAACCCAACTCCGGCGGTTCGTGTCGGATGCGTCGCACGAACTGCGCACCCCGCTCACATCGATCCTCGGTTTCACCGGGCTCTATCGCACCGGCGGACTCACCGACCAGCCGACGCTCGACGACGCCATGCGGCGCATCGGCCAGGAGGGCCGTCGCATGACGACGCTCGTCGACGATCTCCTGCTGCTCGCGCGACTCGACGAAGGTCGCCCGTTAGATCATCGCCCCGTCGACCTCGCGCCGCTGCTGCACGACGCCGCGCTCGATGCCGGCGCCACCCAACCCGAACGCACCATCACCGTCGACGCGCCGGACGAGTTGGTCCTCGATGGCGACGAGGCCCGGCTGCGTCAGGTACTGGCGAACCTCGTCGGCAACGCGCTCGTGCACACCCCCACCGACGTCGCGATCACCCTGCGCGGTGAGCAGCGCGCCGACGTCGTGGTGCTCGAGGTCCACGACGACGGGCCAGGGATGACCGAGGACGTGGCCGCGCACGTCTTCGACCGTCTGTATCGAGGCGACGTGTCGCGCAGCCGTGTGCGCGGCGGGTCGGGCCTCGGGCTCGCGATCGTGCGCTCGATCGTCGAGGCCCACGACGGTCGCGTCGCGCTCGTGACTGCGCCCGGCGAGGGCGCCACATTCCGCGTCGTCGTGCCCCTCACCCACCGTGTGCCGATCTGACCGTCGCCCGTGCCGCTCACGCGGCACACGGTCGGGGGTCAGCTACCGTCGAGCGGCGTGGCCACCCGATCGGCGTCTGAACTTGCTCGCGCAATCCGCAGCGGCGAACTGTCGAGCCGCGATTTGCTCGCCTGCTATCTCGAACGCATCGACCGTCTCGGCGGTCCGATCAACGCGGTGGTGACACTCGATGTCGAACGCGCGACGGCCGACGCCGGGCGCGCCGACGACGAAGCGTCGCGTGGTGAGTGGCGCGGCCCGCTGCACGGATTGCCGATCACGGTCAAAGACGCGATCGAAGTCGGGGGGATGCGCTCCACTGGTGGTGCGGTCGAGCTGCGCGATCACGTCCCCGGCGCCGACGCACCGGCGGTGGCGAGCCTGCGGGCCGCGGGTGCGATCGTGTTCGGCAAGACGAACGTGCCGCGGTGGTCGGGCGAGATCCAGACGTTCAACGAGATCTTTGGCACGACGAACAACCCATGGGCGCTCGATCGCGTCCCGGGCGGATCGTCGGGCGGCGCGGCCGCCGCGGTGGCGTGCGGCTTCACGTCGTTCGAGCTTGGCACCGACATCGGTGGTTCGGTGCGCATCCCGTCGCACTGCTGCGGCGTGTTCGGGTTGAAACCGAGCTACGGGGTGATCCCCCAGCGCGGCTACCTCGATCATGTCGGCGGCGGCACGACCGACGTCGACATCAACGTGTTCGGACCGATCGCGCGCAGCGCCGAGGACCTCGAGTTGCTGCTCGGCGTCCTGGCCGCACCCGAACCCGAACGCGCTCTCGCATGGCGCATCGAACTTCCCCCATCTCGGCGGGGACCGATCAACGAGTGGCGCGTCGGTGTCTGGTTCGAAGCGCCTGGATGTCCGATCGATCGCGACGAACTCACGCTGTTGCAACACGCGGCTGATCGCCTCGCCGACGCCGGCGCGCGGGTTGAGCACGCGCATCCCGACGTCGATCTCGCCGAACAGCGTGACCTGTTCTTCCACATGATCACGAGTGCGATCTCGCCGAGCATCCCCGACGACCAGGCCGAGCTCGCGGCCGGTTCACACCGCGCGTGGCTGCGCGCCGATGAGCACCGTGCCCGGCTCGCGCAGCGCTGGGCCGCGTGGTTCGAGGACTACGACGTGCTGCTGTGCCCGGTGATGCCGGTGCCGGCGTTCCCCCATCAGCAAGCGCCCAGCTTCCTCGAGCGAGAACTCGCGATCGACGGCGAGATGCAGTCGCACGTCACGTTGGTCACGTGGGCCGGGCTCATCGGCATCGTCGACCTGCCGTCGGCGGTGGCCCCGGTCGGGCGCACCCCTGAGGGCCTGCCGGTCGGCGTACAGATCGTGTCGCCCTATCTGCGCGACCGCGAGGCGCTCCAGATGGCTGCCATCGTCGCCCAGGTCAGCGGCGGCGGTTACCGCCCGCCACCGGGGTTCTGACTCCGTTTTTCCAGGCCGCTTCGCTGCGCATTCTGCCAAGGCCTCCGATCGTTCATCGCGGCCCGCATTGTGCCGATTGAAACCCGGTGCTGACGGATCGCATGCCTTCTCCTGACGAGCAGGAGGATTGGCGCCGGGTGGCGTCCGATGCCAGCGGCGACGGCTACGTCGCGCTGCAAGCGGTACGCGACGACGGCTCCATCGTGGATTGGACGATCGTCGATGCAAACAGCCTCGTGTGCGATCGTTGGTCGTGGGTCGTCGGCGACCCCGTCGGTACACGCCTCAGCCAGCTCGAAGCTGCGGTCACGAACAGTGCGCTGCACGAGGCGTACCGGGCCGCGTTAGCAACGGGCGAGCGACAAGTCGCCGAGATCGACCTCGCGCTTCCAGGGGGACGAGGCGGTTGGCGACGGGTCACCGTCGTACCCGTCGATGCCGACACGGTGACCGTCGCGACGCGCGACATCGGGCGCGAGCGATACTTCGAGACAGCCGCGGAGCAAGCCAAGTCCAGCACCAACGTTTTCGGCGGCATCACGCGCCCGCACGTTCCGGCCACGCGTAGCGAGGCCATTGCCGAAGCGCGATTCGCACGAGGGTCGGCCACCGTGCTGTTCCTCGGTGCCGGGATCGTGACGTTGGCCAACACGTTGTTGTCGCGCCTCGACCATGTCAATGTCTCGGCGCTGCGGCTCACGGCAGTGCTCACGATGATCTTCGGATGCGCGCTCCTGCTGTTGCCCTGGGACCGTCACGGCCGCGCCATAGGGAACAGCATCGTGATCGGCGTGATCGCGTTCTTGGTCCTGAGCGACCACTTCGATCATTTTTCTCGCAGCGAATCGGCCGTCGCTGTGTATCCGGTCTTTTTCATCATCGTCATCGCGTGGGCCGGACTCACCCAAGGCAAAGGCGCCGCGACCGTCAGCGCATGTCTGTCCGGGCCGGCACTCGGCGGGATCCTCGCCTCCGGCGGTCGCGGCACGATTGGTTGGCAGTGCGTCATCGTGACATTGCCGGCGGCGGCAGTCCTCGGCGAAGTGCTGTCATGGTCGTACCGGCGCGCGACGCAACTCGCGCGGCTCGAGGCCAGCCGGAGGTTGCACGATTCGCTCACGGGTCTCGCGAACCGCACGATGCTTACCGACCGATTGGCACAGGCGCTCGCCCGAAGCCGCCGTACCGGACATCCCGTGGCGGTGTTGTTCGTCGATCTCGACCGCTTCAAAGAAGTCAACGACACGCTCGGGCATTCGGCCGGAGATGCCCTCCTCGTCGAAACCGCCGCACGCCTCAATGGTCTCGTACGCGAGAGCGACACCGTTGCCCGCCTGGGCGGCGATGAGTTTGTCCTGCTCTGCGATCAGCTCGAGACCTCGCGCGACGCCATCGAGATCGCGCAGCGCGTCATCGACTCGATCGACGCGCCCTTCACGTGCGGTGAGAGTCAGGCGCGCGTCACGGCGAGCGTCGGCATCATGCTGTCGATCGACGGCACCGAAACGCCCGACACGATGCTCCGCCAAGCCGACACGGCGATGTATCGCGCCAAGGACGGCGGCAAGGCGCGCTATGAGCTGTTCGACGAGGCCATGCAACACTGGGTCGCGGCACGCCTCGAACTCGAAGTCGCGCTGCGACGCGCCGTCACCGGCAACGAACTCGTGCTGCACTACCAACCCGTTCTCGATGCCGACAGCGGGATGGTCGTGAGCTTCGAAGCGCTCGTGCGCTGGGACCGGCCCGGATTCGGGCTCGTCCAACCGGGCGAGTTCATCGCGATCGCCGAGGAAACCGGGCTCATCCTCGAGATCGGCACCTGGGTACTCGACGAGGCGTGTCGACAGGCCGCCGCCTGGACGACGCGGTGGCCAGACCGTCGCATCGGCATCGCCGTCAACATTTCGAGCCGCCAGATCCTCAAAGGCAAGCTCACCGACACGGTCACGAGCGCGCTGGCACGGTCGGGGCTTGATCCGACGCTGCTCACCCTCGAGCTCACCGAGACAACGCTCATCGATGACGCCCTCACCGCCGAGGCGGTATTGCAGGAGCTGCGCGGGTACGGCGTGAACCTCGCGCTCGATGACTTTGGCACCGGATACTCGTCGCTCACCTACTTGCGCACGTTCCCGATCAACATCATCAAGATCGACCAATCGTTCGTGCGTACGATCGGCACGGAGCGAGAAGACACGGCCATCGTCGCAGCGGTCGTCGCACTGGCGAGGAACCTCAACCTGAAGGTTGTCGCCGAGGGAATCGAAACACCCGAACAACTCGCCACCCTGATGTACTTGAACTGCGACCTCCTCCAGGGTTATCTGTTCGCCCGCCCTGCGCCGCTCGAAGATGTCCCCGCACTCGTCGAGGGCGCCGGGCTGAATCTCTCGAACCTGTCCGACATCGCCGACTGACGGCCGCGACGTCCTGAGTTTGCTGGGGGCCCGCCCAGCCCGCCAGGATCGCTCCATCATGGACCTCACGAGCACCGACCTGACCATCACGCATCACAGCACTGTCACCAAGGATCAGATCGACCACCTCGGGCACATGAACGTCCGGTTCTACGGCGTCAACGCCTACGCAGGCACGACGGCGATCATCGGCGCGCTGGGCCTTCCCGCTGCGGTGACGCTGCGCCCCGTCGATGTGTACACGCGTCATCATCGTGAGCAAATGCTCGGCGCGCCGCTCGTCGTACGCAGCGGCGTGATCGACGTGTCCGCGGATGGGCTGGGTCTCTACCACGAGCTCGCGAACGAAGATTCGGGCGAGCTCGCGGCCACCTTCGTGCAGCGCGTGCGATGCATCGAGGGAGCCGCCGAAGCGAGTGCGCTGCCGGCGTCGGTGGTCGATCGCGCGCGCTCGATGGTCGTGGCCGTTCCCGCGCACGGCGCAACGCGCAGCATCGCGCTCGACACCGACCCAGTGGCAAGCGCACCTGAACTCTCGGTGCTGCGCGAGCGGGCACTGGCGATCCGTAAGCCGCGCGCCGTGACCGTCGAGGAATGCGGCGCCGATGGCACGCTCGTCTGGTCGAACGCGCCCGGACTCACCTGGGGTGGCCAGCCGGTCGACCGCAAGCTCCCCGAGATGATTCATGAGCTGCCCGGCGGCGAGCGGATGGGTTGGGCATCGATGGAGACCCGCATGACGATCCGGCGCCTGCCGCGCGTCGGCGATCGCATCCAGAGCTTCAGCGCCGTGCTCGATCTGCGGGACAAGACGTCGTATCGCATCCAGTGGGCCTACGACATCGACCGCGGTGACCTGCTCACAACGTTCGAGGTGGTCAACCTCGCGTTCGACATCACGGCTCGCAAGCCGATGCGCATCCCGGACTGGATCCGTAAGCTCGAACTGGCATCGCAGCACGCCGACCTCGCGCCAGGACACGCGCCAGGACACGCGCAGTGAGCGCGCCCGTCGCGCTGGTGACCGGTGCCAGTCGCGGCATCGGCCGCGCCGGCGCCCTCGCGCTCGCCGCCGCGGGCTTCGATGTGGCCATCACCGCGCGCACCGAAAAGGAAGGCGAAGGGCGCACCGAGCCGAACTCGGTACGTGGCGATGAACCGAGCGTGGCGGTTCCGGGCAGCTTGGAAACCACCGCGGCCGAGATCGAAGCGCGCGGCCAGCGGGCGTTGCCCATCACAATGGATCTGCTCGACGAGACTGCAGTGCGCAACGCACCCGGTGTCGTGCTCGATGCGTGGGGCCGGATCGACGTGCTGTTCAACAACGCCATCTTCCAGGGTGGCGGAACGATGGATCGGTTGCTCGACCTCACGCCCGCGGCGATGAAGAATCTCGTTGTCGGCAACTTCGTGCACCAAGTGCTGTTGGTCCAACACGTTGTGCCCCACATGGTGGAACGCGGCTCGGGCCGGATCATCAACATGGTGTCGGGCTCGGCGCGCCTCGACCCACCTGGTCCAGCCGGTGCCGGTGGTTGGGGTATCGGCTACTCGGCGTCGAAGGCCGCCTTCGCGCGGGTTGCGGGTGGGATCAACGCCGAGTTTGGCAGTGCTGGCGTGCTCGCGTTCAACGTCGATCCGGGCAACGTCGTCACCGAAAAGCGCAAGGCGCTCAGCCGCGACCGCGCCGACAAGTTCGCGGCCAACTTCGGCTCGGAGACGCCTGAAGCAACCGGCGCGGCGGTTGCCTGGCTCGCGACGAGCGACGGCGCGCCGCGCTTGGTCGGCAAGTGGATCTACGCGCCGAAGCTCACCGAAGACCTCGGCCTGCTCGCCGGTTCTTGAGCGTGTCGTGGGGCGCCAGGATTGACCCTCGTTAGACCGGCGGGTGCGCGTCGGCCATCTCGCGCAGCTTGTTCTTGAGGATCTTGTCGAGCGTGCCGAGCGGAAACTCGTCGACTGCGTAGACCGCGCGCGGCACCTTGAAGTCGGCGAGCCGCCCGCGACACGTCTCGATCACGTCGCGCTCGAGCGTGGCGTCGTCGCTCGAGCCCGCAGCCTTGATGACAAACGCGACGACGACCTCATCGAGGAAGTCGTGTTGCTTGCCGACGACGGCGACCGATCCCACACCAGCGACGGTACCGATCACCTCTTCGACTTCGCGGGCCGACACGTTCTCGCCGCCGACCTTGAGCAGGTCCTTGTCTCGTTCACGGTAAAAGACGTTGCCGCCCTCGCCCATCATGACCATGTCGCCGGTCTTGAACCAGCCGTCTTCGAACGACTTGGCGTTCGCCTCGGGGTTGTCGTAGTACTCGAGGAAGAGTTGGATCCCGCGCGTGCCGCGCATCCACAGCTCGCCGGTCTCGCCTGGTGCGCAGAGCTTGCCCGTGTCCTTGTCGACGATCGCGATCTCATAGCCCGGCGTCGGGTGGCCCATCGAGCGTTCGGGTAAGTGCTCGGCCGGCTTGCCGGAGATGGCATGGGTGACGGTCTCGGTCATGCCGTACGCCGCGTAGATCTTGATCCCGAACATCTCGTCGAGCATCGGCAGGATCAGCCCGAACACCGCGACGCGCAACTTCGTCTTCGGCCGGTCCGGGTTGCCGAGCGCTCCCATCACGAACGGCATCAACGAGATGTGCGTGATCTCGTGCCGCTCCACGACATCCCAGAAGCGACTCGTCGACCACTTCGGCGTGAGCACTGCCGTCGCGCCGACCCCGAGCACCGAGAAGAACGACCAACTCTGCGCGTTGACGTGAAAGAGCGGGAGGTAGATCAAGTAGCGGTCGTCGGTGCCGAGATCGATCGTGCGCGGACCGCTTCGGCTCGCCCAAATGGCGTTCGCGTGCGTGTGCACGACGGCCTTGGGCTTGCTCGTGGTGCCCGACGTGAACATGATCCCGAACGGCAACATCGGTTCGATCTCACGGCCGGGCCACGCCGACGCATCACCGTGGAGCTCATCGAACGTTGTCGCGTCGGCGCGGGCCGCGCCGTTGCCGATCGTCACGACCCATCGCAGGTCGTCGCCGCACTCGGCGATGTGCGATGCGAACTTCGCTTCGGTGATCGCGCCCACACACTTCGTGTGCTGCGCGAAGTACGCGACCTCCGACGGCGCCGAGCGGGTATTGGTGGTCACCGCAACCGCGCCGACCGTCGCGCACGCCAGCCACGACAGGAGCATCTCGGGACAATTGTCGGCGTGGATCAAGACCTTGTCGCCGAGGCCGACGCCGCGCTCGACCAGCCCGGCTGCAACGCGGCGAGTGTCTTCGAGCAGCGTGCTGTAGGTCCAGCTCCGCTGCGCGCCCTCGGGAGGATCCCAGATCAGCGCCGGGTGATCGGGCTTGGCCTCGGCCCAGGTCTGGAGCAGCCAGGGGATGTCCTGGCCGTGCATCTGGAGTTCTTCGATTGCGGCGCGATCCATCTCTCGACCCTAGGGACGGCGGGGCCGTTCGCGCACCTCGGAGCGTGGCGCAGATCAGACCGCAGCGAGCCAGCCCTGCGCCAGCACATGTTCGGCGCCCGCGGCTTGGGCTTTCGCGAACGCGTCGGTTTCGAGCGCGCGTGCCCGTTCGACTGCGGCGGCCCAGGCGGCGCCGTTGCGTTCGAGGCAGCCTCGGAACAATCCTGCGTGGCGGGCTTCATCGGCCTTGTGCTGCTCGAGCATCCGGCGCAGCTCCGAATCGCCGACGGCCGCGGCCATCATGGCGAACAGGTCGGCCTCGTCGCCTTCTTCGGCGTCGACGGTGAGACTCAGCATGTAGCGGCGACCTTCGGGCGTCGCTAACAGGAGTTCGAGTTCTTCCTTGGCGTCATGCGTCGTAGCTGTCATCGAGAGCGTCCCTCACGAACATACGACATTGACGCACTGATCGCCGCCGTTACCGTGCGCGATGTTGCCGCCGCCGTCGACGACGCCAGCGACAGCCTCGATGCCGCGCCACCCGTTGTCGTTGGCGACGTTGCTCGTGATCTGAGTCCCTGTTGCGTCGACCTGGATTCCATCCCAGCCGTTGTCGTGCGCCTGATTGCCCAGGAGCACGATGCGGCGATCGGACTTGTCGATCCGCATGCCGCTGCGCCGCGTGTGATCGATGACGTTCGACGAGACGGTCACGGACGCGGCTCCGAGCGACACGTACAAGGCGGTTCCCGGATTGTTGTGCAGCGCGTTGGCGACGACGTGCACGTACTGCGAACCCGTGACAGACAGCGCGTTGCACTCGGGGCAGGGGTCGGTCACCGCGCCGTTCTCGTAGTTACGCAGCACGTCGACGTACGACGACGCATCAACACCGATCGCTCCTCTCAGGCGGTTGCTGAGCCGGTTGTCGGCGAACGTCACGTGATCCGACCCGTAGGTTTTGATGCCCAGGGCCATGTGGCCCTCGAACACGGCTCCCCGCACGAGGTTGTGGTGCACGACGGCGTGGCTGCTCGAGTACACGTAGACGCCGATGTAGTTGCCGTCGAGCACGAGATGCTTGATCGTGAGATGCTGGATGTACATGGGGTCGACGCCGATGCCGAAGCCGCGAATCGTGCCGTTACGCACGACGATGTCGTGGTAACGAACGATCCAGACGCCCGGCGTGAGCACCCCACTGCTGTATGTCCCCGAGATCGTGTGACCGTTCAGGTTGACGTCGACGTTGTCGCCCACAACGTAGAGGCCGACGCCCGGACAGTTGAGGAGATCGTGCTGCAGCACGATGCTGTGCGTGATCGACTCACCGCATTGGATCGACGTGTCCGCGACCGCCGGAGCGATGCCCCCGCCGCCGAGCACCAGCGCGGCAACACACGCTGCCCACGTCAACGGATGACAAACCAGGCGCATGCGCTTCATGGTCGACCCTCCCCGCTTGCGACCCGCGATTCGCGGAAGTTCATTATCCGCTCGCTCTGCGGCCGCCAGTAGGGCCGAACGTCCCGTCAGGCCCACGGCACCGACGCGGATCTGATCGCGGTCATCGAGCGACGAAGCCGCCGTCGACCGCGATCGCCTGGCCCGTGACGAACGACGCCATGTCGGAGCACAACCACACAGCAGCGTCGGCAATCTCGCCCGGCGCACCGAGGCGCCCGACCGGCTCGGTGGCCGTGAGCCCCGCACGAGTTGCTGCATCGCCGCCGGTGAAGCGGTCGATCATCTCGGTGTCGATGACGCCCGGACACACCGCGTTGACGCGGATGCCGGCCTGCGCGTATTCAAGCGCCGCGGTTTTGGTGAGCCCGACGATGCCGTGCTTGGACGCCGTGTAGGCGGGGATCCCCTCGAATCCGACGAGGCCGGCGACCGACGCGTTGTTCACGATCGCGCCGCCACCGCTGCGGAGCATCGCGGGGATTTCGGCCTTCATACAAAGCCACACGCCGGTGAGGTTCACCGCGAGCGTGCGGTTCCAGTTCTCGACGGTGCAGTCCGCGGTGGGTGCGCTCACGCCCTCGATGCCAGCGTTATTGAACGCCGCGTCGAGGCGGCCGAACTCCGCCAGCGCCCTGTCAACGAGTCGCTGGGCGTCCTCGGCCTTGGACACGTCGGTCGGTACGAACACGGCCCGCGCGCCGCTGGCGGTCACCTCGTCGGCCACCGCCTGCCCGCGGGCGGCGTCGACGTCGCCGATCGCCACGAGCGCCCCCTCACGGGCAAAGGCAAGGGCCGCGGCCCGCCCAATTCCCGCGCTGCCACCCGTCACGATCACTACTCGGCCATCCAGCATTCCCATGTCGATCCACCTTCGAAGTTCGCGCGTCGTACGCGCGTGTCGTGCAGGATGTCCCCCAGCATGCGCCCGCCAGCAGCGCCCCAACTGCGGTCGAAGGTCCCAAATCGTCGGTGCCACGGTCCTGCGGCTCCATGTGCGGCGATCGCACGAGCCTGTTCCGGCAAGACCGGCGACAGCGATCGCTCGCCGCGCCGGGCGAAGCAGGCGCAAGAAACAAGCGTGGGGGCACAACCGGCGCGATGCGCGGCGATCGCACAAGCCTGTTCCGGCAAGACCGGCGACAGCGATCGCTCGCCGCGCCGGGCGAAGCAGGCGCAATAGACAAGCGTGGGGGCACAACCGGCGCGATGCGCGGCGATCGCACGAGCCTGTTCCGGCAAGACCGGCGACAGCGATCGCTCGCCGCGCCGGGCGAAGCAGGCGCAAGAGACAAGCGTGGGCCGCCCGGGACTCGAACCCGGAACCTGCGGATTAAAAGTCCGACGCGCTGCCAATTGCGCCAGCGGCCCCTCGGCGACAGTCGAGAGCGACGACACCGGTCCACCAACGTAGCGGTGCCCACCGAGGCACACCCGTGCCCAACGCCGGAGAGTTCAGGTCGTGGGCGTGGAAACCGGTGCTAGCGCATGCGCTAGCGCGGGCGCTAGCAGTGGTCCGCGATCCAGGTATCCAACTGGATGCGAGCGTCGATGGCGTCGGCGAAGCGATGCGCGAGCACGAGGCGGCGCACATCAGCCACAGTGGTTTTCAACGAATTGTCGACCCGGCCGGCGATGTCGTCGAGGGTGGCGACATACGCGGTGACCGCGGCGTTCAACGCCTGGGTGAACTTGGCCGGGTCGCGCACGTCGGCCGTCTGCAATGCCGATCCGGCATCGGGAAGGCTGGCGATCAAGCCGCAGAGCACGCGGTTGTTCGCCGGCTGCTTGATGCCGCCCAGGTCGCCGCCGCTACTGCCGCCGGTGCTGCACGCACCGAGCAGGGCGACGCCAAGCGCGAGGCTGACGGCCCCGCTGCGGAAGCGCCGGCTCCGGTGGCCCAGAGCGCGCACAGCCGCGGTGGTCGGGCGAGCGGGCCACTGCACCCGACGAAGGTACCGCCCGCGCGGCCGACGCCTCGGCGCGCGGGTCCAGCCGAACCGGTTCCACAGAACGGATTGGCGAGGGGGTTGCTAGACTCCCCCGGTCTCACACGAGTCGAGCCCCCATCGTCTAGTGGCCTAGGACGCCGCCCTTTCAAGGCGGTAACGGGGATTCGAACTCCCCTGGGGGCACGCAAGATTTCATTGGTCCTGTGGTGCAGTTTGGAGTGCACGCCGCCCTGTCAAGGCGGAGGCCGCGGGTTCAAATCCCGTCAGGACCGCCAACAAGAGTCGGGATCGCCCGACACCACCCGGCCGGGTAGCTCAGTTGGCAGAGCGCGCGCCTGAAAAGCGCGAGGTCACCGGATCGACGCCGGTCCCGGCCACTCCCCTCTCCTGCGCCTACTCCGTCCGGCGCGGCGAGTTCCCTGCGCACCCGCGTCGCTCGTTCCTCGCTCTCGGGCTGCTCCGGTCGCCGCGCAGGGCGCTAGATCGGCCCCGATACGGCCGTCGCGCCCCTGGCGCCTGCTTCGCCCGGCGCGGCGAACTCCCCGCGCTGAAGTTGGGCGGCCGCAAACTCTTGGGGCGTTGCTCGAGGCCTGGGTCGCTCGGGCTAGAGCGGGGTGTCTTGATCGACTTGGGTGAGAAACTGGTGGATCTCGCTGGCGCGGAAGCGTCGGTGCCCGCCGAGCGTCCGGATTGCTGAGATCTTGCCGGCCCGGGCCCATCGGGTCACCGTCTTGGGATTCACTCTGAACATCGCCGCCACCTCTGACGGCGTGAGCAGGGCATCATCGTCGTACGACTGTCCGTCGGTTGCTGTCACAGAAAAGCCCCTCCACCTGGGGTGAAAACTGGTCCGCGGCGGCGTCCCTACCACCCCCATCGCACGGCATCCCTCGTGCGACCTTACGTGGCGATACTAGCCCGCAACCGTGCGAAGGGTGCGGACCGGACACGAGCGGCAAGTCGGCCACAACAGCACGCGGACGCGCACCGCGGTCACGCCGCCGAGCGCGATACGAACGTCACTTCGTAGACTCCCGCGCCGTGGCGCGCACTATCGCGGTGGCGAACCAAAAGGGCGGGGTCGCCAAGACGACCACCACCCACACGCTGGGCGTCGCGCTCGCGCGCCTCGGCGAGCGCGTGCTGCTCGTCGACCTCGACCCGCAGGCCTGCCTGACGTTTTCGGCCGGGCTCGACCCCGAGACGTTGTCGGTGTCGCTGCACGACGTGCTGATCAACAAGGCCACGGTCGACGACGCGCTCCTCGACGTTGGCGATTTCACACTCCTGCCGACGAACATCGATCTCGCGGGCGCCGAAATGCACCTGCTCACGCGCACCGGTCGCGAGCACACGCTCGCGCGTGCGCTCGCACCCGTGGCCGAACAGTTCGACACGATCCTCATCGACTGCGCGCCCACGCTCGGCGTGCTCACCGTCAACGGTCTCACGGCGGCGCAGGAAGTGCTCATCCCGTTGCAGTGCGAGGCGCTGTCACATCGCGGCGTGGCGCAGCTCCTCGACAGCATCGCGGATGTGCGCGAGTACACGAACCCGAAGCTCGCCGTACGCGGCGCGATCGCGACGATGTTCGATGCGCGCACGCGCCACGCTCGCGAGGTGCTCGACGACGTCCGCAATCGTTTCGGTATCGAGGTGCTCGAGCCGCCGGTGCCGAAATCGATCCGCTTCGCCGAAGCGCCGTCGCGCGGGGTGACGATTCTGGATCACGCGTCGAGTTCGCCGGGTGCGGCCGCGTATCGATCCTTGGCCGAGGTACTGCACGCCGACCCGCGGGTCAGCTGACGACGCGTACCTGCTGGTGGCCGGCAACGACGGTGCCCACCACGAACGCAGCGTGACCGAAGCGTTCGAGCGCGGCGACGCAATCGCGCTCGGCGCCGTCGGGTACCACCACAAGCATGCCCACACCGAGGTTGAACACGTGCTCCATCTCGCTCGGCTCGATGTTGCCGGCGCGCTGGATTTCGCCGAAGATTTTCGGTTCGGGCCAACTCCCGCGCTGCACCACACCGTCGCAGTCGTCGGGGAGCACGCGATCAAGATTGCCGGGAATGCCACCGCCGGTGATGTGCGCGAACGCGTGCACCGGCACTTCGCCGCGTAGTGCTCGCATCGCGCGCGTGTAGAGCACGCTCGGCGTCAGGAGTTCCTCGCCGAGCGAGCGGTCGTGGCCCGCCCACGCGGGTTCGTCGAGCGAGCGACCGGCGTGGTCGAGGAGCGCGCGGCGCGCGAGCGAGTAGCCATTGCACCGAAGTCCGGGGCTGGCAATACCGATGATGCGATCACCCGCGCCGACCTTGCTCGGTAACAACTCGTCGCGATCGACGACCCCAACACAGAACCCGACGAGATCGAAGTCGTCGGGTTGCATGATGCCGGGATGTTCCGACATCTCGCCGCCGAGCAGCGCACACCCAGCGTCGGCACAACCTTTGGCGACGCCGGCAACGAGTTGTTCCATCTCGTCGGGATCGACGCGCCCGGTGGAGATGTAGTCGAGGAAGAACAGGGGCTCCGCGCCCTGCACCGCCACGTCGTCGGCCGACATCGCCACGAGATCGATCCCGATCGTGTCGAGCCGCCCAACCTGGCGAGCAATCCACGACTTGGTACCGACGCCGTCGGTCGACGACACCAGCAACGGTGAGCGATACCGCGACCAATCGAGTGCGAACAACCCGCCGAAGCCGCCGATGTCGCCGACGACCTCGGACCGATACGTCGATCGCACGAGTTCAGCGATGCGGCCCACGGCCTTTTCGCCTGCCGCGATGTCGACACCCGAATCGGCGTAGGTCAACCGTCCGGCGGCCGGGCCCGAGCCGGTCATGGTGCCATCGTCATGCCGGAGACGTCATCACGACGCGCTGTTGCTCACGTCGTCGAGCGTCGCGACGTCGTCGGTATCGGCGGCGTTCGTCGCGCCGTCGGCCGCGGACTCCAACAGGAACTTCGTGTCGAGCTCCGGCACCGCGACCGGATAGACGCCGCTGAAGCACGCCGTGCAGAACGATTCCGGCGGCGCGTCGGTGGCCGCGAGGAGCCGGTCGAGTTCGAGGTACGCGAGCGAATCGACGCCGAGGTAGTCGGAGATTTCGCCCACCGACATGTCGGCCGCGAGCAGGTCGCTGCGCTTGCCCGTGTCGAGGCCGTAGAAGCACGGCCAGCGGTACGGCGGCGACGACACGCGGAAGTGGATCTCGGTCGCGCCCGCTTCGCGCAGCACCGAGATGATCTGGCGTGTGGTGGTGCCGCGCACGATCGAATCTTCGACCACGATGAGGCGCTTACCACGCACGTTGTCGCGCAGCGGGTTGAGCTTGAGGCGCACGCCCGCACCGCGGCGCGCCTGATCGGGATCGATGAACGTGCGCCCGACATAGCGGTTCTTGACGAAACCGTCGCCGTAGGCAATGCCGCTTTCTTGGGCGTAACCCTGCGCAGCGGGCACGCCCGATTCGGGGACCGGCATCACCATGTCGGCGTCGACCGGTGCCTGGCGCGCGAGTTCCATGCCCATGCGCTGGCGCGCCGCGTGCACGCCCTTGCCGTAGAGCTGCGTGTCGGGGCGCGCGATGTAGACGAACTCGAACACGCACAGCTTCGGTTCCGGCGCGGCGTAGCGCACCGACCGCACGCCGCTCGCGTCGATCGCGACCAACTCGCCGGGCTCGACCTCGCGGATGAAGTGCGCGCCCATGATGTCGAGCGCTGCCGTCTCGCTCGCAAGGACCCAACCGCCATCGACGCGGCCGAGCACGAGGGGCCGAAAGCCATGCGGGTCGCGCACGCCGATGAGATGCGCTTCGTCGGAGAGCACGAGTGAAAACGCGCCTTCGAGTTTCGCCAGTACCGCGAGCAGCGCCTGCTCGAGATCGCGGCCGTCGCTACGCAGCGGGTCGGTGTAGAGGCGCGCGACGAGTTCGGCGATCAGTTCAGAGTCGCTCGTGGAATCGAGTTGGACGGGATCGGCGTTGAACAAACCAGGGAACCGGCCCAGCTCATCGGCCAACGCCGCCGTGTTCGTGAGGTTGCCGTTGTGGCCGATTGCGAAACCGGCCTCGCCGCGCGAGCGATAGACGGGCTGCGCGTTGCGCCAGTTGCTCGAACCAGTCGTGGAATAGCGCACGTGGCCGATCGCGAGGTGACCCACGAGCGGCACGAGCGTGTCGCGGCCGAACACTTGCGTGACGAGACCCATGTCTTTGACGACGGTGTAGGTGTCGCCGTCGCTGCACGCGATACCGGCGGACTCTTGACCACGGTGCTGCAGCGCGTACAAACCGAGGTAGGCGAGGTTCGCGACTTGGTGGCCCGGCTGATAGACGCCGACGACACCACACGCCTCGCGGACATCGTCGGCCATCACCACCATTATCGCAGGTACGTGCGACGTTTCCGGGACGCGCCCGCACGGCCTTCTAACATCCCGATTCGTGACGGATCAGCCTGGCGCTTGCCTGTGGTTCACCGGCCTCTCGGGGGCGGGGAAGAGCACAGTCGCGAACATCGTCGTTGCCGACCTCGTAGCTCGAGGGCTGCGCGTCGAGCTCCTCGACGGCGACGAGGTGCGCGAGCACCTTTCGAAGGGGCTCGGGTTCTCCAAAGAGGACCGCGACATCAACGTTCGCCGCATCGGTTGGGTGGCCAAGGTGCTCGCCCGCAATGGCGTGATCGCGGTGACGGCGGCGATCTCGCCGTACCGGGCGCTGCGCGACGAGATGCGCGCCGAGATCAACAACTTCGTGGAGATCCACGTGGCGACACCCGTCGAGGTGTGCGAAGAACGCGACGTCAAGGGCCTCTACGCCAAGGCCCGAGCCGGCGAGATCCCCCAGTTCACGGGGCTCGACGATCCCTACGAGCCGCCCGAGCATCCCGAACTGCGCCTCGACACGGCCGGGAAGTCACCAAAGGCGTCGGCGGCCGAGGTCGCCACCTGGCTCGACCAGCACCTCCTGGCTTGAACTGTCGTCTGCGCCTACTACGTCCGGCGCTGCGAGCTGTGAATTACTCGAACACTCTCCGCCATGCCGTCGCGGCGGCGTCGAGGGCCACGGTGCAGTCGCTGCCGATCCGCAGTTCGCGACCCCCGGCCGAGCCGAGCACGATCGCCGGAACCCCAGCGGCGCTCGCCTGGGCCAGCACCGCCGCACGCTGATCTGCGGCTACGCCGAGCAGCACACGGTTCGCCGATTCGGAGAACAACGTCTCCGCTGGGGTGAGACCGTCGTCGAGCGGCAGCGTGACCATCGCCCCGACGTCGCCGGCGAGGGCCATGCGAGCCAACGCCACGCCGAGCCCACCGTCGGAGCAATCGTGCACTGCCGTGACGGCCCGCTCGCGCACGAGGCCGGCGACAAGTTCGTGGAGCGCTGCCGCGGCCTCAAGGTCGGCCTGCGGCGGGTGTCCGCCCCGCAGCCCGTGCAGCACCGCGGCCCATTCGCTGCCGCCGAGTTCGGCGCGGGTGGCGCCGAGGAGCACGATCGCATCACCGTCGTGGAGCGCGACCGAAGGCGGCGCTTCGTCGAGCCTCGGGATGACACCGACGACACCCATCACCGGCGTGGGATCGATGTCGGCACCACGACTCTCGTTGTAGAAGCTCACGTTGCCGCCGACCACCGGTAGGCCGAGCGCCACGCATGCCTCGCGCATGCCCTCGATGACCTCGGCGAACTGCCACATCACCTCGGGGTGTTCGGGATTGCCGAAGTTCAGACAGTTCACGAGGGCACGGGGCACTGCGCCGGTGCACGCGACGTTGCGGGCCGCTTCCATCACGCCAAGACGGGCACCAACGCGCGGGTCGAGCTTGCAGAACCGGGCCTTGCCGTCGGTGCTGATCGCAATCGCGGGTCGCGCCACGTCGGCGTCGGCCGCCGGTTGGCCACCGGCGCGGCGCGGCGTGCGAAGCCGCAACACGGTCGCGTCGCCCCCCGGACCGACCACCGTGTTCAAGAACAGTTGATGGTCGTACTGGCGGTAGATCCACGACTTGTCGGCGATTGTCGGCGTGGCGAGCAGTGCGAGGAGCTCGCCGCCGAGTTCGGTGCCGTTGGGGAACTTCGCGCGCAACACCGGCGTGGGATCGTCGTCTTGCAGCGCGTCGAGGTCGGACGGACGCGAGACGGGACGGTGGTACACCGGTCCGTCGCCGAGGCTTGCAGCAGGAACGTCGGCCACGGGGAGTGCGTCGCTCGTGACCGTGGGCGCAGTGTCACCCGGTGGCGGTTGCGGATTCGCGCCCGGCACGCCGATCGCGTCGAACACGCCGTCGAACACCCGAAAGCGACCCGTGTCGGTGACTCTTCCGGCGACCGTCGCCTGGACTTCCCAGCGGCGCGCGACTTCGAGCACGTCGTCGAGTTGGTCGGGTGTGACGATCGCGAGCATCCGTTCTTGGCTCTCGGATGTCATCAACTCGACCGGGTTCATCCCTGGCTCGCGGCGCGCGACGCGGGCGATGTCGACGTCGACACCCATACCACCCTTGGCAGCAGTCTCGCTGGCCGCGCACGACAACCCGGCCGCGCCGAGGTCCTGCACGCCGACGACAAGTTTGCGGTCGTAGAGCTCGAGACAGGCTTCAATCAGGCGCTTTTCTTCGTAGGGGTCGCCCACCTGCACGCTCGGCCGTTTGCCCTGCGCGCCTTCGGCGAACCCGGCTGATGCGAGCACCGACGCGCCGCCGATGCCGTCGCGCCCGGTCGCGCCGCCGAGCAGCACCGCGAGGTTGTCGACACCGGTGGCGATCGCGAGTACGAGATCGTCGCGGCGCAGCAGTCCTACACACATGACGTTCACGAGCGGGTTGCCTCGGTAGCACTCGTCGAACACGGCTTCGCCGCCGACAGTCGGTACACCGACCGCGTTGCCATAGCCGCTAATGCCCGACACGACACCTTCGAGTAGGTAGCGCGAGCGGGCATCGGTGGGGGGACCGAAGCGCAGCGGGTCGAGCAGCGCAATCGGACGCGCACCCATCGAGAAGATGTCACGGATGATACCGCCGACGCCCGTTGCGGCTCCCTGATACGGCTCGACCGCGCTCGGATGGTTATGGCTCTCGATGCGCAACGCGAGCGCGAGATCGTCGTCGATCGCAATGACGCCGGCTCCCTCACCCGGACCCACCAGCACCCACGGCGCCGTGGTGGGCAAGCGCCCGAGGTACGGCTTCGACGACTTGTACGAGCAGTGCTCGCTCCACATCACCGAGTACATCGCGAGTTCGAGTTCGGTGGGGTCGCGGCCAAGCTCACCCTGGACGGCGCTGAACTCGTCGTCGGTCATACCGAGCTGGCGGTGCAGCGCGACGTCTCCGGTTGCAGCTGGCATCGGCTCGACATTACCGGCGCGGGTCACGGCGTCATCGACGCGAAGCGCGTGTTCGCCGTTGATTCGAAAAGTCTTCTGCCGCGCAGACGCGCAGGAAGGTGCACGCCGCGACGCGATCGCGGTGGCGCTCAGACGGAGCGCAATGTTCGATCGAGAGGCTCGGCCTTGGCGACGGCGCTCACCACGACGAGCGGCGCGTCGTGGTCTGCGTCATCGGTGCGCAGGTCGATCACGCCGACGCCGACCGACTCGTACGGCGCGAGCAAGCCGTCGAGCATCTCGTGACGCTCGTGACGCACAGAATCGCGATATGTGTCGCGCACAGCCAGCACCCAGCGCCCAACGCCGTACGCAGCCACACCGCTGGCGATTCCCGCCGCTTCGAGCATCACACCCTGCATCGTTCCGCCCTATGGTCGAATTGCGACGATATCGGGCGCAGCCCACGCAGGGCAAGACCAGCACCCTCTCGCCCACATCCCCGATGCGTCGTTTGACCCACATATAGGCGTGGCAAACGACGCATTGGCGGGGCCGGGCTTGGCGTGGTTAGCCGGGGATCGCGGGGGTGGTCGCGGCGGCGAGGACGGAGCGCAGGAGGACGACGCCGTCGGTGGAACCGAGGATCGCTTCGGAGGCTCGCTCGGGGTGCGGCATCAGCCCGACCACGTTGCGACCGGCGTTGCAGATGCCGGCGATGTCGTCGACGCTGCCATTGGGATTCGCCACGTAGCGCAGCACCACACGGTCGTCGGCGCGCAGTTCGGCCAACGTGGCCGCATCGCACGTGTAGTTGCCCTCGAAGTGATTGATCGGGATCCGCAGGATCTGGCCGACCTCGGTGGCATTCGTGAGCGCGCTCGCCGCACTGACGACCGCCACCTCGACGGTGTCGCACAGGAACTTCAGCCCCGCGTTCTTCTGCAGCACTCCGGGGAGGAGCCCGCCCTCACACAGGACCTGGAAACCGTTGCAGATCCCGATGACCGCACCACCGGCCGCGGCGTGGTCGCGCACGGCGCCCATCACAGGAGAGAACTGGGCGATGGCACCCGTGCGCAGGTAGTCGCCGTGCGCAAAGCCGCCCGGCACAATCACGGCGTCGACACCGCGGATGGTGGCGTCGCCGTGCCACAACAATTCGGCCGCCGCACCGAGGCGGTCGAAGGCGTCCAGCGCGTCGAGCTCGCAGTTCGTGCCCGGGAATTGCACGACGCCCACGCGCACGCTCATCGGGCTGCGAGCTCGTGCACCGTGATGTCGTACGCCTCGATGACGGGATTCGCGAGGATGCGCTCACACATCGCGCGCACCTGGGCCTCAGCGGCTGCGACATCTGCGCATTCGACGACGAGATGGATCGACTTGCCGATCTTCAGCTCGCTGACGTTCGCCCAGCCCAAGGCCGGCAACGCTCGTTCGACGGTGGCACCCTGCGGATCAGCAACGCCAGGAAGGTGCGTGATGTCGACCCGTGCTGCGAACCGCTTCATTGCGCCCATCGTACTGCGACCCGCGAACGCACTCGGGACGCGTTACTCCCACCAGTCGTCAAAGCCCAGACCGGTCAGCATCTCGTAGGCCTCGATGTAACGGCGGCGCGTGTTCGCGATGACGTCGCTCGGCAACCTCGGCGCGGGCGCAATTTTGTCCCAGCCGGTCGACTCCATGTAGTCGCGCACGGGTTGTTTGTCGAAGCTCGGTGGTGGGCCGTCGCCGTCCCATCGGGCCGGCCAGTACCGCGAGCTGTCGGGCGTCATGCACTCGTCGATCAGGACGATCTCGCCGTTGTGCTCACCGAACTCGAACTTCGTGTCGGCCAGCACGAGGCCGTGCGCGAGCGCGTGCGTCGCGCCTTTCTCGTAGAGCGCGAGCGACAGGTCGCGCACGCGCGCGAACGTGTCGGCACCGACGATCGCGATGGCCTCATCGGCGGTCACGGACGCATCGTGTCCCTGTTCCGCCTTCGTCGTGGGCGTGAACAGCGGCGTCGGGAGCTCGTCGGCCTCGTGCATACCGGCCGGCGCCGCGGCGCCGCCGATGGTGGCGGTGTCGCGGTATTCCTTCCATGCCGAACCGAAGAGATAACCGCGCACCACACATTCGAGGCGCACCGGTCGCGTCGCGTGGACGAGCATCGCCCGCCCATTGACGTCGCCGGCAATCTCGGGGAAATCGGTGGGGTCGGCCGAAATCACGTGGTTCGGTGCCACGTCCGCCGTGTGCTCGAACCAGAACGTCGACAACGCGGTGAGCACACGGCCCTTGTCGGGAATCAGGTCGGGCAGCACAACGTCGAACACCGAGACGCGATCGGTCGCGACCATGAGCAGCCGGTCGTGACTCACCTCGTAGAGCTCCCGCACCTTGCCGGAGTACACATGCTTCAACGCAGTGGTCATCGCAGCGGCGTCCGCTCCAACTCGTCGAGGGCATCGAACGTGCGGCCCACGTGGGTGAGCGAGCGTGCGAGGTCGAAGCATTCGTCGAGCCGCGCACTATCGAGGTGCGCGGTCACCTCGACGTCATCGCCAAGCACGTCGCGGAACATCCTGCGAGTCTCCCACGATGTCATGGCACCCCGCTGGACGATTCGGTAGGCGTCGTCACGCGTGAGCCCGGCCTCCACCAGCGCGAGCAGCACCGGCTGGCTGAACACCAGACCGTAACTCGCGTCGAGGTTCTCCCGCATACGGTCGGCATCGACCCGCAGACCCTCGATGATGCGCGTCGCTTGGACCAGCACGTAGTGGGCGAGTTGCATCGAGTCGGCGAGGATCACGCGCTCGGCCGAACTGTGCGAGATGTCGCGTTCGTGCCACAAGGCAACGTCTTCGAGCGCCACCACCACATTGGCGCGCAGGACCCGAGCCAAGCCGCAGAGCTGTTCGCTCTTGATCGGGTTGCGCTTGTGCGGCATCGCCGACGAACCCTTCTGCGCCCCCTCCCGGAACGGTTCGAGCGCCTCGCGCACCTCGGTGCGTTGCAGGTGCCGAATCTCGAGACCGATCGCCTCACAGGTGGCGCCGATCGTTGCGGTCACATAGACCATCTCGGCGTGGCGGTCGCGCGCGATCACCTGGGTTGCCGGTATCGGCGTGAGCCCGAGCCGGTGGCACACGAACTGCTCGACGCGCGGATCGATGTTGCTGTACGTGCCGACGGCACCACTGAGCTTGCCCACCGCCATCGTGTGACGGGCCCGTGCGATCCGTTCACGATCACGCCGTACTTGGAGCGCCCACAGCGCCGGTTTGGTACCGAACGTGGTCGGCTCGGCGTGCACACCGTGCGTGCGCCCTACACACGGGGTGTCGCGGTGACGCCGCGCGAGCGCCACCAGCGCGACCTCAAGCTGCTCCGCTGCCTGCGCGAGTACGTCGAGCGCCTGCACGAGCAGGAACGACTGGGCGGTGTCGACCACATCGGTCGACGTCAGCCCGTAGTGCACCCACGAGCCGGCGGGCGCACCCACACTCGCTTGCACAACGTCGACAAACGCGGCGACATCGTGATCGGTGACTCGCTCGCGTTCGAGGACCGCGTCGACAGTGAAGCTGGCGCGCTCTCTGATCGCGAGCGCGTGGGCAGGCGGGATCACACCGAGGTCGGCCCAGGCCTCGCACGCGAGTACCTCGACTTCGAGCCACGCGCCGAACTTGGCTTCGTCGGTGAACAGCGCGGCCATCTCAGGGCGCGTGTAGCGGGGAATCATTGGAGCTCCTGGAGCGCGATATCGGTACGGAACTGCATGCCATCCCACGTGATCTCCGACACGGCTGCGTACGCCGCGGCGCGCGCCGCGTGCAGATCGCGGCCCGTGGCCGACACGCCGAGTACGCGGCCGCCTGCAGTGACCAGGTCGTCGCCGCTGCGGCGAGTACCGGCATGAA
>JBBREP010000014.1:0-60559 GCA_038202885.1 Acidimicrobiia bacterium | reverse complement strand
TGGCCGCCCTGCGGGCGCGGGCCCGCACGGGCTCGCCCCGCGGGGGCCAGCTCGTGCGGGTGGCCACGACCGACGCCCGGTCGGCGATCGGCTGGAGCGGGGTCGGTTTGGGGGTCGGGGTGGGGGTCGGGTTCGGGGTCGGGGTCGGGGTCATACCGACCGAGTCTGGCCCGCCACGCGCCCGGCCGCCAACACCCCGTGGTCCCATGAAAGGCGCGTAAATGTGCGTTCTGGTGGGACCACGGGACGGGGTGGTCGGCGTCGCCAACCCTCGTGGTCCCATGAAAGGCGCGTAAATGTGCGTTCTGGTGGGACCACGGGGCGTTCGGGGCGGTGGCGTCGGCGTCGGTACGATCCCGGTCGATGCGCGCGTCGAACGACACGCCTCGTGCCTATCGCACGCTCGCCGTGGTGATGGTCGTGATGCTCTGCACGATCATCGTGTCCGGTGCCATCGTCCGGCTGTCGAACTCCGGTCTCGGATGCTCCGACTGGCCGCGTTGCGAGCCGGGCCACTTCACGCGCCTCGGCAACGTCAACCAACGCATCGAGCAGTTCAACCGCTTCTATTCCGGCCTGATCATCGTGCCGATCGTGCTCTCGTTGATCGTCGTGTACCGATCACGCGCCCGTCGCCAGGACCGCCTCGTCATCGGTTGGCTGCTCGTTGTGCTCTATCTATTCGAGGCCGTCCTCGGCGGCATCGCGGTCAAGGTCGACCTCCAGTGGGTGAGCGTGATGAGCCACTTCCTGCTCGCGCTGACGCTGCTCGGGGTCGCGCTCGTGAACCTCGACCGCACGCGCGACCACACGCGCGACCGCGCGCCCGACGGTCCGGCGACGACGCGCATCGATTGCGGCACGCGACGGCTCGCGGCCGCGGTGTGGTGCGGGATGGTTGTCATCGTGGTGCTCGGCACGCTCGTGACCGCGGCCGGGCCACACGGAGGCGATCGGGCCCACGCCACCGAACGCCTGACTTGGCCGATCGGTGACGCGGCACGCGCGCACGGCATTGCCGTCAACATCGTGCTTGCGGCGCTACTCCTGCTGATCTGGCGTCTGCGACGCGAGCGCAATGCCGACGGCGCGCGCATTGCCGGAATCCTGCTCGCCACGATGTTCGTGCAGGCCGGCATCGGCTACGTGCAGTGGTGGCGTCAGATCCCGCCCGTGCTCGTCGGCTTCCACGTCGCCGGCGCCACGCTCGTGTTCGTCGCCGCGACGCAGCTGCTGCTCCAGCTCGTCGTCCATTCGGTGGCGCGCACCTCGGCAGCGCTACCGGCCGCAGCGCCGCGAACGGAGCAGGCCAGGAGCGACGAAGAAGCGAGATGGCTGTGCAGTGAGCTCGCAGCGCCGGACGAAGTAGGCGCAGGAGGTGGTGCGTCATGATCGTCCATCTGATCGACGGCACCTACGAGCTGTTCCGCCAGTTCTACGGTTCGCAATCGCGCCACGAACCCGGTACCCGTCCGCTCGACGCAGCACGCGGCGTCGTCGACGATTGCCTGCGCATGCTGGAATCGGGCGCAACGCATCTCGGCGTGGCGACCGACCATGTGATCGAGTCATTCCGCAACGAACTGTGGGCGGGCTACAAGACCGGTGAGGGCATCGATCCGGCGTTGTTCCAGCAGTTCGGAGCGGTCGAAGAAGCGTTGCGCGCGCTCGGCGTCGCGGTGTGGGCGCTCGTCGAGTTCGAGGCCGACGACGGACTCGCCGCCGCAGCCGCGGTCGCGGCCGGCGATCCGCGCGTCGACACTGTTGTGATCTGGACCGTTGACAAAGACCTGGGTCAGTGCGTGGGCGGCAACGTCGTGCAGCACGATCGCAAGAGCGGGCGCATGTTCGACAGTGCGGCCATCGTCGAGAAGTTCGGCGTACCCCCCGAGTCGATCACCGATTACCTCGCGCTCGTTGGCGACAGTGCCGACGGCTTCCCCGGCTTGCCCGGTTGGGGTGCGAAGTCGACCGCGGCGGTGTTGCGCCGGTATGGCCACATCGAGTCGATCCCCGACGACGCCGCCGACTGGGACGTCGACGGTCTGCGCGGCCCGGCCAAGCTGGCCGCGACGCTGGCGGCCGCGCGCGAGGTGGCGGCGCTGTTCAAGGTGCTGGCAACGCTGCGCACCGATGTACCCGTCGGCACCGTCGACGACTGGGAATGGCACGGCCCCACGCCCGAGTTCGGCGCTTGGGCCGAGCGGCTCGGTTCGCCGCGGATGGCCGAACGTGCCCAGCGACTCGCGCAGGCGCGAGGGTACTGAGTCACGCGCGCCGAACGGGTGGGCGACGACTGAAACCCGGCAAGGGAGACGACGATTCATGACACTTGCAGGACGAACCGCGCTCGTGACGGGCGGCGGACGGGGCATCGGCAAAGCCATCGCGCTCGCGTTGGCGGCCGACGGCGCTGACGTCGCCATCAACTACCGCCGCGACGATGCCTCGGCCGAGGCCACCGTCGCCGAGATCGAAGCGTTCGGACGGCGCGCCCGCGCCTACAAGGCCGACATCGCCGACTTCGCCGAATGCGAATCGATGGTGGGCGCGGCGATCTTGGAACTGGGACCCATCGACATCCTCGTGAACAACGCCGGCGTCGCGAGCCGCGGTGGTTCGGTGAAGAACACCGAACCGGCCGAAGTGCACCGCCTCTTCGACACGCACGCGTTCGGAGCGTGGGCGCTGTCGAAACTCGTGATCCCGTCGATGCGCACCAAGCCCCGCGGCGACATCGTGATGATCTCGTCGGCCGCGGTTGTGATGATGGGCGCGAACGGCGCTCCGTACAACATGGCCAAGGCCGCGTTGGAGGCCCTTGCGTGGACGCTGGCCAAGGAAGAACGCAGACACGCGATCCACGTGAACGTCGTCGCGCCGGGGCTCGTCGACACCGAGATGGGCCGACGCCTCGTGAAGGGCGCGATGGGTGTCGAGGACATCCGCACGATGGACGCGGCGAGCTCCTTCGGCCACGTCTGTACGCCCGAAGAGGTCGCCGACGTCGTACGTTGGGTTGTCTCACCCGCGGCGTCGTACGTCACCAGCCAACGAATCGGCGTCGACGGCGGAACGTTCTGAAGCATCCTCGGCGACGGCGCGCCCTAGCGTGTTGGACGTGCTGATCGTTCTGCTTGTCGTGTTCATCGTGTTGCCGCTCGTCGAGATCTCGGTGATCGTGCGGGTGGCCGACGCCATCGGCGGATGGAACACGATCGGCCTGCTCGTCGCGGTGTCGATCACCGGCGCGTATCTCGTGCGCCACGAGGGTTGGGTGGTATTCCGTCGCGTCACCGAACAGCTCGACCGCGGCAACCTCCCGGCCCGCGAGATGCTCGACGGTGCGCTCGTGCTCGCCGGCGGCGTGCTGATGGTGACGCCCGGGTTCGTGACCGATGCGATGGGCTTGTTGCTCGTCTTCCCGCCAACACGCGCGCTCGCTCGCAGCGTGCTCATCACACGACTGCGAAACCGCATCGGCATCATCACGCCGCCCCGCCGTGGCGGACGCCACGACGGATGGGGCGGCGACGGTGGCGACGGTGGCGACGGGGGCGGTGTGATCGACGTCTGAAGCGCGCTGGCGCCGGGAGGTGGTGCTCGCAGTCAGGATTGTTGTTCGAGGGGCCGCAACAGCTCCGCAGGTATGGGACAGTCGAGGCGAGTGGCGAGGTCGGCCACCGCGTCGACGGCGGCCCAGTCGATGACACAGCCCACGCGCTGGTAGTCGATCATTGCGAGCGTGTCGTCGCCGCGGGTCGCGTCGCGCACCGCATCGAGTAATCGTTCGGGGAGCAACCGGCCGGTCGGGATGACCACCCACACCACCGCGTTCGGCGCCTCCGCGAGCACTTCGACGACGTCGCTCGCCACGACCATGCGCGTCGGGCTCGCAGCGTGCGGCACCACGAGCAACGTGCGCACGCCGAGGTCGGGGAACTCCCAAGCATCCGCGACAGTCGCGCGGTCCTCGGCGCGGCGCATGGCGCTGCGGTCATCGGGATCGACGACGGCGACCACGTCGAGGTCGAAGCGCTCGTCGAGCGCGGCCGCTACGGGAGCGGGCCACCCGACCACGCCCAGTCGTTCGCCCTCGTCCTGCAACCCGAGCGCGTCACGCAGCCGCGAGGCCGTCTGATCGGCATCGAGTTCGCGGGCACACTTGCGTGCCGCGACCGGCGCGTCGGCCGTCGAGAGCAGATGCGCGCAGAGCCACCACAACGAGCCGTTCGAACGATGATGGGCAAGGACCCGCCGACACGCGACGACGAGCCCGGCGGGATCGTCGGCGAGCACACCGAGGGCGCGCGCGGCATCAGCCGCGAGGGTGGCGTCGTCGCCCCGGCGCCGGGCCAGCGAACGCAGCGCCTCGAACGGGCTTCCCAAGATCGCCTTTCTTAGCGTTGGTGGCTTGGGTCTTTGGGCAGGCCGAGCACGCGCTCTCCGAGAATGTTGCGCATGACCTCGTCGGTGCCGCCCGCAACCCGTCCGCCGGGCATGCCGAGCACCATTTCCGACCACGCGAACGTGCCCCATTCGCCACTGTCGGCGATCAGGCGCGGGCCGATGAGGTCGCCGACGAGCTGGGTGAGTCGTTGCCCGTTGTTCGTGCCGGCGAGCTTGGCGATCGACAGTTCGGGGCCTGGGGTCTGGCCAGCCTTCACCTTGGCGACCGCGCGCTGGTTCGTGAGC
The DNA here is from genome assembly GCA_038202885.1 of Acidimicrobiia bacterium. Classification (GTDB taxonomy): domain Bacteria; phylum Actinomycetota; class Acidimicrobiia; order IMCC26256; family PALSA-610; genus JBBREP01. The sequence goes on along the minus strand of JBBREP010000014.1, from coordinate 55,864 downwards.
GACGCGGCGCGTGAATGCACGTAATAGTTGGCGATCTTCTGGCGGGCCATGCGGTCTTCGGAGAGTCCGAAATGCGCAGCCATCTGCACCAAACGCGCCATCGTGCGGTCGCCGCCGCCCATCCCGCCACCGGCACCGATCGCCATGCGTTCGTTCATCAGGGTGGTGAGCGCCACGCCCCAGCCCTCGTCGACATCGCCAAGCCGGTGCGTATCGGGCACTCGGACCTCGGTGAGGAACACCTCGTTGAACGATGCGCCGCCCGTCATCTGGCGCAACGGCCGCACTTCGATGCCGGGATCTTTCATGTCGATGAGGAACATCGTCATGCCCTTGTGCTTGGGCTTGTCGGTCGAGGTGCGGGTGATGATCTCACCGATGTCGGAGAACTGCGCGCCCGACGTCCACACCTTCTGACCCGTCAGCACCCACTCGTCGCCGTCGCGGACGGCCTTGGTCTGGATGCCCGCGAGGTCTGAGCCGGCGACCGGCTCGGAGAAGAGTTGGCAGCCGATGATGTCGCCGCGCCACAGCGACTTCAGGTAACGCTCGCGCACTTCGGCGATGCCGTGGGCGAGGATTGTTGGCGCCACCATGCCGAGCCCGATGATGAACGGTGACTCGTCGGGCATGCGGTAACCCGACGTCAGTTCCTGAAACGCGCGCTGGTACTCGGGGCGCAGACCGCGCCCGCCGTACTCGGTGGGACCGGTGATCCACCCGTACCCGGCATCGAACAGCGTGTTGCGCCATTGTTTGGCGCGCGTCACGAGCTCGCGTTCGGCATCGTCGCTGCGCTCTTCGAACATGCCGACGCGATCAGATCCTTTGCCCCACTCGAACGACGACTCCTCGACGCGACGCTCACAGGTGCTGTCGAGGAAGGCCGAGGCTTCGTCGCGGAATGCTTCGAGGGTGATCGGGTCGGCCATGCGTGCTCCTCGTGTCCCCAAAGGTGGTCAGTGACGGGTCGGTGGGTATTGGTGGATATCGGTGGGTCATCGAGCGCGAGCGCCGCGCCAGGGGCGATCGTAGCGAGGGTTCAGTCGGTGCGGTCCGGCCCGGCTCGGTCGCTGCTGAGGGCCTGGAGCACGTGGCGGGCCCGGGCGAGCGCGCCCAGGTCGCCCCGGACCTTGAGTCGCCCAGCGTCAATGGCACGCTGCACGTTGAGTGCACCGGAGCGCAACTGCACCAGCGTGTCGGCGTCGAGATACACGACGACGGTCGGATTGTCGGCGCGACCCACGGCCGCCCGACCGCCCTGCTCGTCGAGACGCAGATGCCAGGACAGGGAACGATCGCTCGTGACCCCGTCGCCGTCGCCGTCGCCGTCGCCGGTCTCAGGCCGTACGACGAGTTCGACACAGATCGCTGCATCGGGTCCGACCGGTCCGGCGGTCGCCGTGCGCAGCGAGTGATCGAGCCGCGCGACGAGGGCGTCGATGTCGGCTGGGCGCAGGCTGACCACACGGCCAAGGTAGCGGCGGAGTCGGCGGTACGACGGGGCCTGGCCTGCACACGTAGCCTCGCGGGATGGAGCGTCGTGGCGCGCCGTTTCCCGCGGCGCTCGCCGACGTGGCCCAACAAGCCGAGGCACGCGTCGAGGCCTTGCTCGTGGCACAGCGTGCGGCATGGATCCAAGTCGACGAGCGGCTCGCAGCACCGGTCGACGCGCTCGCAACGTTGGTCGCCGCGGGCGGTAAGCGGCTGCGGCCCGCCCTGTGCGCAGTCGCGTACGCAGGCGTTGGTGGCGAGGGTGGGATCGACGCCGATGAAGTGATTGCCGCGGGCGCCGCGCTCGAACTGCTCCACACGTTCGCGCTCGTCCACGACGACGTCATGGACGGCTCCGACAGCCGGCGCGGCACCGAAGCGGTACACCGCCGGTTCATCCGCGCGCACGCCGACGCCGCGTGGCGAGGGGAGTCGCGTCGCTTCGGCGAGGGCATGGCGATCCTCGTGGGCGATGTTGCGTACGTGCTCGCCGACATGTTGCTGCGTGACGCGCCCCTACCGGTCCACGTGCTGTGGGACGAGCTGCGCCTGGAGCTGTGCATCGGTCAGTCGCTCGATCTCATCGGTGCGGCGGAGGCCACGTTCGAACTCGCGTTGGCGCAGCGCATCGCGTGTTACAAGTCGGCGAAGTACACCGTCGAGCGGCCCATGCATCTCGGCGCGGCGCTGGCCGGACAGTTCGAGTCGGCGGGCGCAGCGCTGTCGGCCGTCGGGCTGCCGCTCGGCCAGGCCTTCCAACTCCGAGACGACGCGCTTGGTGTATTTGGCGACGAGGTCGTGACCGGCAAGCCGGTTGGCGACGACCTGCGCGAGGGCAAGCCCACGCCGATGCTCGCGATGGCGCACGAACGCGCGCATCGGGTTGCGGGCGCCGATCGCGTGCTCGCGATGGTGGGTACGCGCGACCTCGGTGAGCGCGAGATCAAAGAGATTCAGGATGTGCTCGTGGAGACGGGCGCGGTGGCCGCGGTCGAAGTCGAGATCGAGCGTCTCGTCGACGTCGCGCTCGGTGCCATCGACCGCGCGCCCCTGCATCCCGAAGCCGCCGGTCTGCTCGGCGACCTGGCGCGCTACATCGCCTGGCGCGACCACTAGTGGCCATGCCTGGGGAAACGCTCGACTCTGCTGGTGCGCCACCAGCCTCAGACCTCGCGGTCGAGGTCATCGGTATGGAGAAGCACTACGGCCCCAAGCGCGCCGTCGACGGGCTGAGTTTCGAGGTTGCCCGCGGTGAGGTGTTCGCGCTCGTCGGGCCGAACGGTGCGGGCAAGACGACGACGGTCGAGATCCTCGAGGGCTACCGACGCCCCGACGCGGGCACCGCCCGAGTCCTCGGCCTCGATCCCGTGGCCGACGGCGCCGCGCTGCGACCCCGCATCGGCGTGATGCTCCAAGAGGGCGGCCTCTATCCGGGGTTGCGCCCGCTGGAGGTGCTGCGGTTGTTCGCAGCGTTCTACGAGCGACCCGAATCGCCTGAGGCGCTCCTCGAACTCGTGGGCCTCGATGACGCGCGGCGCACGCTCGTGCGACGCCTGTCGGGGGGCCAGCGTCAACGCCTGTCGTTGGCGTGTGCGCTCGTGGGCCGCCCTGAACTTGTGTTCCTCGACGAACCCACGGCGGGGATGGACCCCCAGGCGCGCGTCACCACGTGGCAGCTCGTGCGCGAGCTGCAAGCGAAGGGCACCACGATCGTGCTCACGACCCATCTGCTCGACGAGGCCGAGCAGCTGTGCGACCGGGTCGCCATCGTCGTCGCCGGCCGGCTCGCTGCGATCGGTACGCCACGCGAGCTGATGAGCAGCCGCCGCAGCCAAGTCGTCACATTCACCGTGTCGTCGCCCATCGACACACGCGCGCTCGCCGGCGTACTTTCGCTCGACGCAACCGCGGTCGTGAGCGCGGCGCGCGACGGCGAGTACGAGATCCGAGCCGCGGGCACGCCAGCGCTCGTCGCTGCCTTGGCCACGTACCTTTGCGCGCACGACATCACGCTCGGCGCACTCCAAGCCAACGAGCAGTCGCTCGAATCGGTGTTCCTGCAGATCACCGCCGAGAGCAGTGCCGAGCCGGACGTAGCGACCGGCGCTACGGCGTGAGTCGCGTGCGCGGCGCACGCGGGCGGCCATGACCGCGACGGCCGTCAGCGCCCAAGCGCGCACCGAGCTCACGTTGACGTTGCGGCGCGGCGAGAGTCTCGTGGTGACGCTCGCGATTCCGCTCGGTGTGCTCGTGTTCTTCAGCAAGATCGACGCGTCGATCCCGGCCGGATATGACCGCGCCGTCGACTTCCTCGTGCCCGGTGTGCTCGCGCTGGCGATCATGTCGGCCGCGATGGTGTCGCTCGGGATCGCGACGGGCTTCGACCGGCGCTACGGCGTGTTGAAACGGCTCGGCTCGACACCGTTGTCGCGCGGTCAGCTGCTCGCCGCCAAGACGATCACCGTCATCGCACTCGAGGTGCTCCAGTTCGTGTTGATCGTGCTGGTCGGCATGGCGCTCGGCTGGCACGCCGGCATCGGCCTTGTCGGCGCAGTGGGCATTTCGCTGCTCGGCACGATCGCGTTCGCGGGCCTCGGGTTGCTCATGGCCGGCACGTTGCGCGCCGAGGCGACGCTGGCATTGGCCAACGGCCTGTTTCTCGTGCTGCTGTTCCTCGGTGGCATGGCCTACCCATTGGAACGGCTCCCGGCGTTCCTGCGCGACCTTGCGCGCGCACTTCCCGCTGCGGCACTTTCTGAATGCCTGCACGGCGTGCTCGGTGGCCGGGCCGGTGCGGGCTTCCCCACGGGCAGCCTGGTCGTGTTGTGCGTGTGGGCGGTGCTGCTGCCGGCGCTCGCCATCCGCTGGTTCCGCTGGGAGGAATAGCGCGCCCGATTGCCATCATGCGACACGCGGGCCACAGGCGTGAGGCCAACCCGCGCCGTGGTCCCACAAAAGCAGCACTTTTCTGCCTTCTGATGGGACCACGAAGCCAGCGAGCGGCGCCGCGAGCGCGCCGCCTCGGCTACGCGGTTCGCAAGAGCTTCGACAGTTCGGCGTCGATGCGGTCCTGGGTGGTGAGCCCGAAGCCGCGGGCGACGATCATGCCGGTACGGTCGATGAAGAACGTCACCGGGATCGTGGTCACGCCGTACTGCTGCGCGATCACACCCTGACGGTCGTCGCCAACGGGCCAGGTGGCGCCGGTGGTGCGCATCATCTTCTGCATGTCGCTGGGCAGGTCTTCCACCGAGACGCCGAGAATCGTGAAGCCCTTGGCGCCAGCGCCGTGCGCAGCCAGCGCCTTGACGAGCAACGGATACTCCTGCTCGCACGGATGGCAGTAGCCGGCTCCGAACGTCAGGATGACCCGTTGGCCGCGCAGCGCCGACAGCGTCGCGGTTCCACCGCCCAGTGTGGGCAGCGAGAAGTCGGGCGCCTTGATCCCAACGTCGAGCACCGAGGGCGGCGCATTGTTCTTGGAATCGCTCGAGCTGAACGCAAACACGACCCCGACGACAGCGCCGATGGCGATGATCGCTGCGAACGCGATCAGTGCGGGGCGACGCATGCTCGTCGACCGCCGGTGCGGCTCGCGCTCATGAGCGCACGAACACGTCGGCCATGGCCGCCGCGAACACGAGCATGAGATACATGTTGGAAAACGCGAAGAAGCGGATCGCGCGCAGCTCGGTGGGGTCGCGCACGAGCAACACGCCCCGAGCGATGAACACGAGCCCGAGCAGCGATGCGCTGACGATGTAGAGCGGCCCCACGTCGGTCGCAATGCCGAGCAGCAGCGTGACCGCAGTCGTGAGTGCGGCGTACCCGGTGATCTGCACGGCCGTCGCGCGTCCGGACTTGTGCACCGGCAGCATGGGGTACCCAGCCGTCGCGTAGTCCTCGCGGTATTTCATGGCGAGGGCCCAGAAGTGCGCAGGAGTCCAGCAGAAGATGACGGCGAACATCACCCATGCCGCGGCAGGGACGCGGTCGAGCACGGCGGCGTAGCCGACGAGCACGGGCACGGCACCCGCGGCGCCACCGATCACGATGTTCTGGTCGGTGCGGGGCTTCAACCAGATCGTGTAGACGAACACGTAGAACAGCGTTGCCGACAGCGTCAGCAGCGCCGCGAGCACGTTGGCCGCGAACGTCAGCACGACGAACGCGATCACGTTGAGCCCGATACCGAAGACCAAGCCGTGCGTGGGAGGGATCTCGCCGGTGACGAGCGGTCGGTCGGCCGTGCGGCGCATCAAACGGTCTTTGTCGCGTTCGATCCAACTGTTGATCGTGTTGGCGCCGCCCGCCGCGAGCGCCCCGGCGACGACGACCATGGCGACGAGCCACGTACGGGGCCAACCTTGTTTCGCCAGCACCATCGCGGGCACGGTGGTGACGAGCAACAGTTCGACCACTCGCGGCTTGGTGAGTCGCAGGTACGCACGCATGCGAGCGCCCAATGACCCACCGACCAACACGGGTGCGGTCGCGGTGAAGGCGGGGTCGGTCACGAGACGGTGAGCGTGCCCTTCATGCCGAGGGCCTCGTGGCCCGTGATGCCGCAATAGAACCTGTAGGTGCCTTTGGTGAGCGTGAACGTCGCGCACGACTCTTTGTGGTCAAGGCTCACCGCCGCCTTTGGGTCGGCGCCGTGCACCTCGAAGGTGTGCGAGAGCGACCCGCCCTCGATCAGCTTGACCACGAACGTGCCGGCCTTGACGCTCAGCGTCGCCGGTTCGAAGCGATAGGTGTCTTTGGCGTGCACCGTGAGGTCGACCGTTGCCGGACACGGCGCGCCCTGCGCGGTGCCGCCGCTGCTGGAACACGCGCCGAACGCGACGGGCGCAACCGTTGCCGCAAGCGCTGCGGCAAGGGCACCGACACGATGGCGGGGCGCGACACGGCCCATGTTTCCTCCAGCGCTCGACGATGGGGCTCGATCGCACGCGAGCCTACCGATGGCCGGTCGTTGACCAGGATCGGTAGCGGCCCGGATACGCTGGCGACGGCATGACGAGCGAGGAGTTGAAGCAGTCGATCCGGATGACGGCCGATCGTCTGCTCGTCCTGCCGTCGAAGGAGGCCGGCGAACGCAAGTCGCGTGCCGGCATCCTGATTCCGGCGACCGCAGCGGTGAACCGGCGTCTCGTGTGGGCCGAGGTGACGGCTGTCGGTCCGACCGTGCGCAACATCGAAGAGGGTGACCACGTGCTGTTCTCGCCCGACACTGGGTATGAGGTCGAGATCCGGGGCGAGGATTACCTGATCCTGAGAGAGCGCGACGTGCACGCCGTGGCGTCGGTCAAAGCCGAGGGCGGCACCGGGTTGTACTTGTGAATTTGTGCGCGGTTGCGCTCGTGCACTCGTCGTGACGCTGGTCCGATGATCGATCCTGCCCGCGTCCTGCGTCTCAACGGCAAGGTCGCGCTCGTCACCGGCGGAACGCGCGGCATTGGCCGCGGCATCTGCGAGGCCTTTGCGGCCGCGGGTGCAACCGTCGTCGTCAACGCGCGCAAAGCCGACGAGCTCGACGAGACCGTGCGGGCGCTCAGTGCGATCCCTGGTGTCGGGGGAGTCTCGGCGGTGCGCGGCTCCGCGGCCGACCCCGAGGTAGTCCGCGGCGCAGCCGAACATTGCGTGCGCGAGCACGGCAGCCTCGACGTGCTCGTCAACAACGCCGCGACGAACCCGCAGTTCGGCCCGCTCATCGAAGCCGACATGGCGACGGTGGCCAAGGTGTGGGACGTCAACATCGCGGGTCCGCTGCGTTGCTCGCAGGCGGCGTGGGACGTGTGGATGCGTGACCACGGCGGCGTGATACTCAACATCGCGTCGATCGGTGGGTTGCGTCCGGGTCCGTTCATCGGCGCGTACAACGTTGGTAAAGCCGCGCTCGTGCACCTCACCAAGCAGCTCGCGATGGAACTCGCGCCCGGCGTGCGCGTCAATGCGCTCGCACCGGCGCTCGTGAAGACCGAATTCGCGCGGGCGCTGTGGGAACCGAACGAAGAGGGTTCGGCCAAGGCCCATGCACTCGGTCGCCTCGGCACGCCCGACGACATTGCGTCGCTCGCCCTGTTCTTGTGCAGCGACGCCTCGAGTTGGATGACCGGCGAGGTCTCCCTCATCGACGGCGGCGCCCAAGTCTCCATCCACCGTGTGCCGATCTGACCGTCGCCCGTGCCGCTGGAGCGGCACACGGTCGAAGCGTTGCGCCCGGTTAGCCGAAGTTGTGGGGGAGGTCTCGGGTGCGGCTCTTGCCGAACTTCACGGGGACCTCGGCGGGGTGGGTCACCTTGGGCTTCGACGTGGCGCGCTTTTTGAGGTACTTGGCGAGTTCGTCGTAGACGAAGTCGCCGCAGATCCGACGGATCTCCTCCTCCATCGACACGTACACGGGCACCTCGCCGATGAACGCCTCGGGCGCCTCGGTGCACCACCACGCGAAGTCCTCGCCGCCCTCGCCCCAACCGTCGCGGCTGAACTCGGTGAGCACGGTGGTCTCGCTACCGTCGTCCTCGTCGCGCGGCACTGCACGCAGCGGCACCTGCCAGCACACGGTGGGCTTGGTCTCGCTGAAGTGCACGTCCTTGCGCAGCGCCAGCACATGGAGTGCGCAACCGGGCCCGCCCTCGAAACCAGGCCGGTTCAAGAAGATGCACGCATCGTCGACGAGGCGGGTCCGCCACGACTCCGGTCCGAGCGTCGCCCACACGCCTTTGCGGTCGCCGATCGCCTTGTGTTGCCACTCATCGGCGCGCAGCTGCTTGGCGACGGTCTCGACGTGGCGCTTGTCGGCCGCGTCGTGTGCGTGCGCGCCGTACGAGCAACAACCCTGGACGAGCTCGGGTGCTGGCTCGGTCAGGATGCCCTGGCATCCACACCCGTAGATGCACTTGTACTTCGACAGCATGTACGTCACGTCGATCTGCCAGCGTTTCCGCTGCTTTCCCGGCGCGACGATCGTGACCCATTCCCGTACCGCTCCGCTCAACGCACGCGTCTCCTGTAGTCAGTGTCGCTGCTGTCGCGCCGACACCGTATCCGTCGACGGTCGATAACCTGCATCAATCCGCACGATTTCCCGCCTCCTCGACGACCTCGACGCCGACATCGGCGCGGGAGTTGCGCGTGCAGTCCCGCTCGAACTCGCGCTCTATGCACGCGATGCGGGCGTGCGCGACGGGCAGGCCGCCGCGGTCTGCTTCCCTCGCGATGGCGACGAAGTGGCCGCGTGTGTTCGCGCCGCGCGCCGTCACGGTGTGCCGTTCGTGGCTCGCGGCAGCGGCACCGGGCTCGCCGGTGGCGCGACTCCGGTCGACGAGCCGCTCGTCATTGTCACGACACGTATGAACCGCCTGCTCGACGTCGACGCGGCGTCGCGCGTCGCGGTCGTCGAGCCCGGCGTCTTGAATCTCGACCTGTCGCGTGCCGTCGCGGGCCTGGGCCTGCACTACGCGCCCGATCCGTCGTCGCAGCAAGCGTGCACGATCGGCGGCAATGTGGCCACGAACGCAGGTGGCCCGCACTGTCTGGCCTCGGGCGTCACGAGCGCGCATGTGCTCGCGGTCGAGGTCGTGCTGGCCGACGGCACCGTCGCCCAGTTCGGTGGGCTCGCGCCCGACACGCCGGGTTATGACTTGCGCGGCGTGTTCGTGGGCAGCGAGGGAACGATGGGGATCGCCACCCGTGTCACGGTGCGGCTCACGCCGAACGCACCGGTCGTGCGCACGATGTTGCTCGACTTCATGAGCATCGAGGACGCCGCCGCCACGGTCAGCGGGATCATCGCGGCCGGGCTGATTCCGGCGGCGCTCGAGATGATGGATGCCGAGATCACGAGGGCGGTCGAAGACTTTGTGGGCGCGGGGTTCCCCCGCGACGCTGCGGCGGTGCTGCTGGTCGAAGTCGACGGGCTCACCGGCGGCGTGGCGGCAGAAGTCGACATGGTCGATCGGGTCGGTCGGGCCCACGGCGCGCGCCATGTGCGCATTGCCCGCGACGACGCGGAACGCGAACTGCTGTGGAAGGGCCGCAAATCGGCGTTCGGCGCCATCGCTCGGATCGCGCCCGACTACTACCTCCACGACGCCGTCGTCCCCCGCACCAAGCTCGTCGACGTGCTCCGCACCGTCTACAGCGTCGCCGCCGAGCAACAGCTCACGATGATGAACGTGTTCCACGCGGGCGACGGCAACCTGCATCCGCTCATCGTGTTCGACGGTCGCGAACCGGGGGTTTGGGAGCGGGTCCACGACGCGGGCTCGCGGATCCTCGGCGCGTGCATCGATGCGGGCGGCGTGCTGTCGGGCGAGCACGGCGTGGGCCTCGAAAAGCGCGACCTCATGTCATTGCAGTTCAGCGCCGACGACCTCGAGGCCCAGGGTCGGCTCGTCGACGCCTTCGACCCCGACGGTGTCGCGAACCCGCGCAAGGTGTTGCCGGCCGGAGCCCGGTGCGGCGAGGTTGTCGCGAGCCGGGCATCGGTACCCGACGGCGCGTGGATCTGATGACGACCACAGCCGTCATCGATGCTGCGACTCCGGTCGTGCGGGCATTGTGCGACACGATCGACCCCATCGTCATCTCCGGGGCCGACACCCATGGCGACGTGGGCAATCCGGTGGCGGCGGCGCGCATCGCCACAGTGTCGATCGCGTCCGGCGTGGTGGCCTATGACCCCGACGACATGACGGTGACGGTGCTGGCCGGCACCACCGTCGGCGAGGTTCGCGCGCTGCTGGGCGAACACGGCCAAGAGGTCACGCTCGATCCGCGTTCGGATACAGCCACCGTCGGCGGCACCATCGCGGCGGGGTTGTCGGGCGTGCGCCGGCTCCGCCACGGCCCGATCCGCGACACCGTGCTCGAAGTGCGCATCGTCGACGGCCGCGCCACGATCATCAAGGGTGGTGGACCCGTCGTGAAGAACGTGACCGGGTACGACATTCCTCGCTTGTTCGTCGGATCGCTCGGCACGCTCGGCGCCATTGTGCAGGTCACGTTGCGATGCCGACCGTCGGCGCCGGTGCGGGCCTGGTACCGCGTCGAGCGCGACGCGACCGGCGCGGCGGCCTTGGCCGAGGCGCTCTACCGACCGTCGAGTGTGCTCTGGGACGGCGCTGGCTTGCACGTGCTCCTCGAAGGCCATGCCGAAGACCTGACCGCGCAGGCGATGGCAGCGGGGCTCGGGCACGCGGACGTAGGCGAGCATGCTCCCGAGCTTCCCGACGCGGCGCACCGCGGTCGTATCAGCGTGCCCGCCAGCCGCGCCGTCGATGTCGGTCACGCGCTCGGTGCACTCGACGGCGTGCACTGGACCGCCGAACTCGGTGTCGGCACGATCCATGTGGCCTGCGACACGGCCGCTGCGCTCGGCGCGGCGCGTGCCGTCGCCGAACGACACGACGGTTGGCTGTTGCGCGAAGCCGGCGGCGATGGCATCGACGGCTTCGGCACGGCGATCCCGAACCGCGCCCTCGCCGCACGGGTCAAGGCTGCATTCGATCCCGACGGTCGCTTCGCGCCCGGGCGGATCCCGCAATGAGCGGCCCCACCGGCGCGAGCAGCCCAAGCACCGTCGCCGCCGGGCCGCTCGGCCTCGACGCCGACGAGTTGGTGGCGTGTGTGTCGTGCGGGCTTTGCCTGCCGCACTGTCCGACGTACCGGGTCACCGGCCTCGAACTGGCGTCGCCGCGCGGTCGGATCACCGCCATGCGCGCCGTCGAAGGCGGCCACGAACCATTCGACGACAGCTTCATCACGGCCATGCACGAGTGCGTGCAATGCCGCGGCTGCGAGGCCGCGTGCCCGTCGGGTGTGCACTTTGGCGCGCTCATGAGCACGACGCGTACTGCAATCGTCGAGCACCAAGCGACGCCGAAAGGTCGGGCGAGTCGCCTCGGGCTGCGCCTCGCGATGCGCGTGCTCGATCGACCGACGTGGTTGCGAGCGCTCGGCTGGCCGCTGCTCGCAGGCCAACGAGCGCACCTCGTTCCCCGGCGCTTCCGTTCGTCGCTGCCTCGCTTGTCGGTGGCGACGTTGCGCACGCACCTCGACGTGCCGGCCGGCGGCACACCGGACGTGTGGCTGTTCACGGGTTGCGTGATGGATGCGTGGATGACCGACGTGCACGCTGCGACCGCGCGAGTGTTGCGCGCCGGTGGCGCGACGGTGGCGCGGCCCACGCCGGGCGCCGCGTGCTGCGGTGCACTCCACGAACACGCTGGCCTGCACGCCGACGCGGCCCGCCGGGCGGCCGCGGTGATGGCGTCGATGCCGGGCGATGCGCCGATTGCCGTCGACTCGGCTGGCTGCGGTGCGGCGCTGAAGGCCTACGGATCATTGCTGGGTAACGACGCGGCCGTCGCGTTCTCGGCCCGGGTGCGCGACGTCGCGGAATTACTCGTCGAGCGCGGGCTGCCCGCGGTGGTGCCCACCGGTCGGCGTGTCGTCGTCCAGGACCCGTGTCACCTTCGCCATGTGCAGCGCAGCCACGGCGCGGTGCGCACGCTGCTCGCCGGTGCCTACGAGTTGGCCGAGACCGACGACGATGGGCTGTGCTGTGGCGCGGGCGGCGCCTACGCGGCGCTCGAACCGCGGCTCGCGGCTGACATCCGAGATCGCAAGCTCGCGGCCTTGCGCCGCGCGGGCGCTGATTCGCCCGGCACGGTCGTGGCCAGCGCGAACCCGGGGTGCATGATGCACCTCGGCGCGGCCGGGGTGAGCGTCGCTCATCCCGTCGTGTTGTTCGCGGCTGCGCTCGCGACACCGACACGCACACCGAATGGGGAGACCGATGACCGCTGACTACGAGGGCCTCATCGAACGACTGTCGTCGATGGAGGAGGAGCTTGGTGACCTCGCCTACGAGCGTCTCCGCACGCTCGCGTCCGATCCTGACGGCGACGGTGCGGCGGCGGTGAAGGGCGAAGAGCGCCGGCTGTTGTCGGCCCGCCGTTCCATCGCCAAAGCCATCGAGTCGTTGCGCCAGGCGGAGCGATCGAGTGCCTCGGGCGATCGCGAGTTCACAGACGATTGAGCGCGTTGATCAGCTGGCGCAGCCGCGCGTAACTCCTGCGATCGAAACGGAACCGCAGCCGCGCCAGGTGCGGCACGTCATGTTCGGCGATTTCGGGCTTCGATGCCTGGACCTGTTCGATCTTGCCCTTGGTGACAATGTCGGCGAAGTCGGCGTTGAGCCGCTCGAGCGCGCTCGCGTCGGGCGCACGCTGCACCCGCAACATCAGATTGCCATCGACGTAGCGCTGCGAGTGGTAGTTGTGGAAGAACGTGCACAGCTCCTCGACCGCTTCGTCGCAGTCGTCGGTGATCTTGACGAGCTCGAAGTCGTCCTCGGAGATGTATTTACGGCTCCCGAGCTCGCGCTGGACGAAGTCGAGCCAGGACTTCCAGTAGGTGCCGCCGGGAACGTCGAGCAGCACGATCGGGCCCGGTTGGGCTTTGCCCGTCTGCACGAGCGTCAGGAGTTCGAACGCCTCGTCGAGCGTGCCGAAACCGCCCGGCAGCAACACGAAACCGTCGGCTTCCTTGATGAAGGTGAGCTTGCGCGTGAAGAAGTAGCGGAACACGATCAGTTTTGGGTCGCCGTCGAGGAATTGCGTCGTGGCCGCTTCGAACGGGAGCTTGATGCCGACACCGAAGCTGTTGTCAGGGCCGGCGCCTTCGATGCCGGCCTCCATGATCCCCGGCCCGGCGCCGGTGATCACCATCCAGTCGTGCTCCGCGAGCCGCCGAGCCACTTCGACGGTCTGGTCATAGAGCGGGTCGACCGACCGCGTGCGCGCCGAACCAAAGATCGCGGCCTTGCGGGTGGATCGGTATGGCGCGAACACGTTGAAGGCGTGGCGGAGTTCTTTCAGCGCCGCGTTGGCGATCTTCAGGTCACCGCGGTTCGCAGGTTCGTGCGCTAGGCGCAACGCCGACACGATCAGCTCGAAGATGAGATCGCTGTCGTCGATGCGTCCGAGTGAGTCGATGAGCTCGACGATGCTCTCGTCGAGTGTTTCGTCCCCGGTGCGGTAACGCGGCAGTCGCTGCATCGCTACCGAGGCTATGGCGTGCGCAGCGCCACCGCGAGGGTTAGTGGAGGAGCGACGCGGCCAACGTCGCCAGCGACGTCTCGGGGCGCGGACCCACGTGCGAGATCACCTCGGACGCCGCGAGGCTCGCCAGCGCGCCACACGTCGGCATGTCGTAGCCGTGCGTGAGGCCGAACAGGAATCCGGCCGCGTACAGATCGCCGGCACCTGTCGTGTCGATGACCGCGTCGACGGGGTGCGCGGCGATGTCGTGGACGCCATCGGCGGTGACGATCTTCGACCCTTGGGCGCCGTGGGTGAGCGCGGCGATCTCGCAGTGGCCGGCGACGAGTGCGATGGCGGCGTCGAACGAGTCGATCTCGTAGAGCGCCGTGATCTCGGTTTCGTTCGCGAAGAGGATGTCGACCGATGTTTCAATCAGGCCGAGGAACGTCTCGCGGTGGCGCAGTACGCAGAACGAGTCCGAGAGCGTCAACGCCACCTTGCGACCAGCCGCGTGAGCGGCATCGGACGCGGCGCGAAAGGCCTCCATCGCGGGCGGCTGATCCCACAGGTAGCCCTCGAGGTACAACACCTGCGAGTCCGCGATGAGTGCACGGTCGACATAGCTCGGGTCGAGCGCGCTGCCGGCGCCGAGGAACGTGCTCATGGTGCGCTCGGCGTCGGGCGTGACGAGCACGAGGCATCGTCCCGTGGGTGTGTCGTCGGACGGCGCGGCAGGCGCGTCGAAGTGCACGCCGATGCTGCGTAGGTCGTGCGCGTAGATCTGTCCGAAGGTGTCGTCGGCGACCCGACCGATGAAAGCGGCGTTACCACCGAAGCTGGCAACGCCCGCGACCGCGTTCGCAGCGCTGCCGCCCGACGTCTCGAGGGCCGGCCCGAGCTTGGCGTACAGCTCGTCGACTCGGTCGGCGTCGACGAGCGTCATCGAGCCGGGCTCGAGCCCCAACTCGCGCACGAACTCGTGCGACTCGTGCGAGATCACGTCGACCAGCGCATTGCCGATCGCCACGACGTCATATGTGGTCACGTCACACTCCTGTCCTTTGCGCCTACTTCGTCCGGCGCTGGCGAGCTTCCTATGCACCCGCATCGCTCCTTCGTCGCTCTCGGGCTGCTCCGGTCGCCGCGTTGTGCGACACTCACTTCGGCGTCACTTGTGACTACACGGGCAGCGGGGCGGGGCGGGCGATGAGGGTCACCGGGGTATTGGTGTCGCGGGCGAGTAGGCCATCGTCGTCGACGGGGCGCAGCCGCTTGCCGACCGTCTGGGTACGGCCGTAGAGCGTCGTGCGCTGCGCGAGCGTCCGACCGAGCGGCTCGACAATCGCGGCGAACTGCTCGTCGTCGAGCTCTTGACCGTGGTGCGCACCAGCCGCCCGCGAGATGTTTTCGTCCATGAGCGTGCCGCCCAGGTCGTTCGCACCGGCTTGCAGGATCTGACGGGCGCCGCCGACGCCGCACTTCACCCACGACGCCTGGATGTTGTCGATCGCGCCGCGGTACGCGATGCGTCCGACCGCGTGCATCAGCAGCACCTCGCGGAACGTCGGGCCGGGGCGGGCCTTGTGTTGGAGGAAGATGGGCGTGGCCATGTGCACGAACGGCAACGGCACGAACTCGGTGAATCCGCCGGTCTCACGTTGCAGCGCTCGCGTGCGCAAGAGATGGTTCGCAACATGATGGGGACGCTCGATGGAGCCGAACATGATCGTGACGTTCGACTTCAGACCGGCCAAGTGCGCGCTGCGGTGCGCTTCCAGCCACTGTTCGGTGTTGACCTTGTCGGGGCACAACACCGCGCGCACCTCGTCGTCGAGCACCTCGGCTGCGGTACCGGGCAGTGTCGCGAGCCCGGCGTCGCGCATAGTGGCGAGGTATTCGCGCAGGGGCATCTCGAGCCGGCGGGCGCCTTCGGTTACTTCGAGCGCGGTGAAACCGTGCACGTGGATCTGCGGCGCAACGGCCTTCACGGCCTCGACGACGTGGCGGTAGAAGTCGCCGTCGAAGTCGGGGTGGATGCCGCCTTGGAGGCACACCTCGGTCGCGCCACAATCGACCGCTTCGACGACGCGGCGCTGGATCTCATCCAGCTCGAGCAAGTACGGCTTCCCGCGCAGGTTGAGCGACAGCGGGCCCTTGCTGAACGCGCAGAACTTGCACTTGAAGGTGCACACGTTCGTGTAGTTGATGTTGCGGTTCCGAACGTAGGTGACCTCGTCGCCGATGATCTCGGCGCGCAGCTCGTCGGCGAGCGCGCACACCGCGCGCACATCGGTACCGCGAGCCTGCAACAGCGTCACGATTTCGTCGGCGCCGACTTCGTCTCCAGCCCGCACGCCGTCGAGTACGGCGCGCACTGCGCCCGATACCGGCGCGATCGCGGTGCTGATAAGCAGCGGCGGCGGTTCGTCGGCACCGGCAGCCCAGTGGTCGTCGCGGGCGAGTCCCTCACCGTCGCTGCGCACGAGCACGCTGAACGCCAGGTCGGCGTCGATCCACTCGCTTGGGTTGCGTACGTACTCGGGGTAGATCGTGAGGCGGGGCGCGAGCACGTGACCGGCGCCTTCGGTGGCGGTGCGCAACACCTCAAGTGCGGGCCATGGCCGCTCGGGATTGACGTGGTCGATCGTCACTGGCGACACGCCGCCCCAGTCGTCGATACCCGCGCGCAACAACTCGGCGAGTTCGCCCACGTCGGACAGATTCGGCGGCGCTTGTAGATGCACCGACGCCGGCAACACGGTCCGAGCCGCGGCGATGGTCCAGAGGAATTCGTCGCGGTCACACGGTGGTGCATTGCGCATCGTGGTGGCCGGCTTCGGCAAGAAGTTCTGCACGATCACCTCTTGCACGTGGCCGTGCGCAAGGTGCGAGTTGGCGATCGCGACGAGCGCGTCGATCCGTTCCGCGCGCGTCTCGCCGATGCCCACGAGAATCCCCGTTGTGTAGGGCACGTGCGCGCGGCCCGCAGCGTCGAGCGTGGCCAGGCGCCGGGCCGCGGTCTTGTCTGGGGCGCGGTGATGCGGGCCGCCGGGCTCGCTCAAGCGGTCGGCGAGCGTCTCGAGCATCATCCCTTGGCTCGGCGACCAGCGCCGCAACGCGCGTAGCTGGTCTTCGTCGAGCGCGCCCGGGTTCGCGTGCGGCAGGAGGCCCGTCTCGGTGACGACCAGCTCGGCCATGGCCACGAGGTACGCGACGGTGTCGGCGTAGCCGCGTTCGGCGAGCCACCCTGAGGCTTGCGGGTAGCGGGCCTCGGGCGCTTCGCCGAGCGTGAACAGCGCTTCGTGGCAACCCATTGCCGCGCCGCTCCTCGCGATCGACAGAACCTCGTCGGGCGTGAGGTACGGCGAGGTGATGCGCGCCGGGGCTTTGGCGAACGTGCAGTAGCCGCAGCGGTCGCGGCACAGCATGGTCAACGGGATAAACACCTTGGGCGAGAACGTCACCCGATCGCCAAACGCGGCGTCGCGGATCGTGGCCGCGCCAGCCATGATCACGTCGGTGGGCGTGGTGATGAGCTCCCGGAACTCCGAAGCGGTGAGCATGACGGGCACGCTAGTGCCCGCCCCAGTGGCGTCTCTCAGGGGTTGCGCCAATGGTCGAAGCGGGCGTCGAGAATGGCGTCGGCCGCACCCGGACCCCACGTGCCCGCGGGGTAGGAATGCACCGGCAGCGATCCCGCGCCGATGGCGTCGAGGATCGGCTGCACGATCTGCCACGCCGTGTCGACTTCGTCTTCTCGAATGAACAGCGTGGCGTCGCCGTGCAAGGCATCGAGCAGGAGCCGCTCGTACGCCTCTGGCGCGACCTCACGAAAGCCATCCCGGAACGAGAAATCGAGGCCGACGGTGCGCACCGCGAAACCGCTGCCCGGCACCTTGGCGCCGAACTCGAGGCGAACACCCTCGTCGGGCTGGATGCGCAACACGAGCGTGTTGGGTTCGATCGAATCGACCGCGCTCGTGGGCAGCGCGAGGTGCGGCACCTGCTTGAAACACAGCGCGACCTCGGTCGTTCGCTTGGCGAGCCGCTTGCCCGCCCGCAGGTAGAACGGCACGCCGGCCCAACGCCAGTTGTCGATCGCGAGCCGCATCGCCACGTAGGTCTCGGTGGCGCTGTCGGGCGCCACGCCCTCCTCGTCGCGATAGCCCTCGACCGCCACGCCGTCGACGAGGCCGGGCGCGTATTGCCCGCGCGCGACGGCGAGCGGCACGTCGAACGGATGGAAGCGCTCGATGGCGCGCAGCACCTTCACTTTTTCGTCGCGTACCGGGTCGGCCTCGAACGACGCGGGTGGCTCCATGGCGACGAGGGAGAGCACCTGCAACGCGTGGTTCTGCACGATGTCGCGCATCGTGCCGGCCTGCTCGTAGAACGTGCCGCGATGCTCGACGCCGATCGACTCGGCCACGGTGATCTGCACGTTGTCGACGTAGCGCCGATCCCAGATGGGTTCGAAAATCGCGTTCGCGAAGCGGAGCGCGAGCACGTTTTGGACCGTTTCTTTGCCGAGGTAGTGGTCGATGCGGAAGATCTGGCGTTCGTCGAGGTGCTGGTGCACGAACTCGTTCAGTTCGCGACCCGACGCGAGGTCGTGGCCGAACGGCTTTTCGATCACGACCCGAGTCGCGCCGTTCGGTTGATCGGCGGTGAGACCCGCCGCGCTCAAACCGGTGATGACGGGCTCAAAGAACTGCGGCAGCGTCGACAGGTAGTAGAGGCGGTTCCCGGCCGCGCCGTGATTGCGATCGCAGTCGTCGAGCACCGACGCGAGGTGCTGCCACATCGGCGCGTCGTCGAACGCGCCCGTGACGTATTTGAGGGCCGTGATGGCCGCCTCGAATGGGGCTACGGCGTTGGGCTGCCACTTCTGGATCGACGCGGTGACCTCGTCACGAAAGCCGTCGTCCGACAACTCGGTGCGCGCCACGCCCACAAGGCAGAACTTTTCGGGAAGCTGGCCGCGCGCGGCAAGGCTCGCGAGCGCGGGGTAGAGCTTGCGGTTCGCGAGGTCACCTGTGGCTCCGAGGACGATGACCGCCGCGCCGTCGAGCTGGAGGTGCTCGTTCGTCACGGCTCTGATAGTAGAGGGGCGTGGATCGCGCCACGGTGGATGTGTACGAGCGGCGGGCCGAGGAATGGCAGCGTGCGCGTAGTGCCGGAGCGTTCGATATCGCAGCTGACTTCGCGCGGCGCGTCGCTCCGGGTGCGCTACGACTCGACTTGGCGTGCGGACCGGGTTGGCACAGCGACCACCTCGGCGCGCCGGTTGTGGCCACCGATGCCGCGTTGGCGATGCTTGCACTGGTACCCGGCCATGCACCAAACGCGCTGCGCGCTGCGCATGATCTTGAAGCGCTCCCGTTCGCAGCCAATGCGTTCGGTGGCATCTGGGCGCACAAGTGCTTGATGCACGTCGCCGACGAACGCGTCCCGCTCGCACTCGGTGAGCTGCACCGCGCGTCTTCGGTCGGTGCGGCGCTGCACTTGCGGGTCACCTCCGACCACCTTCCTCCGGGATGGGACGACCCGTTCTCGGGACGCCATTTCAGCTACTGGAATCCCGAGCGTCTCGTGCGCGTTGTCGAAGGCGCGGGTTTCGCTCTCGACGCGGTGCACGACGATGGCGAAGAATGGCTCGACGTGGAGGCGACGCGGATGCGCTCGCTGGCCGACGTCGTCGGAGCGGGCATGCGAATGCTCGTGGTCGGGCTGAATCCCTCGATCTATGCGGCCGATGTCGGTGTTGGCTTTGCGCGGTCTGGTAACCGGTTCTGGCCTGCTGCGATCAACGCTGGGCTCGTCACGCGTGACCGTGATCCGCGCCACGCGCTGGCAGCACACGGTGTGGGTTTCACCGATCTGGTCAAGCGAGCGACCGCGCGGGCGGGCGAACTGAGCGCCGATGAATACCGCGAGGGAACCGAGCGTGTGCGTGCGCTCGTGCAATGGCTGCAACCCACCACCGTGCTGTTCGCAGGACTGAGTGGCTATCGCATCGCGGTGACGCCGCGCGCTCGCGCCGGTTGGCAATCGTCCGAGTTCGGCGGCGCGCGTTGCTATGTCATGCCGAACCCGAGTGGGCTCAACACGCATGTGACCGTTGCGGATCTGGCCGAGCATTTCCGCACCGCGATGGCCGACTGAGCGCGCCCGGTCGGCTTTGGCCGAGATTTCACCGAACGAGCCTTGACGAACGATGCCTCGGGCTCGATAGTGACGGGTCACGCTCATTGGTGCCTGCACGGAGAAGGATCGAACCATGCTCCGAAAGATGACGGTGTCCATCATCGTGGCGGCGGCCACCATGTTCGCGACCACGGCGCCGGGGAACGCGGCGACGGCGACGTCGCTACTCGTACCGGCGTCAACGGCGTTCGCGGTCCTGGGTCACTCGTGCGGTGGCATCCAGGAACAGGCGTTCGCGACCGGTTTCGAGACGCCGAGCGGCTTGCCCACTGGCGACGTGTATTTGCAAACGCGCTGCGGCGGAAGCGGTCGCGGCGGTGGCTATCGCTCGACGACCTATTCGGCGTGGGTCGCCGTGACCTGGGACTTCACCGGCGCGGTTGCGTCGTCGGCTGCGCTGAGCGGCGCGCCGGCGAACCTCGACCCGGCATTGGCCGCATTCGACAGTTCGGGCAACGAGGTGTCGAATGCGCTGAGCGCGATCAATGTGCTGCCCGCGGCCTGCACGGTCGGCAACACGACGTACTGCACGTACCGTGCATACCTCAGCCTCGATCCTGGCTTCGTCGCGCCACCGCGGCTCCTGAGCGCGTCGGTCGCATCGGGCCCCGCCTCGGGCGGCACGAGCGTGGCGCTCACCGGCACTGGGTTGACGGGTGCCACGGCTGTTGATTTCGGCAACGCCGCTGCCGCGAGCTTCGTCGTGAACAGTGACACGTCGATCACGGCGGTCGCGGCGCCGGCCGCGGCCGGCACCGTCGACATCACGGTGACGACCGCCGGCGGGACAAGCGCGACGGGCGCAGCCGATCAGTTCACGTTCGTCGCAGCGCCCGGGGTGTCGATCGCCGACGCGTCCGCCCTCGAAGGCAACAAAGGCACGCGCCAGCTTCGATTTGTCGTGACACTGACGCAGCCGTCGGCGACCAAGGTGACGATGCACTACGCGGTCACGGCGGGGACCGCCACCGGGGCGGCCGGGCCCGGCTCTGGCGTCGACTTCCGACTGAAGGCCGGCACGCTGACGTTCGCGCCAAGCGCGCTCAGCGGGCTGACGGCCATCTCGAAGGTGGTGACGGTCACGGTCTATGGCGATACTGTCCCCGAGCCCGATGACACGTTGGCGGTCACGCTCTCGAATCCGAAGGGTGGCTATCAGATCGACCGGGCGGTCGCGACGGGCACGATCCTCAACGACGACTGACGCTCGGTCCGGCTGCCATCGCGGCCTGCTGGGGAAGCGGCGCTGTACGGAGCGACAGTTACTCGGAGCGTCGGGGACCGCGGAACATCTCGACCCAGGCCGTGGGCTTGCGATCACCGACGGCCTTGGCGAGCAACGCGTGGAGTTGCGCTCGCTCGTCGTCGCGGAGGGTTTGGAACAGGGGAGCCTCGTCGAGCAACCGCTCGCGCAGCAGCCCGAGCACCCGGTTTCCCTCGGTGGTCGCGACGAGGCGGCGGACGCGCCGATCGCTGGGGTCGATCTGGCGTTCGACGAGCCCCCGCTCTGCGAGTGAGTCGACGATCGCGGTGATGTTCGACGCGTCGTACTTGAGGCAGGACGCGAGCTCACGTTGCGACAAGGCCTGGTCGAGGCGCAGCAACGCAGCGGCCTGTGGGGCCGAGAGATCGAACTGCGCGATGCAGGCGTGCGTGTGTTCTCGGAACTGGTCGAGCACCACCAGCATGAGTTCCGCGAGCCGTACCTCGCTCGTAGCGACGACCTCCACGGTGCCTCCCCCGGTGTCGAAACCAAGCATACGGCGAATACATGCTTGATACAATCAATGATTCTCTTCAGGGTTGTGCACGGGGCCGCCAGGCTGGCGCAGCGGCCCCGGTACGAAAGGAACCGCCGGATGCTGGGTCGCTTGGCGCACTGGTGTTACCGCCGTCGGCGGCTCGTCTTGGTCGTGTGGGTGGTGCTGCTCGTGGGGAGCCAGGTTGCAGGCTCGGTCGCGGGCGGCACCTCATCGATGAGCTTCAAGCTCCCGGCGAGCGACTCCCAGCGGGCCCAGAATTTGTTGGCCGAGCGGTTCAAGACACAGTCGGGCGCGACCGGCGACGTCGTGATCGACGCGCCCGCGGGTGTGGCGAACGCCGCCACGCGGGCTCGGGCCGAGGCCTTGTTCGCCCGGATCGCTCGGGTACCGCACGTCGTCGAGGTGACGAGCCCGTACAGCGCCGCGGGCGCCCGTCAAGTGTCACGCGACGGCACGATTGCGTTCGCACAGATTCAC
Source organism: Acidimicrobiia bacterium (assembly GCA_038202885.1). GTDB lineage: Bacteria > Actinomycetota > Acidimicrobiia > IMCC26256 > PALSA-610 > JBBREP01. The sequence continues at coordinate 33,870 of JBBREP010000014.1, read as the reverse complement.
TTTGACGCGAACATCGATCAGCTGAAGACCACCGCAGCGACCCAGATCAAGGCCGTCGCCGCGGCGGCCAAGGGCTCGGGCTTCGACGTGGCCCTGTCGGGCACGATGTTCCAGCTCCGCACGCCGCCGGGTGGCACCGAGATCGTCGGCATTCTTGCGGCGATCGTCATCCTGCTGATCGCCTTCGGGTCGGTGCTCGCGATGGGGCTGCCGATTCTCACGGCCTTGTTCGGCATCGGGGTCGGGCTCGCGGGTGTCGCGTTACTCGCGAACGTGTTTTCGATGCCGACCTTCGCCAGCATCCTCGCGGCGATGATCGGTATCGGCGTGGGAATCGACTACGCGCTGTTCATCGTGACGCGCTATCGCCAGGGGCTGCGCGCCGGTCTCGACCCCGAGCGCGCGATCGTCAAGGCCGTCACGACGTCTGGTAAGGCCGTCGTGTTCGCGGGTTCGACGGTCGTGATCTCGTTGCTCGGCATGTTCGCGATGGGCCTGTCGTTTGTACGCGGGCTCGCCGTCGGCGCATCGCTTGCCGTTGTACTCACGATGTTGGCTTCGGTCACGTTGCTGCCCGCCGTGCTCGGTTTCGTCGGCCTGAACATCGACAAGTTCGCGCTGCCATGGACGCATCGCAGCACCGTCAGTGGTCGCCAGACCGTCGCGTACCGGTGGAGTCGCCTGATCCAACGCCGGCCGTGGATGTTTGCCGGCGCCGGTTTCGTTGCCCTCGTCATCGTCGCCCTCCCAGTGTTCTCGATGAGACTGGGCAGCTCCGACGCGGGTAACAATCCCACAACCGACACCACGCGCGTCGCGTACGACCTGCTCGCGCGCGGCTTCGGGCCCGGGTTCAACGCACCGTTGCTCGTCGCCGTAGAAGTGCCCACGGCTCGCGCGGCTGCGGCGCTGCCGGCCCTGCACGATGCGATCGCTCGCGTCGACGGTATTGCTGAAGTGACGCCCGCGGCGCTGGGCCCGTCAGGCACTGCGGCGGTCATGCAGGTCTTTCCGTCGACCGGTCCTCAGGACCAAAGGACGGTCACGCTCATCGACCATCTCCGAAGCGGCGTGATCCCAGGTGCGGTGGCCGGAACCGGTCTCGTCGTTCACATCGGCGGTAGCACCGCGACGTTCTCCGATTTGTCCGGCTTCCTCGGGTCGCATCTGCCGGTGTTCATGCTGGTCGTGCTCGGCCTGTCGTTCGTGTTGCTCCTGGTCGTGTTCCGCTCGCTCGTCGTGCCGCTCAAGGCCGTGATCATGAACGTCTTGTCGATCGGTGCCGCGTACGGCTTGCTCGTTGCGGTCTTCCAATGGGGCTGGGGTGCTGGCATCATCGGCATCGGTAAGAAGGGGCCGATCGAGGCCTTCATCCCGATGATGATGTTCGCCGTCATTTTCGGGCTCAGCATGGACTACGAGATCTTCTTGTTGAGCCGCATCAAAGAAGAGTTCGACCGTACACACGACAACGCCGAAGCGGTCGCCGACGGACTTGCGCAGACGGCGCGTGTGATCACGGCCGCGGCCGCAATCATGGTGTGCGTGTTCGGTTCGTTCGTGCTCGGTGGTGAACGGGTCATCAAGGAATTCGGCTTGGGCCTCGCGGCCGCGATCTTCATCGACGCGACGCTCGTGCGCATGGTGCTCGTGCCCGCGACCATGGAGCTGCTCGGTGACGCCAACTGGTGGCTGCCGCGTGGACTCGCGCGGATCCTGCCGAATATCCACATCGAAGGCGACCCCGACGACGACAGCGACGGGAATGGGGAAGGGGAGCGCTACAGCGACGAGCGCTTGGCGTCGAGCGTGGCGACGGCGTCGCGGTAGCTCTTGGCGAACGAGTCGACGCCCTCGCGCTCCAACGTCGCAGTCACGTCGTCGAAGTCGACACCCGCGGTGGCGAGGCCCGCCATCACCGCGTGTGCGCCTGCGACGTCGGCACACACCGAGTTGGCCACGAGGCCATCGTGGTGCTGGAGCGCGTCGACCGAAGCCTGCGCGAGCGTGTTGACCGTGTCGGGCCCGATGAGCTCGTCGACGTAGAGCGTGGGGGAGTAGGCGGGGTTCTTCGTAGATGTGCTCGCCCACAACGGACGCTGCACCGACGCACCCTTCGCCGCGAGTGCCTGCCAGCGTGGCGTGGCCACGTGCGCTTGGAATGCCTCATAGGCGAGCTTGGCGTTCGCGACCGCGGCCTTGCCACGCAACGCGTGACCTTCGGGCAGACGTTTGTCGGTCTCGGTGTCGACCCGGCTGACGAAGAACGAGGCGACGCTGTGCACCGTGGCCGGATCACCGCCGTTGGCTGCGAGCTGTTCGAGGCCCGCGGCGTGCGCGTCCATCACCTGCCGGTAACGGTCCAGCGAGAAGATCAGCGTGACGTTCACGTTGATGCCTGCGGCGAGCACCGAGGTGATCGCAGGGAGCCCTTCGAGGGTGGCCGGGATCTTGATCATGAGGTTCGGTCGTTCGATCCGGCCCCACAGCTCCTTGGCCTGGGTGATCGTCGCGTGCGTGTCGCGAGCGAGTTCCGGCGAGACCTCGACCGACACGAAGCCGTCGGCGCCGGCCGCGTCGCGGTGTACTCCGGCGAGGATCACACACGCGTCGCGCACGTCGTCCACGACGAGGGCCCAGTACGCGTCGGCAATGGGCATCTCGCTGAGCGTCGCGAGCTGCTCGTCGTAGTCGGTGCCCGAACCCATGGCCTTTTCGAAGATAGTCGGGTTCGACGTGACGCCGCGGATGCCGTCGTGATCGAGCAGTGTGCGCAGCCCACCACCGGCCAGCGCTCGGGTCAGGTTGTCGTACCAAGGACTTTGGCCGAACTCGATCAGCCGAGCGACATCGGAATGTTCGGTCATGTCGTGCCTCCATTGTCGATGAGCCCGAGCAGCGCGCGTGCTCGATCGGCGACGTGCGTTGCGGTGAAGCCGAGCTCGCGCATGACGACGTCGCCCGGTGCCGACGCGCCGAAGCGGTCGATGGCCACGACGTCGTCGGCGTACTTCGACCAGCCCATGCTGGTGCCTGCTTCCACTGCGAGCGTCGGTGTGCCCGGCGGTAACACCGTCATCTGATACTCGGCCGGCTTCGCCTCGAATCGATCCCATGAAGGCATCGAGACCACACGCGCCGATCGGCCCTCAGCCGCCAACGCCTCGGCCGCCTCGACGCACAGCGCGACCTCCGACCCGGTGCCGATGAGCACCACGTCGAGTCGTTGCGGATCGGGTTCGTCGACCAGTACGTAGGCACCGTTGGCCACACCCTCCGCGCCCCGTTCGGCGGTGCCGTCGAGTACGGGCAGGTTCTGGCGGCTCAGTATGAGCGCGGTCGGACCGACGCCGTCGATGTGGCAGCGCCACGCGTACGCGGTCTCGTTGGCGTCGGCCGGGCGGATCAACGACATCCCTGGCATGGCGCGCAACGACGCGAGCTGCTCGATCGGTTGGTGCGTCGGGCCGTCTTCGCCGACACCAACCGAGTCGTGGGTCCACACGAACGCGACCTTGTAACGGGCGAGCGCGGCGAGGCGCGCGCTCGGCCGCATGTAATCGGAGAAGACGAAGAACGTGCCCACAAACGGCAAGGTGCCGGAGCACGCCATGCCGTTCGCGATCGAACCCATCCCATGTTCTCGGATGCCGAAGTGCACGACGCGACCCGCCTTGTCGGCGGTGGTCACCACGCCCGCGTTCTTGATCAACGTGCCGGTGTTGCCCGTGAGGTCGGCGCCACCGCCGATGAGTCCGGGCACGACATCGAAAATTGCCGTGAGTACGTCCTTACTCGCGTTGCGGGTGGCGACCTGCTCGCCCGGCGACCAGCGCGGGAGCTTGGCGCTCCATCCTTCGAGGCCGCGACCGTCGATGCAGGCTTCGAGGTCCGCGGCGCGCGGCGGGTCGGCCGCGGCCCAGCTCGCGCGAGCGTGCTCGCGCTCGATGCGTATGGTCGCGCCGGCCCGACCGGCCGCGCGGTACATCGCGAGCACGTCGGCCGGCACGTAGAACGTCTCCTCGGTCGGCAATCCGAGCAGCGCCTTGGTGACGCGGATCTCGTCGTCGCCGAGCGGGTTGCCGTGCGCTTCGGGCGTGTCGATGACCTTCGGCGACGGGTAGCCGATGTGGCTGCGCAATACCACGAGGGTAGGACGATCGTGTTCAGCGATGCCGTCGCGCAGGCCGACTTCGAGCGCGTCGAGGTCGTTGGCGGTCTCGCCGAGTTGCACGACGTGCCAGCCGTAGGCGTCGAACCGCTTGACGATGTCGTCGCTGTACGCGAGTTCGGTGACACCGTCGATCGTGATGTGGTTGTCGTCGTAGACGAGCACGAGCTTGCCGAGACCGAGGTGACCGGCGAGCGAGGCCGCCTCATGGCTGATGCCCTCCATCATGCAGCCGTCGCCGGCGATGGCGAACACGTTGTGGTCGCATGCATCGGCGCCAAAGCGCGCCCGCAGGTGCTCCTCGGCGAGCGCGAAACCCACTGCGTTGGCGATGCCCTGCCCGAGCGGCCCCGTGGTCACCTCGACACCACGGGTGTGTCGGTACTCGGGGTGGCCAGGCGTGCGCGAGCCCCACTGACGGAAGTCGCGCAGGTCGTCGAGTTCGAGCCCGAAGCCGCACAAGTACAGCATCGAGTAGAGCAGCATCGAGGCGTGGCCGTTCGACAACACGAACCGATCACGGTCGAACCAGTCGGCGTGCTCTGCGTCGTAGCGCATGATCCGCGTGAACAGCACGTGCGCCAGTGGTGCGAGCGCCATCGGCGTGCCGGGGTGGCCGCTGTTGGCCGCCTGGACCGCGTCCATCGACAGTCCGCGCACGACGTTCACGGCACGCGCCTCGAGTTCAGGTGTGATCGCCATCGCGTTCCTTTCGGGGGCCGGCGTACCCAGCCTACGGGCCCTACGAACGTGGTTCGTCGCCGAAGACGGCGAGGCTTGCGGTGAAGCCGTGCAGGAACGCTCGTCCGCCGACGGGTCCGATCTCGCCGGCGCAGAACATCCCGCCGAGCTGCAACGAATCCCAGGTGAGATCTTGGAGCAGCGCGGCGTCGTGATGCGGGTGGCCGAAGAGGTGGGTGCCGCGCCCGTTGCACGTGAACATCAGCGCGGCCTGCGCCGGCGATGCGCCACCAAAGGCGTGCTCGGCGACGATCCGCAGGTCTTCGTCGGCCGATGCCGCATCGCGCACGTGGAACTGGACGGTTTGTCCGATCTCGACGAGTTCGCCGATGGCGAGCGATCCACGGTCGGGGTCGGCGCCGATGACGTTGCGGACGAGAAAGTCACCGCGCGTGAAGTCGGCGCGGTGCTCGTCGACGACGATGCCGACATGCAAACCCCGGCCGAGCAATTCGCGATCGGCGTCGTCCACGGACGCGGCGATCTCCTGCAGGCGTGCGAGCGCCGTCCGCCCGCCGAGCTCATGCACCACATTGCGGGCGGCGCTCGTGATCGTGAACGGATGTCCAATCGGCCGACAGCCCTGCGATACCGCGGTCCACACGGGGACGCGAGCATCGAGGAGTACGCCGACCGCGCCCCGGTCGTGTCGTTCGTTGTCGATCATGAGGCGGTTGCCGCCGGGGGCCGTCGCCGCGGACGCGAGCCCGCCCACCACGGTCAGCCCTGCGACCTTGCGATTGCAGAGCTCGAGGAAGTCGCTCGTCGGAAACGTGAAGGGGTCGGCGAGCAACAGCAGCGTGCCCGAGGCGGCGAGATCGTCCGGCCACCCTTCGACGCGCACACCGTCGGGGCCTTCGACGGCGTCGAGGCGCACGGTGCGCGCCCGGCCACCACCGAAACATCCTGCCCACACCGACAACGCCGGGCCGTGCTCGACCTCGAGCCGCTGCCCTGCGATTGCCGTCGCGGTCGTGCCGATCAAGGTCTCGGGTTCGAGGAGCTTGTGCAGCACATCGACGATGTCAGCGATCGCGTCGGTGTGATGCGAGCTCGCGAACACCACGACGACGTCGGGGCGCATGCCGTCGAGACGGTCGAGGAGCTGGCCAGTGCATTCGGCGACTGCTTCGACGGCCGCCGGATGCTGGGACAGTGCGGCGGCGTAGCGACTCATGACCCTTCAGGCTTCGACGGCCACGGAGCGTCGCTGAAGGGTGACTTGCCGCCACCCTCGGCGCTGGGCGATTCCAGACCGATGGGTCGCGATTGCCCCGACACGGGTCACATCATCACCGAGAGTGGTGTGACCACCGTCGAACCGGTCTCGGGGATCGAGCAGCGGGCCTCGATCGTGCCCGGTGCCTCGAACGTCAATTCGGGCCGCACGAGCTGGTAGAAGAACTTTCCCGGCGGTTGGACGGTCACCGGGGAGCGGTGATGGCCGACCTCGTCGCCGCCGTCGTCAGGGACGAACGCCACGTCGAGTGTGCCGCTGCGCGCGCTTTCGTTCTCGGCTCGCAGGAGGACCAAGAGGTGCGGCGTGAGGTGCGCCGGGAACGAGGAGGCGACGGTCGAGAAATAAGCGCCGGTGATGTCGATCTTGGTGGGCCCGCCTTCGAACTCGCGTCGGAAATCGACGTTGTCGATCCACATGGCGGCAACGATCTGCATGCGCGGCGACGTTACCGCGCCGCATCGCGCGGCGTGGGTGCAGCTCGCAGCCGCAGGCGCGGGAGGAATCGCCCAGAACGTGACGGTTCAGGTCACGGGTCGGTCTCGGTTCAGGCGACGTGCGCCCCGGCGAGCCAGACGCCGACGACGCTCAGACTCGTTGGGTCGATCGCAACGAGATCGGCGCGACGGCCCGGTTCGATGCGGCCGCGTGTGGGATCACCGAGCACCTCGCAGGCGTTCGTCGCCGCGAGCCTCGCCACTCGTTCCATCGGGATGGCGAGCCGGGCGACATTGCGGACCGCGTCGTCCATGTGAATCACCGACCCGGCCAAGGTGCCGTCGGGGAGATACACCGCGCCGTCGCGCTCGACGATCTCGAGCCCGCCCGACGTCCCCGCTGCGGGCGCGACGGCGTCGGTGACAAGCACGACGCGCTCTTTGGCGGCGAGCGCGAGTCGCAACGAGGCCGCGCTCACATGATGCAGGTCGGCGATCACGCTGGGAGTGAGGCGGTCGTCGACGAGCGCGGCTTCGGCGAGACCCGGATCGCGGTGGTGCATCGCGCGCATCCCGTTGAAGAGATGGGTGACGGCGCGCGCGCCTGCGTCGGCCGCGCGCACGGCCTCGGCGTAGGAACACGTCGAATGTCCGAGCGCCACGATCACGCCCCGTTCGTGCAACAGGCGCGTCGCCGCGAGGTCCGGATCGGCTTCGGGCGCGAGCGTGACCATGCGCACGAGATCGCTGTGACGATCGAGCAGCGCCGCGAGCCAGTCGATCTCGACCGGGCGCAGCAAGTGCTTGGGGTGCGCGCCCGGCGCGCCACCGAGGAAGGGGCCCTCGAGGTGCACGCCCAGGATCGTGCAACGCGCCGCCGCGTCGTCCAGATCGCGAGCCGCGCGGATGCGATCGAGCATCGTGTCGTAGTCGTCGAGGGCTGCGGTGACGATGGTGGGCAAGCATGCCGTTGTGCCGTGCGCCGTCATCGTGTCGAGCGCCCCTGCGATCGCACGCGCGTCGCGCGCCGTCGCGAAATCGACGGCGCCGACGCCGTTGACCTGCAGGTCGACGAACCCTGGGAACAGCAACGCATCGCCGAGTTCGGTGGTCTGGTCGTGCGTGGATGCGTGAGTGGCCGCCGAGGCGGATGCGGGCGGGAGTCCGGTGCCGCACGCGTCGATCCGTACGCCGTCGAAGCGCACCCACGCGCCGCCGGCAACGAGCGTGGTCACGGCGATGGGGCAGTGGGGGCAGTGGGGGCGGTTGGGGCGCGCCAGAGTGCTCGCCGGAGCCGCACCAGGCCGACCAGTGTGCGCGGCACGCGCCGCACGATCGATGAGCGCGCCGGACGGCGCTCTTCCACCGACACGGGAATCTCTTCGGTGCGCAGTCCGCTGCGTTCGGACCGAAGGATCAGCTCGGTGTCGAAGAGGTCGCGTCCGAGCGTGCACGTTGCCGCCGGACCCACCACATCGGCGCGGCGCATCGCTTTCATGCCATGAGTGTCGGAGACCTTGAGCCCGAAGCCGAGGCGCAGGATCGTCGAGAACACTGCGGTCACGATGCGACGAGGCCACGCGCGGCGGTCGCTCGCTCCCGGGGCGCGCTTCGAGCCGACCACGATGGCCGGGCCGTCGGCGGCGCGGATCAGGGCGACGGCGCGGCCGAGGAACTCGACGTCGTAGTAGTCGCAATCGAAGTTGACGACGATCTCGCCCTGGGCGTCGAGCAAGCCGGCGCGCAGCGCGGCGCCGTAGTCGGCTTCGGCCCGATGGGCCACGCGCAGCTCCGGGTAGTCGGCGCACAACGCGTGTGCGATGGCGAGCGTGTTGTCGGTGGAGCCGTTTTCGACCACGATCATCTCGAAGTCTTCGCCGCGGGCGCGCAGCGGCGCCGCCACGGCGCGCACCGAGTCGGCAAGGATCTCGGCTTCGTTGTACGCCGGCATCACGACAGAGATCGCAGGGGTCAAAGGATCGGTCACGCGGCGCGCCGCTCAACGCTCCCCACGCTCGGCCACGACATCGTGCGTAGAGTACCGACATGGGCGTACCGAAGATGGACGCGGTTCTCGATGTGCTCGCACTGCACGCGTCGGCGTCGCCGGATGCGGTGGCGCTCATCGTCGACGCGAGCGGCGGCGCACCGCCCTCGACGACCACCTTCGGGGTGCTCAACGAGCTCGTGAACCAGTGCGCGCACGGGCTGTTGGGGTCGGGCGCCCAGGCCGGCGATCGGCTCGTGTGGTGTGGACCGAACTCGTTGGAGGTCCTCGTCACGATCCACGCGGCCCGCAAGCTCGGCATGGTCGCGGTGCCGTTGTCGTACCGCTTCACGGCCGACGAGATGGCCTACGTGATCGACAACTCCGATGCCACGACCGTTGTCATCGATGCCGAGCAGGCCCCGCTGCTGGCGGAGGTGCGGGCCCAGATCGCCAAGGTGGCGACGGTGGTCGTGTTCGGCGGCGCGGTGCCCGACGCGATGATCGCCTGGGACGACCTGTTGCGTGACGCTTCGGTCTCGGAGCCGGAGGCGCCGTCGAATGCCGCCGAGGCCGGCGCGCAGATGATCTACACGAGCGGCACGACCGGCAAGCCGAAGGGGGCGCTGCGCACCCGCACCGATCGCAATCTCGTGTTCGCACTGCTCGCCGAGCTCGGGATCGGCCAACCCAACGATGTGCATCTCACGACGGGGCCGCTCTATCACTCGGGCCCGCTCGCGTTCGCGTCGCTCAGCCACACCTTGGGTCGCCCGATCGTGGTGTTGCGCAAGTTCGACCCGGTGGCGTGGTTGCGGCTGGTGGGGGAGCACCACGTGACGAACACGTTCAGCGCGCCGACGCAGTTGAAGCGCATCGTGTCGCAGCCCGACGAGCTGCTGGCCGCGGCCGACATGTCGTCGATGCGCTGCCTCATCGCCAACGCCGCGCCCGTGCCGTATGCGTTGAAATGCGAGGTCATCGAGAAGCTCGGTGACGGGTTCCTGTTCGAGGTGTACGGCTCGACCGAACTCGGTGTCGACACCGTGCTGCGGCCCGAGGATCAACTCCGTAAACCGGGTTCGTGCGGCAAGCCCTACGGCGGCATCGAGATCAAGATCGTGCAGGACGACGGCACCGTCGCGGCGCCGGGTGCGCCGGGCGAGTTGTTCGTGCGCACCGCGCTGGCGATGGACGGCTACCACAAGACCGCCGAACAACTCACCGAACTCGACCCGGCCGCGGACGGAGCAGCGGTCGACGAAGCGTTGGGGTGGAAGTCGGTGGGCGACGTGGCCTACGTCGACGACGAGGGCTACGTACACATCTGCGACCGCAAGAAGGACATGATCATCTCGGGCGGCGTCAACATCTACCCGGCCGAAATCGAAGCCGTGCTCTACGCCCATCCCGCGGTGCTCGACGCTGCGGTGTTCGGCGTGCCCGACGACGAGTGGGGCGAAGCCGTCCACGCGGTCGTGCAGGCCAAAGCAGGCCTGACCCTCGACCTCGACGAACTCGCAGCGTTCTGCGCCGAGCGCCTGGCGAGCTACAAGCGGCCGCGTACCTGGGAAGTGCGCGACCAACTCCCGCGCACCGAAAGCGGCAAGCTCCTCAAGCGCGTCTTGCGCGACGAACACTGGCAAGGCCGCAACAGCCGCGTCTGAGCCGGCTCGACGGCGCGGGCGCGGCGGATGGCTCACCCCGTGGTCCCACGCAAAGCGCGCTTTTCTGCCTTCTGGTGGGACCACGGGACGGACGCGCGTGGTTCCGATCCGATCGAGCCGCTTGGGGCCCTCACGCGGCGCGCCACCTACGCTGCGGCCGGTGCCCACCCTGTCCGAAGCCGCATCGAAGGCGTTGCTCGCCCAGCACGGCGTGCCCCTGCTGGCCGAGCACACGGTCGCCGGTGCCGACGAGGCGGTCGCCGCGGCCCACGACATTGGGTACCCCGTCGTGCTGAAGCTGTGCGGCGACGCCATCGCGCACAAGACCGAACGCGGGCTCGTGCAGCTCAACCTGCGTGACGACGCGGGCGTGCACGAGGCCGCGACCACACTCCTGGGCAAAGCCATGCCGGCAGACGGTGCGGTCGAACTCCTCGTGGCGCCGATGGTCCGCGGCTCGCGCGAGCTCATCGCTGGGGTCGTCCACGACGATCAGTTCGGTGCGTGCGTGATGCTCGGCCTTGGTGGTGTGCTGGCCGAGGCCGTCGCCGACGTGGTGTTCCGCGTCGTGCCGATCACGCTGCTCGACGCCCAGGAGATGATCGGCGATCTTTCGAGTCAAGCGATCCTCGGGCCGTTCCGGGGTGAGCCCGCCGTCGATCGCGACGCCCTCGCCGCGGTGCTCCTCGGGCTGTCGAAGCTCGCGGCCGACGACGAGCGCGTGCGCAGCATCGACCTCAACCCGCTCGTGGTGTCTCCGGTCGACGGCCGACCGATCGCGGTCGACGCGCTCGTGGAGCTGGCGTCATGACGGACTCGACCACGTACTCGCCCAGCTATACGCCCGCGCAGTTCGAAGCGCTCTTCGATCCGAAGGGTGTGGTGGTCGCGGGCGCGTCGAGCCATCCGGGCAAGTTCGGGTTCGTCGCGCTGCACAACATCCTCGCGTCGGGCTACGCCGGTGCGGTGGCGGCGACGAACCGCGACGGTGGCACGGTCCTGGGCATCGAGACCGCAACCGACATCGACGCGCTTGCCGACGACACGTACGACCTCGTCTTCGTCTGCACACCCGCCGCCGCGAACCCCGGCCTGCTCCGCGCGTGTGCACGCAAGGGCATACGCGCTGCGTTCGTGACGAGCGCGGGCTACGGCGAGGCCGGTCCCGAAGGCAAGGTCGCCGAGAACGAACTCGTCGCGCTCGCAGCCGAGCTCGGCATCTTGCTTGCCGGTCCCAACGGGCAGGGCGTGGTGAGCACGCCGGCGCACCTGTGCGCCCAGATCGTGGCTCCGTATCCACCCGCCGGTCGTATCGGTATTGCCAGCCAATCCGGCAACTTCGTGTCGAGCTTCATGAACCTGGCCCACCAAACCGGCGTGGGCGTGAGTCGGGCCGTGAGTGCGGGCAATGCGGCCGCGGTCGGCGTGGCTGATTACCTCGAGTTCTACGCCGACGACCCGAACACCGCGGTCGGACTCGCCTACATGGAAGGCGTCACCGACGGGCGCGCGTTGTTCGAACGACTTCGGCGCATCACGGCGAAAAAGCCGCTCGTGCTGTTGAAGGGCGGCGTGACGAGCGGCGGCCAGCGCGCTGCCGCGAGCCACACGGGAAGCCTGGCGTCCGACGAACGGGTCTTCGACGGGATGCTCCGCCAGGCCGGCGTGACGCGGGCGGTCGATGTGGAGGACGCGTTCGAGGCCGCGGCAACGTTTGCGACACAACCTCGACCGCGCGGCCCGCGCACGGTCGTCATCACCACCGCCGGCGGCTGGGGCGTGGTGACCGCCGACGCCATCACCCGCAGCGCACTCGAATTGGTCGCACTGCCCGACGATCTGCGCGCGTCGATCGACACCAAGCTGCCGCCGCGCTGGAGCCGCAACAATCCCATCGACCTCGCCGGCGGCGAGACACGCGACACGATCCCCGAAGTGCTCGAACTCGTGGCGAGCCACCCCGACGTCGATGCCATCGTCTATCTCGGGCTCGGGATCCAATCGAATCAGGCCGCGCTGATGCGGCGCGGCCGCTTCTACCCCGACCATGGCCTGGAACGCATCGTGGCGTACCACGAACGCCAAGACACCCGCTTCGCCCAAGCAGCGGCCGACGTGAGCGCCGCGACCGCCAAACCGATCCTGACCGCGACCGAGCTCGCGGTGGCCGATCCCGACAACGCGGGAGCGGCGGCCGTGCGGGCCTCGGGCCGCCTGTGTTACGCGACCGCGCAGCGCGCGGTGCGGGCCCTCGAACATCTTTGGCTCGACGCGCGCTACCGCGATCGACGCGTCCCCTGACGCCTTCCCAACCGTCGGCGTACGTGGCGCAGCACGCTGGTGGGGTACAGCTTGCAACTCGCGACGACGCCGAACAGACTGCCCCGCCGGACCCGATCGGAGTGGATGTGGCCGACAAGGCTCCCAAAGAACAGATCCAAGAGCTGAAAGACCTGGTTGTCTCGTACGCCAAACAGGAAACGATCGACCCACTCAAGGGCATCGGTCGCTACATCGGCTGGGCCCTCGGCGGTGCCCTGCTGCTCGGTACCGGCGTCGTGTTCGTGGCCATTGGATTCCTACGCATGCTCCAGACCGAAGGCCCCGATTGGCTCCACAAGCGGGGTTGGTCGACGACCTACCCCTACCTTGTGCTGCTCGTTCTGCTCGCGCTCGGCGCGGTCCTGACGCTGCGCCAGACGAAAAAGAAGCCGACCCCGACGAAGGATCAGGCATGAGCCCCGCCAACGACCCCACGCGTCCCGGCGACGCCAAGTCGCGGATCACGCGCACCGACATCGAAGAAAAGCTGCGACAGTTCGCCGGTCCGGTCGAAGAGGGTGTCGATCGGGCCAAGTCCGTCGGTGCGGCTGCGGCCGTTGCCGTCGGTGCAGTGCTTGTGATCGGCGCCTATCTCTTCGGTCGTCGGCGGGGCAAAAAGCGCGTGCCCGTCGTCGAGATCCGCCGGATCTGAGCAGCGGCGCTGTCGTGGAGTCGATCGTCAACCGGCTGTTCCGTGAAGGCACGCGCCGCGGGTTCGCGGGTTCGCAGCCGTGGATGATCGTTGCCATCATGGCGGGAACGGTGCGTGTGATCCGGCGCCTGGCCAACCCCAAGGCCGAGGTCGTGTGGCGCCAGGCGATGCGCCCCGGTGACCGTTTCGAGGTGTCGGTACACGACCCAACGGGCGCGACGAAGTCGTCGCGCCGATCGCGGCGCAAGACCGCGCGCGCGGCGAAGCAGGGCTGATCACATCGGCGGTCACCCCGGTAGCGTTGCGTCGTGATCACGGTGCCGTCATGAGCCGACCGCTTCAGCCCGGCGAGCGGGTGTTGCTCGTCGACAACAAGAAGCGCCGCCACCTCCTGACGCTGTCCGAGGGCGCGTCGTTCCATACCCACGCGGGTGTGCTGCTCCACGATTCGCTCATCGGGAACGACGAGGGTGTCGTCGCTCGTACATCACAAGGCCAACGACTCCTCGTGCTGCGCCCGACGTTGTCGGACTACATCCTCGAGATGCCGCGTGGCGCACAGGTGATCTACCCCAAGGACCTCGGGCCGATCCTGATGCTCGCCGACGTGTTCCCCGGGGCGCGCGTGCTCGAGTCGGGCGTGGGTTCGGGCGCGTTGACGATGGCGCTGCTACGCGCCGTCGGCCCGGCCGGTCACGTGCTCGGCTATGAGATCCGCGACGATTTCGCACACCGCGCGCGCAGCAACGTCGAGCAGTATCTGGGAACCGACGTGCCCCTCGACATCGAGGTGCGCGATATCTACGAGGGCATCGACGCCACCGACATCGATCGCGTGTTGCTCGATCTCCCCGAACCTTGGCAGGCAGTTGAACACATCGCCAAGGTGCTGCATCCCGGCGGCATCCTGTTGAGCTACCTGCCGACGATCACGCAGGTCGCCACGCTGCGCGCCGCGCTCGCAGAGTCATCGTTTGGCCTCGCCGAGACGGTGGAGATCCTCCAGCGGGGCTGGCACATCGAAGGCCAATCGGTGCGCCCCGATCACCGGATGGTCGCGCACACCGGCTTTCTCACCTCGGCACGTTTGCTGGCCCCGGTGCCGGCCGACGACGCGTGAGCGAAGCCGGCGAAAACAACGACGACGACGGCGACGGCGGGACGCCCGACGATCGCGCCGAGGCCACGCGGCGCCTTGGGCGGCGCACGCTGGTGGCCGTGGCTGTCGTGCTCATCGCAGGCGCGGCCGCGGCAGTCGCGATCGCGCGCTGGCACGATGGCGATGCAACGGTGCGACCCACGTCGGTTGGCGTGGCCGGCGATCCTCCTGTGGTCGGTACGCCACCCGAATCGGTCGGGTTTGCGCCCGCGGTGCTGCGGCGAGTCGCGGCGTCGGTGGTACGAGTCTCGGGCACGGCCTGCCAGGAGTTGCAGCAGGGAACCGGCTTTGTGCTGCGACGAGGACTCGTCGTGACGAACGCCCACGTCGTCGCCGGTGAGCCCACGACGAGTGTGATCGATCAGGCCGGCGTGCGCCACGGCGCGACGGTCGTGTTGTTCGACATGGTGCGCGACATCGCCGTGCTGCGCATCGACAGTGGTGGTGGTGTCGGCCCGCCGCTGTCGTTCGTGTCGCCGCGTGCGCCCGCCGACCTTGCGGTGTTCGGTCATCCAGGGGGCGGCCCGCTGCGCGTCGCCCCGGCGCGCCTTGCCGCCTCGGGTTTCATCGACTCGACCGGGCGCGACATCTACGGGCGTGACCGGCGCGACTCGCGGCACCTCCTCGCCCTCGCGGCGCGCCTCGTACCTGGTGATTCCGGCGCGCCGGTGGTCGACAGTCGGGGCCGCGTCGTCGCGGTCGCGTTTGCGATCGACCCCGACCGCGCCCCGGTGGCCTACGCGCTGACGCCGTCGGAGATCACCGATGCGGCGCGCGGCATCACGGTGTCGCACGCCGCGGTCGCGACGGGTCGCTGCATTTCGGTGTGACACGACACGAGCGCCCCGAAAGGCGCTCGCTGTGATCGGCGTTCGTGGCGTCGGCGCCCACGGCGCGACGCGTTACTCGACTTCGATGAAGATGCACTCTCCGGGGCATTCCTCCGCGGATTCCACGACGCCGTCGAGCTGGCCGTCGGGGATGTTCGCGAGGCCCTCGGCGCCGCCGGGGTTGGAGAAGACCTTGTCGCCTTCCTTGACGTAGGCAAGGCCATCGTCGAGGAGCGTGAAGACATCGGGCGCGATCTCCTCGCAGAGCCCGTCGCCGGTGCAGAGATCCTGGTCGATCCAGACCTTCATGCTGCGATCCTCGCTTTGTCTCGGTCTTGTCGCTGTACTGGGTGTCAATTACTGGGTGTCGAATGCTGGGTGTCGAATGCTGGCTGCGTATGTAGCGAACTTGCTTGCCTGGCCGCCGTGGCGACCGATCAGGGTGGTGAGGCTTTGCTGTTCCGCAACGCTTTCCTGCGGTGTACCCGCGGGCGGCGAAGTTACCCGACGGCCCAGTGGACCTCGTGTATAGATCACGGTATCGGATGCCGCGACGGGCGCCTGAACCGGAGATAGGGTCGCCGAGCGACGAGGAGGTGCCCGAATGCCGAGCGACGACGAGCGAACGGCTGCCGATCAGGCGGCGCTCGCCGAACTGCGTCTCGAGATCGCCAATCTCGAAGAGGAAGTGCTGGTACTGCGCCGCCGCCTCCAGGACGCTCCCAAACGGGTGCGGACGCTCGAGGAGCGGTTGCTGGAGACCAAAGGTCAGCTCCAGCAGGCGATGTCGCAGAACGAGAAGCTGTCGGCCACCCTCCGAGAGGCGCGCGAGCACATTGCGGCGCTGCGCGAAGAGGTCGAAAAGCTCACGATGCCGCCCAACGCCTATGGCACGTACCTCGCCACGAACGACGACGGCACGGTCGACGTGTTCAGCGCCGGCCGCAAGATGCGCGTCAGCATGCACCCCGAGCTGCAGACCGAGGAGATGTCGCGCGGCGACGAGGTTGTGCTCAACGAGTCGCTCAACGTCGTGCTGGTGCGCACCGGTGAACGCCATGGCGAGGTCGTCACCTTCAAGGAACTGATGGAGGACGGCACCCGCGCCCTCATTCTCGGCCGCGCCGACGAGGAGCGCGTGGCCGAACTCGGCGCCTCCCTCCAAGGCGTGCCGCTGCGCGCCGGCGACCACGTCTTGATGGACGCGCGTGCCGGGCTGCTCGTCGAGAAGGTGCCGCGTCCCGAAGTCGAAGAACTCGTGCTCGAAGAGGTGCCCGACGTCAGCTACGACGACGTGGGCGGCCTCGACGATCAGATCGAACAGATCAAAGACGCCATCGAATTGCCCTACCTGTTCGGCGATCTGTTTCACGAACATGAACTCGAGCCGCCGAAGGGGATCCTGCTCTACGGCCCTCCCGGTTGCGGCAAGACGCTCATCGCCAAGGCGGTCGCGAACTCACTCGCCAAACGGGTCGCCGAAAAGACCGGCAACAAGAACGCGCGCAGCTACTTCATCAACGTGAAGGGCCCCGAGCTGCTCAACAAGTACGTCGGCGAAACCGAACGCCAGATCCGCCTCATCTTCGAGCGGGCGCGCGAAAAGAGTGAAGAGGGCAACCCCGTCATCGTGTTCTTCGACGAGATGGACTCGCTGTTCCGCACGCGCGGTACCGGCATCAGCTCCGACATCGAGAGCACGATCGTGCCGCAGTTGCTCGCCGAGATCGACGGTGTCGAGGCGTTGCGCAACGTCATCGTGATCGGCGCGTCGAACCGCGAAGATCTCATCGACCCGGCGATCCTGCGTCCCGGCCGCCTCGACGTGAAGATCAAGATCGAACGCCCCGATTCGGTGTCGGCGCGCCAGATCTTCGGTCGCTACCTCGCATTGCACCTTCCGATCGCGAACGACGAGCTGAAAAAGGCGCGCAACGATCGTGCGGTCGCGGTGCGCACGATGATCGACGACGCAGTCGACGCGATGTACGAGACCGGCGACGACAACAAGTTCCTCGAAGTCACGTATCAGAACGGCGATAAGGAAGTGCTGTTCTTCAAGGACTTCGCGTCGGGCGCGATGATCGAGAACATCGTGCGGCGTGCGAAGAAGCTGTCGATCAAACGTGCGATCGCCGGCGGTGCCACCGGTATCTGTACCCAGGATCTGCTCGACTCGATCAAGCAGGAATTCCGCGAGCACGAAGACTTGCCGAACACCACGAACCCCGACGACTGGGCCAAGATCTCGGGCAAGAAGGGCGAGCGCATCGTCTACGTGCGCACGATCGTGGCCAAGGACGACGAGCACCGCGGCGGTCGCCAGATCGAAAAGGTCACGACGGGCCAGTACTTGTAACGCAGCACTTGTGACGTCAATGTCGCGCCTGCGACAGTGACCAGCGTGGTCGGCGATGGCGTGACGGTACAAGGTACGACGCAACCCGACGCTCCAGCGGCCGCCCGGCCCGACGCTGGCCGCGCTTCGCTGCCCTACGAACCCGCGCTGAACGGGCTCCGTGCCGTCGCAGTGTCGGCGGTCGTGCTCTATCACGGGATCGGGCTGACTTCGGACCATCTTGGTCGCGGTGGGTTTCTCGGTGTCGACGTGTTCTTCGTGCTCTCGGGCTACTTGATCACGTCGCTGTTGCTCCTGGAGCGATCGAGTACTGGCCGCATCAACCTCGCCGCGTTCTGGGTCCGTCGGGCCCGTCGGCTCTTCCCCGCGCTGCTCGCGATGCTGGCTGTCGTCATCGCGTACGCACTGCTCGTGGCGACGTCGTCGCAGCAACATGAGGTTCGATCATCGATCGTGCCAACACTGCTGTACTTCGAGAACTGGCACATGATCGGTCGCCGGACCTCGCTCGTGAGTCACACCTGGTCGCTCGCGATCGAAGAACAGTGGTATCTCGTGTGGCCGATCGTGCTCAGTCTCGTCATCGCTCGCGTGCGCAAGCCGACGGCGCCGCTCCTGGCCGGGGTCGGCGCCCTGACGGTGGCATCCGCGCTCTGGACGGCGCACGTGTTTGCGCCGCTCGACAGCCGCGCGTATTTGTCGACGGTCACGCGCGGGCAGGCGCTGCTTGTGGGCGCCGGCCTTGCGATCCTGCTCGCCATTCGTGGTCGCGTCGTCGGCCCGCGAGCCCTTCGGGCCATCGAAGCGGGCGGCTTCGCGGGTTCGGCCGTGTTGCTCTGGGCCTTTGCCACGTGGCGGCCCACCGACGCCAATGTCTTTCGCGGTGGATTGCTCCTTGTCGCGCTGGCATCGGCCATGGTGATCGTCGCAGCGACCCAGCCCGGCGCCGGCGGGCTCCGCCGGGTGCTCAGCACCCGTCCGCTTGTCGCGGTTGGCGTCGTGTCGTACGGCATCTATCTCTACGACCCACCGATGATCGCCTGGTTCGACGAGTCGCGCACGCACCTATCGGCGGTACCGCTGTTCATCGTGCGGCTACTTGCTACGGGAACCGCCGCGTTCGTGTCGTGGAAGTTGATCGAGCGGCCGTTTCTCAAAGCCGCGGTGCGCCGGCGTTGGCCGTGGGTGGCCATGCTGGCCGCGGTCGGGTGTGTGCTCGTCGGCACCTTCGCGATCGACCCGGGCCCGACTCCGGCGAGCGGTGCGGTGAGTTGGAACGATGTGCTGAAGAGTTACGCCAAGGCCGCGGCGTCGGCACCGAAGGGCACCCAGCGTGTGCTGGTGGTGGGTGGCGATGTGGCGAACGCCATCGAGCATGCCACTCCAGGAGGCGCATACCGCCATGGCAAGCTGTTGGCCGAGGGCGTGGGAGTTGGCGGCTGCGGCGTCGCGTCCGGGCCGGTCAAGCTGGCAGGTGACCGGTTCAACCCGTCGACACGCTGTGCCTTCGCGCCGGGCTTGCTCATCGATGTCGTGCACGCGTTTCGGCCGGGCACCGTCGCCATCACGATCGAGGACCGAGACCGTGGCAATCGCCTCGAAGGAACCCGCGTCATCGCCGCGGGGTCGCCCGAATGGATCCGCGACTCGTTTGCGCGTCTCGACGGCTTCCGGGCCAGGCTGCCGGCAACGGTCACGAACGTAGTGATCGTCGACGGCTGTCGGCTGTCGGCGACCCCCAGTCTCGTGACGGCGGTCGAAGCAGCAGCCGCGACCGGCGCGTGGCGTTCGTACGCGGAACTCCACAAGTCCGGCGTGTCGCTCGTGGAAATGGCTCCAGGCGTGTGCGCGTCTGGTCCGGGTGCGATCGGCGGTGCGACGTGGCGAGCGTTGGAACGACACATCTTCGGTGTAGCGGGCGGACCGTAGGGGCGCGCTCGACCACGCCGAACCCGATCGGGCGGTACGCGCCAAGGGCCTAACCTCGCCGTCGTGGCGATACCGAAGATTTGTGGCATCGAGACCGAGTACGGCGTCGTGTTGCGCGGCGCGCCCGATCCGAACCCGGTGCTCGCGTCGAGCCTGCTGATCAACGGCTTTGTCGATCAGCGGCGGGTCGGGTGGGATTTCGACGACGAACAGCCCGGCCGCGACGCCCGAGGCTTCGCCCGTGACGGCGCGCAACCGCCCGACATAGAGACGCACCTTGTCAACGCGGTGCTCACCAACGGTGCGCGCTATTACGTCGACCACGCGCACCCGGAGTACTCGGCCCCGGAGTGCTCCGACGCGATGCAGACGGTGCTGTACGACAAGGCTGGCGAGCGCATCCTCGCCCGTTCGATGACCGCGGCTCGACGCCTCTTGCCCCAGGGCCAAGAGATCGTCGTGTACAAGAACAACTCCGACGGCAAGGGCAACAGCTACGGCTGCCACGAGAACTACCTCGTCGATCGGGCGGTGCCATTCGGTGCGCTCGTGCGCACCCTGATCCCGTGGTTCGTGACGCGCCAGATCGTGTGCGGGGCCGGCAAGGTGGGCGCTGAGAATGGTGCCGAACGCTGCGAGTACCAGATCAGCCAGCGCGCCGACTTCTTCGAGGAAGAAGTGGGCCTCGAAACCACGCTGAAGCGCCCGATCGTCAACACGCGCGATGAACCGCACGCCGACCCGCAGCGTTACCGCCGGCTGCACGTGATCGTCGGCGACGCGAACCTCTGCGAAGTGAGCACGTTCCTCAAGGTCGGCACCACATCGATCGTGTTGTGCATGATCGAAGACGGCTTCCTCGACAAAGACCTTTCGCTCACCTCGCCCGTGCCGGCGATGCGCCAGGTGTCGCACGACCCCACGCTGCGAACCGTCATCGGGCTGGCCGACGGCACCTCGGCCACCGCGCTCGAACTGCAGTGGGAGTTCCTGCGCAGCGCCCGCAAATACGCCGAGGAGCGCGGCCTCGAACACTGTGGCGGCGACGAACTGGGTGGCGTCGTGCTCGACCGTTGGGAAGCCACACTCGGCGCGTTGGAGACCGACCCCGACCGTCTCGACGGCGTGCTCGACTGGATCACGAAGCGGCGTTTGCTGGCGGCCTACGCCGAGCGCGACAACCTCGAGTGGGACGACGCCAAGCTGGCCCTGCTCGATATCCAGTATCACGACGTGCGTCCCGAGCGGTCGCTGTACGAGAAGCTCGTGGCCGCCGGCAAGATCGAGCGGCTCCTCGACGACGCCGATGTGGAGGACGCCACGGTCACCCCACCGCCGACGACCAGGGCCTATTTCCGAGGGACGGTCCTGGCCCGCTGGGCTGAGTCGGTGGTGGCCGCGAACTGGGACAGCGTGATCCTCGACGTGGGTACCGACCCCCTGCGAAGAATCCCGATGATGGAACCGACCCGTGGTAGCAAAATGCACACGGAGGCCCTTTTCAACGAGTGCACGACACCGCGACAGTTGGTGGAGCGCCTCTCGACCTAGGGTCAGAGGTAGTGCCGTTTGACCGATAAAGAACACGATTTCTCGGACCGATCCACCTTGGAACGCCCGAGAAGGCGTATACCGGAGATACCAGGCAACGAACACAGCAACACCAGAGCCGGTCCACCTGGGGCCAGTCCCCACGAGCCGACGGAGGAGGTCGCACGATGCCCGAACGTGAACGCAAGCAGAAGCCGGCACCCAAGGCGCGCGAGGAAACCGTCGAAGAGGTCGCAGCCCCGGCCAAGCAAGGCGAAAAGATCAAAGAGGAGCTCGACGATCTGCTCGACGAGATCGATTCGGTGCTCGAGACCAACGCCGAAGAGTTCGTGCGCAGCTACGTCCAAAAGGGCGGCGAGTAACCGCCTGTCTCGGGCGACTACTTCGCCCGGCGCTCGTGAGGGGCCACTGGTCACCGGTTGACCTCGGGGCAGTGCGTCGGTGACATGACCGAAAAAGTTGCGCTAGCGCAGGTGCTAGCGCCGGCGCTAGCAGCCCTTCGCGAAGTCGGTGCACCACTCGAGTCCGATGGTCGATGGTTCGGGCGCTGCCGCGGCAGCGCGTGTCGCGCTGTGCGGTCCTACAGGCTGACGGCCACCGTTGTGGCGTCGAGCAGGGCGCCTTCGACGTAGCGGGGGCCGGTGCAGTCGCCGATGCGGTGGAGCTCGATCGACGGGGTGATCGTCGCGAGCTGGTCCGCAAGGGCTCGATTCGCCTCGACCTGTGAGACGGCGATGACCGTGTCGGCTGGCACCGTGTGCGACGCACCGGCGACGTCGTAGTGGACGGCACCGCTGTCGATATAGGTGACAGTCGCATCCCCGACAAGCGTGATCCCTGACTCGCGCAGCTCGTGCACGTAGCGCCAGCGCCCGGGAAGACCGAACTGCACCGCGAACACGTTCGATGCTTCGACGACGGTGACGGTGTGCCCTTGGCCGCGCGCGAGATCGGCCAGGCCACAGCCCGCACGGCCGCCGCCGAGTACCACGACGTGTTCGCCGGCAAGGGGCGTGCCGTCGATCACCCAGGAACGACACGCGGCGAGGTCGCGCACGTGCGCGAGTTCGATGCCGTCGATGGCGGGCTTCGTCCAGCGGCCGCCCGTCGCGTCGATCACCGCCTCGGGCGCGAGCGCGGTGATGGCGTCGGCCGTGGCGACGGTGCTGAGGCGAACGTCGACGCCGAGTTGATCGACCTGTCGGATGAGCCACGCCAGCAGCTCATTGTTGGGTGTGTAGGTGCGCGCCGCCAACACGTAACGACCACCGAGGTGCTCGTTGGCTTCGAGCAGGACAACGTCGTGACCGCGCAGCGCCGCGATCCGCGCCGCTTCCATGCCGGCCGGGCCGCCGCCGACGACCACCACGCGACGCGGTGACGACGCCGGCGTGATCGCGAGTGAATGTTCGCGACCCACCATGGGGTTCGACACGCACTCGACACCCTTGCGCACAAAGATGTTCGAGATGCAGCGGTAGTGATAGATGCACGGGCGCACGTCGTCGCGCACATCGGCGGCGAGCTTGTTCGGCAGTGCAGGGTCGGCGAGGAGCTTGCGACCCATCGCCACGAAATCGCACGCGCCTTCGGCGATGAGTGTGTCGGCCAGTTCGGGCTCGATGCGCCCGACCGCGATGACGGGAACATTCACAGCCTGCTTCATCGCGCGCGCGAACGCAACGAGATGTCCGGGTTCATGTGGGGTGTGCGACTCGGTGAAGCTGATGGCAACGTTGGGATCGCCGTACGCCGACACATGGATGGCGTCGAGTCCTGCGTCGATGGCGAGGAGCGCGACGCCAATCGCGTCGTCGAGCGTCTCGCCGCCGTCGGTGAAGTACTCATGCGCGTTCATGCGCGCCCACATCGGGAAGTCTCGCCCGACAGCCGCTCGGATCGCCCCGATCACCTCGAGCAACAGGCGCGCCCGAGATGCGAGGCTGCCGCCGTAGTTGTCGGTGCGATGGTTCGAAGCGGGGGAGAGGAACTCGTCGATGAGATAGCCGTGGCCGGCGTGTAACTCGATGGCGTCGACGCCCCATGCGGCGGCGCGCGCGGCCGCGGCGGCGAACTCACCAACGAGCGTGGCGATGTCGTCGAACGTCATCTCGTGAAACGAGACCTTCGCCGTGGGGCCGATCATCGGCGCGATCGACGCGTCGAGTTCGGCCGGCGTCATCATGGCCATCAACGGATCGAAGGTCGGTCGCGACGGCATCGACGGCACCGACATCGCACGTCCGGTGGCGATGTCGTTGCGGGCGACCTTGCCCATGTGCGTGAGCTGGAGCGCCAACTTGGCGCCGTGGCGGTGCGCGGCGTCGGCGAGGGCACGGACGCCGGCTTCGAAGCTGTCGTCGGACAAGCCGTTCTGGCATTCGTTCGCGGTGCCTCGTGGCCATGCGACAGCGACCGAGCCGAGCGACACGAGCGCCGCGCCGCCCGCGGCGCGCGCTTCCACGTACGCGAGCTGGCGATCACCGACCGTGCCGTCGAGCTCGGCGAGTTCTTCGCCCATCGGTGCCATGAGGATGCGGTTGCGCAACTCCAGCGAACCGATGCGGCCGGGCGCGAGCAAGTGGTCGAAGGTACTCACGACGAGATTGTTACCCGACGGCCGGAGGTACTGTCGGCTCGTATGACGACACCACGACTCCAGCGATTCGACGGGAAGGTCGCGCTGATCACCGGCGCCGGATCGGGGATCGGTCGCTCGACAGTGCTGCGGCTCGCGAGCGAAGGCGCCAACGTGTTGGCACTCGATGTGAGCGCCGACGCGGTAGCTGAGACAGCGGCGTTGGCCGCGGGCGGCAGCAGTACGGTCGTCGCCGAGACGGCCGACGTCACCGACCACGAGGCATGTCGCGCGGCGGTGGACCGGGCCGTGCGCGAATTCGGCGGCCTCGACGTACTCGGCAACGTGGCCGGCATCGTGTTGATGGCGCACTTTACCGAGATGACGGTCGCGGAATACCGCAACGTCATGGCGGTCAATGTCGATGGCTGCGTCTTCATGGCGCAGGCCGCGATCCCGCACTTGCTTGCTCGATCGGGTTGCATCATCAACATCGCGTCGAACGCGGGCTTGATGGGCATGGCCTACAACGCGGCGTACGCGATGAGCAAAGGCGCGGTGGTGCAGCTCACCCGGAGCCTGGCGATGGAATACGTGAAGACCGGGCTGCGCGTCAACGCCATCGCGCCGGCAGGCGTGAAGACGAACCTCGTGAAGGGCGTGCGGTTCCCCGATGACGTCGACTTCGAGTTGGTCAAGCCCTACATCGGTTTTCGTGGCGGGGCCGAGCCCGAGGAGATCGCTGCGCTCTTCGCTCACCTCGCGAGCGACGACAACCGCAACATGCACGGCTCGATCGTGTCGACCGACGGTGGCGTGACCGCCGGTTGATCGAACTACCGCGCCCCGAGCGCGGCCAGCGCCATCGTGCGCAGGAGTTCGCCGACATCGGCGGGTGCTCGGCGTCGTTCGTAGTCGGCGACCGAGTTGATGAGGCCGAACGCCGCATGGGCCGCGGCGGCCGCGGCCGCCGGCGATAGATCAGGGCGCGCCGCACCGATGGCCGTCGTCCACAGCTCGGCGTACGCGCGCTGTTGCCGGCGCACGCGCCGGCGCTGGTCGGCGGGCAGGTTGTGCGCCTCTTGGTCGTACACCTTGATCACGGTGCTGTGCTCCAACGCGAACGCCACATGGGCACGAACAAGAACGTCGAGCACGGCCCAGGGTTCGGCGTCACCGGCGACGTGGGTACGAGCGCCGATGAGCAGCCCGTCGACGACGCGCTCGAACACGGCTACGAGCAGGTCGTCTTTGGTGCGGAAATGTCGATAGATCGCGGAGCCGCTCACACCGGCCGCAGCCCCGATGTCGGCGATGCCCACCGCGTGGAAACCCCGCTCGGCCACGAGCTCGGCCGTCGCATCGAGCAAAGCTCCCCGGGTGCGTCGCCCACGTTCGGTTGTTGGCGGCAACATCTCAGTATGACTTGGGCAGACCGAGCGACTGTGACGCCACGAAGTTGAGGACCATCTCGCGGCTCACCGGCGCGATGCGCAACAGGCGGACGATGCCCCACATGTCGGCGAGGCCATACTCCGACGCGAGCCCGTTGCCGCCGTGGGTCTGGATCGCCTGATCGAGGCAACGCATGCCGGCATCGGCCGACGCGAACTTCGCCATGTTCGCCGCCTCGCCCGCGGCGACACGATCGGTACCGTGGTCGTGCAGCCACGCAGCCTTGTCGGTCATCAGACGGGCGAGTTCGAGTTCGATCTTCGCCGTAGCGAGTGGGTGCGCGATTCCCTGGTGCGCGCCGATCGGCGTGCCCCATACGGCACGATCGATCGCGTATTGCGACGCGCGGGCCAGCGCATAGCGCCCGACGCCGTTGCAGATCGTTGCGCTCATGATGCGCTCGGGGTTGAGTCCCTCGAATACCTGGCGCAGTCCTTCACCTTCGACGCCGATGAGCCGGTCGGCCGGCACCTCGACGTCGTCGAAGAACAGCTGGAACTGCTTCTCGGGGCTTTGGATCTCGACCGGGATCAGCGTGGAGGTGAGCCCGGGGGCGTCGGTATCGATGACGAACAGCGAGAGGCGGGCGCGATCGTGGGCCTCGTGATAGCCGGTGCGGCACACGACGAGGGCGTGCGGCGCTTCATCGACGCCGGAGATGTAGGTCTTGGTGCCGCGCACGCGGTAGACCTCGCCGTCGCGCGTCGCCGTTGTGGAGATGCGGTGGCTGTTCGAACCGGCGTCGGGCTCGGTGATCGCGAAGACCATCTTGGTGCCCGTCGCGAGGCCTGGGAGATAGCGCGACCGTTGGGCGTCGTCGCCGAACTTGGCGATCACCTCGGCCGAGATCGCGGCCGACACGAGGATGAGCAGGAGCGGACAGCCCTGGGCGGCGAGCTCCTCGCACACGATCGCGAGCTCGCTGATCCCGGCGCCGCCGCCGCCGTAGGCCTCGGGGAGGTGCACACCGAGGAACCCGTGATCGGCCACGGCCTGCCACAGCGCGTCGGGTCGTTCGCCACGGCGCGTGACATCGGCGTAGTAGTCGTGGCCAAAACCGGCCGCCAGATCCCGAACCGCCGCACGCAGCAATTCGTGATCGTCATTCAAGGAGAAATCCATCTCTATTGCGCCTACTTCGTCCGGCGCGGCGAGTGGCTCGTCACGCATCTCGCTCGTTCGCTCCTGCGCTGCCTTCGCCACCGCAGGGTGAGATCGATTGTGTGCGCTTTCATGTCGCTGCTCCGGATGTGCGCGAGCAATGTGATTGGCGAATAACATACAGGCATGACCGTGCTGTCGTCGAGCATCGATCCGCGCAGCGTTGCGTTCCTTGCGAACCGGGCCGCGATGCTGGAACTGCTCGCCCAGCACGACGTCGAGGTCGACAAGGCGCTGGCCGGTGGGGGCGAGGCCTACGTGGCCCGTCACCGGGCGCGGGGCAAGCTGACAGCCCGCGAGCGCGTCGAGTTACTCGTCGATCCCGGCTCGCCGTTCCTCGAGTTGTCGTCGCTCGCGGCGTGGGGCTCGTCGTTCCACGTGGGCGCCAGCATTGTGACGGGCATCGGTGTGGTCGAGGGCATCGAGTGCGTCGTGATCGCGCACGACCCGACTGTGCGCGGCGGCACGATGAACCCGTACACGCTGAAGAAGAACCTGCGCGCCCTTGAGATCGCGAAACTCAACCGGCTGCCGGTGGTGAATCTCGTCGAGTCGGGCGGCGCCGACTTGGTGACCCAAGCCGACCTGTTCGTGCCGGCCGGCCAGATCTTTCGCGATCTCACCGAACTGTCGGCGCTCGGCATTCCCACGGTGGCGCTCGTGTTCGGCAACTCGACCGCCGGGGGCGCGTACGTTCCTGGGATGTGCGATCACGCCGTGCTGGTCGACGGTCGCGCCAAGGTGTTCCTCGGCGGGCCCCCGCTCGTGAAGATGGCCACGGGTGAGGATTCCGACGACGAGTCACTCGGCGGCGCCGAAATGCATTCGCGGGTGTCGGGACTCTCCGATTATTTCGCGCTCGATGAACACGATTGCCTGCGAATCGGGCCCGAGATCATGGCAAACCTGCACTGGCGCAAGCTCGGACCTGGACCGACCCGGCCCGCCGACGCACCGTGCTACGACGCCGAAGAGCTCGCCGGCATCGCATCGGTCGACCTGCGCGTACCGTTCGACCCGCTCGACGTCATCGCACGGATCGTCGACGGCTCGCGCTTTTCGCAGTACAAACCCACCTACGGCACGAGCCTCACCACGGGTTGGGCATCGATTCACGGCTTTCCGGTCGGCATCCTCGCCAACGCGCGCGGCGTGCTGTTCATGGAGGAAGCCAAGAAGGCGACCGAGTTCATCCTGCTCGCCAATCAGACCGACGTTCCGCTGTTGTTCCTCCAGAACTGCACCGGCTACATGGTCGGCAAGGACTACGAGCAAGCCGGCATCATCAAGGATGGGGCCAAGATGATCAACGCGGTCACGAACAGCACCGTGCCCCACCTCACCGTGATCATGGGCGCCTCCTACGGCGCCGGCAATTACGGGATGTGCGGACGCGCGTATGGTCCGCGGTTCTTGTTCGCGTGGCCAAACTCGAAGATGGCCGTGATGGGGCCCCAGCAATTGGCCGGCGTGCTGTCGATCGTGGCCCGTCAATCGGCCGAGTCGCAGGGCAAACCGTTCGACGAGGAAGCCGACGAGCGCAATCGGCGAGCCGTGGAGGAACAGATCGAGCGCGAGTCGCACGCCTTCTTCAACAGCGGCAAGGTCTACGACGACGGCATCATCGACCCGCGCGACACTCGTACCGTGCTCGGGATCGCGCTCTCGGCCGTGCACTCCAACACCGTCGAGGGACGCCGCGGCTTCGGCGTCTTCCGGATGTGACCATGACCGATCCGGTGCACGGGCGCCCTATCACCAAATTGCTGATCGCCAACCGTGGCGAGATCGCGTGCCGTGTCGCACGCACCGCGCGCACGATGTCGATCGCGACGGTCGCGCTCTATTCCGACGCCGATGCCGGCGCACTGCACGTGCGTAGCGCTGACGAAGCCGTGCACCTCCCGGGGGTCAGCGCGTCCGACACGTACTTGCACGTCGGCGCGGTGCTCGGCGCGGTACAGCGCAGCGGCGCCGACGCGGTGCACCCGGGCTACGGCTTTTTGTCGGAGCACGCCGGCTTCGCGGCGGCGTGTGCTGATGCGGGAATCACGTTCGTGGGACCACCCGTCGCGGCGATCGATGCGATGGGCAACAAGGTCGAGGCCAAGACGCGTATGGCCGCCGCGGGCGTGCCGGTGCTCCCTGGCGCGAAGGTTGGCGCGGGCACCGACGACGTGGAACTGCTGCACGCGGGCCAGCAGGTGGGGTACCCACTGCTCGTGAAGGCCGCGTTTGGTGGCGGCGGCCGCGGGATGCGGATCGTTGCGAGCCCCACCGACCTCGTCGCCGCCGTCGCGTCGGCCCAGCGCGAGGCCGCAGCCGCATTCGGCGATGGTCTGGTGTTCCTCGAGCGCTACGTCAGTGCGCCGCGCCACGTCGAAGTGCAGGTGTTCGCCGATCACCACGGCAACGTCGTGCATCTGTTCGAGCGCGAGTGCTCCATTCAGCGTCGCCACCAAAAGGTGATCGAAGAGGCGCCGTCAGCGGCCGTCGACGCCGAGTTGCGCGCACGCTTGGGTGCCACCGCCGTTGCCGCGGCCCGAGCGATTGGTTATGTGGGCGCGGGCACGGTGGAGTTCATCCTGGCTCCCACGAAGGAGTTCTTCTTTCTCGAAGTGAACACGCGCCTGCAAGTGGAACACCCCGTCACCGAGATGATCACCGGCCTTGATCTGGTACGCCTCCAGCTCGAGGTGGCGACGGGCGCGCCCCTTCCGCCCGATGCACTGGAGCCTCGCCGCCACGGTCACGCGGTCGAAGCCCGCCTCTACGCCGAAGACGTCCCTGGAGGCTTCTTGCCCACGAGCGGCCGCCTGCGCACCGTCGAGCTCGGCGCGGCGCCCGACGCGCCGGCCTACCCCGTTGAGGATCGCAGCGAGGCTGCGCGTGTGCGCGTGCGGGTCGACGGCGGCTACACGTCGGGCGACGCCGTCACCACCTATTACGACGCCATGCTCGCCAAGGTGATCACGTGGGCACCCACCCGCGCCGAAGCGGTCGCCCGGCTCGCCCAGGCGTTGCGCCGCGCGCGTGTGCACGGCGTGGTCACGAACCGCGACCTGCTCGTGCGCACGCTGGAGCATTTCGAGTTCGTCGCCGGTGAAATCGACACCGCGTTCTACGAACGTCATGACCCTGTGGCGCTCGGCGCCTCGCTCGTCGAGCAGTCCTCGCACCTGGTCCACGCGCTCGCCGCAACGATCATGCGAGCCGTGGCTGGCGCTTCGCCCCATCTCGCTGGCGTCCCGTACGGGTATCGCAACGTGGGCGCGGGCTGGCAGCACGTCGAGTACCGCGGCAACCTCGACTGCGCGCTGGAGTTCCGACGCCGGCGCGACGGCGTCTGGCAGGTGCGAAGCGTTGACGATGTTGCACGCGAGGCGATCGTGGTGGATGTCACCGTCGCCGCCGGAACGATCACGGCCGACGTGGTGATCGACGAAGTACTGCGTCGCTACACGCTGGCGCAGCACGACGATGAGCTGTTCGTCGACAGTGTGCTCGGAGCCTCGCACCTCATGGTGGCGTCCCGGTTTCCGAGCGCAGCGGCAACCGTCGCCCAGGGTTCGTTGCGCTCGCCGCTGCCGGGGACCGTCGTGCAGGTCGGCGCGGCTGTCGGCGATCATGTGCATTCTGGCAGCGTGCTTGTGGTGCTCGAGGCCATGAAGATGGAACACGCGGTGCGCGCGCCGCACGACGGCGTGGTGCGCGAGCTGCGGGTGGTGCTCGGGGGCCAGGTCGAAACGGGCGCGGTGCTCGTGGTGGTCGAACCCGTGCGCGACGATGCGACGGAAGACGCGACGAAAGGAACTCGCTGATGGCCATCCCCATGGATTCGCTCCTCACCGACCTCGCGGCCGAGACGATCGGGTTCGAGGCGATGATCGCCACCCTGCCAGACGTGCAGTGGCAGCACTCGACGCCGGCCGACGGCTGGACGATCGCCGACCAGGTGAGTCACCTCGCCTACTTCGATGACATGGCCACGCTGGCGGCCACCGATCCGCAGGCGTTCGTGGCGAGTCGGGCCGAGGCGATCGCCGATGTCGATGGCTTCACCGCGCGTATCGCCGCGGCGAACCGTGCGCGCACGCCACAAGATCTGTTGGCGTGGTTTCGAAGCGCCCGCAGCCGTCTGGTTGGCGCGTTCGCGGTCGCGGATCCGTCGCTGCGCCTGCCCTGGTACGGCCCCGACATGAGCGCGACGTCGGCGATCACGGCGCGGATCATGGAGACGTGGGCCCACGGTCAAGACGTCGCCGATGCGCTTGGAGTGGAGCACGCCCCGACCGCGGCGATCCAACACGTGGCCTACCTCGGTGTGCGCACTCGAGGATTCAGCTTTGCCCAGCGCGGGCTCGAACCAGGAGCGGACGTGCTGGTGGAATTGTCGGGACCGATGGGCGAGCAGTGGTCGTGGGGTCCGAACGACGCGCTCGACGTGGTGCGCGGCGAGGCCGTCGAGTTCTGCTTGGTCGTGACCCAGCGCGTCAACATTGCCGACACGGACCTCGTGGTCCACGGACCGGGCGCGACACAGTGGATGCAGATCGCGCAGGCGTTTGCCGGCCCTCCCGGACCCGGGCGTAGCCCGAGCAACCCCAAGTACCCGAGCAACCCCAAGTAAAAGCGATGGGGGCCACCGTGGTGGCCCCCATCACACAGCGCCAGAAGGAGGGGCAACTCCTCGGCAACTGCGACCGCGAGGCGGGTGGGGTGCGCCACGAGGTCGGGCTGGGCGGAGAACTCGGTGCCTCGTGACGATGTGGGCGTCAGGGGCATCCGGGTGGTGCAACCAGGCTTGTGTTCAGGATACGAATCGCGCTCCAGGCGGACCAGCCAAGGCTCAGCAAAGATTGCGTTCACGCTCGGATAAGCGCGCGGTTGTTAGCGTGCGCGCCATGGCCCGCGGCGTGCACGAGATCATGTTGATCGACGGCCACGAGGTGAAGATCTCGAGTCCCGACAAGGTGTTCTTCGCTGAGACGGGCGCCACGAAGCGCGATCTCATTGCGTACTACCAGCAGGTGTCCGAACCGCTGCTGCGGGCGCTCGGCGGGCGGCCAGTGTTGCTGGAGCGTTACCCCGATGGTGCGTCGGGAAAGTCGTTCTTCCAAAAGCGCGTGCCCGACACCGCGCCCGACTGGTTGGACCGCACGGTGGTGAGCACGCCGAACGGCACCACGTCGCAGGCACTCGTGCTCACCGACATTGCGCATGTGTGTTGGGCCGTCAACCTCGGATGCCTCGGGTTCCACGCGTGGCCGTACCACGCGGCCACACCCGAGTTTGCTGACGAGCTACGCATCGACCTGGATCCGACACCGGGCGTCACGTTCGACGAGCTGCGCGCAGCAGCACGGCTCACCCATGAGTTGTTCAACGAGCTGGGAATCGTTGGGCTGGCCAAGACGACGGGACGCAACGGCATCCACATCTATGTGCGGCTTGCGCTGCAGTGGTCGTCGTACGACGTGCGCGACGCCGCGGTCGCGGTGGCGCGCGAGCTTGAACGCCGCCGGCCCGACCTCATCACGGCGGCATGGTGGAAAGAAGAACGGGGGCGACGTGTGTTCGTCGACTTCAACCAGAACGCGCCGCACAAGACGGTCTTTGCGGCCTGGACGGTTCGGCCGCGCCCCGGCGGGCAAGTGTCGACGCCGTTCGCGTGGTCCGAGCTCGACGACGTCGACCCGAACGCATTGACGATGGACGTCGTGCCGGCACGCGTTGCCGCGCTCGGCGACCCATGGGCCGACCCCGCGGCCGAGTCGCAGTCCTTGGCACCGCTGCTCGAACTCGTTGCCCGCGATCGCGCGAACGGCTTGGTGGACGCGCCGTGGCCGCCCGTGTATCCGAAGATGCCGGGCGAGCCGCCGCGCGTCGCACCAAGCCGCGCCAAGAAAGTTGTCGAGGAGCCTTAGAGGTTGCGAACGGCCTTCATGAGTGCCTCGTTCGGGTTCTCCGGCAGCTCGGTCAGCGGCTGCGCGAGTTCGGCCACGGTCGGGCCGGCCTTGGCGGCGTACGGCGCGAGCGCGTCGAGGTCGAAGTTGTAGAGGCGCGCCGCGTTTTGCGACAGGATCTTGCGCATCTCATCGACCGGCGCGTCGCAGAACAGTTGACGCAAGTGCTCACGCGTAAACGGCGCCGTGCCCTCGTTGTGGGGGTAGTCGCTGCCCCACATGAACTTGTCGATGCCGAGCGTGTGCCGTGCAGCCGCGTCGTCGGGACCGGGTTGGCTCACGCCGACCCAGCAGTTCTGGGCGAAGTACTCGCTCGCCGACTTCGGCAGGATGTGCTCGTCGGAATAGCGCAGCTCACCCGTGCGACCGGTCGTGCGGATCGTCTCGAGCGTGGCGTCCATGCGGCGCAGCATCGGCACGAGCCACGCGCAGCCCTGCTCGGTCATCACGAACTGGAGGTTCGGGAAGCGTTCGAACACCCCCGATAGCAGCATCTGCACGAACGGGCGCTGTGAGTAGAACGACACTTCGTTGATGAACAGCAGGTCGGCGACGGCGTATTTGCCATAATTCGGCGCGCCGGTGCCGCCGTGCGCGTTGACCGGGAGGCCGTAGTCGGAACAGGCTTGCCAGATCGGGTCGTAGATGGGGTCGTAGAGCGGCTTGATGTAGTCGCAGTCGGGCGGAATCGCGCTGATCAGCACGCCGCCGCGCAAGCCGTTCTCGGCGATGAACTTGATGTCGGCGAGCGCGTCGTCGACGTCGTTCAAAAAGATCTGACCGATACCGGCGCGACGCTCGGGGTGGCGCGCGCAAAAGTCGGCGAGCCAGCGGTTGTGGGCGCGGATGCCGGCAAGGCGCAGCTCGTACTGGTCGGCGCGCGGCGGTCGTGCGAACAGCACGAAGCTGGGGAAGAACGGGGGAACGGTGTTGGGAAAGATGACCTCGCCGACGATGCCGTCGGTCTCGAGGTCGCCGATACGGCGCTCGTCGTCCCAGTTGCGGATCCGGCCGCCGTCTTGGAGATCGCGAAACGGGTTCTTGTACTTGTTGCGCCAGGCGTCGAAGTCCGCGACGTACGCGGGGTCGAGATACTCGCGGTACATCTCGTGACTTCCCCCGGCGTGGCAGTCCGAGGAAATGATCGTGTAGTGCTCTTCGGTCGCGGTGGGCATGGCGACGGTCCTTTCGAAGGATGACGGTCTTTGCGCCGAGTCCGGCGTCAAAGCCTTGACTCAGTCAACACTATAGCAGTACCGTACGGCTATCGCCAGCCCGAGCTCGACCTCAGCGGACCACACTTCGGACGCGGCCCGAGCGCAGATCTCGCTCGGACTCGGGAGCCTCCAGCGGTTGCTGGCGAGCCGCAGGGTTGCCGACCGCATGGTCGAGGCCGCGGGCCTCGACCTGTCGCAGCAGGCCGCGGGTGTGCTGCGCGCCGTCGCCGCGGGCGAGGGTCGGCCGGTCGCTGAGATCGCGCGCGCCGCGCAGATGGATACGGGCGCGGTCAGCCGTCAGCTCAACACATTGGAACAGGCGCGGCTCGTCACCCGCACTCCGAGCCCGCACCACGGTTCGGTGGTGCCCGTGACCCCCACGGCTCGAGGCCGCGCGCTCGCGCCCCGCGATGAGTACGTGCGCAAACAGCACCTCGTCAACGTCCTCGCG